>JACJJN010000016.1 GCA_016899975.1 Lacrimispora saccharolytica | reverse complement strand
TTGAATACCTCCTTATTCTCATGATTCTATTATGAAATCCTTGAGAATAAACTGTCAACTTTTTTTATACCACACCAACAGAAGTAACAGTTCAGCACGCGCCATTCGCAAAACCGCACTTACGTGCTAATGATGGCTGCCGCCATTGTTTTGCTCATTTACGGGCGCTCATCGCATCTGGATGTCAGTCACCGGATTTTTATGCAAGCATAAATCCGTCTCCTGACACCAGATGGCTGAACTGTTCCAGAAAGGAATGGTTTTGTGGCAAGAAAAGACAATAGAGGAAGAAATCTGAGGACCGGGGAATCCCAGCGCAAGGATGGACTCTATATGTACCGGTACAAAGATGAACGGACTGGCAGACGCCTGGCCGTTTATTCTCCGGATCTGGCTGAACTCAGGAAAAAAGAAAAAGAGATTGAGAAAGACCAGAGCGAAGGAATTATGACCGATACCCAATGCAAGAACATGACTCTCAATGACCTGTTTGAGATCCACATGGATACCAGAAAGCTGGCAGAGAGTACACAGGCCAATTACAGAAGGATGTGGAACAGTCTTGTGAGGAATGAACTCGGACAGATGAAAGTGGTACAGGTAAGACCATCTCATGTACGGTTGTTTTATTCCCGGCTGAGCAAACAGAAATATTCCCACAGTACCATCAAGTTTCTCCATAATATGATCTTACCGAGCTTTGAGGTGGCTGTAGATGACGATATCATCCGGAAAAATCCGGCCAAGAGAACGCTGGGAGATTATGGAGAACCGGAAAAGAAACGCACCGCCCTGTCCTTTGACCAGCAGAAAAATCTGCTGAACTATGTAAAGAACAGCGAGGTATTCCATATCTATCTGCCACTTTTGCAGGTGATGATCGGAACCGGACTCCGCTGTGGGGAGCTGATTGGACTCACCTGGAAGGATGTAGATCTGAAGACCAGGACCGTATACGTGAATCATCAGCTGATCTATAAGAACTATGGAGACGGGTGTGATTTTCATGTGACCATGCCGAAGACAGAAGCCGGAATCCGGGAGATACCCATGAGCAAGATGGTGGCAAAAGCCTTTGAGACCCAGAGACGGCTGAATTTTCAGATGGGGATTCCCAGGGATGTGAAAATCGAAGGGCTTTCGAATTTTGTGTTTATGAGCAGGAGCGGACGTCCTATGATGCCCACTACCGTGAACTTTATTCTCCGGGATATTGTAAAGGCTTATAACGAGGAAGAAAATGAGCGGGCAAAGCGGGAGAGGAGAAAGCCGGAAGAGCTGCCGCACATCTCTGCCCACATACTTAGACATACGGCCTGTACACGGATGGCAGAGACGGATCTGGATATGAAGGTCGTTCAGTACGTGATGGGACACGCCAACATCAGTGTCACGATGGAAGTTTATAATCATATCACAGACCGGTCCAGGATCGAAAAAGAGATTGCGAAGATGGATTTGGTTCAGATTATGTGATGGGAATTTCTGTCCCGGCATTGGAGGTTTTAAGGGCATGATGGTGAAAAAAATGAAAAAAATCAGATTTTTCTGCTTTTGATGGTGTAGTAAATTAACTCAGATTTCCTTGAATTTACAGGGGATTTTGGAGATCCCCGATTCTGAAATTGGTGTAGAAATGGTGTAAAAATGGTGTAGTAAGCCATTTTTTGAAAAAATCGAAAATTTGGAAAGTCCGAAAAAGCCCGTAAAATCAAGCTTTTTTGAGGTTTTCCAAAAAAATTATTTAAAAAATTAGCACTCACCTCTTGACAGTGCTAACAATAAGTGTTATATTCTGCATAGAACAAAAGGAAACTAAGCCATACAAGGAGGTTACAGATATGAATATCAGCAAATTTACGCAGAAATCACTGCAGGCTGTTCAGGACCTGGAAAAGACCGCCTATGATTTTGGAAATCAGGAGGTAGAGCAGGAGCACCTGCTGTACAATCTTCTCCACCAGGAGGACAGCCTGATCCTGAAAATGATCGAGAAGATGGAAATTCAGAAAGAGCACTTTGTCAACCGGGTAACGCAGGCTCTGAATGACAGAGTCAAGGTATCCGGCGGACAGCCATACATCGGCCAGTATCTGAACAAAGCGCTGGTCAGCGCGGAGGACGAGGCAAAGGCGATGGGGGATGAATACGTTTCCGTAGAGCATCTGTTCCTGTCGATGCTGAAGAACCCGAGCCCGGCGATGAAAAAGCTGTTTCAGGAATATGGAATTACCCGGGAGCGCTTTCTTCAGGCGCTGAGTACCGTGCGGGGCAACCAGAGAGTCACCACGGACAATCCGGAAGCAACCTATGACACACTGGAAAAATACGGACAGGATCTGGTGGAAAAAGCCAGAAGCCAGAAGCTGGATCCGGTCATCGGACGTGACACAGAGATCCGGAATGTGATCCGTATTCTTTCCAGAAAGACAAAAAACAATCCGGTTCTGATCGGTGAACCAGGCGTAGGTAAGACGGCAGTCGTAGAAGGGCTGGCGCAGCGTATTGCCAAGGGGGATGTGCCGGAGAGCCTGAAAAATAAAACAATCTTTTCCCTGGACATGGGAGCGCTGGTGGCAGGAGCAAAGTACCGCGGAGAGTTTGAGGAGCGTCTGAAAGCCGTTCTGGAGGAAGTCCGCAAAAGCGATGGAAAGATCATCCTGTTCATCGATGAGCTGCACCTGATCGTAGGAGCCGGAAAGACGGACGGCGCGATGGATGCCGGAAATATGCTCAAGCCGATGCTGGCGCGGGGCGAGCTGCACTGTATCGGCGCGACTACGCTGGATGAATACCGTCAGTATATTGAAAAAGACGCGGCTCTGGAACGACGGTTCCAGCCGGTTCAGGTCGACGAGCCGACCGTGGAAGATACAATCTCCATTCTTCGTGGCCTGAAAGAACGTTATGAAGTATTTCACGGCGTAAAGATCACCGATGGAGCGCTGGTGGCGGCGGCGATGCTTTCGGACCGTTATATCAGCGACCGTTTTCTGCCGGACAAGGCGATTGACCTTGTGGATGAGGCATGTGCGCTGATCAAAACGGAACTGGATTCCATGCCGACGGAGCTGGATGAGCTGAACCGCCGGATTATGCAGATGCAGATCGAGGAAGCGGCTCTGAAAAAGGAGACAGACAATCTGAGCAAAGAACGTCTGGAAGAACTGCAGAAAGAACTGGCGGAACTGAAAGATAATTTCCAGGCTCAGAAGGCTCAGTGGGAAAATGAAAAGAAATCCGTAGAAAAACTGTCCGCTCTGCGTGAGCAGATCGAGGACATCAACAAACAGATCCAGAAAGCCCAGCAGGACTACGATCTGAACAAGGCGGCGGAGCTCCAGTACGGAGAACTTCCGAAACTCCAGCAGCAGCTGGCGGCGGAGGAAGCCAGAGTCAAGGATTCGGATCTCTCTCTTGTGCATGAGAGCGTTACCGATGAGGAGATTGCCCGTATCGTGTCCCGGTGGACCGGCATTCCGGTTGCAAAACTGACGGAGGGCGAGCGTGTGAAAATCCTCGGACTGGAGCAGGAGCTTCATACCCGTGTGATCGGACAGGATGAGGCGGTGACAAAAGTTGCGGATGCGATTATCCGTTCCAAAGCGGGAATCAAGGATCCGACGAAGCCGATTGGTTCCTTCCTGTTCCTCGGACCTACCGGTGTCGGAAAAACGGAGCTGGCGAAGACGCTGGCACAGAAGCTGTTTGACGACGAAAACAACATGGTTCGTATCGATATGAGTGAATATATGGAGAAATATTCCGTCTCCCGTCTGATCGGAGCGCCTCCGGGATATGTGGGATATGAGGAGGGCGGTCAGCTCACCGAGGCAGTACGCCGGAAACCGTATTCGGTCGTTCTGTTCGACGAGGTGGAGAAAGCTCATCCGGATGTCTTCAACGTATTGCTTCAGGTGCTGGATGACGGACGGATCACCGATTCCCAGGGTCGTACTGTGGACTTTAAAAATACAATCCTGATCATGACGTCGAATATCGGTTCCCAGTATCTGCTGGAGGGTATCCAGGACAACGGAGAGATTTCCGAGGAAGCGAGAAATATGGTAATGCAGGATCTGCGCGCCCACTTCCGTCCGGAATTTCTGAACCGTCTGGATGAAACAATTATGTTCAAACCCTTGACAAAAGACAATATTGGGCATATTGTAGACCTGTTGATGAAGGAACTGAATGAACGTCTGGAAAATCAGGAGTTGTCTGTGGAACTGACCGAAGCCGGAAAGCAGTACGTCATTGAAGGCGGATACGATCCGGTATACGGAGCAAGGCCTCTGCGCCGGTTTATCCAGAAGGAAGTGGAGACGACCGCTGCCCGTATGATCCTCGGCGGACAGGTCAACACCGGAGACACGATCGTGCTGGACGCTCAGGATGGAACACTTACCGCCTCGGTAAGACCGAGAGTGGAAGTGGTCGAGGCATAAAATGTGGAGGTAATGGAGCAATGCCCAAGGATCCGGTGATGCTGCTGAGCTATGTCAATACTCAGCTTCGGGATTTTTATCCCAGCCTTCAGGAACTGTGCAGTTCCCTGCAGGTCAGTGAACATGATCTGCGGAACAGGCTGGCAGCGATTGATTATGAATATGATGCAGTGAGAAATCAGTTTATCTGAAAAACTCATCTGACAGGGACAACTCCCGCGGCAGGTTTTCTGCTGCGGGAGTTGTGCTGTACGTGTTTAAAACCAGTCAGCATATCCCATTTTTATCAGATTGTCACGGGACATACGAAGAGAATCATAAACATTTCTGCCATACTGCTTGTCCTGTTCGATCAGGAAATATTCGCTTCCGCTCTCCAGTCCTGCCTGAATGATCGCGGGCATGTCAAGACAGCCTTCGCCGACTTCCGCAAATTCTTCCAGAGGTCCGAAAATATCCGACGGCATATGTGTGGGATCGGAGACCAGTCCGATGCGATAGTCTTTCAGATGAAGGAGACGTACACGTCCCTGAAAACTTCGGATATAGGAAACCGGATCCACACCGCCCCGCCACATCCAGTGGCTGTCCAGCTCAAAACCTAGCACTTTTGTTTGTTCTTTCATATGGGTAAGGACGGGTTTTCCTTTCCAGCGATAAAATTCCATTGTGTGCGCATGATAATAAAAATCAATTCCGTGTGTTTTGAGCGCAGCCGCGTATTCTTCACAGCGCTGGATCATTTCCATCATTTTTTCCGGTGAGACGGCAGAATGAAGGGGGAGCATTCCGATGCGCAGAATCCCACAGTTGACCGCCTGGCAGTCCTCGACGATCTTATTGAAATCGTTGGCGAGCGTATCGCCCGGATATTTGTAGTCCGGAGACAAGTCCTCAAGCCCGCAGGACATGGAAACGGTCTGAATTCCGAGATTCTGATCTGCATACTGAAGTTCCCGGATATTTTCCGGCGTCATGGGAATCTGGGAAACTTCCACCGCGTGATAACCAAGGTCGGCAAGCTTTTCCATGGCAGTCCGCATACCGTCCCGGCGGATTTCCTCCTTCAGCATCATCATTTGTACTCCGATCTTACCTTTTTCCATAAAGACACTTCCTTTCTTGTTGTTTGCGGATCAATTTTGTATAATAAGTATAAAGGCAGGAATCAAAGAAAAATATTGCAAAAAATGAGAAAAAGATTGTTGATTTCAGGAAAAGAGGTGACAGAATGGGAGAGAAAATAAAATCCAGATTTGAAGAAGACAGTATTTCCCTCCCGGCAGGCAGTGTATACATGATCCGTCACAATATGGCTCCCCTGAACGGAAAGGTATCCCTTCATTATCACGATCACTACGAAGCTTTTTTTGCCGTATCAGGAGACATTCTGTATAATGTGGAAGGATATACCTATCGGATGGAACCAGGACATTTGCTTTTGATCCCTCCTTACCGTCTGCATCAGCCCTGCATTCACAGCGGACACTGTTCAGAAAGGATCGCTCTGAGATTTTCCCAGGAGCTGTCGGAAAAACTGAATGGAAAAGATCACAACATCCAATGGTCCGGCACTGAAAATCTCCCGGTACAGCAGTACTGTCTGGAAGAACCACAGCGTCAGGAAATGAAAACACTGCTTCAGAAACTTCTCTGTGAAGACAAAGGGAATGCATACGGCAAAGAAACCGTGATCCATGCACTGCTGACCTGCTTTTTTGTTTTGCTGGCCCGTGCAAAATTACAGCAGGGAAAAGCCAAGCCAGAAAAATCAGAAATGACCGCAACGGTCCGGGAAATGGCAGAATACATCGAAAAGAACTACAAGAACCCGGTAACCAGCCGCCAGCTGGAAAAACAATTCCTAAAAAACTACAGCCAGCTGTCCAAAGAATTCAAAGAAGAAGTAGGAGGCTCCCCGTATCAGTATCTGCTCCTGAAAAGACTCCTGAACGCAGAAAAACTCCTGAAAGAAGGAATCCCGCCCCGCACAGCCGCCGAAGAAAGCGGCTTCTCCGACTACAGCAATTTCTTCCGTCAATTCCGCACCATGTACGGCTGCGCCCCGAGAGAATACTACAAAAAATCTTAATTTTTTTTCGTCTTGACAAAATACGGAAACACGCTTATGATAAGGACAACCTGAACAAATAAAGGTAATGAGAAAGAGGAGTACATGAAGAACCCCGAAAGAGAGGACGGTTCACCGGCTGAAAGGCCGTCCAGGGAAGTGGTCATGGAAGGTAGCTTTTGAACCGGGGGATTGAAAGACAACAGAAAGCAAGTGGTTGTGCAAAGTAGATTCTCACGCCTCGTCAGCGTTAAAGGACAGGAGCGTACAGGAAAAGATACGGGAACATGTGACAAGATCCGTGCGCTTTGAGAGAGACAAAACAAAGGTGGTACCGCGGAACGTTTCGCCCTTTGCACAATTGCTGTGCAAAGGGCTTTTTCTTTTTATTTCCGGCAGCACCATCCAGGATCAAGGAGGAAGAAAATGAACAAGGAGCTTGCCAAAACCTACGATCCGAAAGGGATCGAGGACAGACTTTATCAGAAATGGATGGACCGAGGATATTTTCATGCCGAAGTAAATCCAAACAAAAAATCATTTACCATCATGATGCCGCCGCCGAACGTAACCGGCCAGCTTCATATGGGCCATGCGCTGGACAACACCATGCAGGATATCCTGGCGCGCTTCAAGAGAATGCAGGGATATGAGACCCTCTGGCAGCCGGGAACCGACCATGCGGCGATCGCCACAGAGGTCAAAGTAACCGAGATGCTGAAAGAAAAAGGCATCGACAAGGATGAGATCGGCCGCGAAGAATTTCTCAGATACTGCTGGGAATGGAAAAAGGAGTACGGCGGACGGATCAACGACCAGCTGAAAAAACTGGGCTCTTCCGCAGATTGGGACAGAGAACGTTTCACGATGGATGAGGGCTGTTCCAAAGCTGTAGAAGAAGTATTCTGCCGTCTGTACGAAAAAGGATGGATCTATAAAGGCAGCCGCATTATCAACTGGTGTCCGGTATGTCAGACCTCCATTTCCGATGCCGAGGTAGAGCATGAGGAACAGGCGGGACATTTCTGGCATATCAATTATCCAATCGTTGGAGAGGAAGGCAGATATGTTGAGATCGCCACGACCCGTCCGGAAACCCTTCTGGGGGATACCGCCGTTGCGGTTAATCCGGAAGATGAGCGCTATCAGGATCTTATCGGAAAGATGCTGAAGCTTCCGCTGACAGACCGTGAGATTCCGGTGATCGCGGATGCCTATGTAGACAAAGAGTTCGGAACCGGATGCGTAAAGATCACACCGGCACATGACCCTAACGATTTCGAGGTGGGAAGACGCCATAATCTGCCGGAGATCAATATCATGAATGATGACGCGACCATGAATGAAAAATGCGGAAAATACGCAGGTATGGACCGCTATGAGGCGAGAAAGGCAATGGTTGCGGATCTTGAGGCACAGGGACTTCTCGTAAAAGTAGAGGATCATGTTCACAACGTAGGAACCCATGACCGCTGTAAGACGACGATCGAGCCGATGGTAAAACCCCAGTGGTTCGTAAAGATGGCGGATATGGCAAAACCGGCGATCGAGGCGGTAAAGAGCGGAAAAACAAACTTTGTTCCGCAGAGTTTTGAAAAAACGTATTTCCACTGGCTGGAAAATATCCGTGACTGGTGTATCTCCAGACAGCTGTGGTGGGGACATAGGATCCCGGCTTATACCTGTGACAAGTGCGGGGAGCTGATCGTACAGAGAGGCGGCGCTCCTGCAGTCTGCCCGAAATGCGGACACACCCATTTCACCCAGGATCCGGATACTCTGGACACCTGGTTCAGTTCCGCTCTGTGGCCGTTTTCCACACTGGGATGGCCGGAGAAGACGCCGGAACTGGAATATTTCTATCCCACGGATGTCCTGGTAACGGGTTATGATATCATCCCGTTCTGGGTAATGCGTATGATGTTCTCCGCTCTGGAGCAGACCGGTGAGATTCCGTTCCACCACGTACTGATCCACGGCCTTGTGAGAGATTCCCAGGGAAGAAAGATGAGCAAATCCCTCGGAAACGGCATCGATCCGCTGAAAGTGATCGATCAGTACGGCGCGGATGCCCTGCGTCTGACACTGATGACAGGAAATGCGCCGGGAAATGACATGCGTTTCTACTGGGAGCGTGTGGAGGCGAGCCGCAACTTTGCCAACAAGGTATGGAATGCATCCCGCTTCATCATGATGAACCTGGAAAAGGCGGAGGTTCCGGCAGAGATGCCGAAAGAAAATCTGACCATCGCCGATAAATGGATCCTGTCCAAGGTGAACAGCCTTGCCGCTGAGGTAACGGAGAACCTGGACAAATATGAGCTGGGTATCGCCGTACAGAAGGTTTATGATTTCATTTGGGAAGAGTTCTGTGACTGGTATATCGAGATGGTGAAACCGCGCCTGTACAGTGAGACGGACGAGACCAAGGGAGCGGCGCTCTGGACACTGAAGACCGTGCTTGGAAACGCGCTGAAGCTTCTGCATCCGTACATGCCGTTTCTCACAGAGGAAATTTACTGCACGCTGAATCCGGAAGAAGAGTCCATTATGATCGCTTCCTGGCCGGCATTCACGGAGGAGTGGAACTTCCAGAAGGAAGAGGCGGACGTTGAGCGGATGAAGGAAGCCGTTCGCAGCATCCGTGCCGTTCGTACCGAACTTCAGGTACCGCCGTCAAAGAAAGCCAGCGTTTACGTGGTAAGCGAGGACGATACCGTGCTGGATACATTCCGCAGCGGAAGCGTGTTCTTCGGAACTCTGGCATCCGCCAATGAGGTTCATGTACAGAAGGATAAGGAGGGTATCGCCGACGATGCGGTTTCCGCAGTAATCCCGCAGGCTGCCATCTATATTCCATTTGCGGAGCTGGTGGATATTGAGAAAGAGATCGAACGTCTGAAAAAAGAAGAAGAACGTTTGAACAAGGAAATTGCCCGTTCCAACGGAATGCTCAATAATCCGAACTTCGTCCAGAAAGCGCCGGAGGCAAAGGTTCAGGCGGAGAGAGAAAAACTGGCGAATTACGAGCAGATGATGGAACAGGTTCGTACAAGATTGGAGCAGCTTTCAAAGTAAATGAAGAAATTTAAAGAGAGAATAAAAAACGGTTTCTGTAGGTTCAAGGAATGGCGTAAGAAGAATGCCAGAGAACCGAAGGAACTGAGCCCGGGCTGCGCAAAAGCCTTGAAGATCTGCAATCTGCTTTCCCTGCCGCTGCATGCGGCGGGGTGCTGCATTTTGTATTTCATCATTGAGACGCTGTCCCGCAGATCCTTTTCGCAGGCATGGACGTTTATGACAGAAAAACCTCTGGTTTTTTTGTATAATGCATTTTTGATTTTTACTACTTTTATGGTCGTATATCTGTTCAGGAGAAGGACACTGGCACGTATGTTCATGACCTTTTTCTGGCTGCTGCTGGGTATTATCAACTGTGTGATTCTGTCCAACAGGGTCACGCCGTTTACCGGACCGGATCTGAAGAACCTCAGTGACGGAGCCAAGGTGGTCACCAAATATCTCTCGGGAGGAACGGTGATCCTGGCGTTTGCGGCATTGGCAGCCGTGCTCCTGTTTTTGGTATGGTTCTGGTTCAAGGGACCGAAGTTCAGAGGCAGGATCCGCTGGTATGTGAATCTTCCGCTGATCGCGGCGGTGGTGCTTTTGTTTGTGGGTACGACGAATCTGGCGCTGGAAAAACGTGTGCTTTCCAGTTATTTTGTAAACATTGCGTTTGCCTATGAGGATTACGGTTACCCTTACTGTCTGGCAGTGACGCTGTTTGAGACAGGAATCAATGAGCCAAACGGATATTCGGAGGAACTGGTGCAGCAGATTGAGGAAAGCGAAGGAGAGCCGGAGGAAAACGATACGGTGAAGCCGAACATTATTTTCCTTCAGCTGGAATCTTTCTTCGATCCGGAGACGGTGGAATATCTGAATCTTTCCGAGGATCCGATCCCTACGTTCCGCCAGCTGATGAAGGATTATTCTTCCGGCTGGTACCGTGTCCCTGTTGTGGGCGCCGGAACGGCAAATACGGAATTTGAGACGATCACGGGAATGAGCCTTCGTTACTTTGGACCGGGCGAGTATCCGTACAAGTCGATCCTCCAGGAGGAAACCTGTGAGAGCGCGCCTTATGTGCTGAGGGATCTGGGATATTCGACTCATGCGATCCATAACAACGAGGCGAATTTCTATTCCAGAAGGACAGTTTTTTCCCGACTGGGATTTGAGACCTTCACTTCCGAGGAGTATATGCCGGACATTTCCGATACGACTCCGACAGGCTGGGTCAAGGACTATATCCTGACCGATGAGATCATCAAGGCGCTGGACTCCACGCCGGATCAGCCGGATTACGTTTATACGATCTCTGTTCAGGGTCATGGTGATTATCAGAACGAACCGGTGCTGGAAGATCCGAAAATCACAGTGACCGGGGCGGAAGACAAGGCGAAGAATAATTACGCATGGGAATACTATGTCAATGAGATCAACGAGATGGATCAGTTTATCAAAGAGCTGACAGAACGCCTGGAGGAATACGATGAGCCGACGGTTCTGGTGATGTACGGCGACCATCTTCCGACGATGGATCTTGAAATGGAAGATCTGACCAACAAATATCTGTATCAGACCCAGTATGTGATCTGGGACAATATGGGGCTGGAAAAGAAGGATATGAATCTGGCGTCCTACCAGATCGCGGCGGAAGTTCTGGACCGCGTGGGCATCCATGAAGGAACCATTTTCCGCTATCATCAGACACGGCGTAATACGAGAAATTACCAGGTGGATCTGGAGGTGCTGCAGTACGATCTTCTGTATGGAGAGTGTTATTCCTATGGCCTGGACGGAGAAACGCCTTATGAGCGGCTGTCGATCCAGCTGGGTGTCGTTCCGATTACGCTGACCGGGGCGGAGAGTGTGGGCAATAATACCTGGTATTTCTACGGAGAGAATTTCACTGCGTCCAGCCGTGTGGAAGTAAATGGGGAAATGATGGAAACGATTTTCCTGGACAACAATACTTTGATGGTCAATGATCTGGAACTGAAAGACGGAGATCAGGTGACGATTGCGCAGCAGAGCAACAGCTCCACGAAGAAAGTACTATCCAGAACAGATCCCTGGATCTGTCAGACAACGGTAACGCTGACGCCGTCCGTCACACCGGATCCGGCGGAGGCCGGGACACCGGCGCCGGCGGACGGCGCGGATGCTGCCGATGCGCAGAATCCATAGGCTTTCCGTCCGAAAAAAATCGTAATTTGCGCACAAAAATTTCAATTTATCTATGGACATATTCCACCACTATTATATAATGGTAAGGTGACGGAGCGTTTCAGGTTGGAACTGAAGCCGGTCTGACGGCGTGTGTTCCGGAAACGTCTGCCGCACAAGTACATTAGATAAGAGTGGTGGAATTTTTGAACTACGAAGAAGCAGTATCTTACATTGATAATATACCAAAGTTTACAACGAAACATCCTCTGGAACACACCCGGATGCTGATGGAGCGCCTGGGAAATCCTTCCACAGGGAGAAAGATCATTCATGTGGCGGGAACCAACGGAAAAGGGAGCGTATGTTCCTATCTGGATTCCATGCTGCGCTGCGGCGGCAAGAGTGTCGGCTTGTTTACTTCGCCGCATCTGATCCGCATCAACGAACGCTACATCATCAACGGGCAGAATATCAGCGACGAAGCCTTTCTCAGCGCTTTTGAAAAAGTCATGGAAATGGTCCGCCGGTTTGTCCGCGAGGGCGGCGATCATCCAAGCTATTTTGAACTGCTGTTCCTGATGGGAATGGTAATCTTTGACGAGGCGGATGTGGAGTACATTGTCCTGGAGACGGGACTTGGCGGACGGCTGGATGCCACCAATGTGGTTCCGCATCCGCTTGCCTGCATTATCACATCGATCAGCCGGGATCACACGGAATATCTTGGAGAGACGATTCCGGAGATCGCCGGGGAAAAAGCAGGGATCATCAAGCCGGGCGTTCCGGTAATCTATGACGGACACTGCCGGGAAGCGTCGGAGGTGATCCGGAGCCGGGCGGAAGAACTGGGCAGCCCTGCCTACGAGCTGCTTCCATCCATGTATCGGAGAGAGACGGTCAGCCAGGAAGGAATTACCTTTACCTTTGACTGCCAGGGAGCGGAACCGGTGACGCTGCAGATCCCGTATATCGCGGATTATCAGATGATGAATGCAAGTCTTGCCTATTTTACGATGCAGTGTCTGAGAGAAATACACGGGATTTCGGAGGAAGGTTTGACCCAGGGGATTGCCAAAGCCCACTGGCCCTGCCGGATGGAAACGGTGCTGCCTGGCGTGATCATCGACGGAGCGCATAATGAGGACGGCATCGAGCAGTTTATCCGAACTGCGGCACATTTTGCCAGGGAGCGGGAGATCACCATCCTGTTTTCTGCGGTGTGTGACAAGAAATACGAGGAGATGATCCGGAAGATCAGCGAAGGCATCCGCCCGGCAAGGGTCGTTGCGACGCAGATCGAAGGAAGCCGCGAGGTGCCGGCGGAGGAGCTGGCAGAGGATTTTCGAAAGGCTGGCTGCCGGGAAGTATATGCGCAGGCGGATCCGGCGCAGGCATTTGAACAGGCGTATGCGATGAAGGGGGATGGAATGCTGTTCTGTGTGGGCTCGCTGTATCTGGCGGGAGAGCTGAAGGACCATATCAGCAAAAGAGCAAAGGAGGAAAAAAATGCTCAATTATGAGGAAGAACTGAAGAAATTCAAGCCGTGTCTCGATGTGGACGAGGTGGAGAATGCCATCTACAGCCGTGATCTGACGGATGTCATAGATATTTTAAAGGAAATGATGAAAACCGAACAAGAAACACAGAAAGAAGAGTAAGGTGTGCCGATGAATTGTATGAATTGTAAGGCAGTCGTTGATCAGGAGATGGATTTCTGTCCGTATTGTGGATTTGACCTGGGCGTACAGCGAAAATGTATGTCCCTTTCCAATATGTATTATAATCTTGGGCTGGACAAGGCACAGATCCGGGATCTGTCCGGAGCGATCGACATGCTGCGCAGAAGTCTCAAATTTAATAAGCTGAACATTCAGGCACGAAATCTTCTCGGACTTGTTTATTTTGAGACCGGCGAAGCGGTATCTGCGCTGAGCGAATGGATCATCAGCAAAAATATCATGCCGGAACACAACATTGCCTCGGAATATATTGCCAAGCTGCAGGCGGAGCCTGCGAAGCTGGATATGATCAATCAGACGATCAAGAAATACAACAGCGCGCTCAAATGCTGCCGGGAAGGCAACGAAGATGTAGCGGCGATCCAGCTGAAAAAGATCCTGAGCCAGAATCCAAAGCTGATCAAAGGTTATCATCTTCTGGCGCTGATCCATATCAAAAAAGAGGAGTACGAAAAAGCAAGAAAGATCCTGAAGAAGGCGGCAAGGATCGACAAGACCAACTCCACTACGCTGAGATTCCTGAAAGAAGTCGACCAGCAGACAGGAACACAGACTTCTCTGGAACCGCGGCGGTTTGCCCGCCGGGGAAAAGCGGAGGAGGATGTGGAGAAAGTTTTGACGGACCGTCTTGCAGCGAGCGACGCGGTGATCCAGCCTCCGACCTTCCGGGAGAGTTCTTATATGGCGACGCTGCTGAATATTTTCCTTGGGCTTGTACTCGGCGGGCTGGTGGTCTGGTTCCTGATCGGACCGGGCCATGAGCAGAACATCACCCGCGAGGCGGACGAAAAGATTATCGAGTATACGGCGACCATGGCAAGCCAGGAGGCGCAGATCAGTGAGCTGCAGAGCCAGGTGGACGCGCTGAATGAGACGACAGCCTCCGCCCAGCAGCAGGTGGACGCGGCAAACCAGAAGACCACCAGTTATGAGAATCTGATGAAGGCAGTGGATGCATATCAGCAGGGAAACACTTCACAGACGTCCAACGCGCTGATGGAAGTCAATACGGATAATCTCTCCGTGGAAGCTAAGGCGGTTTATGATGAAATCTATGAGGATATCCAGGATGATATGTTCAATGAGTTGAAGGATGAAGGTGTGGAGGCCTTTGACAATGCGGAATATACCACCGCGATTGACCGATTGACCAAAGCGCGGGAGATTAACGCTCAGGATTATGTTGTGTTGAACCGTCTGGCTCATGCTTACCGGGAAACCGGGGACACGGACAATGCGATCGCGACTTTCCAGGAGATCATCAATGCATTCCCTGGAACAGAACGCGCTACAAGAGCGGCAAGTCAGATCGAACAGCTGGGTGGCACGCCGCAGGATCCGGAAGCAGGAGATTCTTCGACGGAGGATTCTTCGGAAGGAGACTCCGCAGCAGATGAGGAAAGTTCGGGCGAAGGGGAGAGCAGTAACCCGGACGGTGAAGAAACGGAATAAAAAGATCATAAAGCAGAGAGAAACCTCGAAGCCGGGGATATATGGAGAACAGTCTTTATATATCTCCGGCTTTCTTTTCTATTCGGGAGCATATCAGAAGGGGAGAAAAATATGAAAAATGAGGAATTATTTCAGATCAAAGGAAGCATACTGACCATAAGGGTACCGGCGGAGCTGGATCATCATCTGGCGGACGAGATCCGCAGCGGAGCGGAGGCGATACAGAGCACACACAATATCCGCCAGATTGATTTTGATTTTGGACAGACTACGTTTATGGACAGTTCGGGGATCGGACTCGTCATGGGACGTTTCCGGGAACTGCAGCTTCTTGGGGGAAAAGTGCGGGCCCTGCACGCCAACGAGAGAGTTCGGAAGATCCTGAAGATTTCCGGCGTATCCAGGGTGATCGAAGTGGTGCCGGAAAAATCATGGAATCTGTGAGGGAAGAGAAAGGGGAAACTATGGAACAGACGAACGAAATGATGATGGAATTTGACAGCCGCTCCTGCAATGAGAGCTTTGCCAGAGTGGCGGTGGCGGCTTTTATGACACAGCTCAATCCTACGCTGGAGGAGGTAGCCGACGTTAAGACGGCGGTCTCGGAGGCGATCACAAACGCGATCATCCACGCATACGAAAATCAGGTACATAAGATCCGGCTCGAATGCCGGCTGGCAGGAAAGACTATTGAGATCACAGTGACGGATTTCGGAAAAGGGATTCCGGATATTCCAAAAGCGATGGAGCCGCTGTTTACCACCAAACCGGAGATGGACCGCTCCGGTATGGGATTTGCGTTTATGGAAGCGTTTATGGACGAGCTGTCCGTGGAATCGGAAGTGGGAAAAGGAACCGTGGTCCGGATGAAAAAGACGGTGGGAAGCCGTTCGATGTTTGAGGAGGAATGAAGGAGGTATCATGGAGCATACGCTTGCCCTGCTGCGAAGAGCACACGAAGGGGATAAAGCGGCGAGAGATACATTGGTAGAAGAAAACCTTGGGCTGGTCTGGAGCATTGTGCGGCGCTTCACCGGAAGAGGCGTGGAGGCGGAGGACCTGTTCCAGATCGGAAGCATCGGCCTTCTGAAAGCGATCGACAAATTTGACCCCGGATACGAAGTGCAGTTTTCCACCTACGCGGTGCCGATGATCACCGGGGAGATCAAACGGTTTCTGCGGGACGACGGGATGGTGAAGGTCAGCCGGCCGCTGAAGGAGCTTTCCTGGAAAGCGTATGCCGTCCGGGAACGGCTGGAGCGGGAACTGGGACAGGAGCCTTCCCTGTCACTGATCGCCAGAGAACTGGAGGTCACCATGGAGGAACTGGTGATGGCTCTGGATTCCGGCGCGGAGGTGGAGTCACTGCAAAAGACCATTTACCAGGGGGACGGAAACGACATTTCACTGGAAGACCGGCTGGAGGAACGGTCCGGGGCGCAGGAACAGCTTTTGAACCGGATTCTTCTGGAGGAAACATTGGATAAGCTGGAGGCAAGAGAGCGGCAGATCATCTATCTGCGGTATTTCGAAGACAAGACCCAGACCGAGATCGCCAGAGAGCTTGGAATTTCTCAGGTGCAGGTGTCACGGATGGAGAAAAAGATCCTCAGAATTATGCGCGGGAAAATAACCGGCGAGTGACGGGAAACGCAATCGTTCAGCCAGGTCTGTGCAATTGCTGCGCAAACCTGGCTGTATACTCCAATTCCTTGTCCGCAAATTACAATCAGAATTTACGGAGGTAAGTGATGCAAACAGGTATGACACTATATATCAATCACACATTGGAAGCAGTGGAATTTTATCAGGAAGCTTTTGGACTATCCTTAGGATATAATGAAAAATTCCCGGATGGAACATATATGCATGCAGAATTGCAAAAAAATGGCGTGAATGTTTTTGCAGTCAGCGAATCTAAAAATAATGCGTTGGTTTCCGCCGTACATGAATTTGCCAAAAGAGGGGTGTCGCCAACGACAAGTATCGGACTCAAGTTTGATACGGAAGATGAAATAAAGCGGGCGTATGATATGTTGATTACAGAAGGGGTTGTATGCCGGCCGCTTGGACCTTTGCCTTGGAGTGTTTGCAGTGCAGATGTTCTGGATAAGTATGGCGTCTATTGGTATCTGTACATATAGTCAATAGAAATCCTGATTGCGAAAGACGATGACATCCGGAAAAGAGAAGATTGTTTATCCGTGAAAAGATTTCAGTCCTGTGCTCACCATGAAAAAGCCTTCTTCAGAGTGAAACAATGCTTTGGGAATCAGCAGCAGAGGAAGGCTTTGTGGAAAAAGAAGACAATTCCGGCTTCATATTCCGGATTTCGAATCGGAATCCTCCGAAAGAAGAAGACGGATCAGATCCTGTTTTTGCTGCAGTGAGAGATCCTTTCCATTGCGGGCAATCAAAGTCTGCAGCGCTTCAAAAGGAGGCGTTTCTTGAAAAGAATTTTTTTCTGTGTTTAGAGAAGAAACAGAAGATTTTCCAAGCAGATAATTCATATCTACTTTGTAATAATCGGCAATTTTCTGCAAGGTGGCAAGATCCGGTTCCCGTTCTCCGCATTCGTACATGCTGATGGTGCTGCGGGAGATACCAAGTGCTTCTGCGACCTGCATCTGTGATTTCTGATTTTGGATGCGCAGTTCTTTTAATATATTTCTTAAGCTACTCATAGTTTATAACCTCCGGTTGTTGTCGCCCGTTTCTGTCTATTATTTATATTATAATAGTTTTTCCTCCCTCCTGCAAGTAAGAGTTCGAATGAGACGTGACAGTCCGTAACCGTTCAGCTGGCTAATAGTCCCAATGATGAGTGAAAAACGGCTCACAGGTCGATGACAAGTAAAAAATACGCTCAGGAAGTAAAAAAGATTGAAAATAGTATTGACACATAACGTGACGTGTGATATAACATACTTACAGACACGAAACGTGTCAAAATAGGAATTCCATAGATTCTGTAGATTCCTATCATCCGGGAAACGCCTCCTGAGAGTGTGGAAAACTCAGCAGGTGGAGATCAGATGCAGAAAAATCCGTTGTTTTTCAAATGAAAAGCCATTCTCTGAAGGAAAAACAAAGGGTACAGGGGACAGAAGAGATGGAAGGAGAAAAAGATATTCATGAAGCCGCGGTATAGGGAATATTTTTTTTGATTCTTAATGACACGAAATGTGGCTGAATAAAAAAAGAGAGGAAAAAAATTATGTATTTGAAAAAAGGAGACACAGGAGTTAAAGTAACATACCTTCAGTACGGTTTGCACATTTTGTGCTGTACGCCGGGATCATTTGACGGAAGCTTTGGGGACGCTACGGAAAAGGCGGTACGAAAATATCAGGAAGCTTACGGTCTGGAGGTAGACGGACAGGCAGGAGACGCTACATGGAACAGTATTTCCGGAGAAATCAAACCCATTCAGAGAGCACTTTCGATGAAGGGATATTATCATTCCAGCATTGATGGAGTTGCAGGAGAAGGTACTTACAACGGCGTAGTAGAGTTTCAGAAAGAACATGGGCTTGCTGCAGACGGTCAGGTGGGACCGGCGACACGGGCCGTTCTTTTGAGAGACGGTTCTGTGGAAGTAGGCGATGCGGATTTTCCGCTGAAAGAGGGAGACAGAGGAAGCAAAGTAAAATATCTTCAGTATGGACTGCGGATTTTATGCTGTTCTCCGGGAAGCCTCGACGGTGTTTTCGGGGAAGGAACCTATGAAGCAGTTGTAAAATTTCAACAGAAATACAATCTCAGTGCGGATGGAATTGTTGCCTCAGGAACATGGGGAAAAATGGAAGAACTGATCCTGGAGATTCAGCGTGCTCTGGTTCAGAAAGGTTACAGCATTGGAGCGACAGATGGCGTGGCAGGTCCCGGAACTTATGAGGGAGTACGGCAGTTTCAGGCAGATCAGGGTCTCAGTGTTGACGGACAGGTTGGTCCTGCAACAAGAGAAAAACTGCTGGGAAGCGTGGGAGACGGGGGAAATGATGCGTTTCCGCTGAAGAAAGGTTCCAGCGGACCGTATGTACTGTTCCTTCAGAGAGGACTTCGGATGATGGTGATCAACCCAAACGGAGTGGACGGAAGCTTTGGAACAGGTACGGAAGAGGCAGTGAAGCGATTTCAGGAAAGATATGGTCTTAGTGCGGATGGAATTGTCGGCACAGCGACCTGGGAAAAAATGAGGACGCTGATTAAGCCGATCCAGCAGGCTTTGGTGAATCACGGATATGATACCGGCGGCGTGGATGGAATTGCAGGCGACAAAACGTATTCTGCTGTGATGGATTTCCAGGAGGATAACGGACTGAGCCCTGATGGAATGGTAGGAACGGCCACACAGCAGAAGCTGGGAATTACCGTGGGCAGCGGCGGCGGAAGCGGCACTACATCCGCGACACTGAAAAATGGCTCCAACGGTTCGCTGACCAGATATTTACAGAGAATTTTGAGCGAACTTGGATATTCCCTGACAATCGACGGGATTTTTGGAAGCGCTATGGAAAACGCAGTCAAAGCATTTCAGCAGAAATACGGATTAAGCGCGGATGGAATTGTAGGCTCGGGCACCTGGAATAAAATTTTCAGTGTGTATAAGGTCAAAGCCTCCGGAACAGGTGTTGCCAAATTTGTGAATGTTGCGAAACACGAATGGAGCTGGGCATTTCAGGAGGACAACAGCAATAATATCACTCCTTATGGTCAGTGGTATGGAATGCAGGGGCAGGCATGGTGCGCGATGTTTGTTTCTTGGTGTGCGGAACAGGCTGGGATTCTTGGAACGAAAGTTCCGCGGTATGCATACTGCCCGTCAGGTGTGGAATGGTATCGATCCAGAGGAAAATTTTACAGCCGAAGCGGCGGATATGTGCCGAGAGTCGGAGATACGGTTTTCTTCTGGGGTGCAAGCGCGGGCCGTGTGAGCCACACCGGAATTGTTATTCAGGTGACATCCTCTCAGATCCAGACCGTGGAAGGAAATACGGGCGATGGCGTCGGTATGCACTACTACGACAGAACGGATACTTACATTCACGGATACGGCTGCAACGACGGACCGGAGAGTTCAGAAGAAGATGGGAAACCGACACAGGAGCAGATCGATCTTGCTATGAGCAGAAAATGGCGGCAGCTGTTAGATACTACAGGCAATAATCTGGCGGCGTTAAATCTTTCAAAAGAAAATTTTAACGTTGAACTGGAGGTTGTCAACACGCCGTATTATCGGGTGACTACCGAATTTTCGAACAGTACAGCAATTTTTGAAGAGGCGGATTTTACAACGGAATTTGATATTGAGGACGGAACGATTACTTACAGCGGTACCTCTGTCTTGGGAACGATTGAGACTTCATTCGGAGTGCAGGAAGAAGATGAAGTGATGGTTCCGGTGATCGAACTGGCTGTGGCGATCGGAGATGGAAAAGGAAAAACAGAAATCGGTGTGGAAGGCGAATGGCTGAAGCTTTCGTATGTCTATGAGGCAGAAGTTGAAGTGTCAGAAACATGGAGAGAGAAATTCAGTTACAAATATACTATATGGATCAAGCCTGTCCCGCCGGAAGAAGGAGGAGCGCCGGAAACACAGGGTGCGTCTAACAAGGTGTTTCAATATGCGGTGGCGACAGCGGTGGTAGTTGGTGTATGTGTGGCGTTTTATATGTTTGGAGGTGCTGCAGCGGTTGCTGCAGCAGTGACTAAGGGGATTCAAGTAGTGGGTGCGATTGGTTTGTTTTTTACTAATGCATTGAAGGTAATAGCATGATATGCAATAGTTTGTGCCATTCGTAAGTTAGAGTTACTCTCGGGATATTTAGACGGTATCTCGAGAGTAATCGTAAAAATGGGATCAGAAATATCCAGGAATTAAGCAATGAACATGTTAGTAATGTTTATTTGCGATTTTCGTGCTTCAGCCATGCGCTCACCATGAAAAAGTCTTTTTCAGAGTGAAACATTGTTTTTGAAATCAGCAGCAGAGGAAGTTCTTTGTGAAAATAGAACACGATTCCGGAGGGAAGCACAGTACATTTTTTTATCTGGCGGTAAGGAATCACTTTTTGCGAAGAGAACCCATAAAGCACAAGATCCAACTTCAACGCATCCTCCAGAAAAGTTACTTCTTTCAGAGAGGTTCCGGATTTTTTCAGACTGTCAACAGTATAAAGAAATGTGCGGTAACGTATACGCGGCATCACGACAACGAAAGGGATACAAAAAAGCATAAACATACAGGCGGCCATTACAAAGAAAAGTAAAGAAAAATACTCCTGCGGTGGGACGTTGAAAGTTCTGAGATAAAAGGGACTCCAAATTTCGAATAAAAGAGCGAATCCTATCAGTGCCAGAAGAGAAATACGAATAACATTAGACCTGCTGTGCCGGAACCAGGCAAGAAAAAGTTTTTTGCAATCAGTTTTATCCGAAGAAAAGGAAATTGTGAGAGCCTTCATAAAACATACTCCTTTGTTATGGTTTTAAAACTTCGTTGACAGACTGAAATGTGCGGGTGTCAGGAAAGAAGCCGCGCGGCAGGCAGACATAGGAGGACTGCACAGGAAGTATGATTCCAGTCTTCAGAAGAGTGATTTTACTGCGCTCGGCATCCGTGAGCGAGTATTCAAATTTTTCATTTTCCAGATATCCGTTGAGCGTAACGAAATCGGAGGAAAGTGTTACGGATTCCAGATAAGTTCCTTCGGCGCGGAGCATACAATGCAGACGCCAATGCGCTTTCCATGCAGAAGAAGGACCATAGAGTACGGGGCAATATCTTAACAACTGTATCAAAAGAAAACAGCCAAGGTATTTCAAAAGATTAAAAAAGTTTATGAAAGAAGCTTTATCCTGAAAATAGTCGGACAACAAGAGAAAGAACGCACAGAGGATTCCGACAGCGTAAGAAATATATTTTAAAGTAGAATATCTTTGGGGTACGGGATACGGAAGAGAGAGAAAAAAATTGCTGTAAGTGATTTTTTTCTCGTTCGTATAAACGGTATAGGGATTCATTGTTAACTCCTTTCCGGGAAAGTATGCAAATTCTTATAGCAAAGAATATCACAGGAAATGAGAAAAAGCAACCTTCGCAATGGCTGCGGAAAACAGTTTTTCAGGGAGGAGGTGAAGGAATGAGAGAACTTATTTTTACAGGGATCGGGATGGCAGGAAGTGCGGCGGCAGCATTGCTGGGCGGATGGGATATGGCGCTGCAGACATTGGTGTTGTTTATGGGGATTGACTGGGTAACGGGAGGAATCCTACTTCCGGTGATTTTCAAAAAAAGTCCTAAATCCCCCAAAGGTACCCTGGAGAGCCGGGCGGGATGGAAAGGACTGATCAGAAAATGTATGACGCTGTTTTTTGTGCTGATAGCCGCAAGATTGGATTTGCTTTTGCATACGGATTATTTGAGAAATGTGGTCTGTATCGGCTTCATTGCGAATGAAGCGGTATCGATTCTGGAAAATGCGGGCCTGATGGGGCTTCCGCTGCCGGAATGTATCGTGGAAGGGATTGATTTGTTGAAAAAGAAAGAGAGCGTTGTGAGAGAATAAAAAGGGAAGATTGCCTGTGCAGACGTTTTTGGTCGGCGCAGGCAATTTTTGAATCAATACATATCGCCGTAAAGGTAACGGTATTCTGCCCGTTCGAATCCTTCCGGAAGCCATGTCTCCCAGTCGCGGTACGAATACTGCGAGGCTATCATCCGGGCATCCAGAGCCTTCTGTTCTTTTTCGATGCGCGCGCATTCCGGACAGCGGCAAGAGGAATGATTGATCAGTTCCGACTGACAGTCCGGGCAGATGGTGCGGTTCCAGACAAAACGTTTTTTCTCAGAATCATAAAAATGCAGATACATTGCCTTATCCAGAGGACTCATTTTATCCCGAAGTATATGGTCGTACCAACGGTAATAGTCGTTCAGGGCATAACCGGAAGCTTCAAAGGTCATTTGAAAAACCCGCGAAAGATCTTCAGCAGTCCTGCATCCGGAATAATGAATCACCATACGCGGAGCAAGGATAAGGCTGGCAAAAGCATTGGCTTCCTGTTCCGGAGACTGAGATTTTCCCGATACGCTGGTATGGCGCAGGCAAATATGACCGAGCTCGTGCATCAGACTGAAGCGGATGCGAAAAGGAGCAGTGTTGGAATTATAATATACCGTATGATTCAGGCAGAAAGCATCGTCGCTGATCGTTGTGCAGGCGAGCTGCTTTTCCGGGGAAAGACTGTTGTATGGGATACAGGAATATCCATAAAAGCTTAACAGCTCCTGACAGGAGAAGGGCAGGGAACGAACCTTGCAGGTGGAAAAGACGTTGAGTACGGCTGCATCAATTTTATTTTGTTGTTGTTGATTCATAAATTCACCTCAATCAATCGAACTTACGTTCTGATTATAGCACGAAGAAAAAGAAAATTCAAGAAAAGAGGAGAATACGAAGTGTTCTTTTGCTGCCTTTGTGGTAAAATATTGTAACAGTTCATCAAGACCGAATTGTTACAATATATTTGAAAAGCCGGAAACATACAGGAGGAGACCATGAAAACAGAGATTTTACAGCAGTTGAAAGCGAATATTCAGAAAGTCATGATTGGAAATGAAGAGACCCTGACCATGATCCTGACGGCTCTGACGGCGGGCGGTCATGTGCTGCTGGAGGATGTTCCGGGAACGGGCAAGACCGTGATGGCAAAGTCCCTGGCACGTTCCGTATCCGCGAAATTCGGGCGCATCCAGTTTACGCCGGACCTGCTTCCGTCGGATGTAACGGGGCTGAATTACTTTGATGCGAAGACAGGGGAATTTGTATTCAGCGAAGGACCTGTCTTCTGCAATATTCTTTTGGCGGATGAGATCAACCGCGCCACGCCGAAGACCCAGAGCAGTCTTCTGGAATGTATGGCGGAACATCAGGTGACCGTGGACGGCGTGACCAGGCCGCTGGAGGAGCCGTTCCTGGTCATTGCCACGCAGAACCCGCTGGAGACGCTGGGTACCTTTCCGCTTCCGGAGGCGCAGATGGACCGGTTCCTGATGCGGCTTTCCATGGAAGAACTGTCGCCGGAAAAGGAGACGGAACTGATCCGCCGGTTTATCCGTGAGGAGCCTCTGGAGGAACTTGGGGCGGTCTGTGAGAAATCCGTTCTGTCGGAACTTCAGAGAGCATGCCGGGACGTCTATGTGCATAAGGAACTGATGGAGTACCTGGTGTCTGTGGTACAGGCCACAAGAAAACACGCTAAGATCGAAAACGGAGTAAGCCCCAGAGGAACGCTGGCGTATCTCAGGGCGTCCCAGGCGTACGCGATGGTTCAGGGCAGAGATTACGTGGTGCCGGAGGATCTGAAAGCGGTGGCGGTGCCGGTTCTGGCGCACCGGATCAGTCTGCAGAGTGGAATTTCCGACAGCAGAACGGCACGTCAGGTGATCTCGGACATTCTTCAGCAGGTTCCCGTCCCGACGGAAGACTGGAGAAGGAACGGCTTATGATCGCGCTGTTATTTCTTGGGATTCTGGCTGCCTGGCTGTGCTGGAGGCTGGTGTATGCCAGATATTGGAAAAAGGATCTGAGCGTAAGGGCGGAGTTTGCCGACGGCTGGGTGTATGAGGGAGATACCTCGTGTCTGCTGGAGGAGATCACCAACGACAAGATCCTGCCGGTTCCCGCACTGGAAGTACGTCTTGCCATGAGCAGAAACCTGGAATTTGCCAGCGATGCCCAGACAAATACCAGTGTGACGGATCAGAGTTACAAAAGGGATATTTTTTCCCTGCTGACCCGTCAGCGGATCCTGCGGAGGCTTCCGTTTGTCTGCCGGAGAAGAGGTTATTATGAGATAAAAACGGCGGGGATCGTGGCGACGGATCTGCTGTCCGGGAGGAGGTTTCTGACGGAGCAGGCGCAGAATACTTCCATGTATGTCTATCCGGCGCAGATTGACACGCGGAGGATCGCTCCTGTCTGCCAGGCGATCAGCGGGATGGTGATGACCCAGAACCGTATCTATCCGGACCCCTTTGAATTTTCAGGAATCCGGGAATATGAGCGGACGGATCCGATGAAGCATATTAACTGGAAAGCATCCGCAAGTACGGGAAAACTGATGGTAAATCAGCATGATTCCACCACCTCCGCAGAGATCACGGTATTTCTCGATGTGGAGGACACGGCGATCCTGAAATATGAGGCGCTGGTGGAGGAATCGATCCGGATCGTGTCGTCTCTTTGCGCGCGTCTGGCAAAAGCCAAGATGGAGGCGGATGTCGTCAGCAACGGCAGGGACGGCGAGACGGGTGAACTCTTGAGATACCGTCTTCCGGCGGGGGCGGCACAGATGCAGGCGCTGAACCAGAAACTGGCGCGTCTGATCACCGGAGAAAGAAACACGGTTCCCATCCGGGAACTTTTCCGGAGGGAGAAGACATCCGGAGGAAGCGGGCGCACCTGCATTGTCGTCTCAAAAAACCGGACACAGGAACTGGAAAGAGAACTGGCGGCGGCTGTAAAAGAAGGGACGGGAGTTCTCTGGGTGCTTCCGGTGCTGCCAAAGGGGAGACAGGAAGAAGAGGAGACGCCAAGAGGCGTGACTGTCCTCCGCTGGGAGGTCGGGTAATCGGTCAGCCGGAGGGATGGTTACGAAAATGAGTAGGGAACAGAAAGGCGGTGTCAGATACCGATGAATGGAACAAAGAATAAAACAAAGAAATTAAAAAAGAGCCCTCTTTTGACCTGGCTTGCTTTTCTGCATTCCACACTTCTTCTGGCTCCGGTGCTGCCGTTGTTTTATGCGTTTATCGGAGTGCGGGGAGAGAAGCTTACGGTTCAGTTCTGGCTTGGCGCGCTGCTGCTGGCGCCGGTGATCCTGAGCTGGCTGGCGGTCCGCTGCTGCAGGGCGCTGTGGCTGTATACGCTGTCCGGGATCGCTGCCGCCGCGCTGGCGTTTTTTGCGACGCGGAATCCGGTCTTTACAGTTCTTACTGCATTGCTGTGGGTGATCCGGGGAGGCGTGAGGATCAAAAAAGGAAAACTGCGGAAGGCGTATCTGGATATGCCGGTGGGGGAAGATTCCGTACAGATGCCGGAGCTTGCAGAGATTCCGATGTTTCTGGACGAGCCCCATCCGGTACACTTTATTGTGTTTGTCCTGTTTTATCTTATCTCCCTGCCGCTGGGGATCGAGTCCCTTTACCGGTATATTTTCGCTCTGCTGTTTGCGGAGATCCTGGTGTGTTTCCTGTTCCGCTATCTGACCAGCTTCTGGGATTATGTGGAGAAACATCAGTCGATTGCCAATCTTCCGGTCCAGACAATGCGCAGGATCATCCGTCTGCTGCTGGTTCCTGCGCTCCTGATCCTGCTGCTGGTGATGCTCCCATCGCTGCTTTACGGGGAAGAACCGCTGACAAAGATCCGGTTTCAATTTGACGAGAGGAACGTACAGGCGGAGATGCCGGAACCGGCGGTGCAGGGAACCGAGATGACAGGAGCCATGTTGGATGAACTGATCGGTGTGGAAGCTTCGGAGCCTCCGAGGTGGCTGGAACCACTGATGCAGGCTCTTGTGTGGGTTGTTCTGGCAGCGGCGGCGGTCATCCTTCTCCGGGCGCTGTATCGGGCGCTCTGTTCCATGAACCGTTCGTTCCTGAAAGAAGAGGAGGACGAGATCACGTTTCTCGGGGAGGAAGACCGGAAAGAAAAGAGAAAAAGAAAACAGGACAATGCCTCCTCACGCCTGTTCCCTGCGCCGGCAGAACAGATCCGGAAAAAGTATAAGAAAACCCTGCGCCGTGGGATGCGGATTCAGAAGAAAAATCCTCACGGCGCGGAAACCCCGGAGGAACTGGAGAAGCTTGCCCAGATCAAAACCGCGGAAGAAATGGAAACGCTGCACCGGCTCTATGAAAAAGCCCGGTACAGCCATCGGGAATGCAGCCGTGAAGAAGCGAGGCAGGCGGAGCAGCTGCGCTTTTAAAAGAACGTGGAGATCCAGTAGATCAGACCAAGGAGCCAGCTGCAGAAAATTCCATACAGGATCACCGGGCCTGCGATCGTAAAGATCTTGCAGCCGATTCCCATGACCTGTCCTTCCTTCTGGTATTCGATTGCCGGGGCGGCTACGGAATTTGCGAAACCTGTGATCGGCACCAGCGCCCCTGCCCCGGCAAACTTGACGATCAGCTGATAAATATTCAGCCCGGTCAGCAGAACGCTGAGAGCCACAAGGATCAGAGAACACCAGGATCCCGCTGTCTCCGGTTTTATATGAAACATGGTTTCGCAAAAATGAAGGATCACCTGCCCCAGAGTACAGATCACGCCCCCCACAACGAAAGCCTTTCCCATCTGCAGCGGCAGACTGTGTTTTGGGGTGATTTCATTGACATACTGTTCATATTCTTTTTTCGCTTTTTCATTTTTTAAACTGTTCATTTCAGTCCGTCCTTTCTGAATTATCTTATCATCTGCTTACGGTCTGCATCACCGTTCCGCCAGTGGAACGGCTGCTGTTCTGCGGCAGAAAGTCTTAGAGTCTGCGGATTTTACCATCCCCTGTAAAAAAACAGAAGAGATCCCAGGATTTTTCCCAGCGCCATGGACAGGATCAGGTACTGGATCCCCTGCACAATCCCCAGGCGGCGCATGGTGATCGCATAGACATCGATGACCTCTCCAAGGGCAATCACCCAGCTTCCCAGGAAGATCCCGGAAAACAGTCCATAGACGGCAAGAGCCGGTGTCCCCAGCGGTATCTGTACATCATACAGACATGCGATACTGCCCAGGAGAACTCCAAGGATACAGCAGTTTTCATACCATTGGATAGTTCCGGCGGTGCGGGTGATCCCTGCGTACCGTGGGATGATCCCGAGGCCGATCATAAGCGCCGCCGCGCCGCTGGATACAAAGAAGCCCAGGGACAGTCCGATGAGGCCGAGAATGAGAAAATCAGGAATTCCCATGGCTGTCTCCTTTCTGGCGGCGGTCCGCCTGTTCGATGATCGTGGTGTCGATATCATCTTCATAGGTGCGCATCTCCACTTCCATAGGCGTCGGATCCTGTGTCAGCTTCCGGTTTCCGAAATGGTTGAAGAACAGGACGACACCGATGCCGATTCCGAGAGAATAGGAAATCTCCAGCACGGAAAATCCCGGGGAATCCCCGCCGGTAAACAGCTGATAGATATTGTCAAACAGTGTCCGGATATCTACATCGGTCTGAAAGGTCATGATGGAAAAACCGGCGCCGACAAAAGTGATCACGCTGACCAGCGCTACTTTCAGAAAACTGAGAAGTTTATTTTTCTGGCTGGGATTTTCGTAAGTGAGGATAAAGGTGGGCTCGCCGATATGACAGACCTCCACCTGGGGCTCCGCCTGTTCAATTTCGCGGATAATGTCGATCATCGAGAGGACATACCGCCCGTATTTCCCTTTTGGAAGAGAAGCGACTTTTCGCACCTGATTGCGGGCGAGCACGGAAGAGTTTTTGCAGCTGAGATCCGCGATTTCTCCCAGTATGACAATTTCTTTTGTGACTTTCATATTTTTGTCTGTCTGAATATATAATGTATCACTCATTGATGTCGCCTCCTCGTGAGGTATTATTATTTCATAAAACGGAAGAAATATGCAGCGGAATCTTCCGGGATTTTCCAAAAGCGCCATGTATATTTTTTTAAAGGCGTCATGCATACTTTTCCAGCAGCGGTCAGATACTATTCCTGCTGTTACGAAAATTAGTAAAAACCAGGAAAAGGAAGCATGAAAGATGAAACAGATGACAGGAAAACAGAGTATAGCCTTTGAAGAGCCGGTTTACATTGCCTCCGGCGCTTCGCTGGTGGGAGAGAAAGAAAAGGAAGGGCCGCTGGGCGATTATTTTGACCATGTGCTGACGGATCCAATGTGCGGCGGGCAGAGCTGGGAGGAAGGCGAAAGCCAGATGCAGCTTGCAGTGGCGAAACTGGCAATCCAGAAAGCAAATCTGAAAGCGGAGCAGATACGGATGATCTTTGCCGGGGATCTGCTGGCACAGTCCATCGCGTCCTGTTTCGGACTGGTGGAACTGAACCGACCGATCTACGGATTGTTTGGAGCCTGCTCGACGATGGGGGAAGCGTTGTCTCTGGGAGCGATGGCGGTCGCCGGCGGCTATGGGGACTGGGTGCTGTCCCTGACCTCCAGCCATTTTGGAAGTGCGGAGAAGGAATTCCGTTTTCCCCTTGCTTATGGAAATCAGAGACCGCTGTCGGCATCCTGGACCGTCACAGGCAGCGGGGCCTGTGTGCTTGGAAAAAAACGGACAAAGGTAAAGATCACGGGAGTCACCACTGGAAAGATTGTGGACTACGGCTTGAAGGATTCCCAGAATATGGGAGCCTGCATGGCTCCGGCGGCATGCGATACCATCTGCCAGAATCTCATCGACTTTAACCGGCGCCCGGAAGATTATGACCATATCGTGACCGGCGATCTGGGTACCGTCGGTCAGGAAATTCTCTTTGAACTCCTCCGGCAGAGAGGGTTCGACATCACCGCTCAGCATCTGGACTGCGGGATCATGATCTTTGATGAGGCGACGCAGGACACGGGTGCGGGCGGAAGCGGCTGCGGATGTGCCGCGGTGGTGCTGACCTCCTTTCTGCTGCCGAAGCTGGAAAGCGGCGAGTGGAAGCGTATCCTGTTTCTTCCCACCGGAGCGTTGATGTCGAAGGTCAGTTTTCAGGAAGGACAGAGCGTTCCCGGGATCGCCCAGGCGGTTGTGATCGAGCACGAAGAGGAGGAGAAGAAATGATGGAATATATCAATGCTTTCTGGGTTGGAGGACTGATCTGTGCCCTGGCGCAGATCCTGCTGGACAGAACGAAGCTGATGCCGGGAAGGATCATGGTGCTGCTGGTATGTACCGGAGCAGTCCTCAGTTTTCTGGGCCTGTATCAGCCATTGTTTGAATATGCGGGAGCGGGGGCTTCCGTGCCGCTGATCGGATTCGGCCATCTCCTGTTTCACGGTGTCAAGGAGGCGGTGGATGAGTCCGGTTTTCTCGGATTGTTCCAGGGAGGCTTCCGCGCCGGGGCGGTGGGTACATCGGCGGCTTTGATCTTCAGTTATCTTGCCAGTCTGATCTTCCGCCCGAAAATGAAAAAATAAGATGCGTGACCGTTCCGCCGGCTGGAATGTTACTAAGATGCTGTCAGTCAGCCTTTTGTTGCAAGTTTCCGGGGTTCGTGTTAGAATATGGGCAGTTCTTTGACGGACAATGTATTGGTATATGATATATTAGAGTAACAGTTCCGTCAGGTTTGCGCATTTATTGCGCAGACCGTATGAAGACGTAGTGTCCGTGGGCATCCGCCCCATCGCGAAGCGATTTTTCATGGGCGGATGTCGTAACGGTTCAGCTGGCTGAACTGTTACATATCAGAAGAAAGGAAGAGGCTGGAATGCTGCATGAATATTCAAGAATGGAGCTGCTGATCGGCGAAGAAGGGCTGAAGCGGCTCAAAAATGCCAGAGTTGCCGTGTTCGGCATCGGAGGCGTGGGCTCCTATGTTACGGAGGCGCTTGCCAGATGCGGGATCGGAACGCTGATCCTTGTGGATAACGATCAGGTTTCACTGACCAATCTGAACCGTCAGCTGATCGCTCTTCATTCCACGATCGGACAGGCAAAGACAGAGGTGATGAAAGACAGGATCCGGGACATCAATCCGGAGATCGTGGTTCACACCTATGAGACATTTTTTATGGAAGATACCGCAGAACTGTTTGATTTCTCTTCCTATGATTATGTTGTGGACGCGGTGGACACCGTCACCGCGAAGATTCTGCTGATCGAGATGGCGGCAGCGGCAGGAACCCCGGTGATTTCCAGCATGGGAACCGGAAATAAGCTGGATCCCGGACGTTTTGAGATTACGGATATTTCCAAAACGAGTGTATGCCCGCTGGCAAAAGTGATGCGCAGGGAATTGAAGAAGCGCGGCATAAAGAAATGCAAGGTGCTGTACTCGAAGGAGGAACCCATCAAAAGCAGGGAGTCAGCGGAAAGCAAAGGGACTGCAAAACGTCCGGTTCCGGGGAGCATCGCCTTTGTGCCTGGGACGGCAGGGCTGATGATCGCCGGAGAGGTTGTCAGGGACCTGCTGAAGACAGCAAAGAACGGAGGATAACAGATGACAGATAGAATCAGCAGACGGTTTTGTGAAATCGTCGGAGAAAACAAAGTGCTGGAGCAGGAGCCGATGGCACGCCATACCACGTTCCGGATTGGCGGTCCGGCGGATTACTTTGTGGAACTTGGAAGCATCGAACAGATCAGGGCAGCCATCCAAGTCTGTCGGGAAGAAAATCTTCCGTGGTTTGTGCTGGGAAGAGGAAGCAACCTTCTGGTCAGCGATAAAGGCTACCGGGGAGTGATTCTCTCCATCTATAAAGATTTTCAGAAGACAGAGATTCAGGGAGAGACAGTGACGGTCCAGGCGGGTGTCCTGCTCACGACGCTTTCGGGAAAAGTTCTGGACGCATCCCTGACCGGTCTGGAGTTCGCCTCCGGCATACCGGGCACCATCGGAGGCGCGGTGGTGATGAACGCGGGCGCTTACGGCGGAGAGATGAAGGACATTGTCCGCAAGGTCACGGTGCTGGATCAGGACGGAGAAGTGCGTACGCTGACCTGCGGGGAAATGCAGTTCGGATACCGTACCAGCCTGGCGAAGAAAAAGGGATACATAGTGCTGGGCGCGGAGCTGACGCTGAAGCAGGGAGAGAAAGAGAAGATCCGTGAAGAAATGCAGACGCTGAAAGCAAAGCGGATTGAGAAGCAGCCCCTGGAATTTCCAAGCGCCGGAAGCACCTTCAAGCGGCCGGAGGGATATTTTGCAGGAAAACTGATCATGGATGCCGGGCTTCGCGGCGCGGCTGTGGGAGGCGCGCAGGTTTCTGAAAAACACTGCGGATTTGTGGTGAATACGGGAAATGCCACCGCCGCCGATGTACGTGAACTGATGCGTCAGGTGCAGGGGAAGGTACAGGAACAGTTTGGCGTTCATCTGGAACCGGAGGTGCGGTTCCTGGGAGAATTCTAGTATGAAAGAACGGGAAGAGGAATCGTGCGGGCGGAATGTCTGCATGACAGAGAGAAAAAAGGAGTGGACATATGCGTTTTGTAATCGTGACAGGAATGTCCGGGGCAGGGAAGAGTACCGCATTGAGAATGCTGGAAGATGCGGAGTATTTCTGTGTGGATAATCTTCCGATCCCATTGATTGAAAAGTTTGCGCAGCTGACGATGGACGGAACGGCGGGAGAGATTCAGAAAGTAGCGCTTGGCATTGACATCCGCAGCGGTCAGGCACTGCCGGATCTTCAGTCGGTACTGGAGAGAATGAGCCTTGCGGGAATCCGGTACGAGATCCTGTTTCTGGATTCGTCGGATGAGGTGCTGGTAAAACGTTATAAAGAGACCCGCAGGACCCATCCTCTGGCTGGAGCCGGACGGGTGGATGAAGGGATCAGAAAAGAGCGGACGGCGCTGGAATTTCTGAAAAAGGAGGCGGATTATATCATTGATACCAGCCAGCTTCTCACCAGGGAGCTGAAAGTGGAACTGGGAAAGATCTTTATCCAGGATCAGAAGTTCCAGAACCTGATGATCAGTGTTGTCTCCTTCGGGTTCAAATATGGCATTCCGGTGGATTCGGATCTGGTCTTTGACGTGCGTTTCCTGCCGAATCCCTATTATGTGGATGAGCTCCGCCCTCTTTCGGGCAATGACGCCCCGGTGCGGGATTATGTGATGGGATACGAAAACGCGAAGATCTTCGCGGATAAATTGGAGGATATGATCATGTTCCTTCTGCCCAATTATATCGCTGAGGGCAAGCACCAGCTTGTGATCAGCATTGGCTGTACCGGAGGCAAGCATCGTTCGGTCACCCTTGCCAATGAACTGTACCAAAGGCTGTCCAGAGCCAGTGAATACGGTGTGCGGATCGAGCACAGGGATATTGAAAAGGATGCGATCAGAAAAAAACTGTAAAGGCGGGTGGAAACCATGTCGTTTTCCGGAGAAGTGAAGGAGGAACTTTCCAGGCAGATTCCGGAAGCACGGCATTGCCAGATTGCGGAGCAGGCAGCGATCCTGGAGCTGTGCGGTCAGATCAGGGAAGAAAGTCAAGGGCAATATTCCATAAAACTGCAGACGGAAAATGTATATGTTGCCAGAAAGTACTTTACTTTATTGAGAAAAACATTTAATATAGAAGCAGAACTTGCAGTACGTCAGAATCAGAGGGAAAATACATATACGATTTCTGTAAATGATCCGGAGCAGGTTCGCAGGATCCTTCAGGTATCGAGACTGATGCCGGGGGAGGCAAAGGATACTTTTATTCATTCCGCGCTGGTGCAGAGAAGGTGCTGTAAGAGAGCCTTTCTGCGTGGTGCATTTTTGTCGTCAGGTTCCATCAGCGACCCCAATAAATTTTATCATTTTGAAGTCGTGTGTCCTTCTCTGGAGAAGGCGGAGCAGATTAGAGAGGTGATCGGATGCTTCGAGATGGAGGCACGCATTGTGAGCCGGAAGAATCACTTTGTGGTCTACGTCAAGGAGGGGGCACAAATTGTTGAGCTGCTGGGAATCATGGGAGCGAATGTATCTGTGATGAATCTGGAGAATGTCCGGATTCTGAAGGAGATGCGGGGCAGTGTCAATCGAAAAGTCAACTGTGAAACGGCAAACATCAACAAGACAGTAAATGCGGCAGTCAAGCAGATGGAAGATATCCGTTTCATACAGGAGAAGATTGGATTTTCAGCCCTTCCGGAAGGATTGGAGCAGATTGCGAAGCTCCGACTGGAATTCCCGGAGGCCACGCTGGCAGAGCTGGGAGCAATGTTGTCACCGGCTGTCGGCAAATCAGGGGTCAACCATAGACTGAGAAAACTTAAAAGTATTGCAGAAGAGCTGAAAAGGGAACAAGGAGGAGAGCTATTATGATCAAGAAACCAATCACGATTCGTATTTCCAATGGCCTGGAAGCAAGACCGGTGGCTATGCTGGTGCAGGTCGCAAGCCAGTATGAGAGTGAGATCTACGTGGAAAGCGGAAAGAGAAAAGTCAATGCGAAAAGTATTATGGGAATGATGACCCTCGGTCTGGACAATGGAGAAGATATTACGGTGATCGCCAACGGAGGAGACGAGCAGGAAGCGATCGACGGTATTGAGGCATATCTGACCAATCCGGAGAAGCAGTGTAAATAAAACATGCATGCACAGTACAGAAACAGAAGAAAGAGAAAAAGTGTTTGATGCGTGAATACAGAGGAAGCAGGAGAAAAGAGATGTTTTTGCTGATCTTTTCTCCTGTTTTTTTATTCCACTCCGTTGACGGGTTTTGCACGGAACCAGTAGGTATAAAAGTGGGAATAGCCAAGGGAACGGTACAGGCGGATGGCAGCTTCGTTCCCGTCCACAACCTGAAGATAAGACTTTGTGGCGCCGAGGCTCCGTCCTTTTTTCAGAATGGTCTGGCAGATGGAGCGGGCGTAATTCCGGTGCCGGTAATCCGGGTGGACGTGGATCGCGTACAGCCCGATGTACTCCCGGTCCAGAATTCCAAGGCCGGTGGCGATGATCGTTCCGGAAGCGTCGCAGATGGAAGCGCAGATTGTCTGCTTCGGAATCGCCCGGTACATGGAGGGTACGATCGTGCGGTGCATGATGTTTGTGGTGCCTTTCAGGGCGAAAAGTCCTTCGATCCACTTCAGCGGAATGAAATTGCTGGTGGTGACGGTGACTGCCGGGTCCAGCCCTGCGTCATCTTCCAGAGGGCGGGTCATTACATGGGTGGTATGCTGAATCTCATATCCGCGGTCCTCCAGATAACGGTCAAATTCAGGCGGGATCAGGGGGCTGATCTTAAAGATGCAGGGGGTTCCCCAGTTCCGGTAAATATCCTCACAGTAAGCCACTTTTTCCGGAAGCGGAAGAAGGGAAGGCCCGATCTGCTCGACGCTGTTGGTACGATGTGTATAAAAATAAGAAAAGCGGAGAATCCATCCATCATAGATCTGCATCTGGTGAGAAGGCCACGCGTTCAGTGAAAGGTCTTCAATTGTTTTTATTCTGGAATCCATAGTTGTCTGCTCCTTTCCAGTATAAAATCCAAAGAAATTTTATCATATTAAAGGGGAAAAATCCATATTTCTCTCCAATTCTTGCATTATTCAGAAAAAAGCGTTATAATAAAAACCCGAAAGATTCTGAACGAAACTATGTACATCCCAAAGATTCGATGGTAAAATAGGGATAACCGTTCAGGAGCAACATGAACAACAGCGAAAATACAAACCAGCAAGAAGCCAATAAGGAGTAGAGAAATGTCGAAATTCTTAAAAGCAATTGTAAATATAGTATTGCTGGTCGCGATACTTTCAGCGGGAGCGCTGCTGATCCCTCCACTGCTGGGAGTCACGACCAAGGTATCTGACGGAACGGGAAACACCAATCTGAGCAGAGGTTCCGTGACTTACGCAACAAGTGCCCAGGCGACGGAACTTGAGGTCGGCGACCGGATCCTGCAGGAGGACAGCAACGGAAGCTACATATATACCGTATCCTCCATCGCGGCGGACACTTCCACTTATACGGTAACCGACGAGGTCAGCGGAAATACCACAGACCTGCAGCTGACCGGCGGAGTTCAGAAAGTCGCATTGACGGTTCCGGTGATCGGAATGCTTTCCCTGACCCTTCAGAGCAGAGAAGGAATTATCATCCTGGGACTTTGCGTAGCATTTCTGATCATTCTGTTTATCCTGTCTGAAGTCTGGAGAAAAGATGACGATGAGGACGAGGATGAAGACGAAGAGAAAGATGCCGATGAGGCAGAAGAAGACAGCGATGAGGAAGAAGAAAAGCCTCTGAGCCGAAAAGAAAAACGCCGTCTGAAAAAAGAAGCGCGCCGAAAAGCGAAAGAAGCAGAAGAAGAGGACGACGAAGAGGAGGATGTGGAAGAAGATGAGCAGAAGCCCGTCAAAGAATCCGCAGAAACCGAAACAGAACCGGAGCAGGATGAAACCCTGACAGCGGCAGCCGCCAGTGAAGAAGCAGCAGAGACAGAAGAAGATGAAATGATCATCAGAGATCTGGAGGAAGAACCGGAAGAGAGCACAGTAGTTGACACCGGACATCTGAAAGCGGCGCCGATGCAGGAAGAAAAAGAAGAGATCCTGGAAGCCCTGGGAGAGGCAGCTCCGAAGAAGAGCGTAGAAGAGGAAGAAGCCGAAGCCCTGGAACGTTCCCTGGCAGAGGCAGTAGGGGAACTTCTGAACGAAGAAGAAAACGAAACACCGTCCGCAGACGTTACAGCGACAGCAAAAGAAGAGACAGAAAACAAAGATAATAATATAGAAGAAACAACAGAAACGGACAGCGAAGAAACAGAAGAGACCGAAGAGACCGAAGAAATCGCTTCAGCCGAAACCGAAGAACCCCAGGAAGAACCATCCGAGGAGGAACCCATCGAACTGGCAATCCCAATCCACACCGCAGAAGAACTCCTCAAAAAAGCCGAAGAAGCCGGCGACCACCCGGAAGTCATCGAAGACAAAGAAACCGGCGTAACCATCCTGGACTATTCCGACATCCTATAAAAACAAACTACATAACTATAATAATCAGAATAATAACAATAACCGCAACAACCACAACGCACCGCCCCACCTCACCTACCGCACCCAACAACCAGAAAGGAGTCCGGGACCGCCGCACACATACGCCGCCGGTCCCGGACTCCTTTCGTCCGAAATGTATTTGAAAAAAAACAAAAAAACCCTTGCATTCCCAAAAACTTTCCTGTATAATGCAGATGTTGTGACATTGATAGCGAAGAAGCGCGAGGTTGCTGTTCAGATAAATGTAACAGGTTTTCCGTGGAGCGAATGTCAAGTTAAGAAACTGGCGACAAGTCACTGTACAAACTAAACAAGCTGCCGTAAGGATATGCAAGATATCCTCCAGTCTGCAGAGCTGGCAAAGAAGGCAGAAACCGTGTGGAAACGTTGAGACACACACGGGTAAGTGTACAGTCACCGCTTGTCGTACTCGTAAAGTGCGAAAAGGAGGCGACTTTTTTTATGGCAAGTCAAGTAATGAGAATCACATTGAAGGCGTATGATCATCAGTTAGTGGATGCATCTGCACAGAAAATCATCGAAACTGTAAAGAAAAACGGAGCAAAGGTGAGCGGACCGGTGCCGCTTCCGACAAAGAAGGAAGTAGTAACAATCCTGCGTGCCGTACACAAGTACAAAGATTCCCGTGAGCAGTTCGAGCAGAGAACACACAAGAGACTGATCGACATCATCACACCTACCCAGAAGACAGTAGACGCACTGTCCAGACTGGAAATGCCGGCTGGTGTTTACATCGACATCAAGATGAAAAACAAATAAAAACCAGCACATTGATTAAGAAAGCAATGGATTGATATAGAAGCAACACGATGCATGGCGTTCGGATCCCCGAACAGCTATCCATTCTCAAGGAATCAACATCCCGGAACGGGTCATAGTGTTCCACTTATATCAACTGTATGCTAGAATGAACACCCATATGCGGTGTTCCGCTGTAGAGAAAACAGGAGGTAAAAGGAATGAAGAAAGCAATCTTAGCTACAAAAGTCGGAATGACTCAGATCTTCGACGAAAGCGGCGCATTAATCCCTGTAACTGTACTGCAGGCAGGTCCGTGTGTCGTAACACAGGTTAAGACCGTTGATAATGACGGTTACAGCGCAGTTCAGGTAGGCTTCTGTGACAAGAGAGAGAAGCTGGTGAACAAACCACTGAAAGGCCATTTTGACAAGGCAGGCGTATCTTACAAGAGATATCTGAAAGAATTCAAATTCGAAGATGCAGAAAGCTACGCATTAGGACAGGAAATCAAAGCTGATATCTTTGCAGCAGGCGACAAGATCGACGCAACTGCTGTCTCCAAAGGTAAAGGCTTCCAGGGTGCCATCAAGAGACATGGACAGTCCAGAGGACCTATGGCTCACGGTTCCAAATATCACCGTCATGCAGGTTCCAACGGTGCTTGTTCCGATCCGAGTAAGGTATTCAAAGGAAAGAGAATGCCAGGACAGATGGGTAACAAGAAAGTCACCATCCAGAACCTGGAGGTTGTCAGAGTAGACGCAGAAAACAACTTACTGTTAGTAAAAGGTGCAGTTCCTGGACCGAAGAAGTCCATGATCACCATCAAAGAGACAGTTAAGTCCGGCAAATAAGTTCGTTGAAAGGAGGAACATGACAGATGGCTAACGTATCTGTATATAATATGGAAGGCAAAGAAGTTGGCACAATGGAACTGAACGATGCAGTGTTCGGTGCGAAAGTAAACGAGCATCTCGTTCATCAGGCAGTTGTGCTTCAGCTTGCAAATAATCGTCAGGGTACTCAGAAAGCAAAAACCCGCTCAGAAGTAAGCGGAGGCGGAAGAAAGCCCTGGAGACAGAAAGGAACCGGTCATGCAAGACAGGGTTCAACAAGAGCTCCGCAGTGGACTGGCGGCGGCGTAGTATTCGCTCCGGTACCGAGAGACTACTCTTTCAAGATGAACAAGAAAGAGAAGAGAGCAGCATTAAAATCCGTTCTGACCAGCAAAGTTCAGGAGAACAAATTCATCGTTCTTGATGAGCTGAAACTGGCAGAGGTTAAGACTAAAGAGATGAAGAAAGTTCTTGACAACCTGAAGGTTGAAAAAGCGCTGGTAATCATCGGTGATGACAGTGACAATGTTGTATTGTCCGCAAGAAACATTGCAGGCGTTCAGACTGCATCCGTTAATACCATCAACGTATTCGATCTGCTGAAATACAACACCGTAATCGCAACCAAGAGCAGTGTTGCATCCATCGAGGAGGTGTACGCATAATGGCTGATATCAGATATTACGACGTTATTCTGAAACCAATCGTAACAGAGAAGAGCATGAACGCGATGGGCGAGAAGAAATATACTTTCCTGGTTCATCCGGAAGCAAACAAAGCTCAGATCAAAGAAGCTGTTGAGAAAATGTTCGAAGGAACAGAAGTAAAGAATGTACGTACCATGAACATGGACGGAAAGAAAAAACGCCGCGGTATGGTTGTTGGAAAAACAGCCAAAACCAAAAAGGCAATTGTTGCGCTGACAGAGAACAGCAAGGACATCGAGATCTTCCAGGGACTGTAATCCCAGATCTGATTCCGGCAGCAAAGTCAAAACGCAGAAATAGGCACATGTAAAGTGCGAGAATAAACATTGGCGCACTTCCCGGAGGACTGTTTCGGACAGGAATCCGCGGGAAGTGACATGAAAGGAGAAACAAAATGGGAATTAAAACATTTAACCCATATACACCTTCCAGAAGACACATGACCTCTTCTGATTTCGCAGAAATCACAAAGAGCACACCGGAGAAATCCCTGGTAGTGTCCCTGAAGAAAAACTCTGGCCGTAACAACCAGGGTAAGATCACTGTAAGACACCGCGGAGGCGGAAGCAGAAGAAAATACAGAATCATCGATTTCAAGAGAAGAAAAGATGATATCCCGGCAGTCGTTAAATCTATCGAATACGACCCGAACAGAACAGCAAATATCGCACTGATCTGCTACGCAGACGGTGAGAAAGCATACATCCTGGCTCCGGAAGGACTGAAGGTTGGCATGAAGGTTATGAACGGCGCAAACGCGGAAGTTCGTCCTGGAAACTGCCTGCCGCTGTCTGAAATCCCGGTAGGTACCATGGTACACAACATTGAGCTTCATCCTGGCAAGGGCGGACAGCTGGTTCGTGCAGCAGGAAACGGCGCTCAGCTGATGGCAAAAGAAGGCAAGTACGCAACCCTTCGTCTCCCGTCCGGCGAGATGAGAATGGTTCCGATCGACTGCCGCGCATCCATCGGTGTTATCGGAAATGGCGAGCACAGCCTGATCAACATCGGTAAAGCAGGACGGAAACGCAACATGGGTATCCGCCCGACTGTACGTGGTTCTGTTATGAACCCGAATGACCATCCGCACGGTGGTGGTGAAGGAAAGACTGGTATTGGACGTCCAGGCCCGTCTACTCCTTGGGGCAAACCTGCTCTTGGTCTGAAGACCAGAAAGAAAAACAAACAGTCTAACAAGTACATCGTAAGAAGACGCGATGGAAAAGCTTTATCGAAATAAGGAGGATAAACGATGTCTCGTTCATTAAAAAAAGGACCATTCGCAGATGCCAGCTTACTGAAAAAAGTAGATGCAGCAAATGCTTCCGGTGATAAAACTGTCATTAAGACCTGGTCACGTCGTTCTACCATCTTCCCGTCCTTCGTAGGACACACAATCGCTGTCCATGACGGAAGAAAACATGTGCCGGTATATGTTACTGAAGATATGGTTGGACACAAACTCGGTGAGTTCGTTGCAACCAGAACCTACAGAGGACATGGAAAAGACGAGAAAAAGTCCGGCGTTCGCTAAGTAGAATGATTTGAGAGAGGAGGTTTTTTAGCAATGGCTAAAGGACATAGAAGTCAGATTAAAAGAGCAAGAAATGCTAATAAAGATACCAGACCGTCTGCTAAGTTATCTTATGCTAGAATGTCAGCACAGAAGGCTGGTTTTGTATTAGATGCAATCCGTGGTAAAGATGTCACATCTGCACTCGGAATTTTAACTTACAACCCAAGATATGCTTCCAGCGTAATCAAGAAACTGTTGGAGTCCGCGATCGCTAACGCAGAGAACAACAACGGAATGAACGCTGAGAACCTGTATGTGGCAGAGTGCTTTGCAAACAAAGCTCCGACCATGAAGAGAATTCATCCGAGAGCTCAGGGAAGAGCTTACAGAATCCTGAAGAGAAACAGCCACATCACCATCGTTCTGGATGAGAAATAATAGGAGGAGGATATCATGGGACAGAAGGTAAATCCACACGGCCTGAGAGTCGGTGTTATTAAAGAGTGGGATTCCAAATGGTATGCAGAAGGCGACTTCGCAGACTATCTGGTTGAGGACTACAACATCCGTACATTCCTGAAGAAGAAATTATACAGCGCAGGTGTTTCCAAGATCGAGATCGAAAGAGCATCTGACAGAGTAAAAGTTATCATCTACACCGCAAAACCGGGTGTAGTAATCGGTAAGGGCGGTTCTGAGATCGAGAAAGTGAAAGCTGAAGTTCAGAAACTGACCGATAAGAAACTGATCGTTGATATCAAAGAAGTGAAGAGACCAGACCGCGATGCACAGCTCGTTGCTGAGAACATCGCATTACAGCTGGAAAACCGTATTTCCTTCCGTCGTGCAATGAAGTCCACGATGCAGCGTACAATGAAAGCTGGAGCAAAGGGAATCAAGACATCTGTATCCGGTCGTCTGGGTGGAGCTGATATGGCTCGTACAGAGTTCTACAGCGAAGGAACGATTCCGCTGCAGACACTGCGCGCTGATATCGATTATGGATTCGCTGAGGCAGATACCACTTACGGCAAAGTTGGCGTAAAGGCATGGGTCTACAATGGCGAAGTACTTCCAACCAAAGCTGATAAGGAAGGGAGCGAGAAATAATTATGTTAATGCCAAAGAGAGTAAAACGTCGTAAACAGTTCCGTGGTTCCATGAGAGGAAAAGCCAGCAGAGGCAATAAGATCAACTACGGTGAATATGGTATTGTAGCGATGGAGCCTTGCTGGATCAAATCCAACCAGATCGAGGCAGCCCGTATCGCAATGACACGTTACATCAAACGTGGTGGTAAAGTCTGGATCAAGATCTTCCCAGACAAACCTGTAACAGCAAAACCAGCAGAAACACGTATGGGTTCCGGAAAAGGAACACTGGAATACTGGGTAGCAGTTGTAAAACCGGGCCGTGTAATGTTCGAAATTGCAGGCGTTCCGGAGGAGACAGCCCGCGAGGCATTGCGTCTTGCCATGCATAAGTTACCATGTAAATGTAAAATCGTTTCTCGTGCAGACTTAGAAGGCGGTGATAACAGTGAAAACAACTAAATTTGTGGAAGATTTAAAAGCGAAATCAGCTGCTGAGTTAAATGAAGAATTAGTAGCAGCAAAGAAGGAACTCTTCAATCTGAGATTCCAGAATGCAACCAATCAGTTGGACAATACAAGCCGAATCAAAGAGGTTCGCAAGAATATTGCCAGAATTCAGACTGTTATTGCTGAAAAAGCAAGTGCAGCGAACTAAGTGACAGGAGGCAAAGATCGTGGAAGAAAGAAATCTTAGAAAAACCCGCGTAGGCAAAGTTGTCAGCGATAAGATGGATAAAACAATCGTAGTTGCAATCGAAGATCACGTAAAGCATCCGATTTACAAAAAGATCATGAAGAGCACCTACAAGCTGAAAGCTCATGATGAGAACAACGAGTGCCGTGTAGGCGATACTGTAAAAGTTATGGAAACAAGACCGCTGTCGAAAGACAAGAGATGGAGACTTGTGGAAATCGTTGAGAGAGTGAAATAAGATAATCAGAATGCTAAAGGAGGAATACCAGCATGATTCAGCAGGAAAGTAGACTGACAGTCGCTGACAACACCGGTGCAAAAGAGATCTTATGCATTCGTGTTATGGGCGGTTCTACAAGAAGATATGCGAACATCGGCGATGTAATCGTTGCTTCCGTTAAAGATGCAACACCAGGCGGCGTTGTTAAAAAAGGTGATGTTGTAAAAGCTGTTGTTGTAAGAAGCGTAAAAGGCGTTCGCCGTAAAGATGGCTCTTACATCAAGTTCGATGAGAACGCAGCTGTTATTATTAAAGATGACAAAACTCCGAGAGGAACCCGTATTTTCGGACCAGTAGCCAGAGAGCTTCGTGAGAAACAGTTCATGAAGATTGTTTCCTTAGCTCCAGAAGTATTATAGGAGGTAGCCATGTCAGTGAAAATTAAGAAAGGTGATACTGTTAAAGTAATTGCCGGAAAAGATAAAGACAAGGAAGGTAAAGTACTTTCCGTTGATGCAAAGAACAATCGTGTGGTTGTAGAAGGCATCAACATGATTACCAAGCATGAGAAGCCATCCATGTCCAATCAGCAGGGTGGTATCGTAAATAAAGAAGCTCCTATTGACATTTCCAACGTTATGTACTTGCACAAAGGTAAAGCTACCAGAATCGGTTACAAGATGGACGGAGACAAGAAAGTACGTGTTGCGAAATCCACCGGAGAAGTGATTGATTAAGGAAGAGAGGAGGCCAAACCGTGAGTAGATTAAAAGATCTTTACAACGAGCAGATCGTTGACGCAATGATGAAGAAATTCGAATATAAAAACGTTATGGAAGTGCCGAAGCTCTCCAAAATCGTAGTAAATATGGGTGTTGGTGAAGCAAAGGAGAACGCTAAGCTTCTGGACGCAGCTGTAAGCGATATGGAAGCGATCACTGGACAGAAAGCAGTTCTGACCAGAGCGAAAAACTCCGTGGCAAACTTCAAAATCCGTGAGGGCATGCCGATTGGCTGCAAAGTTACACTTCGCGGCGAGAAAATGTACGAGTTCGCAGACCGCCTGATCAACCTGGCTCTGCCGCGTGTACGTGACTTCCGTGGTGTAAATCCGAATGCTTTCGATGGCAGAGGAAACTATGCTCTGGGTATTAAAGAGCAGCTGATTTTCCCGGAAATCGAGTACGATAAAGTAGATAAGGTAAGAGGTATGGATGTAATCTTCGTTACAACCGCCAAGACCGATGAAGAAGCTCGTGAATTATTGACATTATTCAATATGCCATTCGCAAAGTAATTTAGGAGGAATTGATTCATGGCTAAGACAGCAATGAAAATCAAACAGCAGCGCAAACAGAAATTCTCCACAAGAGAATACAATCGCTGCAGAATTTGTGGTCGTCCACATGCTTATCTGAGAAAATACGGAATCTGCAGAATCTGCTTCCGTGAATTAGCATATAAAGGCCAGATTCCTGGTGTTAAGAAGGCAAGCTGGTAAAATATAAGAAGGAGGCAAATTCAAATGACTATGAGTGATCCGATTGCAGATATGCTTACAAGAATCCGTAATGCAAATACTGCAAAACATGATACAGTAGATGTACCTGCATCTAAAATGAAAATCGCTATTGCTGATATCCTTGTAAACGAAGGATATATCGAAAAGTATGATCTTGTAGATGAAGGTTCCTTCAAGACCATTCACATCACCCTGAAATACGGCGCTGATAAGAATGAAAAGATCATCACAGGATTAAAGAGAATCTCCAAACCGGGTCTGCGTATCTACGCTGGCAAGGATGAGCTGCCGAGAGTACTGGGCGGTCTGGGAATCGCAATCCTGTCCACAAACAAAGGCGTGATCACCGACAAAGAGGCCCGCAAGCTTCAGGTCGGCGGAGAAGTCCTGGCGTTCGTTTGGTAGGCACTGAACACTTAATGAGGGCAAGCCGAAAGGCGCAGACCGAATTTAGTGAGAAGGCCCTTCCCGAACCTTAGCGAAGCTAAACCGCAGGTGCAGGCTGAGCTTAGTTGAGGGAAGAAGCTGAACACTTAATGAGGGCAAGCCGAAAGGCATAATAGAAACTGAAAACAGAAAGGGCACAAAAGCCCTTTCCGAAAATCTAAGTTATAGGAGGAAGTTGGTATGTCACGTATTGGAAGACTGCCAGTGGCAATTCCGGCAGGAGTTACCGTAGAAATCAAGGAAAACAACCACGTAACAGTAAAAGGACCGAAAGGTACTCTGGAAAGAGTTCTGCCGGCTGAGATGGAGATCAAACAGGAAGACGGCCATGTTGTTGTTACAAGACCGAACGACCTGAAGAAGATGAAATCCCTGCACGGACTGACAAGAACCCTGATCCAGAACATGGTTGTCGGAGTAAGTGAAGGATATACAAAAACTCTCGAAGTAAATGGTGTTGGTTACAGAGCAGCAAAGCAGGGCAACAAGCTGGTTCTGTCTCTTGGATATTCTCATCCGGTAGAGATGGTAGATCCGGAAGGCATCAGCTCTGCAGTTGACGGAAACAAGATCGTTGTATCCGGTATCGATAAAGAAAAAGTTGGCCAGTATGCTGCTGAAATCAGAGACAAGAGAAGACCGGAGCCGTATAAGGGCAAGGGAATCAAGTATGCTGATGAAGTGATCAGACGTAAGGTTGGTAAGACCGGTAAGAAATAATTAAGGAGAGTGTGAAAATGATTAGTAAAGTATCAAGAGCGCAGGTGCGCCAGAAAAAGCATAGAAGATTACGCAATCATATCGTTGGAACCGCTCAGCGTCCGCGTCTTTGCGTTTTCCGAAGCAATAACCATATGTATGCTCAGATTATTGACGATACAGTTGGACGTACTTTAGTTTCAGCTTCTACTCTTCAGAAAGACGTAAAAGCAGAAGTAGAGAAAACCAACAACGTAGCAGCAGCGGCATATCTTGGAACCGTGTTAGGCAAAAAAGCAGTAGAAGCCGGTATTAAAGAAGTTGTCTTTGACAGAGGCGGATTTATATATCAGGGTAAAGTTCAGGCATTTGCAGACGCAGCAAGAGAAGCTGGACTGGAATTCTAAGAAAGGAAGGAAAAGAACACATGAAGCGTACTATTATTGATGCAAGCCAGTTTGAACTGGAAGAAAAAGTCGTATCAATTAAGCGTGTTACCAAGGTTGTTAAAGGTGGTCGTAACTTCCGTTTCACTGCTTTAGTAGTTGTAGGCGACGGCAACGGACACGTAGGCGCCGGACTTGGAAAAGCAGCCGAAATTCCGGAAGCTATCCGCAAAGGTAAAGAAGACGCCATGAAGAAACTGGTAAACGTAGCCATTGATGAGACAGGAAGTATCACACATGACTATGTAGGTAAATTCGGAAGCGCAGAGGTTCTGCTGAAGAGAGCTCCGGAAGGTACCGGTATCATCGCAGGCGGTCCTGCCCGTGCCGTGATCGAGCTTGCAGGTATCAAGAACATCCGTACCAAATCTTTGGGCTCCAGAAACAAACAGAACGTTGTACTGGCTACAATCGCAGGTTTGAGTGAGCTGAAGACTCCGGAAGAAGTAGCAAAACTTCGCGGCAAATCTGTAGATGAGCTGTTTGCTTAAGGAGGACGTAAGAAATGGCAGATAGATTAAAAGTAACTCTGGTGAAATCTCCGATCGGATGTGTTCCGAAACACAAAAAGACTGTAGAGGCACTGGGGCTGAAGAAAGTAAACAAAACAGTAGAACTGCCGGATAACGCAGCAGTTCGCGGTATGGTAAATCAGGTATCCTACCTGGTTAAAGTAGAAGAAGTTTAATAGAAGCAGTGAGTAACTATTCAGAGGTTCCGTGTTCTGGCGATATCCATGATAACGGCAGGACCGGAGAGGCTGGATAGTTACGATTTCAGAAGGAGGTACCGTAATGGACTTATCAAATTTACAGCCGGCAGAAGGCTCCAGACACAGCGATAACTTCCGCAGAGGCCGTGGACATGGTTCAGGAAACGGAAAGACAGCTGGTAAGGGCCACAAAGGCCAGAAAGCTCGTTCCGGAGCACCGAGACCAGGTTTTGAAGGCGGTCAGATGCCGTTATACAGACGTATCCCGAAGAGAGGATTCACCTGCAGAAATTCCAAACAGATCGTTGGAATCAACGTATCTGCGCTGAATCGTTTCGAAGATGGAGCGACTGTTACCGTTGAGACAATGATCGAGAGCGGACTGGTTTCCAATCCGAAAGATGGCGTTAAGATTCTCGGAAATGGTGAGATTTCCAAGAAACTCAATGTGAAAGTTAATGCATGCAGCGAGAGCGCAAAAGCAAAAATTGAAGCGGCAGGTGGAACAGTCGAGGTGATCTAATGTTTAAGACACTGGTCAATGCATTTAAAATCAAGGATGTGCGTCGTAAGATCATGTATGTCTTCCTGATGCTGTGCGTCATCCGTCTGGGTTCTCAGATGCCGGTTCCGGGAGTGAATACAGAATATTTCAGCGCATTCTTCGCAAACAGCACGAATGAGGCATTCAGCTTCCTGAATGCCTTTACAGGTGGCGGTTTTGACAGATTCTCCATCTTCGCGCTGAGTATTACACCATATATTACTTCCTCCATCATTATTCAGCTTCTGACCATCGCGATTCCAAAACTGGAAGAGATGCAGAAGGATGGAGAAGAAGGAAGAAAGAAAATGACAGCAATCACCCGTTATCTGACGGTTGGCCTGGCTCTGTTTGAATCGGCTGCTCTGGCGATCGGTTTCGGCAGACAGGGATTGCTGGAAGAGTTCAATGCGGTAAATGTTATTATAGCAATTGCGGCATTGACTGCAGGTTCTGCATTTTTGATGTGGGTAGGTGAGCAGATTAATGAAAAGGGTGTCGGAAATGGTATTTCCATGGTTCTTCTCATTAATATCCTTTCCCGTGTACCGCAGGATATGATCACACTTTATGAGACTTTTGTGCAGGGTAAGACCCTGGCAAGAGCAGCATTGATGTGGGTGATCATTATTGCGATCATTATCGCAGTCGTTGTGCTGGTTCTGATTCTGAACGGCGCTGAGAGAAGGATTCCGGTGCAGTATTCCAAGAAAATGGTAGGAAGAAAAATGTTTGGCGGACAGTCTTCTCATATTCCGCTGAAGGTGAACACCGCCGGTGTGATTCCGATCATTTTTGCATCTTCAATCATGTCCTTCCCGTCTATGATTTTGACTTTCATGGGCAAAAGCGATATTGGAGGATGGGGCGGAAAGATCCTTTCCATGCTTAACTCCAACAACTGGTTTGACCCTGCACAGCCATTAAGCTCTGTGGGATTGATCTTATATATTGTAATGGTTATCTTCTTTGCATACTTCTATACATCCATTACATTCAATCCGATGGAAGTTGCAGATAATATGCGTAAACAGGGTGGTTTTATTCCGGGTATCCGTCCGGGCAAGCCTACCGTAGATTATCTGACCAGTATTTTGAATTATATTATCTTTATAGGTGGTGCCGGTCTGACAATCGTGGCAGTTATCCCGTTCTTCTTTAATGGTTTCTTTAACGCGAACGTTTCCTTCGGAGGAACCTCTCTGATCATTATCGCAAGTGTTATTCTGGAAACCCTGAAGCAGATCGAGTCCATGATGCTGGTTCGTAACTATAAAGGATTTCTGAATGATTAGACATTTTTGAGGGGCTGTTGTAGACAAAGCGACAGGCCCTTAAAGTGTTATCTGAGATGAAGGAGGATATCGGTATGAAAATTATCATGCTTGGAGCACCAGGGGCTGGAAAAGGAACACAGGCAAAGAAAATCGCTGCGAAATACGGAATTCCGCACATTTCCACAGGAGACATTTTCCGTGCGAACATCAAGGAAGGCACAGAGCTTGGAACCAAGGCGAAAGCTTATATGGATAAGGGAGAGCTGGTTCCGGATGAGCTGACCTGTGATCTGGTTGTGGACAGAATCTCAAAACCGGACGCTGCCGCAGGTTATGTGCTGGACGGATTCCCAAGAACGATTCCGCAGGCTGAGGCTCTGACCCGTGCGCTGAACGAAAGAGGAGAGAAGATTGATTTTGCCGTCAACGTGGAAGTGCCGGACGAGAACATTGTACGTCGTATGGGAGGACGCCGTGCCTGCCTGAAATGCGGGGCAACCTACCATGTGGAATACAATGCGCCGAAGGTAGAGAACGTCTGCGATGTATGCCAGGGAGAACTGGTGCTGCGTGATGATGATAAGCCGGAAACCGTACAGAAACGTCTTTCTGTTTATCATGCGCAGACTCAGCCGCTGATCGATTACTATCAGGCGGAGGGTGTACTTGCTGAAGTGGATGGAACACAGGACATCGATGTTGTGTTCCAGGATATCACGAAGATTTTAGGAGCGTAAAGAAATGTCCGTATCAATTAAAACTGCCAGTGAGATAGAAAAGATGCGTCATGCATGCCATCTGCTGGAACAGGTGCATGACGAGCTGGGAAAAGCACTCCGTCCGGGAATGTCCACCTGGGAGATCAACCGGTTGGGAGAAGAGATGATCCGCAGCTTTGGATGCATCCCCAACTTTCTGAACTACAATGGGTATCCGGCAGCCATCTGCGTTTCGGTCAACGATGAGGTGGTACATGGAATACCAAGCAAACATCGGATTATCAGGGAGGGCGATATCGTCAGCCTGGATGCCGGACTGATTTACGAAGGATATCATTCTGATGCAGCCCGCACCCATGCGGTGGGCGAGATCAGCCCAGAAGCGAAGAAACTGATCGAGGTGACGCGGCAGAGCTTTTTTGAGGGAATCAAATATGCGAAAGCCGGACATCACCTTCATGAAATTTCCAAAGCGATCGGCGATTATGCGGAGAGTTTTGGATATGGCGTAGTGAGGGATCTCTGCGGCCATGGAATCGGAACAAGCCTCCATGAGGATCCGCAGATTCCGAATTTTTCCCAGAGAAGCCGTGGAATCCGTCTCCAGCCGGGAATGACGCTGGCAATTGAGCCGATGATCAATATCGGCCGGCCGGAAGTCCGGTGGCTGGATGACGACTGGACGGTGGTAACAGAAGACGGAAGTCTTTCCGCCCACTATGAAAACACGATTCTGATCACAGAGGGTGAGCCGGAGATACTGACGCTGACCCACAGGGAGGAAGAAGCATGAGGCCGGTACAGGAGGGCATGTTTGCAAGAAGCCTGGCGGGGCATGACAAAGGGAAACTGTATGTCATCGTCAGGGTAGAAGAACCATATGTATATCTGGCGGACGGAAAGATCCGCCCGCTGGAGCGGCCGAAGAAAAAGAAGCTGATGCATGTACAGATCGATTATCAGCAGACAGAGATTTCATCCGATCTGGAAATCCGTAAAGCGTTGAAAGCAAAGGAGGTTTGAAAAATGTCTAAGGCAGATGTAATTGAAGTAGAAGGAACCGTTCTGGAGAAACTGCCGAACGCGATGTTCAAGGTAGAGCTGGAGAACAAACACGTTGTTCTGGCACATATCAGCGGCAAGCTTCGTATGAACTTTATCCGTATCCTTCCGGGAGATAAGGTTACGATCGAGCTTTCTCCGTACGATCTGGACAAAGGACGCATTATCTGGCGTGATAAATAAGGCGGACGAAACCAGCCGGAACGGTCTGCGGCTTATGCGGATATGCGTCTAAGGCGGACGAAACCAGCCCGAACAGCCCCGCAGTCTATGCGGACAGCGCGGACGGCTGCAGGACCGGGGAAATTCTAAGCGGCCGGAAGGCCTTTCAGTCGGGTACCGGAGCGATTCGACAGGAATTTTTTATAAATTCCCGTCTCAGCGCTCCTCAGGCTCAGTGCGGGAAGCACTTCGCCTGCCCCGTCTGAAAGGCCTTCCGGCCGCTAAGAATTTCCAACCGGTTCTGCAGATGTCCGCGCCATCCGCATAGACTGCGGGGCCGTTCGGACTGGTTTCTGTTTTCGTGAAAAGCGAGGATCTCTTTGTGCTGCGGATCCGTGTGTGACGTTGAGTCATTTGGCTGTTTCTGACGGAAAGAAAGTGGTGCGTTCAGAGAATAGGAAGCGATGACCACAGAGAGGAGTAGATTGGCTTGTTTGAAGAAGATTATATTATGCGCCAGATCAGGGAGATGGTGCGGATGTTACTGAAGCTGCTGTTTCAGATGGATCTGGAAGAGGATTCGGAGGAGCTGCTTCGGGGAACGAAAGAAAATGAGGTTCTGCGGGAATTGCTGGAGATGGTGGATGACGGCAGAATTAACGAGGCAGAGAACAGAGTTTATGAATTGTGCGAAGACGGCGAAATGGCGAATCTGAAGGTTATGCTGCTGTTTTATGATTATCTGAATGGGAAGAGTGACGAATACCTGGAAGAGTGTGAGTTCAGCCGTGAGGAGTTGAAAGAGGACATGAGGGATTTGCTGGCAGGATTTGGATTGAGTGATATGGCTGAGGCGTTTTTGAGGAAAGCATAACATCCTTCTTTGAAAGATTATCATACCAGAGCTGTATCACAGATAGGAGACGTTAAGATGCTTCATATTATTAATACCTGCGGGCAGATAGAAAACTTGTTTGACCATGGCGTATTTGCCTATGACAAATGGGAAAAATACATGAATGCCATTTGTCCGGAGGCGGCCGCCATGCTTCAGAAAACGGTGATGTCCGACCCGACAAAACGAACCACAGGAAGAAACCGCCCAAAACGGGGCGAACACAATGCTCTGTCTGTCCGAAGGCCGGAGTGAGAAGCGAATCTGCAAATCCCGCCCCCGCCGCCCGCTCCCGCCTCTTACCGACCGTCCCACATTTCACAAAAAAGTAAAAAAAGCCCTTGCATTCCAGGATTTGCAGTGCTATACTATATAACGAACTTTTGTGCGCGGTCCCTTTGATAACCCACAAAAACCGATGCCAAAAGCTTTACGCAACCCGTAAAAAAGGGAAAGGAAGAAAGGAGATTCACGATGAAAGTAAGATCATCCGTAAAACCGATCTGCGAGAAATGCAAAGTCATCAAGAGAAAAGGCAGCATCCGGATCATTTGCGAGAATCCAAAACACAAACAGAGACAGGGCTGATCCAATCTGTTTGAAAACTTTTTTTAAGCGGCTGAAAAGAAGCGAAAGCTTCTGTTAATATTATAAAGTGAGAACCTGAAAGATACCTGCGGTCCGGCTGTGACCAGATCGGCGGGAATCTGCTGCAGGAACGGGGAAACCGAAAGGACTGCCGGTCCGCAGCGGCATGCTGAATCAGGAGCCTCCGGCGGATATGCGCCGCAGGGCGTATCATCCCTTATAATATTGCTTAATACCGCGAAGGCACATCAAATACCGTCTGAAAGATCAAAGTGCCGGGCGGAAAGGTCATGGAAGGCCATGACTGGATACACACATACCTGTATCCCAATTAGGAAAATATTAATGACTTGTAAGAAAATGGAGGAACAATTACATGGCTCGTATCGCTGGTGTAGACTTACCAAGAGACAAACGTGTGGAGATCGGCCTGACCTATATCTATGGTATCGGCAGAACAAGCTCCAACCGTATTCTGGCAGAAGCAGGTGTTAATCCTGATACACGCTGCCGTGATCTGACAGATGACGAAGTAAAGAAAATCAGTGCAGTAATCGATGAGACTCAGACTGTAGAAGGTGATCTGCGCAGAGAAATCGCAATGAACATCAAACGTCTGCAGGAGATCGGATGCTACCGTGGAATCCGTCATCGTAAAGGTCTGCCGGTTCGTGGTCAGAAGACAAAGACCAATGCAAGAACCCGCAAAGGTCCGAAGAGAACCGTAGCAAACAAGAAGAAATAATCCGTAACTGAAAATATAGAATAAGAAAGTGTAGGTTAGTTTTTAAAATGGCTAAAGTGACAAAGAAAACGACAAAACGTCGTGTGAAGAAAAACGTTGAACACGGACAGGCACATATCCAGTCATCTTTCAATAATACAATTGTTACTCTGACTGACGCACAGGGAAACGCTCTTTCCTGGGCAAGTGCCGGTGGTCTTGGATTTAAAGGTTCAAGGAAATCTACTCCTTATGCAGCTCAGACAGCGGCAGAGACAGCAGCAAAAGCAGCTCTGGTTCATGGTCTGAAGACAGTTGATGTTATGGTTAAGGGACCTGGTTCAGGCCGTGAGGCAGCAATTCGTGCGCTGCAGGCATGCGGTATCGAAGTAACCAGCATCCGTGACGTAACTCCGGTTCCGCACAATGGATGCCGTCCACCAAAACGTAGAAGAGTCTGATTAGGAGGTCAAGAACATGGCAGTAAATAGAGTACCAGTCCTGAAAAGATGCCGGTCCCTGGGTCTGGATCCGGTATATCTGGGTATTGATAAAAAGTCCACAAGACAGTTGAAAAGAGCGAACAGAAAAGTATCTGAGTATGGTCTTCAGCTGAGAGAAAAACAGAAAGCAAAATTCATCTACGGCGTTCTGGAGAAACCTTTCCGTAACTATTACGAGAAGGCAGACAGAATGGCTGGCCAGACTGGTGAAAACCTGATGATCCTGCTTGAGCTGCGTTTGGATAACGTTGTATTCCGTATGGGTATGGCGAGAACCAGAAAAGAGGCAAGACAGATTGTTGACCACAAGCATGTTCTGGTTAACGGAAAATGCGTAAATATCCCGTCTTATCAGGTAAAAGCTGGTGACGTAATTGAAATCAAAGAGAACAAGAAATCTTCTCAGAGATATAAAGACATCGTGGAGGTTACAGGCGGACGCCTTACTCCGGAATGGATCGACGCAGATCTGGAAGCACTGAAAGGAACTGTAAAAGAAGTTCCGACCAGAGAAGCAATTGATGTTCCGGTTGATGAAGTGCAGATCGTCGAGCTGTATTCTAAATAATAAACGGGTAAATCGGCCAACCAATTTAAAAGGAGGGGCTTTCGAGTGTTTGATTTTAACAAACCGAAAATTGAAATTACAGAGATTTCTGAAGACAAGAAGTACGGAAGATTCGTTGTGGAACCCCTGGAGCGCGGCTATGGTACTACTCTTGGCAATTCCTTACGCAGAATCATGCTTTCCTCTCTGCCGGGCGCAGCAGTAAGCCAGGTAAAGATCGAAGGCGTTCTGCATGAGTTCAGCTCTATTCCGGGTGTCAAGGAAGATGTGACCGAAATTATCATGAACCTGAAAAGCCTTGCAATCCGCAACAACAGCGAGACGAACGAGGCGAAGGTTGCATATATTGAGTTCGAAGGTGAAGGTGTTGTTCGGGCATCCGACATTCAGGTGGATCAGGATATCGAGATCATGAATCCGGATCAGGTGATCGCTACCCTGAACGGCGGTGCTGACAGCAAGCTGTATATGGAACTGACCATCACAAAAGGACGCGGTTATATCAGTGCAGACAAAGGAAAGAGCGATGATATGCCGATCGGTGTAATTGCAGTGGATGCGATCTATACACCGGTGGAGAGAGTAAACCTGACTGTGCAGAATACCCGTGTGGGACAGATTACCGACTACGATAAGCTGACCCTGGACGTATACACTAACGGTACGTTGGAGCCGGATGAGGCTGTCAGCCTTGCGGCAAAAGTACTGAGCGAGCATCTGAAACTCTTTATCGATCTGTCTGAGAACGCGAAGACAGCAGAGGTTATGATCGAGAAAGAGGACAACGAGAAAGAGAAGGTTCTGGAGATGAACATCGACGAGCTGGAGCTTTCTGTTCGTTCTTACAACTGTCTGAAACGTGCCGGTATCAATACCGTAGAAGAACTGTGCAATAAGACTTCTGAAGATATGATGAAAGTCCGCAACCTTGGACGGAAATCCCTGGAAGAAGTTTTGGCAAAATTAAAAGAACTGGGACTTTCTTTGAGTCCTGGGGACGGAGAATAAGCAGAAGACAGCTCTGCGCTCCGTTTGAAATTTGTAGAAGAAAAACTCCCTGCCAGTAAGACCGATGAAGCATGGCCCGGAGTTCCACAAATGGAGGAAAAGAATCATGGCAAAATATAGAAAACTCGGCAGAACATCTGACCAGAGAAAAGCGTTACTGAGAAATCAGGTTACCAATCTGCTGTATCACGGAAAAATCGTGACAACAGAGACAAAAGCAAAAGAGATCCGCAAGATCGCTGAGGGTCTGATTGCCCTGGCAGTAAAAGAGAAAGATAACTTCGAAACCGTAACCGTAACCGCAAAGGTTGCCCGCAAGGATGCAGACGGCAAACGTGTGAAAGAAGTAAAAGACGGCAAGAAAGTTACTGTATACGATGAAGTGCAGAAGGAGATCAAGAAAGACGCTCCGTCCAGACTGCATGCAAGACGTCAGATGGCAAAAGTTTTCTATCCGGTAACAGAAGTTCCGAAGGAAGCAGCCGGACGTAAGAAAAACACCAAGAAAGTTGATATGGTTGACAAGATGTTCAACGAAATCGCTCCGAAATATGAAGGACGTAATGGTGGTTACACAAGAATCATCAAAATCGGACCGCGTAAGGGCGATGCAGCTATGGAAGTTGTTATCGAATTAGTATAATCAGTTCCGTAAATGACAGGCCAGACTTTGATGGATTCCCCATCGCAGTCTGGCCTGTTTGTTACAGGGGAATTTTTAATTCTTCTTGACGGATCAGAGGCTTTGCAACGAGAAGGAGAGATCAATCTATGAAAAAGCGACTCCTATTTATCTTCAATCCCAAATCCGGAAAAGCTCAGATCAAAAACAAGCTGTATGAAATCATCGACACGTTTGTGAAGGGAGGCTATGAAGTCGTTGCTCATCCCACCCAGGGAATCGGTGACGCTCATGAGAAAACCAAAGAACTTGCGCCGGAGATGGATCTGGTGGTATGCAGCGGAGGAGACGGAACGCTGGATGAGGTCGTAAGCGGGCTTATGGAATGTAAGGAACGGATTCCGCTGGGGTACATCCCTGCAGGAAGCACCAATGACTTTGCAAACAGCCTGGAGATCTCAAAGGACATGGTGAAGGCTGCAAGAGATATTATCGAGGGAAAACTCTATTCCTGCGACGTAGGGAGATTTAACAAGGGAAATTTTGTTTATATCGCAGCATTTGGTCTCTTCACCGATGTCTCTTATGAGACGGACCAGCATCTGAAAAATGTGCTCGGCCATCTGGCTTATCTGCTGGAAGGTTCGAAAAGAATCTGGAATGTTCCTACTTACTGGATCCGGGTGGACGCCAACGGCCGTACTTTCGAAGGAGAATACATCTATGGCATGGTGACCAATGCACGCTCAGTCGGTGGATTCAAAAACCTGCCGGGTAAGGACGTACATCTGGATGACGGGTTGTTTGAGGTGACCCTGATTAAACGTCCGAAAAACCCCATCGAGCTCAATGAGATCATCGCGTCTCTGGTGATGGCGGAAAATATTACGAGTCTGGTGGACTCTTTCAAGACAGACCGCATTCTGATCGAATCCAATCAGGAGATCCCGTGGACGTTGGACGGCGAATACGGCGGTGAGCATAGCTTTGTAAGGATCGAGGCGCAGAAGCATGCCATGGAGCTGGTGCTGAATCCGGAATCTTCTCTTCCGGCGCTGAAAGCGGAGTAAGTGAACACATGCGAAAATCAGTAACAGTTCAGCCCTGCTGAACCGTTACGAAAATCATTTCCGGAGCAAAACCAGTATTGGCATTTTGAAAAAGTTGATGTATAATAAAGCCAAGTTATAAAATTAACGATAAATGATATCGTGTTTAGGAGGGCAATTACTATGTTAGTTTCAGCAAAAGAAATGTTGGAAAAAGCAAAAGCAGGCCACTATGCAGTAGGCCAGTTCAACATCAACAACCTCGAGTGGACAAAATCCATTCTGCAGACTGCTCAGGAAATGAATTCTCCGGTAATTCTCGGTGTATCTGAAGGAGCCGGAAAATATATGACAGGCTTCAAGACTGTTGCCGCTATGGTAAAGGCAATGATCGAGGAAATGAACATTACCGTTCCTGTTGCCCTGCATCTGGACCATGGTACTTATGACGGATGTTATAAATGCATCGAAGCAGGATTTTCCTCCATCATGTTCGATGGTTCCCATTATCCGATCGATGAGAACGTGGCGAAAACAAAAGAGCTGGTTGAAGTATGCCGTGAGAAAGGAATCTCTCTGGAAGCTGAGGTTGGTTCCATCGGCGGTGAGGAAGACGGCGTAGTAGGTATGGGCGAATGCGCAGATCCGAAAGAATGCAAGATGATCGCTGATCTGGGCGTTGATATGCTGGCAGCTGGAATCGGAAACATTCACGGAAAATATCCGGCAAACTGGCAGGGACTGAGCTTTGAGACTCTGGATGCGATCCAGCAGCTGACCGGAGCTATGCCGCTGGTACTTCATGGAGGTACAGGAATTCCGGCAGATATGATCAAAAAAGCGATCGATCTTGGTGTTTCCAAGATCAATGTAAATACGGAGTGCCAGCTGGCTTTCGCTGAAGCGACACGCAAATACATTGAAGAAGGAAAAGATCAGCAGGGTAAGGGATATGACCCGCGTAAATTACTGGCTCCTGGCGCGGAGGCGATCAAAGAGACAGTAAGAGAAAAAATCGAACTGTTCGGTTCTGCCAACAAAGCATGAGAACTGCTGACATTACAGCAGAGATGGGCAGGATATCCAAAAAATGCTCGGAAACAAAAAATGTTTTGGAGAAATAAACAAAAAGTGTGAAAACGAAAAAAAATACTTGCGTTTTCCCGTTTTTTGAGGTATCTTGTAAGCAAGTTGGAAATAAAATTCCATACAGCATATGTAAGACAAGGGCGTTCTACAAAAAATGAAAGATTTTTTGAGAAAGCCCTTTTGTCAGTTAAAAAAGGAAAAGGAGAAAACTATGGGCGAATATGTAAATGCTGCTGCCATTTTTGGCGAAAATGTGTTTAATGACAAAGTGATGCAGGAACGTCTTCCGAAGAACGTGTACAAGAAGCTGAAAAAGATCATCGCAGAAGGCGGTGACCTGGATCTTCAGACGGCGGATATGATTGCACATGAAATGAAGGAATGGGCAATTGAGAAGGGCGCGACACATTATACACACTGGTTCCAGCCGCTGACAGGTGTGACTGCAGAAAAACATGATTCCTTTATCACGTCTCCGCTTCCAAGCGGAAAGGTACTTATGAGCTTTTCCGGTAAGGAGCTGATCAAAGGTGAGCCGGATGCTTCCTCATTTCCTTCCGGCGGTCTTCGGGCGACCTTTGAGGCGAGAGGATATACCGCATGGGATTGTACTTCACCGGCATTTGTACGCCAGGACGCGGCAGGAGCCACACTGTGTATCCCGACAGCGTTCTGTTCCTATAATGGTGAAGCGCTGGATCAGAAGACGCCGCTTCTGCGCTCCATGGAGGCGATCAATGAGCAGTCCCTGCGTCTGCTGAGGCTGTTTGGAAATACGAATTCCAAAAAAGTTACTCCGTCTGTAGGACCGGAGCAGGAGTATTTCCTGGTGGATGCTGAAAAATTCCAGCAGAGAAAAGACCTGATCTACACAGGACGCACTCTGTTCGGCGCGATGCCGCCGAAGGGCCAGGAGATGGATGACCATTATTTCGGAACCATCCGTCAAAGAATTGCCGCGTTTATGAAAGACGTTAATATCGAACTGTGGAAAATGGGAGTGACCGCGAAGACTCAGCACAATGAGGTTGCGCCGGCGCAGCATGAGCTGGCTGCCATTTACGCAGAGGCAAACATCGCTGTTGACAATAATCAGCTGGTTATGCAGACGCTGAAACGTGTGGCGTGTCAGCATGGAATGAAGTGCCTGCTTCATGAAAAACCGTTCGCAGGAGTAAACGGATCCGGTAAACATAACAACTGGTCCTTGACTACGGACGATGGAATCAATCTTCTGGATCCGGGAAAAACCCCTCACGACAATATCCAGTTCCTGCTGGTTATGAGCTGTATCCTGAAAGCAGTAGATGTGCATGCGGATCTTCTCCGTGAGTCAGCGGCGGATCCGGGCAATGATCACCGTCTGGGAGCCAATGAGGCGCCGCCGGCAATCATTTCCGTATTCCTTGGAGAGCAGCTGGAAGATGTGGTGGAACAGCTGATCAGCACAGGAAGCGCAACCAACAGCAAAAAGGGAGGAACCCTGTCTACAGGTGTCAAGACTCTTCCGGGTCTGACCAAAGACGCAACAGACCGGAACCGTACGTCTCCATTTGCATTTACCGGAAACAAGTTTGAATTCCGTATGGTTGGTTCCAGAGATTCCGTCGCATCCCCGAACATCGTCCTGAACACCATCGTTGCAGAGGCGTTCCGAGATGCCTGTGATGTACTGGAAAAAGCAGAAAACAAGGAAGAGGCAGTGCATGACCTGATTAAGAAAAACCTGAGCGAGCATCAGAGGATCATCTTCAACGGCAATGGTTATTCCGAGGAGTGGGTTCAGGAAGCAGAGAGAAGAGGTCTGCCGAATATTGGATGTATGGTAGACGCAATTCCGGCGCTTACAACAGAAAAGGCAATCCGTCTGTTTGGTGATTTCAAGGTGTTCACAAAGAGCGAACTGGAATCCCGTGCGGAGGTGAAATATGAGAACTATGCCAAAACGATCAATATCGAAGCGAAGACCATGATCGATATGGCAAGCAAACAGATCATTCCGGCAGTTATCAAATATGCGACGTCTCTTGCGAATTCCGTCAACACGATCGCAGCGGCGGGCGTATCGGAAGTAACGGTACAGAAAGAACTGCTGGAAGAGACCAGCACACTTCTCAAAGAAACGCAGGAAGCTCTGAAGCATCTGATGGTGACGGAGGATAAGGCTTTTGCAATGCCGGATGGTATGGAGCAGGCAAAATTTTATCATGAGTCGGTGGTGCCGGCAATGGAGGCACTTCGCGCGCCGGTTGACAGACTGGAAATGATCGTGGACAAAGAAATGTGGCCGATGCCTTCTTACGGAGATCTGATGTTCGAGGTATAAGCTTTGAGAATGCCGTAACAGTTCAGCCAATTGAGCTATTATGAAATGAAAGCAGTAAAAAGAGACTGTTTTGACAACAGTCTCTTTTTTTGGTACAATAGCCAAATGGACGCGAAGTATAAGCAAGGAGTTGCCATTGGCAGTAACAGAGAAATGGAGAAAAAAATTAACGTTTTAGGTGTGGAGCTGGATAACTATCAGGTAGATGAAGCCATGGAGATGGTCGGTGAATATATGCAGAATGATCTGCTGAATACGATCGGCATTGTAACCATGCAGATGCTGCTGCTGGCCGATGAGGATGAACAGTGGAAAACTTACCTGAAAGATCTGGATATGAGCATCATCGGCGAGACAGAGATTCTTACCGCAGCGGGAATTGAAGAGGACGGCACTCTGTATGAAGAGGTCGAGGCGAACGAATTCATCGCGCGTCTCTTCTGGTATCTGATTCAGATCGGAAGCAGGATTTTTGTGCTGGGGGAGACGGAAGATGAAGTGGAAAGCCTGGAGAAATATCTGCAGGAGACCTATCCGGGAATCCAGGTGGCAGGGGGCGCAGTGGTAGAGTCACTGGATGAGGCGGGAGTAGACAGTTTGCTGAATGAAATCAACAGTGAGACTGCGGATGTCATCGTCAGTGGACTGAAGGGAACGCTTCAGGACCGATTCGTTATGGACAATCGAAGCAAGATCAGCGCAAAAATCTGGCTCAGTCTCGGAGAGCATCCTACCGTACAAAACGAAGCAGGAATAAAAATCAGCTGGTGGGGAAAGCTTTTGAAGAAGAATACTTTTAAACGTATGGTGACAAAGTACAAGAATGAGCAGTAACCCCTCAATTATAACATTTGCAGTAAAATCTCTTTCCTTTTTAGGCATTTTGTATTAAAATAGCTATATGCCGGGCTGGTTATACATGGGGAACCTGCCCGCAGAACCCGGAAGGAATGGGGCCGTACCGGGTGATACATCATAGGCATCAACGAAACGATGCCGCCAACAGCAAAAACCATAAAATGAAAGAGGGTAAAGGAATGATTTCAAACCAGATATTGCAGAGCACAGTGGAGGGAATCAAAGCGATCTCCCGTGCAGACCTGTGCGTGACAGATGTGGAGGGGAAGGTATTGGTATCCACATTTCCGGAGACGGAAATAGGGACAGAAGCGATCGTCAGTTTTGCGCAGTCTCAGGCAGACTCGCAGATGATGAAAAACTATCATTTTTTTAAGGTATACGAAGAGCATCAGCTTGAGTATATTCTGATTGTCAAAAGCAATAACGACGACAATTATCTTGTGGGAAAGATGGCGGTCTTTCAGCTTCAGGGGCTTCTGGTTGCATACCGGGAGCGTTTTGACAAGGATAATTTTATCAAAAACCTTCTGTTGGACAATCTTCTGTTGGTTGATATTTATAACCGTGCGAAGAAACTACATATTGACATTGAGACGCGGCGGCTGGTCTTTATTGTTGAGACGGATCCGGAAAAAAACAGTGGTTCGCTGGAAAGCATCCGAAGTCTGTTCGGAACGAAGTCCGGAGATTTTATTACCGCCGTTGATGAAAAGAGCATTATCATCGTCAAGGAAGTAGGACAAGACGAGGATTATGCGGAGATGAACAAAGTGGCTGCGGCAATGCTTGACGCAGTGGGAGAAGACGATGAGGGGAAGACACATGTTGCTTATGGTACCATCGTCAAAGAGTTAAAGGATGTCTCACGTTCTTACAAGGAAGCAAAAATGGCTATGGATGTGGGTAAAATCTTCTCGGACGAATTGGATATCTATGCATACAGCTCATTGGGTATTGGCAGACTGATCTATCAGCTTCCGATTCCATTGTGCAAAATGTTCATCAGAGAAATTTTCGGAGACAATTCTCCGGATGACTTTGATGAGGAAACACTGACAACGATCAATAAATTTTTCGAAAATTCGCTGAATGTGTCCGAGACCTCGCGTCAGTTATACATTCACAGAAATACACTGGTATATCGTCTGGATAAGCTTCAGAAGAGTACGGGTCTGGATCTGCGGATTTTTGAAGACGCGATCACGTTCAAGATCGCCCTTATGGTCGTTCAGTACATGAAGTACATGGAAACGCTCGATTATTGAGAGCACCATTAAGGGTAACTATTCGGTCAGATCTGCGCATTTACTGCGCAGACCGTATGAAAACGTAGTGTTTATGGGCATACGCCCCATCGCGAAGCGATTCTTTATGGGCGGATGCCGTAACAGTTCAGCTGGCTGAACTGTTACCCATCAAGGAGGAGTAAGAATGATTACTTTAGACAGTGTAAGTAAGAGTTACGCCAAGGGGCAGCCTGCTGTCAATAACGTATCCTTGCACATTGAGAAGGGGGAATTTGTCTTTATTGTGGGCAACAGCGGTTCCGGAAAATCAACGCTGATCAAGCTGCTTCTGAAAGAACTGGAACCGACCTCAGGAACAATTAAGGTAAACGGGCAGAATCTGAACCGGATGAGACGGGGAAAAGTTCCGAAATACCGCCGCGGTGTCGGTGTGGTTTTCCAGGATTTCCGTCTGCTGAAGGACAGGAACGTATATGAGAATGTGGCTTTTGCCCAGAGGGTGATTGAGAAACCCAACCGGGTGATCAAAAAGCGTGTTCCGGAAGTTCTCACACTGGTGGGACTGGCTGAGAAATACAAGTCTTTTCCGAAGGAGTTGTCCGGAGGAGAGCAGCAGCGTGTGGCTGTGGCGAGAGCCATCGTAAACCGGCCAGACATTCTTCTGGCGGATGAGCCTACAGGAAACCTGGATCCGGGAAATTCTATGGAGATCATGAAGCTCTTGGATGAAATAAATTCCCGCGGAACGACCGTGTTGGTTGTAACCCATAACAGAGAGATCGTCAACGCTATGAAAAAACGTGTCATCACGATGCGTAAAGGCGTGATCATCAGTGACGAAAGGGAGGGCGAATACCATGAGGCTTAGTACACTGGGATACAGCATCAAGCAGGGCGTCAAGAGCATCTGGAGAAACAAAATGTTCTCACTGGCGTCTGTGGCAACGATGGCAGCCTGCATTTTTATGTTCAGCATCTTCTATTCGGTAGTTGTAAACTTCAACTACATGATGAAGAATGTGGAATCATCCGTAAATATCGTAGTATACTTCAACGAGGAAACCGATCAGGCAACGATCGATACGATCGGCGTACAGATCGCCTCGAAGACGTCGCTGATCAAGCAGATTGATTATGTTTCCGCGGATGACGCGTGGGACGAGTATATTACGGAATATCTGAACCTGGACGAGGGGGATGAGGAGGCGAAAGAGCGGGCAAAGAATCTGATCAATCCCAACGATAACCCGCTGGCAAATTCCGCCCATTATAATGTATATGTAAACAGGATTGAAGATCAGAATGCGGTGGTTGAATATATCAAAACACTGGAAGGTGTCCGTGACGTCAGCCAGCAGCAGGAAGCAAGCGCAACGCTGTCTACACTGAACCGGGTGGTTGGATATGTGTCGATTGCGATCATCCTGATTCTTCTGGCGGTTTCCGCGTTCCTGATCAGCAATACGGTTACTGTTGGTATCTCTGTCCGCAAGGAAGAGATTGGAATTATGAAACTGATCGGAGCGACCAACCTTTTTGTAAGAGCGCCGTTCCTGATCGAAGGTATGCTCATCGGACTGGTTGGCGCGGCGATTCCGTTGCTGCTGTGGTATATGATTTACGGAAGAGTGATCAGTTATGCAATGAATAATTTCAGCGCGCTGACCAATATCATGACCTTCCTTCCGGTCAACGAAGTTTTCAGAACACTGCTCCCGGTGGGAGTGCTTCTGGGAATAGGCATCGGTCTGATCGGAAGTATTTTTACGATCCGCAGGCATCTGAAAGTCTGATGTGACAGTCGGAAGAAAAGATTCCGCCATGGCGGTTACCGACGGCACAGACAGAAGAGGAATGAACGGGCAAAGAAATATCATATAATAGAATTCAGGGGGCTGTCTCATTGGAAAGGGTAAACCTGCCATGAGGCAGCTTTTTTCGGAAACAGGAGCAGATATGAACGAAGAAATCAGACAGCAAAACAGTAACCAGCAGGAAGAAGCCTCAGAAAGAGAAAAGAAAGGGCAGGAGATGATAGGAAAACGAAAACCGGAGAAGAAAGAAAATGGCTGGGGAAGTTTCCTTGCCGGAGCCGTTACAGTGATCCTTCTTCTGACAGTCATTCGCACAGCTTCCCATTTTATATGGCTGCCTGGAGGAACGGATACCCCGACCAGCGTGCAGACCAGCGAAAAGATCCGGACGATCGAGCAGCTGATCGACGAGGTTTATGTGGGCGAGAAGGATGAGGAGGCATTGGCTGAGGGTATGTACCGAGGACTGATCAGCGGTCTTGGCGACAGATATGCGGACTACTACACAGAAGAAGAGTTTCAGAAACTGGCGACCTCACAGGAAGGCTACTATGAAGGGGTAGGAATCACTATCGGGCAGACGGAGGAAGGCGCCGGTCTGACGATTGTGGAAGTGACGGACGGTTCACCTGCGGCTGAGGCGGGCATTCAGGCGGGAGATATATTGATCGCAGTGGACGGTACGGATGTGACTTCCATGACCGTGACAGAAGCAGCCGCCCTGATACGGGAAGGAGAGAACGATACGATCAACCTGACTGTGGAACGGGAGGGGACAGGACAGATCCAGGCGGAGGTGACCAGAGAGAAACTGGAGACACAGACTGTGGCAGGAAAGATGCTGACAGATACCATTGGATATCTGGCCATCAGCCAGTTTACAGGGCTCACTTCCGACCAGTTTGCCGACGTTTATCAGCAGCTTCAGGAGGAAGGGCTCCAGAAGCTTTTGATTGACCTGAGAGGTAATCCAGGAGGTCTGGTCACTGCGGTATGCGATACGCTGAGACAGATCCTGCCGGAAGGGCTGATCGTGTATACGGAGGATAAACAGGGAAACCGGGAGGAATATACCTGTGAGGGAGAGACGCCCCTGGATATTCCGCTGGTCGTTCTGGTGGATGAAAATACAGCCAGCGCCGGAGAAATTTTTACCGGAGCAGTCAAGGATTACGGGTTGGGAACCATCGTCGGAACCCAGACATTCGGAAAAGGCATCGTGCAGGATTTCTATACGCTTCCGGATCAGAGCGTTGTCAAGCTGACCGTTGCTCATTATTATACACCGAAAGGAAATGATATCCATGGCGTCGGCATTGCGCCGGATGTGGAGGCGGAGCAGCCGGAGGACGCGGAAAGCGATGTTCAGCTTGAGAAGGCAATCGAAGTTCTGGAGGCTATGGAATAAGCCGGGAGCAGTTGTTCCGGCAGTAGAACCGTTACAGCTGTCACGTAGTTTTGAAAACTATGTATTGAAAATTCCGGCACAGAATGGTAAGATTAAACACAAAGAGAATGCAGGAGAGAAGGTGTAGTTATGAAAGAATATGTGATTGCGACAGACGATACCTGTGACATGCCGGAATCATTCTACGAGGAACACCAGATTCCATATGTGAGCCTGAGCTGTACCGTGAATGGAGAAACGTTTGATAAAGAGCATAAGGTGGATTCTCATCAGTTTTATGAGTGGATGCGCGCCGGAGCAATGCCGACGACTTCTCAGGCAAATTCCGAGGATATAAAGAAATGCTGGCTTCCTTATGTGGAAAAGGGGATTGATATCCTGTATCTGGGATTTTCTTCCGGTCTCAGCGGAAGCGTCAACAGCGGCCGGATCGCCGCGCAGGAACTGATGGAGGAATATCCGGAAATCACGATCCGTGTTGTGGATTCCCTGTGTGCTTCCATGGGCGAGGGATTGCTGCTTTACTATGCGGTCAAAATGAAAGAAGAAGGAAAATCCATGCAGGAAGTCGGAGATTTCCTGGAGGAGAACAAACTTTATCTTTGTCATGTGTTTACCGTAGACGATCTGTTCCATCTGCACCGCGGAGGACGGGTCTCCAAGCTGAGTGCTATCGTGGGAACGATGGCAGGAATCAAACCGATGCTCCATGTGGACGACGAAGGGCATCTGATTCTTTTGTCCAAGGTCAGAGGCAGAAAGAAAGCGCTGGCGGAACTGGTACGGATGATGGATGAAAGGATTGGAAGCTGGAAGGACAAGAACCAGACGATTTTTATCAGCCATGGAGACTGCGAAAAAGATGCGCGGATGGTTGCGGATCTGGTACGGGAGAAGTATGGAATTGAGGATATCCATATTCATCCGGTAGGTGCTACGATTGGAGCCCATGCGGGTCCTGGAACGGTTGCACTGTTCTTCCTTGGGGACAAACGGTAAGGAGCCGTGATTTGTTAACATTCAGACGACCACCGAAAGTATTAGAAAAAATGTAATATATTTTCAAAAAAAGTCTCCCGTTGTTTGACTTTTTTGTGACCACTATGATAGAATAATAGCTGACTGTACGAAAGGCAGGAATACGGCATGTTAGCATTATTTTTCGGATGTCTTGGGTTTTTCTGTTATTTTCTTTATGATGTGAATAGTGTGAGAAAACTTTCAGGATGGATGGGAACGCTGTTCGTGATAGGAAGCGTTTTTGTGGCTGCAGGAACCGGAATTTTATTCTGGTCAAACAGGGAGGCTTTTTTGTCCGCGCCTTCTGATCTTGTATGGATTGCAGGAGGAGTTTTTTTTCTGTGCTTTCTGATCTATACGCTTTTTTTTGCACTGCCTTTTGAGACAACATATATACAAGAAAGTAGGTACCGGGAAGCATATACAGAGGGAGTGTACGCTCTGTGTCGACATCCCGGTGTTTTGTGGTTTGCGGGACTTTATCTGTGTCTGGGAGCTCTGTGGAAGGACCGCGATGGAATGCTGTTTGCAGTTACAATGATCGTTCTGAATATTTTGTATGTGATCTTTCAGGATCTGTACAGCTTTCCGAAAACATTTTCCAATTACGAAGAATACAAGAAAGCAACTCCATTTCTGCTTCCCAATAAGAGAAGTATTTTACGTTGCAGAAATACCTGGAAAGGAGCTGGGGAAAAATGAGCCTTTCAGAACAATTAAAGGAGCGGCGTTATCAGGAAATCTGGGATCAGTACTGCGGATTTTTGGATCTGTCCATGGAAGAGTATATGAACATCCAGAGAAGATTGATGGAGGAACAGATACAGCTATGGTCGAACTGTGAACTCGGCCGTTCTATTTTGAAGGGGAAAAAGCCCAAAACAATTGAAGAATTCAGACAGATGGTGCCGCTGACTACCTATGAGGATTATGCGGATATTCTTCTTCAGAAAAAATCAGAAACACTTCCCGGAAATCCGGTGATCTGGATCCAGACTACCTGGGAAGGTGGAAGACACCCAATCAAACTGGCACCGTATACGAGAAGCATGCTGGATGTTTATCGGAATAATGTCATTGCGTGTCTGATCTTATCTACCAGCAGGGAGAGAGGGAAATTTGATATTGCAGATACAGATAAAATTTTATATGGACTTGCGCCTCTTCCGTTTGCAACGGGTCTGTTTCCGCTTGCCCTGAATGAAGAAATAGGCATTCAGTTTCTCCCCGCGGTCAAGGATGCTGTTAATATGTCTTTCAGTGAAAGAAATAAGGCAGGATTTAAGATGGCGATGAAAAAAGATCTGGAATTTTTCTTTGGGCTTGGAAGTGTTGCCTATGCGGTCAGTCAAAGTCTCTCATCCATGTCTCAGAAAGGAGCCATACGTCCGTCAGAACTTTTGAAGTACAAGCCATATATGCTCCTGAGAATCCTGCGGGCGAAGCAAAGATGCAAGAAGGAAAACCGGCCGTTGAAACCCAAGGATCTGTTTCATTTGAAAGGATTCATGGTAGCAGGCACGGATAACTGGTGTTATAAGGATGATCTGGAAGAACTTTGGGGTGTGCGTCCGATGGAACTTTTTGCGGGAACGGAACCATCCATTTCCGGTACGGAGACCTGGACCAGGAACGGGATGTATTTTTTCCCTGATACCAGTTTTTATGAGTTTATTCCTGAAGAGGATATGCTCAGGAATCTGGAAGATCCATCGTATGTTCCAAGAACCTGCCTGATGGATGAAGTCGTGCCGGGAGAAAAGTATGAGATTGTGATTACTTTGTTTAAAGGGGGAGCTTTTGCACGGTATCGTGTGGGAGATACTTATCGCTGTGTGGGACTTCAGAATAAAGAAGATCATACAAAAATCCCGCGATTTGAATATGTGGACCGGGTACCTGATGTTATTGATATTGCCGGCTTTACCCGGATTTCCAAAAACGGCATTCAAAGCGTTATCAACCTTTCCGGACAGCCGATTACGCACTGGACGGCATTGAAGGAATACAATGAGAATAACCGCCCGTATCTGCATCTGTATCTTGAGGTGGAAAAAAATGCCCTGATCAGCCATGCAGTTACAACGGATATTATGAAAAGCCTTCTTACTACATATTTTAAATACATCGATCAGGATTATCGTGATCTGAAAAAAATCCTGGGAATGGACCCCCTGTGCGTAACGATCGTAAGATGCGGAACTTTTGAGAAGTATAAAGAAACGAAGGGAAAAGAAATCGGAAAGATGAATCCTTCCCCTTATGAACTCAGAGAATTGCTGGAATTGCAGAAGGAACAAAGGAGATAAGGTCATGCAAAATTATAGTTATATTTCTATTATCGCTTTGTTTTTTTACTGTTTCATTTTTTTGACCTTTCTGGCAGCAAAGAAAGTAAAAATAGTAAAATACTTTTTGCTGCTTGTGGCTACCATGATTTGCTGGAGCGGCGGTTCCGCATTCATGCGAATGGATATTTATCCATCCTATATTTTCTGGTATCACGTTTCGCTGGGCGGATTGCTTCTTATGCCTTATGCTTACTTCCTGTTTGTTAATGCCTTTGGAGACAGGGAAGACAGATTTTTCAACGGGTTGTACGGCGTTTTTCTGATGGCATTATTTGTGCTGAATATTCCAAACGGAACTTTGCTGCGCTGGCCGGAGATGGTGGAGAGAAATGGCGAGATCGTTTTTGTGTATCAGTATACCTGGAAAGTGGCGGTACTTTTTGGATCTGCCGCAATTGTGGTGATTCATTGTTTTATCAATATTATTCGCATTTGCCGAAAAGATCGGTGGTATTTAAAACAATTTCAGCCTATTGTTCTGGGAATTCTCTGCTTGTTTGCCGGAAATTTAGCTCTGCTGTTTCCGGTATTTCACGAATTCCCGATTGATATCCTTTTGGGAATTGTCAATGCAATCTTCCTGATTTATGCATTGCTCCGGAAACGGTTGTTTCAGCTGAAACTTTTAGCGTCGGAAAGCGCCTGTTACGGCGTCGGCCTGATTCTGACTTTTTTGCTGTACTATAATTTGATGCCCTATATTACAAAGCAGACTGCACTGTGGTTTCCGGAAGCCGAAAATTACTACATTATGATTTTTGCAGTCCTGTTCTTGTTTACTTTTTGGATTCTTGTGTTTCTTTGGCAGAAGATTATGGGAAATCTTTTCGTGAAAGAGGAAGCGCAGCATGCGGAAAAAATCCGCAGGTTCAACAATCAGGTGGCAAAAAGTCTGCATGTGGATGAAATTCTGGCGGATACGGTGGACATTATTCAGGAAACCGTAGAGTCTGCAAATATTTATATTTGTATTCAGGACCGTGATTCGGGAGATTATCAGGCGCGATACAGCAATCAGCCTCTGAACGATCTGTCATTTACGATTCGCAAGGATAATCCGCTGGTAAAAATTATGGAACGAAACGACGGTCTTCTGATGAGAGAATTCCGTTCTATGATCGAATACAAGGCAATGTGGGAAGAGGAAAAGAGAAATCTTCAGAATTTGCGGATTGAAGCATGCATCGGCCTCAGAGATGAACAAAATATCGTGGGAATCCTTCTGCTGTCCAATCCTCCGGGCAATCACCGGATCGGCAGGTCGGATCTCGATATGATTCTGATGATAGCTTCCAGCGCTTCCATTGCCATTAAGAATGCACATCTTTATGAATCGGCTTATTATGAGGCGCGCACAGATGAGCTGACGCAGCTTCTGAACCGGAAATACTTCTTTGAGATTCTTCGGGAAGAATTTGAGAAGAATGAGGACGGATCTCTGGCGCTGGCGATCATTAATATCGATGATTTTAAACTGTATAATCAGCTGTACGGAACCCAGGCGGGAGATAATGCGCTTCGCGGAATCGCGCAGATTATCAAAAGCAGTGTTGGAGAAAGCGGTTATGCGGCGCGTTACAGCGGAAAGGAATTTGCGATTCTTCTTCCGAAATATGACGTATTTTCCGCGCAGAATCTGGTCAGATCCATTCAGAAACAGATCTTTCAGATGACAGATCAGACAGTGGACTATAAGCTCAAAGTTCTGACGATCAGCGCGGGAATCAGCGCTGCGCCTTACGCGGCGAAGAGCGTGGAGGAACTGCTGGAAAACGCTGATATGGCGGTCAATCATGTGAAACGTACGGGTAAAAATGGAATTGAGATTTTCGATACCGTATTGCGTGAAAATCTCATCGAGGATGTAGAAGATCACAAAAACATTTACAAGGGGTACGAATCGACCATATATGCGCTTACAGCAGCAATTGATGTAAAAGATCACTATACGTTCAGTCATTCCAATAATGTAGCGCATTATGCGACTTCTCTGGCAAAAGAATTGAAGTTGAATTCGGATATGGTGGAGATCATCCGGCAGGCAGCGCTTTTGCACGATGTGGGAAAAATCGGAATTCCGGAAGCCATTCTCAACAAAGCGGGAAAATTGACCGAGGAGGAGTATGAGATCATCAAAGGACATGTGGAGGCATCCATTGGGATTATTCGTCATCTCCCTTCTCTGGATTATGTAATCCCGGCGGTGATCGGACACCATGAAAGGTATGACGGAAGAGGATATCCGAGAAGAACCGTCGGAGAAAATATCCCTCTTTCTGCACGTATCTTGTGCATTGCTGATTCTTTTGACGCGATGACTACAAAACGTTCTTATAAAGATGTGATTCCGAAAGAGCGGGCGCTGCAGATTCTGGAGGAGGAGGCGGGAAAGCAGTTTGATCCGAAACTGGTACCTGTCTTTGTCTGCGGTATGCAGGAGGGCAGAATACAGATGGCGAACGAAGCCGGCGAAAGAAAATAAAAAGATGGAAGATGAAAGAGAGTCCCAAAAGCTGACATTCTTTGAATAGAATCCGGCTTTTGGGACTCTTTGCCCTGAAGCTCCTCCTGCTGATAATCGTCTGGGAAGGTGACGTTGACTTCTACGGAATCTCCCGGATGTGCGCCGATCAGCTGTTCCTCAAAATCATCGATATAGAGACCGGAGCCAATGGTCAGATCAGTTCCCGCTCCGTTGGTACTCCCGCCTTCGAATTCCACGCCGTCGATGGAACCAACGTAGTCGATATGGCAGCAAACAGTTACCATTTGATTATAGCGGAAAATTATGGTGAAATTGTGAAAGCAATTGTCAAACATACGCTAAACACGCTCTAATACGTGAAAGTTTTTCGGTACTGGCTGGGGGAAACGCCCATCTGTTCGCGGAAGACACGGGAAAAATACCCAAGGTCATGGAAACCGACGCGGGATGCGATCTCGCGGATCTCCAGGGAAGAGATGTTCAGATAATTAACTGCCCGTCGGACCCGCTCCTGCCGGATATAGGAAGTGATGGTCATGCCGGTCTCTTTCCGGAAATAGCCGGAGAGTGAGGCGGGGTGCCGCTGACATTCCCGGGCTATGACCGACAGGGAGAGATCCTCGGCAAGGTGGATCCGGATATAGTCCATCACGCGGCGGGTCAGTGCGGAGTAGTCGGAATGAGACTGATTTTTTACCAGCAGACAATATTTTCTTGCGATCCGCCCGGGGAGCGTGCAGAGCATTTCATAATTTTCCGTATTTTCAATCTGTACCTGAATTTCATGGGCAAGTTCACGGATATAAACGGGATGTACCGGGCAGGATAGTAGTGCGGAGGCAAAGATCTCGTTCAGTACCGCCAGATTCCGGCGTAGCCGTCCGGTGTGCATTTCTTTGAGAAGCCCGGTGACCGAAAGCCAGGAGCGCAGGGAACGGGAAGTGGTTTCGAAATCACCGAGAAGGAGAGCGTCAATGGTTTCCCGGTATCCTCTGGCGTATTGTTCCGCATAGCGGGAGGTCTGGGAAAACAGAAGTTCCTGATCCGGAACAATTTTATGGTCTGTCTCAGAAAAATTAAAATAGACAGGCGGTATTTTGTCATAATCCGGAAGGAAGGCGCTGAGAAAATGTGAGGCAAAAGATGCCACGGATTCCGGATCCGCCAGCGGCATGGTACTGTAATATTTTTTCATGACGGACAGAGATTCTCCGGTCAGATGGTTGTCACGGGCCGTCTGGCTCAGAAAGGATGAGGTGACTTCCTGGTCGCGGAAGGGACCGATGCTGATAAAATCCGAATGGGAATCGGAGGAAAGCAGACAGATCATGTTGTAGAAGCGAAGACTGCTTTTGAAGATTACGATGTGGTGGGCGGAAGTGATGTCTGCATGGTCAAGCAATTCCAGGGGAGCGTAGCGGGAACTGCCCCACAGCGTTTTGCGGATGGAATTGTCGATCTGTTCAACGTTTTCATAGGGTCAGGTAAAAAGCAAGGCGTCCGTTTGGAAGGCATCGTATAAAAGCTGCCGGAAAAGAGGAAAGATCTCTCTGGGAGAAGCGGAAATCTGCATCTGTAGTACCTCCATTCTTATAAACATTTTATTAAATCTCAGTATACACAAAAATTTTACAAATTCAACTAAAAAAATCCAAACATTCAGCGGCGAGAAATGATATTCTTGAAATATCGAGCATAAGGAGGAAATGGAATATGAGAAATATTATGCCATTTAACAGTAAATGGGCATTCTCCAAGGAAGCGGATCAGGTTCCGGAGAGCATGCCGACACGTTGGGTCTGGGTAGATCTGCCACATACCTGGAACGGAATCGACGGCCAGGACGGCGGCGGAGATTATTACCGCGGAACCTGCTATTATGCAAATGAATTCAAGAAGATGGATCTGCCGGAAGGAGAAGAATATTATCTGGAATTCTGTGGAGCAAACGCTTCTGCGGATGTTTATGTAAACGGCAAAAAGCTGGCGCATCATGACGGCGGATATTCTACCTGGCGTGTAAAGATCACAGAGGAGCTGAAAGACGACAACCTGGTGGTTGTAGCGGTGGACAACGGAGTCAATGACCGTGTATATCCGCAGCAGGCGGACTTTACCTTCTACGGCGGCCTGTACCGCAAGGTGAGCCTGATCGCGGTGCCGAAAGCACATTTTGAGCTGGAATACTATGGAACTCCGGCAATCAAAGTGACACCGGAAATTACCGGGGAAAACGCAAAAGTGGAGACAGAAGTTTACGTTTCCGGAGACATGGCAGGAAAAACACTGGTTTATACGCTGAAGAATCAGGATGGAACGGTTGCGGAGACCAAAACGGTGGACGCAGGACAGACCGTAGCAGAGTTTGAGATCGAAAACGTACATCTCTGGAACGGAAGAAAAGATCCGTATCTGTATACGGTGGAAGTCAAACTGATGGACGGCGAAGAAGAGCTTGACTGCGTAAGCACCCGTTTCGGCTGCAGAACCTTCCATGTAGACCCGGAAAAGGGATTTTTCCTGAACGGAGAAAGCTATCCGCTGCGCGGCGTAGCACGTCATCAGGACCGTCCGAGAATCGGAAACGCATTGCTTCCGGAGCATCATGAAGAAGATATCGAGCTGATCTGTGAAGTAGGGGCAAACACCATCCGCCTGGCACATTATCAGCACGATCAGTACTTCTATGATCTGTGTGATGAAAAAGGCCTGGTGATCTGGGCGGAGATTCCGTATATTTCCAACCATATGCCAAACGGACGTGAGAATACGATCTCCCAGATGAAAGAACTGATCGTACAGAACTATAACCATCCGTCGATCGTTGTATGGGGCCTGTCCAATGAGATTACGATGACAGGATCCTCCACACCGGATCTGATCGAAAACCATAAGATTCTGAATGACATGGTTCACGAGATGGACAAGACACGCCTGACAACCATGGCATGCGTATCCATGTGTGATATGCACGATCCGTATGTACAGATTTCTGATGTGGTTTCCTACAACCATTATTTCGGATGGTACGGCGGAGATGTTTCTATGAACGGACCGTGGTTTGATAAATTCCATGCGGAATTCCCGGACAAACCGATCGGTATGAGTGAGTACGGATGTGAGGCTCTGAACTGGCATACCTCCAATCCGGAAGCGGGAGATTACACCGAAGAGTATCAGGCGTACTACCATGAGGAACTGATCAAGCAGCTTTACAGCCGTCCGTATATCTGGGCGACCCATGTATGGAATATGTTTGATTTTGCTGCGGATGCAAGAAGCGAAGGCGGCGAGAGCGGACAGAACCATAAAGGTCTGGTTACCTTTGACCGTAAATATAAGAAGGACGCATTCTATGCATACAAAGCATGGCTGTCCGACGAGCCGTTCGTACACATCTGCGGAAAACGTTATGTGGACCGCGTGGAAGATGTGACAAAGGTTACCGTATATTCCAACCAGCCGGAAGTTGAGCTGTTTGCCAACGGAAAGAGCCTTGGAAAACAGACCAGCGACGTTCACTTCTTCTATTTTGAGGTGCCGAACGCAGGCGAGACAAAACTGTACGCGAAGGCAGGAGCATGTGAAGACGAAAGCTTGATCCGGAAAGTTGATACATTCAACGAGGCATATCGCATGAAAGAAAAAGGTGCGGTGCTGAACTGGTTCGATATCACTGCTCCGGAAGGATATCTTTCCCTCAACGACAAGATCCAGGATATCGTCAAAACCGAGCAGGGCGCGATGTTCGTCAACGGACTGTTCAAAGAGATCATGGGAAAAATGAGCGGAGAGAACAAAGAAAAAGCCGAGTCAGCTGCGAAAGACGGCGGCGCAGGCTTGATGTCCATGATGGGCTCCTTTACGCTGATCCGGCTTTTGAACATGATCGGAATCATGGGCGGTGCGATGACCAAGGAAGATATGCTTGCGCTGAATGCACAGCTGAATAAGATCAAAAAATAATTAAAAGAAAACAGAAGATATGACAGAAAGAGGACATTTCGAAAGAGGATTTTTGGAATGTCCTCTTTTTATAGAACAAACATTCGGGATGGTATGTACTTTTGCGGGGTTCTTTGGTAGAATAAGAGAATAGCAGGGAGAAGGGTTAGTGTTATTTTGTGCTGTCTAGTCCGGATTTTGTGGATAGGACAGGACTAAACGTACTGGATGATGCTATGCAGACAAAATGATTTTGTGATTTTTGCAGAGAAAATTCGTAATGTGAAAAAAGATATAAAATAAGATCTGAATTGCCGAGGAAAACTCAGTAGTTCAGAAGTATTAGAGAAGAAATTGGGGAAATGTTGTTTCCACAATTGGCAATAAGTAATAACTTGGGTTTGTGGAAAGGAAATAATGCTTAATAATGCTTTTGAGGCGCTTTTTGACATGTAAATCTAAAGGAAGGTATCATGGATTATTTTGAAATGCAAATAGAAGTGAATAAAAAGCAGATCGAGAGGTAAGACAGATGCAGGAATCGAATTTGTTAATGTATACTACAGAAGATGGTTTAACAAAAATCGAGGCAACTTTTGTAAATGACACGGTATGGCTTTCAATAGAGCAAATGGCTGAATTGTTTCAAAGAGACAGAAGTGTTATTGGAAAGCATATACGCAATATTTTTAAAGAGGGAGAATTGAAAAAGGAATCAGTATGGGCAAAATTTGCCCATACTGCCGATGATGGAAAAACCTATCAGGTGGATTACTATAATTTGGACGTGATTATATCTGTAGGGTATAGAGTAAAATCTTTGCGTGGTACCCAGTTTAGAATATGGGCAACGAATATTTTGAAAGAATATATGCAAAAAGGTTTTGTTTTAGATGATGACCGGTTAAAACGCTTAGGTGGGGGAAACTATTTTGATGAGTTGCTAGAGCGCATTCGTGATATTCGCTCTTCGGAAAAGGTCTTTTGGAGAAAAGTATTGGAAATTTATGCAACTAGTATTGATTATGATCCGAGAGCAGAAAGTTCAATTCTTTTCTTTAAACAGGTACAGAACAAAATGCATTGGGCAGCACATAAGCATACAGCTGCAGAAGTTAAAGAAATTTAATGATGAAATGAGAAATTGTTTTATAAGGCAGCAATTTTTCTGATTTTGACATTTTGTTACGAATAATTTTTTGAGAGTGGCGGATATTGAACATATCAAAAGCCGTAAAGGAGAGCGTTTATCATGGATCATTTTGAATTAGTATCAGAATATAAACCAACCGGCGACCAGCCCCAGGCGATCGCCGATCTTGTCAACGGTTTCAAGGAAGGTAATCAGTGCGAGACTCTTCTGGGTGTCACCGGTTCCGGAAAAACTTTTACGATGGCAAACGTCATCCAGCAACTAAATAAGCCAACGCTTATCATTGCACACAATAAAACTCTGGCTGCACAGCTTTACGGCGAGTTCAAGGAATTTTTTCCGAACAACGCAGTGGAATACTTTGTCTCCTACTACGACTACTACCAACCCGAAGCCTACGTCCCGTCTTCCGACACCTACATTGCGAAAGACTCCTCCATCAACGAGGAGATTGACAAGCTTCGGCTGTCCGCGACTTCAGCGCTTTCTGAGCGCCGGGATGTTATCGTGGTTTCCAGTGTATCCTGCATTTACGGCATCGGAAGCCCGAAGGACTATATGGAGATGATCATTTCTCTGCGTCCGGGGATGGAAAAGGACAGAGATGATGTCATTAAAGCGCTGATCGACATTCAGTATGACCGCAACGATATGGATTTCCACCGCGGAACCTTCCGGGTTCGCGGGGATGTGTTGGAAATTTTTCCTGCGGAAGAAAGTGAGCGGGCTGTCCGGGTAGAGTTTTTCGGGGATGAGATCGACCGGATTACCCAGATTGACACATTGACGGGAGAAATTCTGTGTGAGCTGGAGCATATTGCAATCTTTCCGGCTTCTCATTATGTTGTGCCTATGGACACCATTCTCAAAGCGACACAGGAAATCGAGCAGGATATGGTGGAGCAGGTGAAGTTCTTCAAAAGCGAGGGGAAACTTCTGGAAGCACAGCGGATTGAGGAACGGACAAACTTTGACATTGAAATGCTGAGGGAAACCGGCGTGTGCTCCGGCATTGAGAACTATTCCCGTTATCTGTCCGGCCTGGAGCCGGGACAGCCGCCGTACACGCTGATGGATTATTTTGGGGATGATTTCCTGATCATCATTGATGAGTCGCACAAGACGATCCCGCAGATCCGCAGTATGTACTCCGGAGATCAGTCGCGTAAAACGACGCTGGTGGATTACGGTTTCCGCCTTCCGTCTGCCAAGGACAACCGCCCGCTGAATTTTGAAGAATTCGAAGACAGGATCGATCAGATCATGTTTGTCTCTGCGACGCCTGGAGAATATGAGGCGGAACATGAATTACTGAGAGCGGAGCAGATCATTCGCCCTACCGGTCTTCTGGATCCGGAGGTGGATGTCCGTCCGGTGGAAGGGCAGATCGATGATCTGCTTGCCGAAGTGCGAAAGGAAGTAGAGAATCATCATAAAGTGCTGGTGACAACCCTGACCAAGCGAATGGCGGAAGATCTGACGGATTACATGAAGGAAATGGGAATTCGTGTCCGGTATCTTCACTCGGATATTGATACCCTGGAACGAACGGAGATCATCCGCGATATGCGTCTGGATGTGTTTGATGTGCTGGTGGGAATCAACCTGCTGAGAGAAGGACTGGATATTCCGGAAATCACGCTGGTTGCGATCCTGGATGCGGACAAGGAAGGATTCCTGCGGTCGGAGACATCGTTGATCCAGACCATCGGACGTGCCGCACGAAACAGTGAAGGTCATGTGATCATGTATGCGGACAATATGACGGATTCCATGCGCAATGCGATCGAGGAGACCAGCCGCCGCCGGGAATTGCAGCAGGCTTACAATGAAGCCCACGGCATCACGCCAAAGACCATCCAGAAGGCGGTCCGTGACCTGATCAGTATCTCCAAAGAAGTGGCAAAGACGGAGAATACGCTGGAAAAGGATCCGGAATCTATGAGCCGGGAGGAACTGGAAAAGCTGATCGGACAGGTTCAGAAGCAGATGAAAGCGGCAGCGGCAGACCTGAATTTCGAAATGGCAGCCGAGCTGCGTGATAAGATGATAGAGCTGAAGAAAAGCCTGGATGACTTAAAAGAAATGTGAGATTCATAAAAAAAGAGGAGGAGAAAAAATGCAGTTCACTCTGGAAAATGAAGAACTCTGCGTAAAGATTTCTTCGTTCGGCGGAGAGATTCAGTCAATTGTGGAGAAAAGAAACGGGCGGGAATACCTTTGGCAGGGAGACTCAAAGTTTTGGGATGAAAAGGCTCCCAATCTTTTTCCGTATATTGCCCGCTTAACGGAAGGAAAATACACTTATCATGGAAAAGAATATTCCATGCAGATTCATGGAATTGTGAAATACCGGGAAATGGAGGCGGAGGAAAAGGGAGATGAACTGATCTTTTCCCTGCAGTCGGACGAAGAAACACTTTCTCAATATCCATTCCGGTTTCGGTTTGAGATCCGTTACCGCTTGAGGGGAAACGCTCTGACAGTCACCTGCCGGGTGGAAAATCAGGAAGACCGTACCATGTATTTTGGAATCGGCGGGCATCCTGGTTTCCAGGTGCCGTATCTCAGAGGGACGGAATTTTCGGATTATGTTCTGCAGTTTCCGGAAGCGGAACAGCCATTTCGTGTGCAGTTTTCTGAGGACTGCTTTGTGGAAGGAGAAACTCCTTTTACTGATTTGAGAGAAGGGAAACTTTCGTTAAGACATTCTCTGTTTGATCAGGATGCGATTGTCCTGCGGGGGGCAGGACACAGTGTGCGTCTTTGTCTGGGTCGTGAATGGGAACAGCGTGCCGGAAAGGAAGAGAAGCGTGAAGCATCGGCAATCTGCGTGAAATTTCCGCAGATGAATTATGTGGGATTCTGGCATCTGCCAAAATCTGAGGCACCGTATCTTTGCATAGAACCGTGGTCCTCTCTGCCGTCCCGAAAAGGAATTGTGGAAGATCTGGAACGGCAGGAAAACCTTCTCTCGCTGGAAGGCGGCGAAGTTTATGAAAACACATGGGAAATTGTTATAGAGCCTTTGGTTTGACTGCACTGTCGAAAAATCATCCTGCAGAAAAGTAATTTTCAAACAAATTCTAATCAGAAAGTTGATAAGCGGACGGATTCTTCCGGAACATTCCCGGACTGATTCCTGTCCGCTTTTTGAATATGCGGCAGAAGGAGGAAGTATCCTTAAATCCGCAGGAAAATGTAATTTCCGTAATGCTCAGGGAAGTATTTTTTAACATCTCCCGTGCTTTTGTCAGTCGGTACTCAATCAGATACTGTTGGGGAGACAGATGAAATTTTCGTTCCATCAGTTTATAGAGATAGCTTCTGTCGATACCGATCTGTCGGGAGAGATTCTGAATGTAAATGGGATATCCATAATTATTGTGGATATAATCAAGTGCCTTCTGAAGATAAAGTTCTTCCGGAGAGGTTTGGGCAATCTGTGAGCTGTTGGTAATCCTGGAGAGGATCAGATAAAAATATCCGAGCAGTTCCAGAGAGTTCTGACATCCGGATTCAAAACAGTGGATCATTTTCTCGAGGCAGGCAGTGGTGTCCGCGAAGCTGTTTGACTTTTCGGCACCAGTGTTTTTTTCGTATTCCGCAGCAGAAGCTTGGCGAAAGATATAGCCATTTTCGGAAAAAGCACAGGAAGAGAGAAGGGCGCGGCAGCTTTCACCTCCGAAACCGATCCAGGCATATTCCCAGGGATTTTTCTCATCCGCTTCGTAGAACGTAGTTTCTCCAGGATAAATCAAAAAGGCGTCGCCAGCCTGGAGATGATAAGCATTTCCATTTACATGGTAGCGGCCTTTTCCGCTCAGAATAAAATGAATCAAATAATGAGGCCGCACTGCCGGGCCGAAAGAATGACCTGCGGCACATTGTTCTCTGCCGCAGAAATAAATTTCAAGAGAGGTATTCATACAGTCTCCTTTTCAAATACGCTTTATCAGTCAACATAAAGTCAAGAATCAGCAACAAATCGCATAGCCTGTGCCAGGAACAGTTGTTTATAATAATCTTAACATGATTTGTTCGAAAAGGAGAAGAGGAAAAATGATCAAAATTACATTTATGGGAGCAGGAAGCACCGTATTTGCAAGAAATGTTCTGGGTGACTGCATGTGCACCCCAGCGCTGTGTGAAAGTGAGATCGCCCTGTATGACATTGATGCGAAAAGACTGGAAGATTCCAGGATTATCCTCAGTGCGATTAATCATAATGTCAATCAGGATCGGGCAGTCATAAAAACGTATCTTGGAGTGGAAAACCGAAAGGATGCGCTGAGAAATGCAGATTTTGTGGTAAATGCGATTCAAGTAGGCGGTTATGAGCCATGTACCGTGATCGACTTTGAAATACCAAAGAAATATGGTCTTCGCCAGACTATTGCAGATACACTGGGAATCGGCGGAATCATGAGAGCTCTGCGCACAATTCCGGTACTTGAGGAATTCGCCCGTGATATGGAAGAAGTCTGCCCGAATACGCTGTTTTTGAATTACTCGAATCCGATGGCGATGCTGACCGGATATATGCAGAGATATACGAAAATCCGGACAGTGGGGCTTTGTCATAGTGTTCAGGTTTGTTCGGAGAATCTTCTGAAGGATCTGGGAATGGAAGACCGGCTGGAAGGAAGAAAAGAACTGATCGCGGGAATCAATCACATGGGCTGGCTGTTGGAAATCCGGGATAAGAACGGCGTGGATCTGTATCCGGAAATCCGAAGAAGAGCGGAAGAAAAAAATACATGCGGAGAAAAGCATCATGACATGGTGCGTTACGAATACATCCGCCGTCTGGGCTATTACTGCACAGAATCCAGCGAGCATAATGCGGAATACAATCCGTTTTTTATCAAATCAAAATATCCGGAGATGATCGAACAGTTCAATATTCCGCTGGATGAATATCCAAGACGGTGTATTGAGCAGATCAAAGGATGGGAGAAAGAGCGTGAGGATATTCTCAATGACGGAAAGATCACTCATACCAGGAGCCGGGAGTATGCTTCCTATATTATGGAAGCGGTTGTAACCGATGTACCTTATAGGATCGGCGGCAATGTTCTGAACAATGGTTATATCGAGAATCTTCCGGCAGACGCGTGTGTGGAGGTGCCCTGTTATATCGACGGTACAGGCGTTCATCCGGTGAAAGTAGGGAAGCTTCCGCTTCAGCTGGCAGCAATGAATATGTCCAATATCGGTACGCAGCTTCTGACTATCGATGCGGCAGTGACAAAAGATCGTCAGCGAATTTACCAGGCGGCAATGATGGAGCCGCATACAGCGGCGGAGCTGAATATTGATGATATCATCCGGATGTGCGATGAGCTGATTGATGCACATGGTGAATATATGAAGATGTATTAGTAATGATTCTGTTGTTTCGTGATCATCTGTTGGATGATATGCGCAGCAAGTATTTGTGAGATTGCATATTCAGAGAAATGGCCTGTTTTTCATAGCTGAAGCAAACAAAACCGGTGCAGCGATGCGCTGGACAATGAAAATCCAGAGATGAAGAGCAGACCATTTCATTTCTTGAAGAGCGAAAAGCAGTTTTCAAGAGCGGTTTGTGTGCCTATGGTACAGTAGTGTATCAGCCTTTCCAATGGCTCTGAAATTGATTCAATTTTCAATTATTCATGAAAATTAGAAAAATTAGAAAATACTGTTGACAAATGAAGGAAGCAATGGTATTATAACTAAGCTGTCGCTGAGGCGGGCGCCAAACGGACAGCGGACACAGTATCATGCCAGGGATTCGGTGGTCTTTAGAGGTCAATCAGAAATTCAACAAGCTCTGAAAGAAAAATCAAAAAAATTCTTGACAGAGATGAGGTGCTGTGATAAGATATAAAAGTTCGCTGATGACGAGAAGTCAAAAAGCGACAGGCTTCGGTTCCTGGAGTTCCAAAGAAGATCAGAAATGATCGGTCTGAGGAGAACAAAAACCGAAAAACTTTTGAAAAAAGTTCTTGACAAGCACAAAACGTTATGATAAAATAAACGAGTTGCTGCTGAGGTAGGAACAAAGAGTTCCGGAAACGGAACGGACCTTGATAACTGAACAGTGAAACACATCCTCGAAAGTTCTGAAAGTTAAATTCA
>JACJJN010000167.1 GCA_016899975.1 Lacrimispora saccharolytica | reverse complement strand
GCGCCAGCAGCAGGAGCAGCAGCTACAGCTACAGGAGCAGCAGCGCTAACACCAAATTTTTCTTCCATAGCTTTTACGAGTTCGGATAATTCAAGAACAGTCATTTCTTCAATGGCTTGCATAATTTCTTCTTTAGTCATTTTTATATTCCTCCAAATTTAAATCGTTAATTTCTTTTTTATAATTTATTTATATAGAGAGAGTCTGCTTATGCAGATTCTTTCTGAGCACGGATTGCATCAAGCACATATACCA
>JACJJN010000166.1 GCA_016899975.1 Lacrimispora saccharolytica | reverse complement strand
ACATTATATAGTTATATGCCTCAACTTCTCCTAATGTTGGTATTCGAAAAGGAACTTGAATTAATTTTTCTAAATACTTGTTAGAAAATTCAATTCCTACATTGTATTTATTTTCATCTACAACATCAGGAAAATGCTTTTTAACCGCATACCGAATCATACTTTCATCTGCAGCTATAACAAAAGCAGTTTCACCTGTAAACATAAAGAGCCTTACAGCCTCTAATGTATTAATTGCTACATCTGGTAAACATC
>JACJJN010000165.1 GCA_016899975.1 Lacrimispora saccharolytica | reverse complement strand
ATCTAGCATGGGGAGCATTTCACGCACAAGGCAATTTAAAATTAAACGCTGTAAATAAAAGCGGTTCGTATTTTAAATTATATCGCCGTGGCGTTATCATGAACGTTTTAAATCCTAAAGTATTATTATTTTTCTTGGCATTTTTGCCACAATTCGTCAATTTAAATTCTGATAGCGTTAGTCTTCAAATTGCCTTTTTAGGATTTATCTTCGGTCTGCAAACACTTGTGATATTCTCCCTCGTTGCCATCTGTGC
>JACJJN010000164.1 GCA_016899975.1 Lacrimispora saccharolytica | reverse complement strand
GGACTTTGACTCCGTCATCCGTAGGTTCGAATCCTCCCACCCCAGTGTAAAAAAGTTTCCATTTACTTCATAAGGAAGCTTCTATAATATTAAGAACTTAAATATTCTATTTATCTTTTGTCAATCAGTTTTTATTTCATCTTCTGATCTCTTCTTAATATAAAGGTAACAAAAATAGAGAGTGATGCAAAACCTAGGAAAAAGAGAAGAGGATTTAGCAGTAAAACCTCAGATACAGTTTATCTCGGGTTTTGAG
>JACJJN010000163.1 GCA_016899975.1 Lacrimispora saccharolytica | reverse complement strand
GTACAAATTGCCGTAATTTACCACAAGTTAACACTATAGTACGTATGATGCGCATGATTTCTGAAATTGTTTGTCCTGCTGTATTACTTTTGGGTGAAGTTGTAATGGCTCCAGATAAAGTTGTTCCATACTTTGGTACACAGGAAAAACCAGAATGTCATATGTTATATAATGTAACAACTATGGCAACAACATGGAATACTGTAGCAACTAGAGATACTGCACTTTTAAAACATCAAATGGACATCTTATCTAC
>JACJJN010000162.1 GCA_016899975.1 Lacrimispora saccharolytica | reverse complement strand
ACCAATGACTGACCGCGTGCATTGGTTTGGTGATGGCGTTTATGATGCTACTTGTGCGAGAAATTATCAAATAATGGAACTTAAAGCACATATCGACAGATTTTTTAACAGTGCTAAAGCTTTAAATATAAATCTCGGTTTTGATAAAGAGTATTTAGCTGATTTATTGCAAGAATTAGTGCATAAATTAGATGAAGGCGATTTATTCGTATATTGGCAAGTTACACGCGGTGGAAATGGATTTAGAAGCCATAGCT
>JACJJN010000161.1 GCA_016899975.1 Lacrimispora saccharolytica | reverse complement strand
GTAAATAGCTGTGGGATTACTTCTCAGCAGCGAGTTTTTGTTGGATATTTTTTACGAACTCAATTGAGACCCCTGCAATATTGGCAACTTGTTCTAAGGTGCGATTTGTTTCACCCAATAAGTAATTTACAAATTTAGTTTGCTCTTTTTCTCTGCCTATCAGGTAAGCAACGTCTTTTTCTTCATCTATGTATTTTGCAATGCTATCCATGATAATGTCTTTTAATTTTTCTTCTAATTTACGTAGCTGTGCTAATA
>JACJJN010000160.1 GCA_016899975.1 Lacrimispora saccharolytica | reverse complement strand
ATCTTTCATTGTGATTGTTTTCATATTACTTCTCTAATGCTAATTTCTTCTCTGCGTACTTGCCTGCGCCATACACACCAAGTGCAAGACCTACTATTGTGACAAGTGCAGTTGATTCTAGGAAGCCTAGCCATAAGGATACAAAAGCTAGAAGAATCACTCCTGTTGTTTGTGTGTACTCCCTAGCTAAATATTTCTCAAACAGTGACTCTTGCATAATTATTCCTCTGTAAGATTAGTACAGCGTGGTACAACAAT
>JACJJN010000159.1 GCA_016899975.1 Lacrimispora saccharolytica | reverse complement strand
AATTTATGCTGTGCCCAAAGTGCACCTAAAAGTGCAGCAAATGGTTTGCCCCATTTTTCATGGTCTTTACCAAGGCTTTCAAAGTATTCCTGCAAAGTCAAGCGAATTTTACTGTAATCGCCACCAATTGCTACCATTTTTGTAATAGCTTCAACTACGGAGTAAACTGCACCATGGAATGGGCTCCAGCTCATGAGATATGGATTGAAGCCAAATGTCATTGCTGTTGCTGTTTTTGTTGTGCCTTCTAAAAGTGGAA
>JACJJN010000015.1 GCA_016899975.1 Lacrimispora saccharolytica | reverse complement strand
TATTGCAGATTTCCCTTAAAATCAAGGTTTTTAAAGGATTTAGATACAAAAAAAACAGGTAGTATTTGACACTACCCCAGGAGAAAAGAAGAGTAAAAAAATGAGCATTTATTGCAGAAAATGTAAAATAAAATGAGAAAACAGCCGGGAGCATCGGGCGTACATACATGTCTGCCGTTCCCGGTTGTTTTTGTCTGACTTTGAGCAGAAGCAATTCGATTGGGAAGAAGAAAACGGACTGGGAGGGGAGATCAATGAGCGTGATTAACATCCAAAATCTGACACGTGATTATGGAGCAGGAAGAGGAATTTTCGATGTGTCTTTTCAAGTGGAAAAGGGAGAGGTGTTTGGCTTTCTCGGACCAAATGGAGCCGGAAAAACAACAACAATCCGTCATCTTATGGGTTTTATCAAACCGAAATCCGGGGACTGTTGGATTAACGGCCGGAACTGCTGGAGAGACTGCAGCGAGATTCAGAAGCAGCTTGGCTACATACCGGGAGAAATCACTTTTTTTCATGATATGAGCGGAAGGGAGTTTTTAAAATTTGCAGCAGATTACCGGAAACTCGGAAAGAATAACCGTATCGGGGAAATGCTGGAGCGATTTGAGCTGGATCCAAAAGTGAAAATCAAGAAAATGAGCAAGGGAATGAAGCAAAAACTGGGAATTGTTGCAGCTTTCATGCATGACCCCGAGGTTTTGATTCTCGACGAACCTACCAGTGGCCTGGATCCGCTGATGCAGAACCGATTTGTCGAGCTGATCGCGGAAGAAAAGAAAAAAGGGAAAACGATTCTGTTATCCAGCCATATGTTTGAGGAGGTTGAACGCACTTGTGACCGTATTGGAATCATCCGTAACGGAAAGCTTGTGACCGTTGACTCTGTGGAAACATTAAGACAGCGCCATATGCATACTTACACGGTGACGCTTCCCACACCGGAGATGGCACAGGCGTTTTCCGAAGATTTTGACGGAGTCTGCAGTGGTGTAAATGTTACAGTTTCTGCCAAACAGAGTCTTGAGACAATCTTCATGAATTATTACGGAGGAGAACAGGATGCTTAACATGACGTTATACAAAAGAGAAATGAAAGGCAGTTTGAAATTACTGCTTATTTTCGGCGCAGTCCTCACTTTGTATATCTCCATTATTATCCGCATGTATGATCCGGAAATGATGGCTACCTTAGACAGTTTTTACGAGGTGATGCCGGAGGTGATGGCTTCCGTTGGCATGAGCGCCGGCGCAACAAGTTTGATTGGATTTATGATTTCTTATCTCTACGGTTTTATTCTGCTGATCTTTCCCATGCTGTTCAGTATTCTGCGTGGAAATGGACTGGTAGCGAAATATGTAGACAGAGGTTCTATGGTGACTCTTGTGGCAGCTCCGGTAAAGCGCAGAACAATCGCCATGACGCAGATGTCCGCGCTGATCAGCGGTATCTTTCTGCTGGTTATCTATGCAACCGGTCTGGAACTGCTGATTGCTCAGTCCGGCTATCCGGGGGAACTGGCGGTATCGGAGCTTTTAAAGCTGAATGCAGGGCTCCTCTGTCTGCAGCTGTTTATCGGAAGCATCTGTTTTCTTGCGTCCTGTATTTTTTCTGACACAAAATACAGCATTGCTTTTGGCGCCGGAGTTCCTGCGCTGATGTATGTGCTTCAAATGTTGGCGAATACAGGTGAAAAAGCGGAAAAGATCAGATACTGTACGTTTTTTACCCTCTTTGACGCAAATGGAATTGCAGCTGGGGAAAGCGGAGCGATTTTGGAAGCAGCCGTTTTACTCGTTGGAGCCATTCTGCTTTTTGCTGGGGGAATTTTCGTTTTTTGCAGGAAAGATCTGCATATCTGATAAGCCGTAACCCGCTATGCCTGCGGTCTGACGATTCCAAATGGAATGAAACTGCTGATCCATGCGGGAATTGATACGGTTGAGAGGAACGGCGATAATCAGGGGAATTTTAGAGATTTCGAGGGAAGGAGAGTGGAACAATGGAAAAGTTTGAGGGAACATCGATTCTGAAAGAAATCGCCATTGGAAAGATCCATTATTACTCCAAAGAGAAACAGGTGGTACAGCGGAACCGCGTGGATGACACAGAGGCTGAATTACGGCGGTATGAGGCGGCGAAGGAAAAGGCATTGAGGCAGCTGCATGAGTTGTACGAAAAGGCAAGGAAAGAAGCCGGGGAGGACAGCGCGGCGGTCTTTGATGTTTACGCGATGATTCTGGAAGGCGACCAGTTCGACGCTTCCATCCGCAGCGCCATCGAATCCCAGAACGTCAATGCAGAGTACGCGGTGGCGGTGGCTGGGGATGATTTGGCGAAGATGTTTGAGGCGATGGATGATGAATATTTTCGGGCGCGTTCCGCGGATATCAGGGATCTCTCGGAGAGGCTGATTTCCATCCTTCAGGGAGATTCGGTGAAGAGCGCGCCGGGCGTCGGAGCGGTGATTCTGGCGGCTAAAGATCTGACGCCCAGCGAGACCGTCCAGATGGACAAGTCAAGGCTTCTTGGATTTATCACTGAATTTGGTTCTTCCAACTCACACACGGCGATCCTTGCGCGTACGATGAATGTTCCGGCACTGATGGGAATTCCCGTGGACGAACATCTGGAGGGCAGAATTGCGATTATCGACGGTGTGAACGCCGCGCTGATTCTGGACCCGGATGAGGAGACACTGGAGTATTATCAGGAGAAGAAGCGGGAGAATAAGCGACGGAGAGAACTGCTGCAGGAACTGAAGGGCAAAGAGGACGTGACGCTGGACGGAAAGCACATTCGTCTGTATGCGAATATCGGAAGCGTTGAAGACACTGCAGAGGCTCTGGCAAATGATGCGGCGGGGATCGGTCTGTTTCGGAGCGAATTTCTGTATCTGGGAAAATCTGATTACCCGACAGAGGAAGAACAGTTTCAGGCGTATCGGACAGTCGTTCAGAATATGGCGGGCAGGAAAGTCATTATCCGTACGCTGGACATCGGCGCGGACAAGCAGGCGGACTATTTCCATCTGGATCATGAGGACAATCCGGCAATGGGATACCGTGCGATCCGGATCTGCTTGGACCGGGAAGAAATCTTCCGCATCCAGCTTCGTGCGATCCTCAGAGCCAGTGCCTATGGAAATGTCGGGATCATGTATCCGATGATCATTTCTGTGGATGAGGTCAGAAGATGCAAAGAGATTTTGAATGAAGTGCGCGGGGAACTGGAGAACCGAGAATTTCCGGTGGGTGAGATTGAGCAGGGAATTATGATTGAGACGCCGGCAGCGGTGATGATCAGCGATCTTCTGGCGGAGGAAGTAGATTTCTTCAGTATCGGAACCAACGATCTGACGCAGTATACGCTGGCTATTGACCGTCAGAATGCAAAACTCGATCCGATCTACGACTCCCACCATCCGGCGGTGCTGCGGATGATCCGGATGACCGTGGAAAATGGCCATAAGGGTGGATGTTGGGTTGGCATCTGCGGGGAACTGGGTGCGGATACTGCGCTCACAGGCGAGTTTCTGTGGATGGGTATCGACGAGCTGTCGGTGACGCCGGCGAGTGTGCTGCCGATCCGGAAGATTATTCGGGAATCTACAGTGAAGTAAGAGAGAAAACCGGCTCTGGACAGATGAGGTGTGTAATCACAGCATCTGTCCGGGGCCGGTTTTTGATTGGTAGATGTTCAGAAAAAAATTACCAAATATTAAATCTCGATGATTTCCACACAGGACATATAGTGTATATGACTCATATTCAGACAATGTATTTTCAGGGCTTATATATAAAGGCTTTTTTGCTGTGCGCTCAGACAATGATGTGATATAATGAGAATCAGTATAGAAGTTCAAGCGGAAAAGCTGAAAGGAAGAATTTGAGGAGGAAAAGAATGCCAGATAGACATCGCCTTATTTCCGGAAATGTGGAGCAATGGATATCGTATATATGAGCGGCCGGAGGAAGAGTGGAAGTCAGAAGCGATTTCAAGTGACAGCAGTTTTGTTCGTGCATTTCAGGATGCTGCCAGAGAACATCAAATGGCAGTCGGAATCACGCTGCTTGAGAAGTATGAAGGCGGTCCCCGAAATTCTCTGATTCTTCTGTCGCAGAAACGCTGCTGAAAAACAATCAGGCGGATCTGATCGGAGTCGGACGGGTAATTTTAAAGGATTCCCTCTGGGCGCAGCGGGCAATGTCAGATTTACAGAAGATGTAAACAGCAGCCCCAGTGGTTGTTTCTATATATTCTTCAAACTTCTGTTCTATTGCATGAAAATTGTTTATAATAGAGGCGGAGAAAATCAGGCAGTGCAAACGGTCTGCCGAAAAGGAGAAGGAGGAAAAGAACTATGGAGTTTCAGGCAAAATGGATCCGGCCGAAGACAGATCCGGGGGATATCTGTCCGGTGTTCCGGAGGGAATGGAAGAGTGACGGGAAGATAGAGAAAGCGGAGCTGCTGATCACTGCAGTCGGCGTCTATGAAACGCGGCTGAACGGAATACGCGTCGGTGATTATGTGCTTGCGCCGGGATGGACTTCTTATGAGACGCGTCTGCAGTATCAGGTTTATGACATTACGGAGTTGCTGAAGGAAGACAACTGTCTGGAAGTCACCGTCGGCAAGGGCTGGGCGCGGTCGCTGATGCCGGGATTTGTGGAAAATGAGGAGAAGCAGAGGCGGTTGGCGCAGCCCTGTGGGCTATTTGCGGAGCTTCGTCTGACGGATGCTCAGGGCAACCGGGCGGTGATCGGGACGGACGGCAGCTGGCAGTATGCGGAGAGTCCGGTGCGGTTCAGTGAAATTTACGATGGAGAGTGGTACGACGCTCAGGTTTGTCCGACAAACTGGCAGAATGCCGTGGTATATGAAAAATCCTGTGAGAACCTGATTCCGCAGGAGGGTGAAAAAATCTGCGAGAAGGAACGTGTGCAGGCAAAGCATGTTTTTGTGACTCCCGCTGGAGAAACGGTTGTGGATTTTGGACAGGAAGTGACCGGATATGTGGAGTTTACTGTGGACGCGGAGGCAGGACAGGAAATACGGATTCTGCACGGGGAAGTGCTGGACGCGGAAGGGAATTTCTATCGGGACAATTACCGGGACGCGAAGGCGGAACTCCGGTATGTCTGCCGGGAGGGAATCCAGACCTGGCATCCGCTGCTGACGTTCTTCGGATTCCGTTATCTGAAGCTGGAGGAATTTCCGGGCGAGGCGAAGCCGGAACAGTTTACGGCGATTGCAGTCTATTCGGATCTGAGAAAGACCGGACATCTGCGCTGCGGTGTTCCGGAACTGAATCAGCTGTTTTCCAATATTCTCTGGGGCCAGCGGGGAAATTTCCTGGATGTGCCCACCGACTGTCCGCAGAGGGACGAGCGTCTGGGATGGACTGGGGATGCGGAAGTATTTGTGAAGACGGCGAGCTACAATTTCGATGTGGAGAAGTTTTTTGTCAAATGGCTCCATGATCTGGCGGCGGATCAGTTTGAGAACGGAGCGGTGGGGCATGTGGTGCCGGATTATCTGCAGAATCCGATACCCAGCGCTGCCTGGGGTGATGCGGCGACGATCTGTCCGTGGCAGATTTACCAGACCTACGGCAATCGGAAGGTTCTGGAAGATCAGTTCGGGAGCATGAAACAATGGGTGGATTATATCACCCACGCGACAACCACCCCGAATCTCTGGACCGGAGGAACCCATTACGGGGACTGGCTGGGATTGGACGCGCCTTCCGGAAGCTATAAGGGATCCAGCAGAGAGGATCTGATCGCGTCCGCCTTTTATGCCTTGTCCACGCAGCTGGTGATCCAGGCAGGGCATGTTCTGGGAGAAGATGTGGAAGCCTACGAGGAGCTGTATCCGGCAATCGTGTCTGCGTTCCGGAGTGCTTATCCGGAGTATCGGACCCAGACAGAGTACACGGTTGCAGTCTGGTTTGGCCTGGCGGAGCATCCGCAGCAGTCGGCGGACGAGCTGGCGGAGCTGGTGAGAAAGGATGGCTGTCAGCTGCGGACGGGATTTGTGGGAACTCCGTTCCTTCTTCATGTGCTGAGCCGGTATGGGCATGAGGATCTTGCCTACACACTGCTGCTGCGCAGAGAGTATCCTTCCTGGCTGTATCCGGTGACAAAGGGGGCGACGACCATCTGGGAGCATTGGGACGGCATTATGGAGGACGGCGGCTTCTGGAGTGCGGACATGAATTCCTTCAATCATTATGCTTACGGTTCTGTGGCAGACTGGATTTACGAGGAAGCGGCGGGAATCCGGCCTCTGGAACCGGGCTTTGCACGGGTGCAGGTGGCGCCGAAGCCGGACCGGCGCCTGGGCTGGCTGGAAGCTTCCATTGAGACGAGAAACGGTGTGGTGCGTTCCCGGTGGGAATACCGGGACGGCGGTGTACGCTATGAGATCGAGACGGAGATGCCGGTGATTGTCGTGATCGACGGGACAGAGCGCAGCATGCCGGCAGGAAATTATATTTTCTGGGGCAGTGAAAAAGAAAAAAACAGATGAAAAGAAAGTACCGGGAGGAGGAAAGATAAGATGGAGCAGATGCAGAGTGTGGAGCGCTGGGGCGTGTTTGAAGTTACTTGTGAGGGACCGTCCGAAGGTAACCCATTTACGGAGCAGTGGATCAGAGGAACCTTTTCCGGAAAGAATGAGACAGTGACGGCGGACGGATTTTATGACGGAGACGGATGTTACAAGGTGCGGTTTATGCCGTCTTTTGAGGGTGTGTATACGTATCAGGTAGAGGCTGGTTTTCTGGAACAGCCGTTAACCGGAACGTTTCAGGTTCTTCCGGCAGAGGAAAGAAATCACGGACCGGTACGGGTGGCGAATACGTATCACTTTGCCTATGAGGATGGGACGCCGTATTATTCTGTCGGTACGACCTGTTATGTGTGGGCGCTTCAGTCGGACGAGCAAATTGCGGAAACACTGGAAACCCTGAAAAACAATGCGTTTAACAAGATCCGGTTCTGTATTTTCCCAAAGCATTACGATTACAACCTTGGCGAACCGCGTTCGTATCCTTATGAGGGAACACCGATGGATTCCAGTGTACTGAACAGTGAAAATTTCTGGCAGTACCAGGGAAAGGCGGAGGGAAACGACTGGGATCTGGAGCGTTTTCACCCGGAGCATTTCCGCCATCTGGAGTGGTGTGTGGAACAGCTTCGCGATCTGGGGATTGAGGCGGATCTGATCGTCATGCATCCCTACGACCGCTGGGGCTTTTCCTGTATGACACAGGAGCAGGACGACTTGTACTGGAAGTATGTGCTGGCGAGATTTTCCGCCTACCGCAATGTCTGGTGGTCGCTGGCAAATGAGTACGATCTGCTCCGTTCCAAGAAAGTGGAGGACTGGGAGCGCTATGCGGGGATCATCTGTGAAAAGGATCCTTACGGGCATCTGCGGTCGATCCATAACTGTGGACCGTTTTACGATTACAGCCGTCCCTGGGTGACCCACTGCAGCATTCAGCGCCAGGATATGTACCGGACGGCGGAGTATACGGACGAATGGCGGATCCGGTGGAAAAAGCCGGTGGTGCTGGACGAGATCGCCTACGAAGGAAATATTCCCCACGGCTGGGGAAATATCACCGCCGAGGAACTGGTGCGCCGGTTCTGGGAGGCAGCCTGCCGCGGCGGCTATGCGGGGCACGGGGAGACGTATCTGAATCCGGAAAATGTCCTGTGGTGGTCCCACGGCGGGAAACTTCACGGAGAGAGTCAGAAACGTTTCCGGCTGCTGCATGAGATCCTGCAGGAGACGCCGGGCATCGGTCTCCGGTATGACGGGGAGCACTTCGGGGAAGTGCGCGCGGTGCCGGAGGAAAGCTGGGCGGAACAGCCGGTGAAGGACTATTATCTGATTTATTACAGTTTTATGCGTCCGTCGTCGAAAGACTATTATTTCGACGATACGACGGAGTTTCAGGTAAAAGTTATAGACACCTGGAATATGACTGTGGAAGACCGGGGTGTCATGAAAGGAAAGATACATATTGAACTGCCGGGAAGACAGTATATGGCGGTGCAGATGAAGAAGGTATAGAGTTCCCTGCAAAAGCATCAGCCCTATTTTCATAAGAATCCCTTTTGCAACTCCTCCATTTTGTGCTATAATCAAAACAAGTGCGAAATTGCGGCGCTGCGGAACAGCTGACAGTCATTCTTCCGCAGCGCCGGGGAAGAGGAAAGGATAAAGATCATGACAGTTGACAATACATTTATGATTAAAAAACTTCAGGCGATGAAGACCCTGTTTGCGGTGTATTCCCCGCTGACGAAAATGCCTTACGTAGAATGCGACCAGGAGACATTTGACGACCAGATCCATCTGTTCGCCGATCTGGAAACGGCGAAAACTTTCTGCCAGGAAAATGCAAAGGACAAGGTGCCTATGGCAATCCGCAAGCTGGAGGAAGATAAGGTGATCCTTGATTTTTACCACGAACTGTACCAGAACGGGGTAAATGCCGTGGTTTATCATGATGAGGTAAACCAGACACGTATGGAACTGGAAACGATCATTCAGATTCCGGACTGGAGCAAGATGAAACAGCGTCCGGTATTCAATCCGCTGATTCAGCTGACTGCCGCTTACTTTTTCCAGGAAGCGCGCCGCCCGGAACAGCCGAAAGACAATCCGGAGCGGAACCGCCGTCTTCATGAGCTGGAGGAGGAAATGCTTGTCAATATCACCCGGGGAAATCTGCTTCTTCCGGTGATCGAGCAGCCTGCACAGGAGGGAGAAGACGGACAGAAAAGGCTGGGAGCGGTGATCGTAAAAAATAATAAGGATGAGGTGTTCCAGCCGATCTTCACGGATCTCACAGAACTGGCGAGAATGTATCCCAACGCGGCGAAGGAATTTAAAGTGATAGCGGTTCCTTTTTCAAAGCTTGTGACCCAGGTGCTGAAAGATTCCCAAGGCTTTGTGCTCAATCCGGCAGGATTTAATATGATCCTGAACCGTCCGCTTCTCACATTGATCGCGCAGAGATTTGCACAGCCGGAAGAGAAAGAATAAAATACAGCCGGGATGCGGACCGATCTCTCAGACCGACAGGGAAAGGACGGAGACCGGAAGTGACAGAAAGGATAACGTATGAAAATAGAAAACTGCCCGGCATATGAGCTGGTCAAAGAAGAAGAAATCGAAGACATTCATGCCAGAGGTTATCTGCTCCGCCATAAAAAAAGCGGGGCGCGGGTACTTCTGATGGAAAATGATGACGAAAACAAAGTATTCAATATTGCATTCCGCACGCCGCCGGCAAACAGCACGGGAGTGGCACACATCCTGGAACACAGTGTTCTGGAAGGTTCCAGGGAATTTCCTCTGAAAGATCCGTTTGTGGAATTGGTCAAGGGATCGCTGAATACGTTCCTCAATGCGATGACCTATCCGGACAGGACCATGTATCCTGTGGCAAGCTGCAACGATGCAGATTTTAAAAACCTGATGCATGTCTATCTGGACGCGGTGTTCTATCCGAATATTTATGAAAGAAAAGAGATTTTTCTCCAGGAGGGCTGGAATTATCAGCTGGAGAGCGAGGATGCTCCGCTTTGCTATAACGGTGTGGTATATAATGAGATGAAAGGTGCCTTTTCCTCTGCGGACGAGGTGCTGGAACGTGAGATTTTCAACAGTCTGTTTCCGGATACGCCTTACGGGGTGGAATCCGGCGGAGATCCGTCCTGTATTCCGGATCTGACCTACGAGGAATTTCTCGATTTCCACAGAAAATACTACCATCCGGCAAACAGCTACATTTATCTGTACGGAAATATGGATATGGAAGCTTATCTGGCGTGGATGGATGAGAAATATCTCAACGCTTTTGAGAAGATCACGGTGGAATCGGAGATTCCGCTGCAGAAGCCGTTTGAAGCTCCGAAGGAACTGAGGATCCCCTATCCGGTGCTGGAAGACGAGACGGAGGAAGATAATACGTATCTTTCCTGCAATATGGTGACCGGAAATGCCCTGGATGTGCGCCTTTCCCTTGCTTTTTCCATTCTGGAATACGTTCTTCTGGACGCGCCGGGCGCTCCGGTGAAACAGGCGCTTCTGGACGCGGGGATCGGCAAGGATGTCTATGGCTCCTACGAGGACGGAATCCTTCAGCCGTTTTTCTCCATCGTGGCGAAAAATGCCCGGGAGGAGAAAAAGGAAGAATTCCTCCGTATCATCCGAAGCACACTGGAAGAAATCGCGGCCAACGGAATCGACCAGAAGGCTGTGGAGGCGGGGATCAATTACTTTGAGTTCCGTTTCCGGGAGGCGGATTACGGGTCCTTCCCGAAAGGTCTGATCTATGGGATCGATCTGTTCGACAGCTGGCTGTACAGCGAAGACGAACCATGGAGTTATCTGAAACAGCTGGATGTTTATGAAGAGCTGAAGACACTTGCCGGACAGGGGTATTTTGAGAACCTGATCCGTGAATATCTGCTGGACAATCCTCATTGCGCCGTGGTCACGCTGTATCCGGAGCCGGGTCTTGCCTCCAGGCGTGAGGAAGCGGTTGCGAAAAAGCTGGTGGATTATAAGGCGGGACTGACCGAAGAACAGATCCGGGAGCTTGTACGCCAGACGGCGGCGTTGAAGGAATATCAGGAAGAAGAAGACAGCGAGGAAGTGAAAAAGAAGATCCCGCTGCTGAAACGCTCAGATATCCGCAGGGAATCCATTCGCCTGTACAATGAAGAACATTGTGTAGACGGGATTTCCGTGGTGCATCACGATCTCTTTACCAACGGGATCGGATATCTGACGCTTCTGTTCAATACGGAGCGTGTGCCGGACGAGCACATTCCGTATATGGGAATCCTCAAATCAGTCCTTGGATATGTGGATACGGAGCATTACAGTTATGGAGAATTGTTCCACACGATCAATGCCAACAGCGGCGGAATCGCCTGCGGCCTTCAGGTATTTGCAAAACCGGAGGAGGAGAAAGACTGTTACCGAATGTTCGGGGTTCGGGCGAAGTATCTGTACCCGAAGACCGGATTTGTATTTTCCATGATCCGGGAAATCCTGACCAGTTCCAACCTCAGGGATGAGAAACGTCTGTATGAAATCCTGGCAAGCCTGAAATCACGGCTGCAGGAGAGCCTGACCAGCGCAGGAAATTCCACGGCGGTGATGCGGGCGGCTTCCTATGATTCGCCGATGTCCTGGTTCCAAGATCGTACGTCGGGCATCAGCTTTTATCATCTGGTGGAGGATCTGGAAGCGAATTTCCAGGAGAAAAAAGAGGAGCTGTTCGAGATCCTTGAAAAGCTGGTGAAAGAGATCTTCCGTCCGGAAAATCTGATCATTTCTTTTACTTCTGAGAAAAAGGGACTGGAAAAACTGGAACAGGAGATTCCGGAGCTGAAACGCTGTCTGTATACAGAACCGGTGGATACCGGCTCTATCCGGTACAGATTTGAGAAGAAGAACGAGGCGTTCTGCACTTCCGGACAGGTACAGTATGTTGCCTTTCACGGCAATTACAAGAAGGCAGGTTATGCATATACCGGCGCTCTGCGGATCCTGAAGGTGATCCTCAGCTATGATTATCTGTGGAATAATGTCCGCGTGAAAGGCGGAGCGTATGGCTGCTCCGGCGGATTCCAGAGAAACGGAAATGTATTTTTCGCGTCCTACCGTGATCCGAACCTTTCAGGAACCCTGGATGTTTACCGGAACTGTCCGGAATATATCCGGAATTTTGACGCGGATGAGCGCGAGATGACAAAGTATATCATCGGAACGATCAGCGAGCTGGATGTGCCGATGAATCCGGCGGCGAAAGGACAGCTGTCCATGAGCGCATGGTTTACGAAACAGACGGAAGCGGATTTCCAGAAGGAGCGTGATGAGGTGCTCAATGCCACTGCGGAGGATATCCGCCGGACCGCCGATCTGGTGGAAGCGGCGCTGGCACAGAACAACCTCTGTGTGATCGGAAGCGAAGCGGCGATACAGAAAGAAAAAGAACTGTTCGGCGCCATTGGCAGGCTGTGAAACGATGGAAGAAAAATCAGGGGAGAATTTCTATGAATGAACAGTATAAATCAGGCTTTGCGGCGCTGATCGGCCGTCCCAATGTGGGAAAATCCACATTGATGAATCATCTGATCGGACAGAAGATCGCGATCACTTCCAAAAAGCCTCAGACGACCAGAAACCGTATCCAGACGGTGTATACCTGCGAGGAAGGCCAGATCGTATTTCTGGATACGCCGGGAATCCACAAGGCAAAGAATAAACTCGGCGAATATATGGTAAATGTGGCGGAGCGGACACTGAAGGAAGTGGATGTGATCCTGTGGCTGGTGGAGCCGACGACTTTTATCGGAGCCGGGGAACGTCATATTGCGGAACAGCTGGAAAAAATCTCCACACCTGTGATCCTGATCATCAATAAGGTGGACACGGTGAAAAAGGAAGAGATCCTGGAGTTTATTGACACGTACCGCAAACTGTATGACTTTGACGAGATCATTCCGTGTTCCGCACTGCGAGGGATCAATACGGAGGACATTATTTCCTGCATTTTCCGGTATCTGCCTTACGGTCCGCAGTTTTACGATGAGGATACGATCACGGACCAGCCGATGCGCCAGATTGTGGCGGAGATCATCCGGGAAAAGTCGCTCCACGCGCTCAGTGAGGAGATCCCTCACGGAATTGCGGTGGTCATCGATTCCATGAAAGAACGAAGCGGCGGAAGGATCACCGATATCGACGCGACGATCATCTGTGAGAGAGACTCTCACAAGGGAATCATCATCGGAAAGCAGGGAGCGATGCTGAAAAAGATCGGCACCAATGCCCGCTATGAGATTGAACAGCTTCTGGAGCAGAAGGTCAATCTGAAACTGTGGGTGAAGGTGAAGAAAGACTGGCGCGACAGTGATTTTCTGATCAAGAACTTCGGTTATGATCCGAAGAAACTGGACGAGTAACAGAAAGGAGACGAATGGATGGGAGAAGCGATTCAGGTAACGGGAATGGTGCTGTCCGCCATGCCCATCGGGGAATTTGACCGGCGCCTGGTGCTCCTGACCAGAGAGCGGGGAAAGATCACAGCGTTTGCCCGCGGCGCCAGAAGACTGAACAGCCCTCTGATGGCTGCTTCCAACGCATTCGCCTTTGGAACTTTTACCGTCTATGAAGGCAGGAACAGCTTCAGCCTTCAGCAGGCGTCCATACGGGAATATTTTACAGGCCTGGCTGCACTGCAGCCAGGCGTTTACTATGCCTTTTATTTTATGGAACTGGCGGATTACTATGGCCGGGAGGAAAGCGATGAGACGCAGATGCTGAACCTGTTGTATGTATCGCTGAAAGCTCTGCTGAAGGAGCGGATTCCTCCAAGGCTCATCCGGAGGATCTTTGAACTGAAAGCGATGGTTCTGAACGGGGAGTATCCAGATATGTTTGCCTGTGCTGTCTGCGGAAAGACGGAACATCTGAAAGTTTTTTCCTGGAGACGGGACGGGATGGTCTGCGCCGACTGCGCGGCGGGGGAAAAAGGCGGACAGGAGCTGTCGGAAACTGCGGTCTATACCTGCAGGTATATTATTGCGTCACCCATTGAAAAGCTGTATACTTTTACTGTAACAGAAGAAGTGCTGAAAGAACTGGAGCATCTGATGAATGTTCTGTCAGGAAGATATATGGACCGGAAAATGAAAAGTCTTCAGATTCTGGAAATGCTGACAGAGGATTAGATCGTGTCTGAAAATTGCGGGAGTCAGATACGTTCTGGGCGTGTGGGAGGAATGAATCGTATGAAGCAGAAAAAGAAATGGCTGATCGTGGCTGCGGCAGTTCTTGTGGCTGCGGCGGCAGGCGGGGGAATTGCTTTTGCAGTTCTCGGCGGAAGCGGAAGAACCGCGGCGGAGACAATGGACGAATACATAGCGGCACTGAACAATGGCGCTTACGACGAAATGTATGAACTTCTGGACGAAGAGAGTCAGAAGGAGACAGACCAGGAAACCTTTACCGAGAGAAACAAGAATATTTATGAGGGGATCGAGGCGTCCAATATTACCGTGGAGATCACGGATGAGGGCAGCGAAAACAGGACGAGCGGACAGACAACGCAGAATCTGACCTATCAGATGAAAATGGACACGATGGCGGGAGAGCTGTCCTTTACACAGACGGCAACGTTTCATAAGAGCGGAAGAGAAGGCTACCGGCTGTCCTGGAATGATGCCCTGATCTTTCCGCACCTTCTGGCGACGGACAAGATCCGGGTGGAAACGCTGGACGCAAAAAGAGGCAGCATCTATGACCGGAACGGTATCCTGCTGGCAGGAGAAGGCGTTGTCTCATCGGTCGGTCTGGTTCCGGGAAAGATGAGCGAGGATCCATCGGCGGATCTGGAAAAGCTGGCGGAACTGCTGGATACAACGGTGGAGTCCATACAGAACCGACTGTCGGCTTCCTGGGTGCAGGAGGATTCCTTCGTTCCGATCCGGGAGATCAAGAAGAGCGGACTGGATATGGAAGTGCTGGGGAAAGCTGAGCTGAATGAGCCTTCCGAGGATTCACTGGAAGGCCAGCTTCTTGCCATTCCCGGTGTGATGATCACAGACGCGTCGGAGCGGGTGTATCCGCTGGGAGAGGCGGCAGCCCATCTGGTGGGATATGTGCAGAATATTACCGCAGAAGAACTGGAAGAACACGAAGGAGAAGGTTATACGGCAAACAGTGTGATCGGGAAAAGCGGCGCGGAAAGCCTGTATGAGGAAGAACTGCGCGGGAGCGCCGGATGCCAGATCATGATGGTGGACGAAGAGGGGCAGCAAAAAGAGCTGATCCTGCGGAAGGAGGCGGTCGATGGAACGGACATTACCCTTACGGTGGATGCGGATCTGCAGCAGAGGCTGTATGAGCAGTATCAGACGGACAAGAGTGTGTCTGTCGCTATGAATCCGAAGACGGGAGAGGTGCTTGCCCTGGTGAGCACGCCGTCCTATGACAACAATCTGTTTGTGCTGGGAATGTCGGAGAATACCTGGAACAGCCTGAACGAGGACGAGAATCAGCCGATGCTCAACCGATTCCGGGCGACGTTTGTTCCCGGTTCATCCTTTAAGCCGGTGGTTGCCGGGATCGGGCTGAGCACCGGGACGCTGGACCCCGATGAGGATTTCGGGGCGGTGGGAACCAGCTGGCAGAAGGATGCAAGCTGGGGAAATTATTATGTCACAACGCTCCACGGGACGGATCCGTCCAATCTGGAAAACGCGATGATCCTGTCAGACAACATTTATTTTGCCCGTGCGGCGCTGAAGATCGGGCAGGATACGCTGACGGAACAGCTGGACCGCCTGGGATTCAATGAGCGGGTTCCTTTCGATATCTGGACCACGGAATCCGCCTATTCCAATGAGGAAGGGGAGTGGTCAGAGATCCAGCTGGCGGACAGTGGATACGGACAGGGGCAGCTGCTGGTCAATCCTCTGCATCTGGCAGCAATCTATACCGCGTTTGTCAACGAGGGAAATATGATACAGCCTTACCTGCGGATGACGGAGACGGCGGAGCCGACGGTTTGGGTGGAACAGGCGTTTACCGCCGAGGCGGCTGAGATCGTGAAGAACGATATGGTCCAGGTTGTGGAAAACCCGGAGGGCACCGCCCACGCCTGCCAGATGGATGGAATTACCCTTGCCGGAAAAACGGGAACCGCGGAGATCAAGGACAGCCAGGAAGATACCACGGGAACGGAGCTTGGCTGGCTTGGCATCCTGACACCGGATGCCGGAGAACAGGATGCGTTTCTGCTGCTGACGATGACTGAGGACGTCAAAGATCGCGGAGGAAGCGGATATGTGGTTTCGAAGACGGCGGAACTTCTGAGCAGCTGGATGGAGTAAGGTTTTTACAGTTCAGTTCAGGTCTGCGCACATGCCGCGCAGACCGTAAGAACGTGATCCAGGAGTGCAAAATCCCATCGCCGAAGGCGATTTTCAATGGATTTTGCATGTAACGGTTCAGCAGGGCTGAACTGTTACGTAAGTTTGAAAACATAAGAAAAGTGAAAGAGGGAAACGTATGAAAAAATGGATTCTGGCACTGGTATGCACCATTGCAGCAGGGGCAGCGGCGGGCGGCCTGTGTACCTGGGCGGTTCAGGAGGCAGAGATGGAAGCGCTGGAACGCCAGGGCTGCAACCTGGTGATCGGAAACGAATCGGAAGACGTGGTCTACGCGGTCAGCGTCAGCTACGAGAAAGACGGAGAGCTCCGTCAGGCTGTGAACAGCCAGTATATGCAGAAAGGCAGCAAAGCCTGCTTTTCTATCGATCCGGCGGAAGATCTCCGCTGTGTGGTAAGGATCCAGATGGATAACCATCAGATGGTGGTGGCAGAATTGGAAGAAGATTTTGAATGGGATGACATGAATGTCTGCTGGCTGACCGGAGAGGATGGGGAATACGTTCTGAACCGGGAAAGAAATGATTAATGCAGAGTATGAAAGAATAAATATCCAGTCATCAGATTGATGGGAAACAGGGGCGCATCTGCGGATTTACCGCAGATGCGCCCCTGTACAGTCTTTATGCTTCTTCGGCAGGAAGCAGCGCTTTTTCCGCATTCCGGTAGTGAAAGACAGTCCAGATTGCCCAGGATGTACATAGAATGGCACCGAGAAGGAAAAGACCCAGGAAAACTCCCTGGAACAGTTCCAGAAGATTCAAAAAATAAAGGATTGTCACAAGGGCGGTAAACAGCGTCAGTCCGGTCCGCAGATGCAGCAGTTTTTCAGAATCCTCCAGGAGTCCGTGCGTCCGGGCAATGGAGGACAGATTGGTCAGAAACTGAAAATGGAAATACATGGAAAGGGCGGATAAAATCAAGGTCAGCAGCGGAATATCAAAGACGCTGCCGGTCACCAGTGTTCCGACCCAGCGGATCACTTCCCAGAGGCCGAGAAGGATAACCAGGGGCCGCAGGAGGGAGGCCGAAGGTTCCTGTTCTTCCACGGAAGGAAGCGCAAGAAAGATCAGCAGGAAACCGACCCAGCCGGGAAGCACATTGATGCTGAAATCATTGACACTCATGGAAAAATCGATCAAGAGAAATACATAGGCCCAGGCAATGCGTGACAGGTTATGAACATAAGTTTTCGTTTTCATACAACCACTCCTTTCCGTGCAGGGTGACGCTTTCCTGTAAAACGTCGTCAAAAAAAATGGTGATGCGGAAGTCTGCGCTTGGCGGAAGTTCCGGTTCCGTGATTGTGCCGCCGAAGGAACTGCCGCCCCCGGTCAGAAGTGTTCCGTTCCATGCCGGAGCACCCGGGTTCTCGTCTACCTCATAATCCGCAGTATAGGCATCCGGAAACGACACGTTCATCCGTACTTTGGAGCAGGAGGCGGAAACGGCGCTTTGATCTTTGGCGGTCCACTGGAACGTCTGATAGTAAAATGCCCAGGAAAATTCAGCGTTGCGGTCCGGCGGTAAAAAGGTTGTTCCCCCTGCATTTATGGATTCGAAAAAAGAGCTGTTACCGCCGGATGCCGTTTCGGGCTGGATGGTGTAAATAAGCTGCAGGGATGCGAGAAACGTTCCCGTTTCGCCTTCCACAGTGGTCTGACAGGAGGGAAGGTCTTCAGATCCGTATCGGCAGGGAGGGAATGTATCTTCCATGAGAAACTGTTGGTGTCCGTCTTCTGCTGCTACTACCCAGCGGTTTTTGTTTTCCTGAAAGATAGTGACCGGGAACACATGATATCCCCAGGCGGTTTCTTCCGCGGAATGTTCCTGGTTGTAAACCGTCTCCGGCATTCCGTTTTCGTCATAGAGACAACTGGTGGGAAAGACAAGAAGAGCCTGCCATCGTCTGCCTTTGCATGGCACGGGATTATAGAGATAATAGTCCCCGTTAAAAAAAAGGTTCTTTTGCCTGAGTTCCTGTACCAGTTCGTCAACCTGCGTCTGCTCCTGTGAAGGAGATGCGGCAGTCAGCCATGCAGAGTTCTGAGCCATCAGACCTTTGGCGTAAGTATCCACCGCTCCGGCGGCAGTGGTACAGCGGACCAGATGTGCACCGGCTGTGTTGAATGAGGATGGAAAGGTATCACCGGACGGAAGCGGCATCGCAGAAATACCTGTCAGCAGGGCGGGCAGCAAAGTGAGGGTGATGCAGACGGAGACAAGCGCCGTTCCTTTGGGATATTTCTGAAAGCGTGTGATCGCCACGATCCGCCGGCGGATGTTTCTGCCGCCATTGGAAAGGGAAGTGGTGCCGGGAGCCCGGGGATAACGGTCATTGGTCATATCCAGCAGGATTTCTCCGTATTTTCTCCGTTCTTCTCCTTCCAGAAGTTCCAGAACCCTCTGATCGCAGAGGGATTCCATGTCATTGCCGATGCGGTTGAATACGTACTGCAGAAACGGGTTGCACCAGTGAATGGAACGGCAGACGCTCCACAGAATACTCTGGAAAGCGTCCATGGAATGCAGGTGCAGCAGCTCATGGAGCAGGATCTTGTCATCCGCTCCCTTTTCGGGCAGAACCAGAACCGGAGAGAAAACACCGCAGACAAATGCGGAAGGAATACCGTTCAGGATCACCGCCCGGCAGGGGGTCAGACCGTAACGGGAACATACGTCCGTGATCTGTTTCTGCTGTCTTTCCGATACAGGACGCCCCCGGCGGAGAAGCAGACGCAGGAAGACATAAGAGAGAAAATATCTCGCCAGACAGAAGAGCACGCCGGCAAGATAGAGGACAAAGAGCCAGTCGGTTGCACTCTTTGGGGCTCCGGAAAGCCAGGGGATTCCGACGATTACCTGCACAGGAGAGGACGGATCACAAAAAACGGAGGAAAGCGATGCTTCCGCCGTCTCTTTGGCGGTCTGCAGGGCGGCCGCCGGAAAAGTCAGCAGATACCGTCCGAAGGCACCCGCCGGAATCAGAAGGCGGAGAAAAAGCACGCCCCAGACTCCGTACTGCCAGTGGGGCGAAAGTTTGTCTGCCAGCAGCCTTTTCAGGATCAGAAGAAAAAGCGCTGTCCAGGAAACTTCCAGCGTTTGTAGAAGAAAACTCCATAGATTTGTCACAGGCCGCACCTCCTTTTCCGGGTTCAGACGTCCATATCATCCAGCATTTTGCGCAGTTCCTTACGCTCTTTTTCAGATATTTTTGATTCTTTCAGAAACGCGGCGATGAGATCGCCGGCAGCGCCCTTATATACTTTTTGGAGCAGAGAGGAGCGCTCCGCTTTGGCGCAGATCTCGCGGCTCACAGCATAGGAATAGCGGTGGGGCGTGCAGCTTTTGTCAATGGACACAAGCCCCTTGGCTTCCATTCTGGTGAGGTACGTATAGACGGTATTCTGCCGCCAGCCTTTGGAGACGGCAAGGATTTCTGAAATTTTACCAAGGGTGCAGGATTCGTGCTCCCACAGAATTTCCATCACAGCCCATTCTGCATCTGATAATGTATTCATAAAAAACCTCCCTACAGGTGTAGTGTCCTAATTCCATACTACACCTGTAGGGAGGAAATGTCAAACCATTTTTTGGGAATCGTTATTGCAAATGTTTAATGGCATGTCACGCCGAGGGCTTCCAGCTTTTTCCGGGCGTCTTCGTATCCGAAAAACTGCACCGGATGGATGCCAAAAGCCGCGGCTGCATCCACATTCTCTTTCCGGTCATCGATAAATACCGTATGCTCCGGTACCAGATCAAACATGGAAATCAGCTGACGGTAGATTTCCGCATCCGGTTTTACCATTTTGTAACGGTAAGAGAACAGTGTGCCGTCCATCAGAGGGAGAAACGCCATTTTTCCTTTTGTTTTTTCGAAAAGATATTCGGAGTAATTGGAGAGGATCAGTACACGGTATCCTTTTTCTTTCAGCTCTTTGATCCAGTCCACGGAGTAAGGAAACAGATGGATGCAGGCATCACAGCCGGCAAAGGCTTTCCGGATTTCCGGTTCATATTCCGGAGCGGCGCTGATAAAAGAAGTCAGCGCATCTTCCGCTGAGACCGTTCCCTGATCCAGCTTATTCCACACGGGATTTTCAAAAACGGCGTTTATAACGGCAGCTTTCGTTTCCGGGGAAAATCCCAGCCCGTCCAGATAATCAGAATAGTTCCACTCTACAAGTACGTTACCAACATCAAATACTATTGTATCGATCATAAAATTTCCCAGTCCTTTCCAGTTATTTTTTGCTGCTGTTTTTTGCCTGTGGCTGATCGAGATCCGTCTTTTTATCACTGTTTACACCTCTGCCGCGGAGCACTTTTGCCACGAGCATCATAAGATAGATGAAGACAGGAACCGTGATCGCGCAGAACAGCGAGGCACTCAGTGCTTCCTGCGCCCAGGGGGCATCGATAAAAGCGAAGATCAAAGCCGCAGCGGCAAAGCCCAGCAAAACAATAATTGCCGCAATGGCGCCGATCCTTTTCAAATTCCATTTCATTCCTTTTGTCACCTCGTATTTTTCTCTGTCAGTGTCATTTCCTTTCTACCATACCACAAAATCCCCTGCGAAACCACAACTTTCCATTTTGCCGCAAAATTTAAGAAAAAATTTATTGTCAGATAATTGCAATTCCAGCATAAAAGCGATACAGTATTAGGTATAATAAAATGAAGGATGTGTAAAACCAATATGAACAAATTGAGAGATTGGCTGTCAAATTTTATGTATGGCCGTTACGGCATGGATCCGCTGGGGAATTTTTCACTCTGGGCGGCCATTATACTGATGATCATCGGGCTGTTTACCGGAAGCAGCCTGCTTTATACGCTGTCGATCCTGCTTCTGGTATGGTGCTATTTTCGTATGTTCTCCAGAAATCAGTCAAAGCGCCTTGCGGAGAATGACAAGTACATGGAGATCAAAGACAAATTTTTCGGTCTCTTCCGCGGCGGCTCCCGGACACACAGGGATAAAAACTATGCGTATTTCCGCTGCCCGAACTGCAAACAGAAAGTCCGCGTGCCGAAAGGAAAGGGAACCATCGAGATCCGCTGCCCGAAATGTAATACGAAATTTATCAAACGTACCTGAAAGGGAATGAATACTGCATGTTTGGATATGTTACGATCAGAAAAGACGATCTGAAAATAAAAGACTATGACAAATATCATGCTTATTACTGCGGAGTTTGTCAGGACCTGAAGGAGTCCTATGGGTTCAAGGGGCAGGCAACGCTTACTTATGATATGACGTTTCTCGCAATCCTTCTGACCGGTCTGTATGAAGACAAGACTGTCCGCGAGGAACATTACTGTATTGCTCATCCGGGAAGGAAGCATGTATGCCTGCGCAATGAGTTTACCCGTTACGCCGCGGATATGAATATCCTGCTTACATATTACAATTTGCTGGATGACTGGGAGGATGAAAAAAAGCATGCGGCATATGTGGGAGCGAAAGCGCTGCGCGGGTCGTTCCTGAAAGTTGCGGAGAAATACCCGCGGCAGACCCGGGCGGTAAAAGAGTATCTGAAAAAAATCCATATCTGTGAGGCGGAAAAATCCAGAGATCTGGATCAGGCGGCAGGTTATACCGGAGAGGTGCTGGCAAAGCTCTATCAATTCCGGGACGATATCTGGAAGGAAGATCTGGGACGGCTGGGATTTTTCATCGGAAAGTTTATTTATCTGATGGATGCCTATGAAGATGTGGAGAAGGATAAAAAGTCGGGAAATTACAATCCTCTGGTTTTTCTTCAGGAGACCGATGGCTTTGAAGAAGCTGTGGAGAGGATTCTGCTGATGATGACGGCGGAGGCCTCCAGAGCGTTTGAAAAACTTCCGATACTGGAAAATGTGGACATTTTGAGAAATATATTGTATGCTGGTATCTGGACAAAGTACGAGATGCTCAAACGTAAACGCGAAAGTGAAGATGAGGAGAAGAAACATTGATGACAGATCCATATCAGGTGTTGGGAGTGTCCCGGGATGCCAGTACGGAGGAAATCAAGAAAGCTTACCGTACGCTGAGCCGGAAATACCATCCTGACGCCAATATCAATAATCCCAATAAAGCAGAAGCAGAAGAGAAATTCAAGCAGGTACAGCAGGCATATAAACAGATCATGGAGGAGAAGGAAAACGGAACATCCTCCTACAGTTCCCAGGGAAGCTACGGCGGTTCCTATGGCAGCGGCGGTTACGGCGGCTCTTATGGAAACGGCGGTTATGGCGGAAATTATGGCGGATATAATTATGGAAGTTCCACGGAGGATGCGGAGCTTCGTGCGGCGGCGAATTATCTGAACAATATGAGATATCAGGAAGCGATGCGTGTGCTGAACAACATTTCCCGCCACAACGCCCAGTGGTATTATCTGCATGCCATTGCCAATGCCGGGCTTGGAAACAATATCAGCGCCGTGCAGGATGCACAGACTGCGGTCAACATGGAACCGGACAATATGCAGTACCGTCAGCTGCTTTCCCAGCTTCAGGGAGGCGGTCAGTGGTACACGGACATGGGGCAGGGATACGGCTATGAACGTGCCGGCGGAGACATGGGAAAATGGTGCTGTGAGTGTCTCGCAATCAATGCAATGTGCAACTGCTGCTGTTACGGCGGCAGAGGATTTTACTGCTGCTGATGTTTGTAAAAGTTCGGCGAAAATGTATAAAAGAAAACAGGGAGGATATAATAAGAATGTCCGCTGGATCCCCCTCCAGGGACAGAAGCTACAAAAGATAACCTTGAAATACTTATCCTCCCCTTTTTAAGAAGGCTGCCGGAATTTTCCGGCAGCCTTCTTTTGTGAGCAGCAATGAAATGCAATCGCTTAGCTGACTGAACAGTTGATTAAACAGAGTAATGCAGACCGAAGCCGGAACGGTAATAATTGCCGTCCGCGTCATAGTAGCCATAATTTCAAAGGAAACACATTCTTGTGTTCCAAAGCAGAATCGGATATAATAGTTACATGGTATTTTGAGTTCCTTTTAATATGTTCCGGCAAATCGGAGCAGGAAATGGAAGGAGAGAATTATGGGACAGGGATATGAAAAACTTCAGAGATGCTGCGAATCATGCAGGAACAGAATTCCTTTCGCGCCGAAACTGGCGCTGATCCTCGGTTCCGGGCTTGGCGATTACGCGGAGAACTTTCCGATTGAGGGCGAGATCCCCTATCAGGAGATCGAGGGCTTTCCGGTGTCAACAGTACCCGGCCACAGAGGACGTTTCGTCTTTGCGCATATCGGTCAGGTTCCTGTGGTTATGATGCAGGGACGTGTGCATTATTATGAGGGATATCCGATGGACGATGTGGTGCTTCCCATCCGGCTGATGAGAAAGATGGGGGCGGAGGTTTTGTTCCTGACCAACGCGGCAGGCGGTGTGAATTATGAATTTCAGGCGGGAGATTTTATGATGATCACGGATCAGATTTCCAGCTTTGTGCCGTCGCCGCTGATCGGTCCGAATTCGGAGGAACTGGGCCCCCGTTTTCCGGATATGAGCCAGATTTATGACAGGGATCTGCAGGAAGTGCTCCGGGATACGGCAAAGAATCTTGGGATCACCCTGCGGGAAGGAACTTATATCCAGCTGACCGGTCCGAATTTTGAGACGCCCCACGAGGTGAAAATGTGCCGGATCCTGGGAGCCGATGCGGTGGGAATGAGTACAGCATGTGAGGCGGTGGCAGCCAATCATATGGGAATGAAGATTTGCGGAATCTCCTGTATTTCCAATCTTGCCTGCGGCATGACGGAACAGCCGTTGTCCCATCAGGAAGTGCAGGAGGCTGCGGACCGGGTGGCGCCGCTGTTCCGTCGGCTGGTGACCGAGAGCATTCAGGCGATGTTCCGCTGACATACAGCAGGGAGGTGGCTGGTATGAAAATACGTTTTTTTCATGGGAAGATTCTGACGATGGAGGAAAACAGACCGGCTTTTGACGGAGAACTCCATGTGGAGGATGACCGGATCACTTATGTGGGACCTGGTCTTTCCGCAGAGGAAATTTCAAGGCGGGAACCATTTGACCGGGAAATTGATGCCGGAGGAAACCTTCTGATGCCGGGGTTTAAAAATGCGCATACACATTCCGGCATGACATTTCTCCGTTCTTTTGCCGACGACATGCCGCTGGATGAATGGCTGAACCGGCAGGTCTTTCCCATGGAGGCAAAGCTGGACGAAGAAAAGATTTACTGGCTGTCCATGCTGGCGTTTCTGGAGTACCTGACCAGCGGGATCACTGCTGCGTTTGATATGTATCTGATCCCGGATGCTGTTGGAAAAGCCGCCAGGGATTTTGGATTCCGGACGGTCCTGGTGGGAGCGATGAACAATTTCTGCCAGTCGCCGGAGGAGGAAGAGCGGTGTTATCACGAATGGAACTGCCCGGGGGATCTTGTCAGTTACCGTCTGGGCTTTCACGCGGAATACACCACCTCCCGGGAGCGGATGGAAGCCCTGGCAGAGCTTGCCCATAAGTTTCAGGCGCCGGTGTTCGCCCACAATTCTGAGACGGAGAAGGAAGTCCGGGAGTGCATCGGACGCTACGGGAAAACGCCGACACAGGTGATGGAGGATCTTGGCCTGTTTGACTACGGCGGCGGAGGATATCACTGTGTCTGGCTGCGGGAAAAAGACTTCGGGATTTTCCGGAAAAGAGGGCTGTACGCGGTGACTTGTCCCGGTTCCAACACAAAGCTTGCCAGCGGCATTGCTCCTGTGGCGGAATTACTGAGAAGAGGCATTCCGGTGGCTGTGGGAACGGACGGGCCGGCAAGCAACAACTGTCTGGATATGTTCCGGGAAATGTTTCTGGTGACCGGATTGGCAAAGCTCCGGGAAAACGACGCGTCGGCGGTTCCGGCACAGAAGGTTCTGCGGATGGCAACAGTCAACGGTGCGCGGGCGATGGGACTGAATGACTGTGTAACGCTGACCCGGGGACAGAAGGCGGATCTGATCATGATCGACCGGAATCAGCCGAATATGCGGCCGTTTTCTGATCCGGAGAAAAACCTTGTGTACAGCGGCAGCAAACAGAATGTGTGCCTGACGATGATCGACGGAAAGATTCTTTATGAGAACGGCAGATTCCATACAGCGGTCGATCCGGAGCGGATCTATCAGCAGGCGGAAAAGATCCTGCGTGAAGTGAGCGGAAGGGATCAAAATTAAGAACGGTATGGGCAGCATCTGTGAAAGAATCAAAGCTCAGTTTTGGTTTTTTCACAGGTGCTGCGCAGAAGCCACCTACATAGGCTGCAGCCAGAAAAGAGAGCGGCCATATGCAGCTTTTGGCAGCAAAAATAAAAATAAAGGAGAAAAGTACAATGGAGAGAAAGACAGCATGGAATGACTACAAAAAGAAAGAACTGAAGAAAATGAACAAACTGTGTGACGCTTACCGGGAATTCCTGGATAATGGAAAAACCGAGCGTGAGTGCGTGACAGAGATCGTGCGCCAGGCGGAGGAGGCAGGCTACAGAAATCTTCAGGCCTGCATTGAGGAGAATACACCGCTGCACGCAGGGGATAAGGTTTATGCAGTATGCATGAAGAAATCTGTCGTGCTGTTCCAGATCGGAAGCAAGCCGCTGACCGACGGAATGAATATCCTCGGCGCGCATATCGATTCTCCGCGTATGGATGTAAAACAGAATCCGCTTTACGAGGATACCGGATTCTCTTATCTGGATACTCATTATTACGGCGGAATCAAGAAATATCAGTGGGTAACGCTTCCGCTGGCGATCCATGGTGTTGTGGCAAAGAAAGACGGCACCGTTGTGGATGTGGTGATCGGAGAAGACGAGAAGGATCCGGTGTTCTGTGTGACGGATCTGCTGGTTCATCTGTCCGGAGAGCAGATGGAGAAAAAGGCGGCAAAAGTGATCGAGGGCGAAGGCCTGGATCTGCTGGTAGGAAGCCAGCCGCTGGAAGGTGAGGAAAAAGAGGCAGTCAAAGCTATGACCCTGAAGCTTCTCAATGAGAAATACGGTATCGAGGAAGAAGATTTCCTGTCTGCGGAACTGGAGATCGTACCGGCTGGAAAAGCGAGAGAGACAGGTCTTGATTCCAGTATGATCATGGCATACGGACAGGACGACCGTGTGTGTGCGTACACCTCTCTGGTGGCAATGCTGGAAGTGAAAAACACAAAGAAAACAACCTGCTGCCTGCTGGTGGACAAGGAAGAGATCGGAAGCGTCGGCGCTACCGGAATGCAGTCCAAGTTCTTTGAGAACGTGCTGGCAGAGCTGATGAACCTGACCGGGGAGTATTCCGAGCTGAAGCTGCGCCGCTGCCTGAGCAATTCCAGAATGCTTTCTTCCGACGTAAGCGCCGGTTACGATCCACTGTACGCTTCCGCATTTGAGAAGAAAAACGCGGCATTCTTCGGCAAAGGTATGGTATTCAACAAGTTTACAGGATCCCGCGGAAAATCCGGCTCCAACGATGCCAATGCAGAATACCTGAGCGATCTGCGCAGGATCCTGGACGATGCGGGAGTTGCTTGGCAGACCGCAGAGCTGGGTAAAGTAGATGTCGGCGGCGGCGGAACCATCGCTTATATCCTGGCGCTGTACGGCATGGAGGTGATCGATTCCGGCGTGGCGGTCCTGAATATGCATGCGCCGTGGGAGATTACATCCAAGGCGGATATCTACGAGACAGAAAAAGGCTACGAGGCATTCCTGAAGAATGCATAAGGGGTTTCCGGTCCTGCGCACATGCTGCGCAGACCGTAAGAACGTGATTCAGGAGTGCAAAATCCCATCGCCGAAGGCGATTTTAAATGGATTTTGCATGTAACGGTTCAGCAAGGCTGAACTGTTACATTGTGTAATAGCATTATTGGCGGAACGCTTGACACAGAGCGTTTTATCATATATGATATATTTTAAAAACATAATTAGGAGGATTGATTTTCTTGGACGGTGACATAGCAGGCAGTATTATACTGCAGATCGTATTGATTGCGATCAACGCGATTTTCGCGTGTGTGGAGATCGCGGTGGTTTCAGTTAATGACACGAAACTGGAAAAAATGGTGAGTGATGGAAATAAGAAAGCGATGAGGCTGCAGAAGCTGACCTCACAGCCTTCCCGTTTCCTGGCGACGATTCAGGTCGCGATCACACTCTCAGGATTTCTGGGAAGTGCGTTTGCAGCGGATAATTTCTCGGAGCCCCTGGTGGCATGGCTGGTATCCATTGGAACGCCGATTCCGGAGAAAACGCTGGATACGATTGCAGTTGTCCTTATCACTTTGATTTTATCTTATGTTACTCTGATTTTCGGAGAACTGGTACCGAAACGTGTGGCAATGCAGAAGACCGAATCCATTGCTCTCGGTCTTTCTGGAATGATCACAGCGGTTTCCAAAATTTTTGCGCCGCTGGTATGGCTGCTGACAGCTTCCACGAATGGAGTCCTGCGGCTGCTGGGGATCGATCCCAATCAGCAGGAGGAGCAGGTGACGGAAGAAGAAATTCGTATGATGGTGGATGCCGGAAGCGAAAAGGGAGCGATCGATTGTGAGGAAAAAGAGCTGATTCAAAACGTTTTTGAATTCAACGATATTTCCGTGGATGAGGTATGTACCCATCGTACGGATGTGACGCTTCTTTGGATGGATGAGAGTATTGAAAAATGGGACGAGACGATCCATAAGACCAGATATTCTTATTATCCGGTCTGTGGGGAGGATGTGGATGATATCATTGGTATTCTGGACGCCAAGGATTACTTCCGGCTGAAGGAGAAAAACCATGAGATTCTTATGCGCGAAGCAATCAACCCGCCTTATTTTGTCCTGGAGACAGTTAAGGCATCGGTTCTGTTCCAGAACATGAAGAAGAGCGGAAATTATTTCGCAGTGGTCCTCGACGAATACGGCGGAATGGAAGGTATTATTACTGTCCGTGACCTGATCGAGGAACTGGTTGGAGATCTGTCCGATGAGGAAGAAGCCAACCGGCCTCAGGAAATCGAACAGATTTCAGAGGATACCTGGAAGATTGTCGGTACGACGGAACTGGACGATGTAATGGATGCGCTGGGGGTAGAGCTCCCGGTGGATGAGTACGATACCTTTGGCGGATATATTTTCGGAGAGCTGGGTACAGTTCCGGACGACGGAAGCCAGTTTGAACTGAAGACAAAAGATCTGATCATCAAAGTAGTGAAGGTAAAAGAACACCGGGTGGAGAACACGGTGGTAAAGAAAATTGAACATCCCCAGGAGGAAGAAGAGGAAAGCAAGGGCAAAGAAAGAGAATAATCTCTGTCTTGCATTTCAGTCGCATATCGTATATACTATATCTGCCGGAAATTTCCGGCAGATATTTTGTATCCGTCCCGTTCACTGAACGGCTGCGGTATTTTTATACAGAAAAGAAGAAACAAAAAATAAAGGATGGATGAAAAAATGAGTTTATTACAGGATTGGCGCGACATGGCCTACAATCAGGAGACCGACAAGAATCAGCTTCAGAAATTTTGGACGGATTATTTCCTGATTGAAAAAGGAATCTATGAACAGCTTCTGACAAACCCGGATGAAGTGGTAAAAGGAACGGTAAAAGAGCTGGCGGAGAAATACAACATAGACGTGATGACAATGGTTGGATTTCTGGATGGCATCAACGACAGCCTGAAGATTAAAAATCCGATCGAGGAGATGGACGAGAACACGGAGGTAACGCTGGCGTTCGACAAAGAACTGCTGTATAAGAATATGGTAGACGCGAAAGCGGATTGGCTGTATAACCTGCCGATGTGGGATGAGATCTTTACACCGGAGCAGAAGAAAACCTTATACATGGAGCAGAAGAAGTCCGGTACGATTATCAAAGGGAAGAAGATCGGACGCAACGATCCATGTCCATGCGGAAGCGGAAAGAAATACAAATATTGCTGCGGAAGATAACAGCCGCGGAAAAACGAGGAAATGATGAATTGCGTATTTGAAAATATCAGTGTACAAAAGTTGGAAAATCTGCAGGAAATGTATAAGCGCACACTGAGAGCAGGATTTCTGGTTTATGGGATTCTTGTAGTGATCCTGTTTGCCAGCTTTCTTGCTACAAGCCTGATCACGGGAGCATCTTCCCCGGTTTATATCGTATTTTTTGTGATCGTGATCCTGCTCTCCGGCAACTGGATGATCCAGATGCCGAAAAAAAATGCGCTTACCACTTACGAGGGCAATCAGGAGCAGTATCAGTGTGAACCGCAGACCCACATCTTTTTTTATGGAAATAAGATGAAGGGAAGAAATCTTCAGTCTGGTGTGGAGATTCAGGTGCCATACGATAAGGTTGTTCAGGTGATGGAAACCAAACATCTGTTTTTGATCCGAATTCCGGAAAAACGGATCCTGCTTGTAGACAAGAGTGGCTTTCAGAGGGGGAATGCCGATGACTTCCGGTCTTTCCTGAAGGAAAAATGTACGACAGCCAAATTCAGGTGACAGTTCTGCAGAAATGGAGAGCGTATGGAACGTGAAATTGATTTAAAGGCAGTTTCGGACGGGAGGCTTTACGGAGCTAATGATATGGTGAAAGCGGACTGCGGGGACTGTGAAGGATGTTCTGCCTGCTGCAGGGGGATGGGAACGTCTATTATTTTGGATCCTTTGGACATCTTCCGGATGACCGGGTATCTCAACTGTAGCTTTGAACAGCTTCTGGAGGAAAGAATTGAACTGCAGGTGGTGGACGGAATGATCCTCCCAAACCTGAAAATGGCGGGAGCGGACGAGGCGTGCAGCTTTTTAAACCGCGAGGGGAGATGTACGATCCACCCGGCGCGGCCGGGTATCTGCAGGATCTTTCCGCTGGGGCGCCTGTATGAGAACGGAGCGTTCCGTTATTTTCTGCAGATCCATGAATGCAAAAAGCAGAACCGGACCAAGATCAAAGTCAAAAAATGGATCGACACGCCGGAGGCTGCGACAAACGAACAGTTTATCTGCGACTGGCATTATCTCCTCAAAGATGCAGAGCGGGTAATTCAGGAAAAGAAGGACGATGAGGTTTCCAAAAACTGGAATCTGTATCTGCTGAAGCTGTTTTATATGAAGCCCTATCAAATGGGAGAAGCATTTTATCCGCAGTTTTATCAGAGGTATTTTGAGGCACGAGAAGTGCTGGAGCGTCTTTGAAACAGAAAACGATTGTAAGCTGCCGTGAAATCAGCGGATGAAAAAATGAGGGTGTTTCAAAAGTGAAAAACTTTTGAAACACCCTCATTTGAATTTCCCAAAATCTGAGGGATAAAAGCTGCGGATCAGATGATCGCCTGCAGCACAAAGTTCAGGATGAACAGCAGGGATACCACCACGATGACCGGATGGATATCTTTTGTCTCCTTCTTGCAGATCTTTACGATGCAGTAGGAGATAAATCCGGTGGCGATACCGTAGGAGATACTGTAACAGAATGCCATGAAGATTCCGGCAAAGAATGCAGGAATTGCTTCGGACAGATCGTTCCAGTCAATATCCCGGAAAGAGGAAACCATCATGCATCCGACAATAACCAGTACCGGAGCGGTAGCAGCGGACGGAACAGCGCTGACCAAAGGCGCGAGAAAGGCGCTCAGTGCAAAGCAGACAGCAGTGACGACGGAAGTGAGACCGGTGCGCCCTCCTGCAGCGATGCCGGCAGCGCTTTCCACGTAGGTCGTCGTGTTGGAAGTACCGAAGACAGCGCCGATGGAAGTTGCCGTCGCGTCGGCAAACAGGGCCTTGTCCATTTTGGATTTGAAGCCATTGGTCTGCTCCAGGGCATGCTCGTCTTCTTCACTGAAAATGCCGCTCTTTCTTCCGGTACCAAGGAAGGTTCCAAGGGTATCAAAAGTATCCGACATAGAGAAGGCGAAGATTGTAATCAGTACCACCGGGAGTCTGGATAGATCGGAAAACAGAGAGGGAAGACCTTCTGCAGTAAAAATCGCGCCAAAGGTGGTCGGAAGGGCGGATGCCGCGTCCACAAAGCTGATGCTGTCTCCCAGTTTTGTCACTCCGAAGGGGATTCCGACGATGGTTGTCACTACAATGGCGATCAGGATTCCGCCGCGGACATTTTTAACAGTCAGCACAATGGCAAGAACAAGACCAATCAGGAAAACCCAAAGCACAGGGGTGTTGAAGGATGCGATTCCGGGAACTGCCAGGGCAGGCTGGGTTTCATCCGGGCTGAACTGGATCATGCCTACGTTCAGGAAACCGAGATACGCGATGAAAGCGCCGATACCGCCGCTGATCGCCAGCTGCAGGGATTTCGGGATTGCCTTGATGATCATTTTGCGCACTTTCGTTACGGTGATCAGGATGTTGAGCAGACCGCAGATGAATACCATCGACATTGCCTGCTGCCAGGTGAAGCCGAGACCGAAACACACCGTGTAGGTAAAGAAGGCGTTCAGTCCCATACCGGGCGCCTGAGCATAAGGAACGTTGGCGAACAGTCCCATGACCAGTGTACCGATAATGGCGGCGATGATCGTTGCAAGGAAAACAGCGCCCCACTCCATTCCGGTTGCAGACAGCACGGACGGGTTGACGGCGATGATATACGCCATCGCAAAAAAGGTCGTGATGCCGGCGGTGATCTCTGTGGATACGGTGGTGTTGTTTTCTTTCAGTTTAAAAAACTTTTCCATGAGAATAAACCTCCAGATTTGATTCGTGTTCATTCTGCAAAAGAACGGCGGCAGGGTTTCGTAGTGAATCTCCTGCCGTCTTTTGTAAATATTGCTCTATTTGCATAAATATGACACTTTTTCAGAATGCTACCCATCCACTGTAGCATATTACTGCGAAAATTTCAATTCTTTCCAAAAGAAAATCTTAAGAAAGTATAAAACTTGCATCTTGAAAATAAAGAAGTTATAATAAAAAAATCAGAAAAGCCGGGAGAAAAAGGAGGATTGCCTTATCTGCGGCGAGAGAGCGCGAAGGAGAAAGAAACATGCAGGTTCATCAGACGGATTTTTCAAAAGGAAGTGTAAAAAGAAATATTATGGAGGTTGCGATACCGATGGTCGCGGCGCAGCTTTTGAATCTTCTATATAATATCGTGGACAGGATATATATAGGAATGATCCCCGAGGTGGGACAGCTGGCGCTGGGCGGACTGGGCCTCTGTTTTCCGATCATCATGATGGTAACTGCGTTTACCAATCTGTTTGGCGGCGCGGCGCCTCTGTGCGGGATTGCCCGGGGCGCCGGGGATGAGGAGGAAGCGGAACGGATCATGGGAAATGCCTTTGCGATGCTGCTGGTGTCCGGTGTTGTCCTGATGACTGTCGGGCTGGTATTTCATAAACCAATCCTCTATCTGTTCGGGGCCAGTGATGTGACTTATCAATATGCCGCAGATTATATGACGATCTATCTCCTCGGCACGATCCCGGTGATGATCGCGCTGGGAATGAATCCTTATATTAACAGCCAGGGATTTGCAAGGATCGGAATGCTGACAGTGTTTCTTGGGGCGATCATCAATATTGTCTTGGATCCGATCTTTATTTTTGTGTTTGATCTGGGGGTGCGCGGCGCTGCCATTGCCACGGTGATCTCTCAGGCATGTTCCGCCGTGTGGGTATTAAAATTTCTCACCGGCAGCCAGGCAGTGCTGCGCCTGAAAAGGAGTTCTATGAAGCTTTCCGCGACACGGGTGAAAAACATCACGGCGCTGGGGCTGTCTTCTTTTGTGATGTCTTTCACCAACAGTCTGGTGCAGGTAGCGTGCAACGCTACCCTGCAGCAGTTCGGAGGGGATCTGTATATCAGTATCATGACAATTCTGAACTCTATCCGGGAGATCGCCCAGACACCGGCAAACGGACTGACCAGCGGGTCCTCTCCAGTGCTCAGTTTCAACTATGGTGAGAAACAGTATAAAAAAGTACGGCAGGGCATCTGGTTTGTGGCGGCTGTCTGTATCATTTATACGATGGTGATCTGGGGCATGATGTTCCTGTGTCCTAGGTTCTTTATCGGAATCTTCAACCGGGAACCGGAATTGATGGAAGCGGCAATTCCGGCAATGCATGTGTATTTCTTCGGCTTTTTTATGATGGCACTGCAGTTTGCGGGACAGAATGCCTTTACCGCCCTTGGAAAAGCAAAATTCGCGGTCTTTTTCTCACTGCTTCGCAAAGTGGTGATTGTTGTGCCGTTGACTCTAGCCCTGCCAAGGATCGGGGGGCTTGGAGTGATGGGGGTTTTTCTGGCGGAACCCATCTCCAATTTCATCGGTGGTACCGCTTGTTTCGTGACCATGCTCTGTACGGTTATGCCGGAGCTGAGGAAGAACGAAAAAGTAAAAAGCGAAGAAAAAGGAAAATCGCAATGATAAAGATTTTGATCACACAGGCAGGGACAGGCTGGAGCGGGCTTACCAAAACAGAACAGGCAAAATGGCTGTCTGCCGCAGGAAAAGAGCTATTGGCACAGGGAATCAGCCAGTGGTTCGGCGTCCGGTGGGACTGCAAAGAAGAGAAGAACAGAGAGCTTGCAACAGAACGGAATGCCTGGGGCAAGCCGTTCCTTGTCTGTCATCCGGAGATTCATTTCAACATCAGCCATTCCGGCTGTCTGGCTGCCTGCGGATTCGGTGATGAGCCTCTGGGGCTGGATATCCAGCAATGTGCCGCGGCGGATTATTTCCGAATGGCGGATCGTTTTTATACGGAAGCGGACAGAGAACTTTTGAGAAGGACAGAAGAAACAGACAGGCAAAAAGCCTTCTATCAGATCTGGACCAAAGAAGAAAGCTATGCAAAGTGGCTGGGAACCACCCTGCCGAAAAGCATTGGAAAGGAAAAAAAGGAAGGTTTCTGCCGCTGGTTTGAGCCTATGCCGGGGTATCAGGGAGCGGTGTGGACCGGAAAACAGGAAGAGATAGAAATTCAGTGGGTATAATAGTTCTTCGGAGCGCGTCGGAATTCTGCAGAAACGCAGGTTCCGGCGCGCTCTTTTCATGTTTTGACGGCAGTCCGATATTCCTCCGTTCTGAAAATGCTCATAAAAACAGCAGCGTGTCCATATATTGAAGTAAGAGGTGAGCATATTGGAACATGAAGAACTGATCCGGCTCTTCTCCGGAAAAGTGCGCAGGATCATGGAGCGCGCCACATTGGACATGGCAAATATCTACGAGATTCGTCTGCGGGTACACAGTCCGCTGCTGTTGGTCTATGCCGGAGAAGAGTTCTTTGTTACCGAAGAGGGAGCCCTTTCCACAGAAGCGGAAAAGGGATATCAGATTCAGGCGGAGGATGTCAGAGAAACCATGGAATACATAGGAAATTATTCACTGTATGCATATGAAGAAGAACTCCGTCAGGGATTTTTGACGGTGCAGGGAGGACACAGGGTCGGCATAGCAGGGAAGGCAGTGCTGGAAAATGAAAAAGTCCGCGGGATCCGCCATATTTCCTGCATCAACGTGAGGGTGGCGCACCAGCAGAAAGGATGTGCGGATAAAGTGATACCATATTTGATGAAACAAGGGAGTTTCTGCCATACCCTGATCGTCTCTGCGCCACGCTGCGGGAAAACGACGCTGCTTCGGGATATCATCCGGCAGATTTCGGACGGTACAAAGGACCGGCCGGGACTGACGGTGGGGGTCGTCGATGAGAGAAGTGAGATTGCCGGCTGTTATCTCGGTGTGGCACAGAACGATGTGGGGATCCGCACCGATGTACTGGACTGCTGTCCGAAAGCGGAAGGCATGATGATGTTGATCCGTTCTATGTCGCCGGAGGTGGTGGCAGTGGACGAGATCGGCACCAGCGAGGACATCCGTGCGCTGGAAGCGGTGATCAACTGTGGGTGCAAAATTCTTGCCACGGTACACGGAACTTCCATGGAGGACGTGATGAAAAAGCCGCTGCTCTCGCGTTTGGTGGATGAGCATGTGTTTGAGCGGTATGTGGTGCTGGTGGGGACTCCGAGAGCGGGCAGTGTCCAGGCGATTTTTGACGGAAGGGGCACCACCCTCTATCACAGGGAGGTGACGGTATGATCCGGGCGGCAGCCCTGGCGCTGATCGCAGTTTCCTGTGCGGGACTTGGATTTGTCAAGAGCCAGGCGTTGTCCGGAAGGGTGGAAGATCTTCTTTCGCTGAGGAAGATTCTGCGGCTTCTGAAAGGGGAGATCTCTTATGCAGGGACACCGCTGCCGGAAGCCTTTTACCGAATCGGCGGCAAACTGGAAGCCCCTTACCGGGATTTTCTCCAGGATCTTTCGGTGGATATGCAGCGGTACGACGGGGATTCTTTTGCCGAGATCTTTGCGCGGAATACAGAGTGTCACCTGAAGGAGACACGTCTTTCCAAAGATGACCGTGAGGAATGGAAGCAGTTTGGAGCGATGCTTGGTTATCTGGACAAAGAGATGCAGCTGTCCACGCTGAAAAGCTTTGATGAGACGCTGGCACAGAAGATCAGTGAACTGAAAGAAGGGCTGCCTGCCCAGAAGAAGCTGTATCAGAGTCTTGGGGTGATGGGCGGTCTGTTTCTTGTGATTTTTCTGGCTTAACAGAGGAGGACACTTGGGTGGAGGTAGGAATTATTTTCAAAATCGGAGCCGTGGGGATTCTGGTGTCGGTACTCTGCCAGGTGCTCAAGCACAGCGGGCGGGAGGAACAGGCGTTTCTGACCAGTTTGGCGGGATTGATCGTGGTGTTGTTCTGGATACTGCCCTATATCTATGACCTGTTCGAGAATATCAGGCGACTGTTTTCCTTGTAGGAGGGATAAGATGGATGTGATACGGTTTGTATTGATCGGGACGGCGGGGCTTTTGCTTGCCATAATCCTGAAGGAAGTACGTCCGGAGTATGCCCTCTATGTCAGCCTTGCGACAGGAATCTGCCTGCTGCTGGGAGCTTCCGGTAAATTGAATTATCTGATGGAAATGCTGCAGCGGATGAAGGAGTATTTGCCTGTAGATACTACATATCTGAATACGCTGCTGAAAATGATAGGGATTACTTATATCGGACAGTTCGGAGCGGGGCTGTGCAAGGATGCCGGCTATTCGTCTATTGCCGGGCAGATCGAGCTTTTTTCCAAACTTTCGATCCTTGCGCTGAGCATGCCGGTGCTTCTAGCGTTGTTGGACACGGTCTATGGTTTTCTGGCATGAAAGAAAGAGAAAGGAAAAAAGACAGGGCACTGGCTGGAGGGGGCTTTTTGGAAGAAACGGGAAGAACGGGCAGATACGAGAAGAGAGTGTTGTTTTTGACATTTCTCACTTTTTTTTTCTTATTGATTCTTTCGGGGACATCTACGGAGGCAGCACAGGAGAGAGACAGTCAGACGCAGACCTCAACATCCGCCCAGACACAGGAAGAGCTGGAACAGGAGCTGCTGTCGGAAATGGATCTGGCGGAGATTGAACAGGCGGTGGACGGGCTGCTGGAGAGTACGGATTTTTCCTTTACGGAAATGCTGGAACGGCTGATGAGCGGGGAGGAGGACCTGAGTGCGGATACGCTGGGAGCATTGATCGGCAAGATCCTTACGGGAACCATGGAAGGTCAGAAAAAGATTCTTGTGCAGCTGATTGTTCTTGTACTTGCCTGTGCGTTTCTGTCCAACCTTTCCGGACTGTTTTCTGAGGGGCAGCTGTGGGAGACAAGCTTTTATGTGGTTTATCTGCTGGTGTTTGTGCTGCTGGTGGGAGCTTTCCAGTCGGTGAGTCAGAATCTGACAGCGACGATCCAGGGTCTGGTGGAATTTATGAAAGTACTGACACCCGCCTATTATCTGACGGTGGCCGCTGCAAACGGGGCATCCACTGCCGAGATGTTTTATCAGATTGTACTGGTTGTCATCGGAGTTGTGGAAGGGCTGATGGTCACGGTGATCCTTCCGGCGACACATATTTATGTTCTGCTGGCGATGATCAACCATTTGAGCAAGGAAGAATTTCTCTCTCATATGACAGAACTGCTGGAAACCGGGATTGAGTGGGCGCTGAAAACGTCTCTCGGAATCCTGGTGGGGCTCCAGATCGTCCGCAGCCTGATCGCACCGGCGCTGGACGCTTTCCGCAGGACGCTTCTAGGGAGAACGGCAGGCGCGATTCCGGGTGTGGGAAACGCGGTGAATGCGGTGACGGAAATGGTGATCGGATCAGCGGTGCTCATACGGAACTGCTTTGGAGTGACGGCGATCCTTGTGCTGGTGCTGGCGGGGCTGTATCCGGTTCTGGAGCTGCTGGTGACAGGGTTGGCGTACCGGGTACTGGCAGCTTTTTCACAGCCGGTGTGCGACAAGAGGATCTGTAACTGTCTGGCAACGGTGGGGAAAGGATATGGGCTTCTGCTGAAAGTGCTGCTGACGGTGGAGATGCTGTTTCTGCTGACGATCGCAATCCTGGCAGGGTCTTTTTCGTGAGGGAGGAGCAAGGTGTTTGACGGAATTTACGGGTGGCTTCGGGATGTGGCGGTGTTTTTTATTTTGATGACAGCGGTCCTGAATATTTTGCCGGAGGCGAAATATCGGAAGTATGTGCAGTTTTTCCTGGGACTTGTGATGGTGGTGGTGCTTTGCAGGCCGATCCTGGCGTTGGGAAATCTTGAGAGTGAGCTGGAGGATATGCTTGGGAGGCTGACACTGGAGGAAGAGATCCAGGGAATGGAGGAGAGTCAGATCCAGATCGACGGTATGCAGCAGAAAGTGCTGTACGGGGCTTATGAGGGGGAGATTGAAAATCAGATTGGGGTGTTTCTTGAGGGAAAGGGGATGGAACCGGTGGAGGTAGATGTTTCCATCGGAGACGGTTCGGATGGTGAGATTCTGGTGGAGCGGATTGAGGTGACGGCGGGCATGGAGATGGAAGAGGAAGAGACGGGAAAAAGAGAAAGGGAGCTGAAAAAAGAATTGTCCGAGGTCTATCAGGTGTCGGAAGCGCATATTATAGTAAAGCTGCAGGAGTAGGGTATGAAAGAAAAATTTCAGGCGGCTTTTGGGAAGCTGAAGAAGGAACAGATCGTGGTCTGGCTTTTGCTGCTGGCTTTGCTGGTTGTGATCTTATGGCCGACCGGTTCCCGGGATGAGGAGCCTTCTGTGGAGGCGGAAAACCAGGAGGATGTTTCGGGTGTCCAGAGCCAGGAAGAGGTGATGGAGCAGGCACTGGCGGATACACTGTCCCAGGTGAATGGTGTCGGCGCTGTTCAGGTGGCGCTGACGTTGGAATCTACAAACAGAAAGATTGTGGAGAAGGATATGCCGGATTCCCAGAGTTCGGAGATCCGAAAGAACGGGGAGGAATCCAGCGAGAGTGTTTCTTCTTCCCAGGAAGAATCCACCGTTTACGAAAGGGACGGCAGCGGCGCGGAAATTCCCTATGTGGTTTCGGAAGAATATCCGGCAGTGCGCGGGGTTCTGGTGGTTGCCGAGGGAGGAGACGATCCGGTGGTGATTCAGGAAATTCAGGAGGCAGTAATGGCATTATTTGATGTGGATGCCCATAAAATAAAAGTGATGAAGATGAAGGAAAGGAGCGGTAGTTAGTGGAAAAGCTGGAAAATCAGAAGGAGGCGCCAGAGGAAAGGATCGAGGAGGGCACAGAGGAAAAACCGTCCGGGAAGAGAAAGCTTTTTCGAAAGAACCAGATCATCATCACAGCGCTTGCTGTTATGATCGCCGTTGCCGGATATATCAATTATGCGGACAGTACACTGTCCGATACGGACAGCGCTGCGGCGGACGGTGCGGTGGATACCAACAACAGTCAGGTGCTGCAGGATATCGAAAGCCTGGATTATGATATCACCGATGAAGATATGACGGCGAGCAATTCCGGGGACACTCAGACAGAGGACGCCGGAACTGTCACGGAGACGCCGGGGGAGGCGGTTCTGACCGGTGCTTCTACATACATGGCACAGGCAAGAATCGACCGGGAACAGATCCGTTCTCAGAACAAAGAAGCTCTGAATGAGATTATCAACAATACAAACCTGTCTGAGGCAGAGCGGCAGAGCGCCGTGCAGAGTCTCGTGGAAATGACGGATCTTGTGGAGAAGGAGACGGCAGCGGAACAGATGCTGGAAGCCCAGGGATTTTCGGATGTGGTGGTGAATCTGACGGGAGAGACAGCGGATGTGGTTGTGCCCCAGACCCAGGTCAGCGATGAACAGCGTGCGCAGATTGAGGATATTATCACACGAAAAGCGGAAGTAAGCGTGGAAAATATCGTCATCACGCCGATGAGTGAAGTGAACAGCGAAACAGGCACAGATACGTCCGGAACCGATACGACGGAGACACCGACGCCGGATCCGGCAGAGGCGCAGGATGGGGAAGAATAGAAGACAACAATAAGCAAGCAAAAGCCCTGACAGGGAAAAACAGCGGCAATGAGATGCCGCAGTTTCCTGTCAGGGCCTTTCTTTTTTTGAAAAAAGTATACGACAGTTATCCGTAAAATGCAATCATAATCTTGCGGATACAAGGACATCGCCTGCAAGGATCTGAGTGTCGCCGTTGGGGATGATCGTGGATTCGCCCCGTTTGATCATGACGATGAGATAACTCTTGTTCTTTGGCAGTTCTTTCAGGTATTTTCCTTTCAGTTTATGATTTTTGGAGATACTGGTTTCATACAGGGTCAGATTTCTCCGGTCTTCAAATTCCGGCGCTGCCATTACCAACAGGTCTCCGGGTCTGAGAATGGTATCTCCCGACGGAAGAATGGTTTTTTGTTCCCTCAGCAGAAGAACTACCAGGAGCTCTCCGGGGAGAGGGAGATCCTTCAGTTTCTTTTCGGAATACGGATGACTGTCCGTAACATGAAGTTTGATAAAGGACACATCGGATTCCGCCTGATAATCGTTAAAGGTCTTCAGGATGTCCGCATTGGGATCGGTCATTTTCAGCTTTTCGGAAGCCCAGGGAAGGAGCGTTCCCTGAAAAGCCAGCGACAGCAGAACGATCACAAAGACCAGGTTGAAGATATCATACTGTAAAGATACACCTTCCAGCACTACATAGATGGAAAATACAATGGATGCGACACCCCTGAGGCCTGCAAAGGAGACCAGGGACATCTGTGCCAGGGAGGCACGGAAGGGAGCCAGGATACAGAAAACAGCAGCAGGACGCCCAATAAAAGTCAGGAAGACCATGATGGAAAGGGCGGGAATAAATACGTCAGGAAGCTGCGAAGGCGTAACCAGGAGCCCCAGAAGGAAAAAGATCGCCATCTGGCAGATTTCTGTCAGGACGTCAAAAAAGTGGACCATCGACCGTTTTTCCGGCAGGTAATGATTCCCCATCAGGATTCCGCAGAAATAAACGCCCAGATATCCGTTTCCGCCCAGAACCGAGGGAAGCGCATAGGCGATCAGGGCGATCGCGAACAAAAAGATGGTTCTGCCCGGAGAGGAGAGAAAGCTGTATCTGGTCATACACTGGACAGCGATCCATCCGATGAGCAGACCTCCGGCGATTCCCAGAGCCAGCTGGAGAAACAGCGTCAGCGGAATGGATATTTCCCGGCCGGAGATCATGGAAAGCAGAAGGATCGTCAGCATATAGGAGACAGGATCGTTGGATCCGGATTCCAGTTCCAGCAGAGAGTCCGTATGGTTTTTCAGAGCCAGCTTCCGGGAACGGAGCACATTGAAAACGGAAGCGGCGTCTGTGGAAGAAATTACAGAGCCGATCAGAAGACTTTCCAGCCATTCCAGACCAAACACAAAGTGGACAAATCCTCCGACCAGACCGGCGGTAAGGATGACGCCCAGGGAGGAAAGCAGGAAAGAAGGAACCGCCACCGGGCGCGCGGTTTTCAGGTTGGTTCCGAATCCTCCGTAAAACATAATGAAAACGAGACAGGTAGAACAGATGGTTTCCGAAAGACTGTAATCATCAAACGGAATATGAAAGATTCCATCTACACCAAAACACATGCCAAGAAGCAGGAAAAAAATCAGGGACGGAACCGGGATCTTTTCGGCGATTCGGTTCATCAGGATGCAGATAACGGTAACGACACCTGCAAATAGTAAGAATTGAGCCATATCAGCACCTCCTGAACAGCCAAAAATGTCTGAAAAGCAGTCAACGGAAACAAAAACATGGAAAATTGTGCAGAGCACAGAAAGGAAAAAATGTTTTTGAGAAAATTACAGAAAAGAATTTTCGGGTATCTGCCCGTTTATGCGGAATTTCCGGAAGATCACAGGATCCGGAAGGAAATCATTTACAGAATTGTGGCTGTGAATGAAACAAAATGACGAGTTACATAATTGCGGTGAAAATTTAATTTCTTATAAAGTGTAACATAGACGGGCGGAAAAAAACAAGTTTTTTCTTAACCTTGCGTAAAACAATGTCCGGCAGGGCAATGGAGACAGCTGCTCCTGAAATTCCGAGTTCCATTGCCTGAAAGCGACGAAAAAAATCAAAAAATACAAGTTGACATCATAGAATACAAGTGTTAAACTACAATTAGTTCAAGCAATAAACTAAATAAAAAGGAGGTCCTTACCATGCAGATTCTGAAAGTGACAGATGAAGCATTCCGTCCATACGGAAAGGTGATCACCGGCATTGATGTCAGCGATATCATCCGTGCGATGGAGAAAACGCCGTGCCCGAAGGACGATGTGGTATATGTGGCATCAGAGGCAGATCTGGAAGTCTGCGGCAGCGCAAAGCAGATTTCTGACAGCCTGTACGGAGGAATGCCGATCCAGATTGGCTACTGCAACGGAAACAACTATCTTCTGAATGCAGTGGAATATCACCGCGACAGCGAGATCAACGTAGCGGTGACCGATATGATCCTGATCCTGGGAAAGGAGCAGGATATCACACCGGAGCAGACTTATGATTCTTCCAAAATGGAAGCATTTCTTGTTCCGGCAGGCACTGTGATCGAGGTATATGCGACAACGCTCCACTATGCACCGTGCAATGTGGCGGAGTCCGGTTTCAAAGCAGTGGTCGTACTGCCGAAGGGAACCAACACAGACCTTGATCCGTACACAAAAGCGACGAAGGAAGACGAGATGCTGTTTGCGAGAAACAAGTGGCTGCTCAGCCATCCGGAGGCGAACATTGAAGGAAGCGTTGCAGGAATCCAGGGAGAGAACCTGAGCGTACGCTGACCGGAACCAACGGGGAACATCCGAAAAGGAACCCGATGCAATCAAAAATACATAACAATGGAGGAATGAAATCATGATCAACATGCCTGAAATCAAACTGGGAATCGTTGCAGTAAGCCGTGACTGCTTTCCGATGACTCTGTCCGAGAACAGAAGAAAAGCTGTCGTAGCTGCATACGACGGAGAAATCTACGAATGTCCTACCGTAGTAGAGAGCGAAAAAGATATGATGAAAGCTCTGGCTGAAGTAAACGAAGCGGGATGCGACGCTCTGGTTGTTTACCTTGGAAACTTCGGACCGGAGACCGCAGAAACTCTGCTGGTAAAATACTTCGACGGACCGTGCATGATCGTAGCTGCCGCTGAGGAAACCGGCGACAACCTGGTAGGCGGACGTGGAGACGCTTACTGCGGAATGCTGAACGCAAGCTACAACCTGAAACTGCGCAACCTGCATGCATATATTCCTGAGTATCCTCTTGGAAACGCACAGGAAGTAGCAGAGATGATCAAAGAGTTCAAGACCATCGCAAGCGCAGTCGTAGGCGTACGCAACCTGAAGATCATCAGCTTTGGACCGCGTCCGCAGGACTTCCTGGCATGCAACGCTCCGATCAAACAGCTGTACAACCTGGGTGTTGAGATCGAGGAAAACTCTGAGCTTGACTTGTTCGAAGCATTCAACAACCATGCAGGCGACGAGCGTATTCCGGAAGTTGTAAAGGATATGGAAAAAGAACTGGGTGAAGGCAACAAGAAGCCGGAAGTCCTGGAGAAACTGGCTCAGTATGAGATCACTCTGTTAGACTGGGTAGAGGCTCACAAGGGCTCCCGCAAATACGTTGCGATCGCAGGAAAATGCTGGCCGGCATTCCAGACACAGTTCGGATTTGTACCGTGCTATGTCAACAGCCGTCTGACTGGAAGAGGAATCCCGGTATCCTGTGAGGTGGATATCTACGGCGCACTGTCTGAGTTTATCGGAAGCGTTGTATCCAAAGATGCAGTTACTCTGCTGGATATCAACAATACCGTACCGAGAGATATGTATGAGTCTGAGATCAAAGGAAAATATGATTATCAGTTCAATGATACTTTCATGGGCTTCCACTGCGGAAATACTCCGTCCTGCAAACTGTCCTTCTGTGAGATGAAATATCAGTTCATCATGGCAAGAAATCTGCCGGAAGAGGTAACACAGGGAACTCTGGAAGGAGATATCGTACCTGGAGACATCACATTCTACCGTCTGCAGAGCACATCCGACGCAAAACTGGTTGCTTACATCGCACAGGGTGAAGTTCTTCCGGTAGCGACAAAATCCTTCGGAGGCATTGGTATCTTCGCAATTCCGGAGATGGGCAGATTCTACCGTCACGTTCTGGTAGAGGGCAACTATCCGCATCACGGCGCCGTAGCATTCGGACACTTCGGAAAAGAAATGTTCGAAGTATTCAAGATGCTGGGTGTTGATGTAAACAGCATCGGATACAATCAGCCGAAGGGCGTACGTTACCCGACAGAGAATCCGTGGGCATAAGTCCTGACTGGAATTCTGTGAAAAGATAAAAAGAAAAGCAGGGGCGGATGCGGCATCTGCGGCAGGGACTGCCTGCCCCAGGGCAGCATCCGCCTTTTCTGTGCGAATGGAAAGGAGTTCTGACATGTATTATATCGGTGTCGATCTTGGAACCTCAGCGGTTAAACTGCTGTTAATGGACGGTTCCGGAAAAATCATGAATATTGTATCCCGCGAATATCCGCTTTCTTTCCCGCATCCGGGCTGGTCGGAGCAGAAACCGGAAGACTGGTGGGAGCAGAGCAAAGAAGGTATCAAGGAACTGACCGAAGGCTTTGACAAGTCTCAGGTGGCAGGCATCAGCTTCGGCGGACAGATGCACGGACTGGTGATTCTGGACAGCGAAGACCATGTGATCCGTCCGGCGATCCTGTGGAACGACGGCCGTACCCAGAAGCAGACCGATTACCTGAACAATGAGATCGGAAAAGACAAACTGTCCCAGTATACGGCAAATATTGCGTTTGCAGGTTTTACCGCTCCGAAGATCCTCTGGGTGAAGGAAAACGAGCCGGAGAATTTTGCGAAGATCTGCAAGATCATGCTGCCGAAGGATTATCTGGCATACAAGCTGTCCGGATCTTTCTGCACCGATTACTCCGATGCGTCCGGAATGCTTCTGCTGGATGTGGAGCATAAATGCTGGTCCAAAGAGATGATGGAAATCTGCGGAATCAGAGAAGAGCAGCTGGCAAAACTGTATGAAAGCTATGAAGTCGTGGGAACTCTGAAACCGGAGGTAGCAGCAGAGCTGGGACTGTCGGAGAGCTGTAAAGTAGTAGCCGGAGCAGGAGACAACGCTGCAGCCGCAGTAGGAACCGGAACGGTCGGCGACGGAATGTGCAATGTTTCCCTGGGAACCAGCGGAACGATCTTTATCTCCAGCGAGAATTTCGGTGTGGACAGCAACAATGCCCTCCATGCATTTGCTCATGCAGACGGACATTATCATCTGATGGGATGTATGCTGAGCGCCGCTTCCTGCAACAAATGGTGGATGGACGAGATCATCGGCACGAAGGATTATTCCGCAGAGCAGGCGAAGATTGAGAAGCTTGGCGAGAACAACGTGTTCTTCCTGCCGTATCTGATGGGAGAGCGTTCTCCGCACAACAATCCAAATGCCCGCGGAACCTTTATCGGCCTGACGATGGACACCAGCCGTGCGGATATGACCCAGGCGGTTCTGGAAGGCGTTGCTTTCGCAATCCGTGATTCCTTCGAGGTGGCGAAATCTCTGGGTATCCAGATCGAGCGCACCAAGATCTGCGGCGGCGGAGCAAAGAGCCCGCTGTGGAAGAAGATGATCGCCAACATCCTGAACATCAAAGTGGACAGCATTGAATCTGAGGAAGGCCCGGCGATGGGCGGAGCGATGCTGGCGGCGGTTGCCAACGGAGAATTTGCGTCTGTGGAGGATGCTGCGGCGAAGATCGTGAAAGTGACTGAGACCATCGAACCGGAACCGGAACTGGTGGCAAAATATGAAGAGAAATACCGCAAATTTGCGAAAATTTACCCGACAGTGAAAGATCTGTTCAGCGAACTGCTGTAAAGAGGCGGGTATCATACAGAATCCAAGGCGGACGAAAGCAGCCCAAAGGCAGATGGTCCCGGTACACACACCTCCACTGCCCGGGGCTGTTTTCTGTTTTTACAGCCGTCGGGAAGGGCGCTTGTTGACGGACAATTATGAATTGGATATAATAATAACGCATTCTATCCGATGGGGAATCTGCCTGTGGATGGGTGACGGAAAATCAGAGGAGTGATATTTGCGATGATTGAAATACTAAACGGAATGCATGAAACCATCAATTACGGAAATTCCCTCGGGCTTCGCCTGTATCACAACGTTGATTATGAGGATTATCCGGAGCACTGGCATGTAGGGATTGAAATTATTATGCCGGTGGAAGATACTTACCGGGTCGGGATTGGAGAACAGTGGTATGATCTGGAAACCGGGGATATCATTATCATAAACTCCGGTGTGATTCATGCGCTGCAGGCGCCTCCCCGGGGAGAGCGTATGATTCTGCAGTTTGATCCCGCACTCCTGTACAATCTGAAGGAAATGGAGACGCTTCTCTTTATGATGCCGCCGGCAATCTTTCTGAAACAGCAGGAGAATACAGAACTGTATCAGTACCTGAGAGAAAGATTAAACCGGATCATCAAAGAATATGACGGAAACAGTACATTCCGTGAGGCGTCCATTTATGCCTGTCTGATTGAAATGTACGTAGGTCTTGGGCGTTTTGAGGTATACAGTGACGAGCACAAGGACAAGCACCAGTCGGACACGAAACAGCAGGAATATATCGAGGCGGTGATGAGTGCCTGTACCTATATTAATCAGAAATACATGGAGAATCTCACCCTGGAGGAAGTGGCTTCTGTCAGCGGATTTTCCAAGTTCCATTTCACCAGAGTGTTCAAGCAGTATATGAACATGACCTTTTATGAATATCTGAACTCCAAACGTGTCAAGCGGGCAGAGGAATTGCTGTACAACAAGGAAATGAGCATCACGGATGTGGCGATGAATTCAGGGTTCAGCTCTCTGAGCGCGTTCAACCGCACTTTTAAGGCGCTGAGACATTGTTCGCCCAGTGATTTCCGAAAGAAACGTCTGACCGGAAGAATGGGCGGAACAGGAAGCGATTGAGACGCTTGAAAGGACGGGATACAGTGAACAAATATAAGATCATGATTGTTGACGATGAGCCGGATATTTCGGAATTACTCGAAAAGGCATTAAAAATCGAGGGATTTCAGAAGCTTCCGGAAAAAGGAGTATTCCGCAGTATCTATGCGGCGCTGAATCAAATGGACGCGGAAATCCGGCGCAGTGACCGGATGAAAGAGGAAACAGAACGCACACGCCGGGAATGGATCGCAAACATTACCCATGATCTGAAAACGCCGCTTTCTCCGATCAAGGGATATGCGGAGCTGCTTGCGGACGGGACCGCGGGCGAACCGCAGACGGTTCGGGAATATGGTTCTCTGATCCTGAAAAACGCAGAACACACGGAAAAGCTGATCAATGCCCTTGTGCATAACCCGCCGGACACGAAAGTAACAGTATCTGTCTGGGAAGATACGGGAAACAGCGTATGTATTTCGGTCCGGGATGATGGCAAAGGCATCAGCGAGGAAGAGCAGGCAAAATTGTTTACCCGGTATTACCGGGGGACAAATACAAAAGAAAAGCTCGAGGGCAGCGGCCTGGGACTTGCGATCGCAAAGCAGATTGTTTCTTTGCATGGCGGAGAAATCGCGGTGAAGAGCAGAGTGGGCGAGGGTACGGAATTTACCATCCGCCTTCCTGGAAATTAAGGATAACTTAAGATACGGAAAAGTCAGACCTAAGGTGGGTGATCTATGATATAACCATAGATCATCCATTTTTCAGTTTGATCGAATCATAAGGAACAGGAGGGGTTGTATGGAACTGCAATTACAGCGCTTGTGTAAACAATATGGAATAAAGGCGGCGGTGGATCAGGTGAGTGTTCATTTGGAGCCCGGAGTGTACGGTCTGCTTGGCGCCAATGGAGCGGGAAAAACCACGTTGATGCGTATGATCTGCGGTGTTTTGAAGCCCACTTCCGGAAGCATCCGGCTGGATGGAAAGACCATGCAGGAACTGGGAGAACAGTATTACACCCATTTGGGTTATATGCCGCAGGACTTTGGATTTTATCCCGATTTCACGGCCCGCGAGTTTATGCTCTATATGGCGGCGGTAAAAGGGATGGAGAAAAAAGCCGCAAAAGCCCGGACAGAGGAATTACTGGAACTGGTAAATCTGCGTGATGCGGCAGACAAAAAAATCAAATCCTATTCCGGCGGCATGAAGCAGCGCCTGGGAATCGCGCAGGCAGAGCTGAATGCTCCGGACATTCTGATCCTGGATGAGCCGACCACGGGACTGGATCCGAAAGAGCGGGTACGTTTTCGAAATATTATCTCCGGCTTTGCCAGGGACAAAATCGTGATCCTGTCCACCCATATCGTTTCGGATATTTCTTACATTGCGGATACGATCCTGATGATGAAACAGGGCAAAATTTTGCTTCAGGGATCGATGGAAGAAGTCACGGACAGTATCCGGGGAAAAGTATGGGAGGTGCTTGTGGATGACCGGGAAGCCGACAGATACAGCAGGAATCTTCGCGTTGTCAATTTACACCACGAAGGAAATCAGGTTCGTTTGCGCATGGTAGAGGATACTGCACCCGCGCCGGATGCCCGTGCGGTGGAACCAAGCCTGGAAGATCTTTTCCTGTACCATTTTGGTGAAGAGGTGCAGGGAGAAAGGAGAGAAAAGGATGAAAACTTTGATCAAGTATGAATTTCTGAAAATCCTGCGAAAAAAATCTACTTTGATTGTCATGGCGGCGAGTCTGCTGATCACGGCCTTTTTCTTTGGACTGCCGGTGCTGCAGTTTCAGACTTACAATCAGGACGGGGTTCTCCAGGGACTTGCGGGCATTCAATATGAAAAAGAGCAGTATACGGAAATTTCCGTTCCCCTGACCAACGAGTATGTCACCAAAACAATCCGGGAAGTGCAGGAACTGTTTGAAGATCCTGAGAACGTAGGGTATGATGGAAACGAGCAGTTCTTAATTGAGGATGCATACTGGAACGGTATCGCTCCGAGGGAAAGTCTGCTGGATCTGATCGCGGGAAACTACGCAGACCCCAATGTAAGCGCTGGCTATTCTGCGCTTACGGATCTGGATGTTTCTGACGGGACGGATTTCTATCAGGCAAGACAGGATAAAATCGAAAAGATACTGAATGACTCTTCCAAAGAATTGTCGGAAGCAGAAAAAGACTATTGGAGGAATCTGAACAGCAAAGTGGAAGAGCCGTTTCAATACGGATATTATGAAGGATGGGAAGTGATCATTTCCGCCTTTGAACTTCTGATGTTCGCGGTTTTGGCAGTCTGTATCGTGATCGCGCCTGTTTTCTCCGGGGAATATCAGGCGGGTACGGACGCGGTCCTTTTGTCCGGCAAATATGGGAAGACCAAGCTGACCACGGCGAAAATTCTGGCTGCGCTTTTTTTCGGAGTATTGGCATTCACACTCCATGTGCTCCTTGCCTTCGGTCTGCCTCTTGCAGCATTTGGAACTGATGGCTGGAATCTTCCCCTGCAGATCAACGGAACCACGGTTCCGTATCCCCTTACTTTCCTGGAAGGAACCCTGATCAATTTGGGAGTCATTTATCTGGTACTGCTCGCAATGATCGGCGTGACGCTTTTCCTGTCAGCCAGGATGAAAAGCCCGTACCTTGTGCCGAACTTCGGATCGTATCTTTCATATCAGTTTGGACCGGTGGTCTTGGATGCGTTTGCAGTGAGGACTGTTCTGTATGCGGTACTGGCGCTGATCCTGCTTCCGCTGGCAGGGAGAGGCTTCCGGAGGCATCAGGCGGCATAAGGGATGATTGCCGAAAAGGAAGAAAAATATAAATTACTTTTCTTTTTGTTTTTTCTCAACACTTTGCGGTTTTCAAACGTTATATAGATGAAAGCAGATAAAACATCCGGAAATCTGAACAGACAGAGTAACAGTTCAGCTGGATGAACGGTTACCAGACAGAAACACAGTCGTTCAGAAATGCAGACTCTGCTGCCGGCAGACAACAGGAGAAAACGTACACCAATGGACAACAGGGAGGAGACCGATGATTGAAGAATTGTATCACAGCTATCAAAAGGAGCTGACCGCATGGTGCCGCGGAATGACGCAGAACGCAAGCCTTGCCGACGATCTGGTGCAGGAAGCATTCCTGCGTGCGCTGATAAATTCCCAGTTGCTGGAACATCTCAGGGAAAATCAGAGACGGGCATGGCTGTACCGCACGGTGAAAAATCTCTATCTTGACCGTGTACGCCATTCCGCCTACGAGACGGCTCAGGAAAATGTTCCGGAACAGACGGAGATCAGGAATGTCTATGCGGAGATCGACTGGGCACAGCTTCTGGAACAGCTTCCCGGAGAAGAAGGGGTGCTGTTTACGATGCGGTATCTTCAGGGATATAACTCCAGAGAACTGGGACAGATGTTTGAACTTCCAGAGGGAACGGTACGGTCCAAGCTGCTTTCGGCAAGGAAACATCTGAGAGAACTTTTGAGATAATTGCCCGGAAGAAAGCAATATTCAAACATGCTTTAAGGAAAACGGAGGAAAGAAACATGGAAGAAAAGAAAACATTTATTATTAACTGTGACATTTGTGACGCCAGAAAGGTAAACGAGGAGACACTGGCAGAATATGAGAAAATTATCATCAACGGAGACGTCCTGGTTGTAGATGAACGGAGCAAGGAAGCTTTGAACCGTCTGCCCATTGTGTATAATGTCGATCAGGTGATGGAATTGGAGCAGGATACCGAGTTTGTGGTACGCAACGGCGCGTGTGAGATCAGTGGAGATGCTTCTGCGCCGAAAAAGACGGTGATGGTAGTCAATGGAACGCTGATGATTCATCCGGGAAGTGAACACGCGATGGAGAATTACTGCAGGATCTTTGCCAACGGACTCGTCCGCTATCCGGAGAGTATGACGGCTTACGTGGGAAACATTCATGCCAACGGGGCTGTGGAGTGTTATCCGGACGACAGTATTCTTCTGGACTCTGTATTTGTCCCGGACAAATATTTTGTACTTCGTGCCAGAAGAGGGGCGAATTATTATGCACATGAAAAAGTGCTTCTGACAGATCCAGAGCTCGATGTGGCAGGCTTAGCGGAGAAGGACGTACATTTTCTCACGAAGACACTGGTTATTCCGGAGGAAAAACTGGAAGATGCCATTCTTCTGGTGAATGAAAAGACAGATCTTCAGGTAATTCCGGCTGGATATGCTTATGTGCAGGGGAACGCAGAACTGACAGAGGAACTGTTCTGCAGATATGGAAGCCGTCTGTACATTGACGGGGATTTACAGTTTACGCCGGAAAGTACAGAACTTCTGCCGCGGCTGGAAGGACTGGAAGTGACACAGGACATTCTGATGACAGAAAAACAGCTGGAAGCCTTCCGGAAGATCCGTGCGAAGTATAAAAATATCATTTTGAAAAAAGGGAAAATCCTGAAAAACAGAGTGAACGCTACCCTGGATCTGCTGGTATTGGAAGATACACCGGAGGGAATTCAATTTCGAAACTGTGCTTCCGTGTATGTAGATCCGGAGGTAAGCCGTGAGAGGATTCTTTCTGATGTGGAATTTCGCAATTGTGCCAAAATTGTCTGCACGTCGGAACAGAAAAGCGCTGTGGAAGTGGTTTCCAAAAATGTCGCAAAGATCTGTGACAGTGGAGATGAGAAAGATACAGACAATGGAATGGACCTGATCAATCATTTGCTGGTAGGCGAGGGTGTCAGCCGGATGGCGAATGCGGACTGGTATGTGTTGTAAAAGAGATGTTTTTAACGCTGTGTGTTGGGGCACACAGCGTTAAAAATATTCTTTTCACCACGCTGGATTTTTGCAGACATTAGATTAGGTATGAGGCTATGATTCTTGTTTGTCCTCTGAAAAGGTGGCGGGCTTTGTTGTTTTAGAAAGCTCTGTCGTGGTTGCCTCGGCAAGCATATTCAGGACAAGTTCAAGTGTAGTCATGTTATCGCGTAAATTTTCTTTTTTTAAACCTTTCAGGTTTTTATACTGCCGGGTACTCAAACCCGCCCATGCACGGGTGATTTCATCGGTGAGGATTGCAAACTCTTTTCCCTGTTTTACACCACGGTCCTTCCATTCGTCTGTCAGTTCTTTGCGGACTTGGATTGCCTGCAGCCTTTGGTTGATCCATTCACGGGTATAGCCTTTCTTTAAATAGGTTTCCAATGCCCGGTCAATGGTCAGTTCTGAATCAATCGTTTCTTCGATCCGCTCTCGTCCCACTTGTGCCAGCCACTGTTTAAATGGTTCTGCCTTTGGAGATGGAATTGACTGAATAATTCTTAAAAGCTGTTCTGTGTTGGCAACATCTGTTAATCGTTTTTTTCCGTCAGTGGCGGTCATTTTCAACTGCTTACAATTTGTAAGCAGTTCATTTGCACCTTCGTTTTTGAGGCGTTTTTTCAGAACCGCCCAATAGGTGCTTGCTGTTCTTCATCCCACGCGGTACGGATCGCCTGATCTTCAAACAACTGGATTGTATTTTTTTCATCCATATGGGAATCACTCCTTTGGTTTCTATATGCTTCGTAAAATGGTTAAAGTTATTGGATTCTTTCGGTGAATTGCCGTTGATTTTTGAAGGAACGAACATCCTTTCGAATGATTACAATAAGTATACGATATTATGCTTATGAAATCCAGAAAAAATTTTATAAATTATTTTTTGAAATGATACAGCCGGCAATCTTCTTGCCGGCTGAATCACTATATAGAAGATTAAGTTATGTCTTTACAGCAGATGTTTTCTCAGCTCTGCGCCATCCTGTGCGGACAGGTATGCCGGAGCAATATCAAATACGGTCTTGCATCCGCTCTGTCCTTCTTTGCTCAGGCGGTAAGCCGCTCTCGCATATGAAACCAGAACAGAAGAAGTGAATTCCGGGTTGGAATCCAGTTTCAGGCTGTACTCGATCAGATGGTTGTGTTCTTCGTTCCAGCCGGTCTTTCCGCTGCGGATCACGAAGCCGCCGTGCGGGATGCCGCTGTGGTTTTTCTGCATTTCTTCTTCGCTGATGAAGTGTACGATCGTATCGTACTCGTCGAAGTAGTTCGGCATGGTCTTGATGCTTTCTTCGATCTTCGCAAGGTCAGCGCCTTCCTCAGCAACGACGAAGCATTCACGGAGATGCTTCTCTCTTGTGGTCAGGTCAGGATTTTCTCCTGCGCGGACTGCTTTCAGCGCCTTATCCTTCGGAATGGTATACTGGCGGGCATCTTTTACGCCTTCCACGCGGCGCACCGCGTCAGAATGTCCCTGGCTGACGCCTTTTCCCCAGAAGGTATAGTCCTTGCCCTGCGGAAGGATTGCGTTTGCGTACAGACGGTTGAGGGAGAACATTCCGGGATCCCAGCCTACGGAAATGATGCTCACATGATTGCTTTCTTTTGCAGCAGCGTCTACGGCATCGAAGTGCTCCGGAATCTTTGCGTGTGTGTCGAAGCTGTCGATGGTGTTGAACATTTTTGCGAATTCCGGTGTCTGTACCGGAAGATCTGTCGCGCTGCCGCCGCAAAGGATCATAACATCAATGTCATTGGTCATGTTTTTTGCTTCGTCTACAGAATATACTTTCGCTCCTTCTGTGAGAACGCTTACGCTTTCCGGGTTCCGGCGGGTGAATACTGCAACCAGTTCCATATCCGGATTCTGTTTGATCGCGCATTCTACGCCTCTTCCCAGATTGCCATATCCTAAAATACCGATTCTAATACTCATCGTTTATTTCCTCCTTGTTAGTCTCAACTACATTTTACACGAGTTCAGATGAAATGCAAGTTTTTCATAAAAATTTATCATATTTCTGTAACGGTTCAGGCGGCGGAATTGATACACATTTCTTGCTACAGTTCCGCTGGCTGAAATGCTGCAGTTTACTCCGCTTCGTACAGAACCCAGTCGAAGTCTGCGTGATTTTTCACTGGACTGTGGTTGGAGGTCGCGTACATTCCGATATAAGCGCCGGTAAATCCCTCATTGACCAGAGAGCTCAGCAGGGTTGGATCCACGTTTTTGCAGAGAAGCCGGAATTCCTGATCGCTGTAACCGTAATAGAAATGATATCCTTCCGGTGTGGCGGCAACGGTGAGATAGATACGTCCGTTTTTTTCCAGTGGTGTTTCCGCCAGCACAGTGCGCACATGATTTTTTACTTCTGTGAGAGTCAGCACTCTGGACCCGTTTTTCAGGCCGACCGTGAACGTATAGTGATAGCGGTCATCCTGTACCAGAGCGGCTCCTGCCTCCTCGCAGGGATTGGTCGGCTGGAAGTCCATTGCGAACTGCATCCGGAAGTTTTTGTGCTGCTGTCTCCTGCCGATGAAAGCAGGGGTGCAGATTTCGTGGAGGACTTCTTCCTTCAGGAACAGGCGCAGGCATCCGGGACGTTCGGTGAGAGACCAAAAAGGCTCAGCGGCCGGATGGATGGTATTCCAGCGCATGTCGAGACGGTCGGATTCAAAGTTGTCGCTGAAGAAAGAAGGCGCCGCCAGATAAACAGGAAGATCGGGAAGACGTTCCTCTGAGTTGACGATTCCGTTGTCGTTGTCCACCCGCAGCCATCCGTCGGATTCCCAGACTACGGGAACCATGAAGGTTTCCCTGCCAAGGTTGAAATGGGGTCCGCCGAATCCGTCGTAGGGACGTACGCCGAGCAGGACCATCCACCATTCGCCTCTCTGGGTTTCTACGATATCCGCATGGCCGACCACGGAAATCTCGCTCATCAGGGACATATGCCGGTGACTGACGATCGGATTCCGGGGGCAGATCTCATAATCTCCGTCGATGGTGCGGCAGCGCGCCATCATAACGCTGTGGTTGGTGAAAGTGCCGCCCTCTGCGACGATCAGGTAATACCAGCCGTCGTGCTTGTAGATGTGCGGAGCTTCGATCCATTTGCTGCGGGATTTCAGGCCGTTCCAGATGACTGTCCGCTCGCCTTTGAACTGGAAGGTTTCCGGATCCAGTTCACACAGATAGATGCCGTGATGACCTTCGTAAACCGGGTCGCTGACGATATAATTTCCGGCATAGTACATCCTTCCGTCATCGTCGAAAAAAAGGCTGGAATCGATGCCGTCGGCACCTTCCACGAAGCATGCCTTGCTCCACGGTCCGGCGGGGTCTTTTGCGGTGATGATATAGTTGTCCCGTCTCGCCTCACGGCCTTCAGATATGAAAGTATTGATAATATAGAAGGTGCCGTCATGGTAACGGATGGACGGCGCCCACAGACCGAGAGAAGTCTCGCAGTTTTTGTAATCCAGCTGTTCCGGGGAATGGATTCCGTGACCAATCTGCTCCCAGTGGACCAGATCCTTGCTGTGAAAGATCGGAAGCCCGGGGAAATAGACGAAAGAAGAGGTCACCATATAATAATCGTCCCCGACACGGCAGATGGACGGGTCAGGGTAGAAACCGCTTTTCAGCGGATTTTGAAAAGTTTTCTGTTTCATGTAGAAGTCCTCTTGAATGTGAAAGTTCGGCTGAAGATGTGTCTTCCAGTATGTCCTGGGGAAAATTTGCGGGATGGCTCCTGCACGGGTCAAACTTCGGCGGCAGGATGCTCTGAGAACAGCTCTTCCGCTTTTTCAGCAAACCGCTCTCCGAAGATCCGGAAGTCAGATTTGCAGTTTTCATAGTGTCCTTCCACAGCATCGAGAGCTACAGGCCCGAGATGGATAAATGGTTTTCCAAGGGAAGCTCCGCCGGAATATACCAGCATGCCTTTTACCAGCAGATGTCCGATCAAAGTCATGATCGCGATATCTGCGCCTCCCTGCGCATAGTGGGCGGTGGCATAAACGCCGCCAAGCTTGCCTCCCAGCTTCAGCGGACGGCTGTCCACATCGAACCATTTTTTCATCTGCCAGCAGGTGCTTGCCACCCAGGTGGGCGTTCCAAAGATTACGCCGTCACAGCTGTTGATATAGTCAATGTCCATTTCTTCCTCAATGGAAAAAAGACGCGCTTCTCCGCCTGCGGAAGAAATTCCTTCAGCGATCACTTCACCCATTTCACGGGTATGTCCCGTCTGGCTGTAATAAATAATTGCGAATTTCATATGATACCTCCCATTAAATTTTTGTGCCTCATATTCATAAGCATAATACATTTTTTTCTGTCATGCAATGAAACAATTCGAAAAAACAACTCTCCGGATACATTTGTCCGTGAAAATGTTGCTTGTCTGCACGAATCGCAATATCTGCACCAAACGAGGCAAGAATCGTAATGCAGGTAATCGTCAGAACTGATATTCTAAGGAATATACGACTGTAGATTTGAGTAAAAACGACGAAAAGCTGCTGTAAATACAAAACAGTAACGCTGAGAAATCGTAACCATTCAGCGGGCTGAATGGTTACGGAAAATCAACAGAATGAAAAGAAGGAAAACTAGAAAAAGGAAAACGAGGTAAATGGAATGAAAGCAGAAAAAGTAAAAGAGTATCGGAAGCGGGCAGAAGAGCTGGTGGCTCAGATGACTCTCGAGGAGAAGGTATCTCAGACCCTTCACAGCGCAGCGGCGATCCCGCGCCTGGGCGTTAAGGCGTACAACTGGTGGAATGAAGCGCTGCACGGAGTAGCCAGGGCAGGTGTGGCGACGGTCTTTCCGCAGGCAATCGGAATGGCGGCTACTTTTGATGAGGATCTGCTTCAGGAAGTGGCGGATGTGGTGTCTACAGAGGGGCGCGCAAAATTCAACATGCAGCAGGAATTTGATGATACGGACATTTACAAGGGGCTGACCTTCTGGGCGCCCAACGTAAATATTTTCCGTGATCCGAGATGGGGACGCGGCCATGAAACTTTCGGTGAGGACCCGTACCTTACTTCCCGTCTGGGTGTGCGCTTTATCGAGGGAATCCAGGGGGACGATGACAATTACATGAAAGCGGCAGCATGTGCAAAGCATTTCGCGGTACACTCCGGTCCGGAAGACGAGCGTCATTCTTTCAATGCGATAGCTTCCCGTCAGGATATGTTCGAGACTTATCTTCCGGCGTTTGAAGCCTGTGTAAAGGAAGCGAAGGTAGAGACGGTGATGGGCGCCTACAATCGTACTAACGGTGAGCCGTGCTGCGGAAGCAAGACATTGCTTCAGGATATCCTGAGAGATGCATGGGGCTTCGAAGGCCATGTGACTTCCGACTGCTGGGCGATCAAGGATTTTCATGAGTATCATCATGTGACCAATTCCGCGCTGGAATCTGTTGCACTGGCAATGAAAAACGGCTGTGACCTGAACTGTGGAAACCTGTTTATCTATCTGGAAGAAGCGGTAAAACGCGGCATGGTTTCCGAGGAACGTCTCAACGATGCCGTTGTCAATCTGATGACTACCCGTATGAAACTGGGATTGTTCGATGATCCGGAAAAAGTTCCTTACAGCACCATTACTTATGCGGACAACGATACAAGAGAACACAGAGAATTGAACTTCAAGGCATCCAGAAAGTCCTTTGTCCTTCTGAAGAATGAAAACGGTATGCTTCCGCTGAACAAAGACAAGATCAAGACCATCGGAATCATCGGTCCGAACGCGGACAACCGCAAGGCGCTGGTTGGCAACTATGAGGGAACTGCTTCCCGTTATATCACACTTTCGGAGGGTATCCAGGATTATGTGGGCGACGATGTGCGCGTTCTGGTATCGGAAGGCTGCCATCTGTGCAAACCGAAGGTCAGCGGACTTGGCCAGGAGAACGACCGTATGTCGGAAGTAAAAGGCGTCTGCGAGATGAGCGACGTGATCATCGCCTGTATGGGTCTGGATTCCAGCCTGGAAGGGGAAGAAGGAGACGAAGGAAACGAGTTTGCCAGCGGTGACAAACCGAATCTGAACCTGCCGGGCTTACAGCAGGAGGTTCTGGAGGCAATCTATGCCAGCGGAAAACCGGTGGTGCTGGTTCTGCTGTCAGGAAGCGCTCTGGCGGTCAGCTGGGCGGATGAACATATTCCGGCAATCATCCAGGGATGGTATCCGGGCGCGCAGGGCGGACGTGCGCTGGCAAGCGTGCTGTTTGGAGATTATTCACCGGAAGGCAAGCTGCCGGTTACCTTCTACCGTACAACAGAGGAGCTTCCGGATTTCACGGATTATTCCATGAAGGGACGCACCTATCGCTATATGACACAGAAAGCGCTTTATCCGTTTGGATATGGTCTTTCTTATACGGATTTTGAATTGAGCAATATTACGCTCAGCCAGGATACCGTGGACAAAGACAGTGAGATCACCGTAAAAGCGGTTCTGAAAAATACCGGAAAGATGGCAGGCGCGGAGACCGTGCAGGTTTATGTGAAGGCGGATCGGGAAGGTGCACCGAATGCACAGCTGAAAGCGTTGAAGAAAGTAGAACTGGCGGCAGGTGAGGAAAAAGAGGTTACCCTGACCCTTTCTGCAAAATCTTTCGGGTTGCACAACGAAAACGGCGATATGGTTCTGGGCGAAGGAGACTACCTGGTATATGTAGGAACCCAGCAGCCGGATGAGCGCAGCAGGGAACTGACAGGAAAACAGCCGGAGTGTCTGAAAGTTACGGCAGCACACAGTGAGGTGCTGGTACCGGTATGCTTAGACTCCCGCGCCTGATCAGCAACGGCTGCGTCCTGCAGCAGGGGGAGAAGACGAGGATTTTCGGATTTGCCGATCCGGGCGAGACAGTTTCTGTACGGCTGCAGGACTGTCTTGCCTGCGGGGCAGCCGACGGGAGCGGAAGATTTGATCTGTATCTGAGTCATCTGCGTCCCGGAGGCCCGTTTTCCATGACGGTGGAGAGCGGGTCCGGAGAATGCCTCCGTCTGGAAGAAGTTTATGTGGGTGAGGTCTGGCTGTCCTCCGGGCAGTCCAACATGGAACTGCCGATGGAGCGTGTCAGGGACCGTTATCCGGGAGCCATTGAAAACAGCGCCAACCCACAGATCCATATGTTTCAAGTGAGTGAGCATTATGATTTCGAAGAAGCTCTGGAAGACTGCCAGACTGGAGAATGGAAGGCGGCTTGTCCGGAGAGTGTTCGGGATTTTTCTGCTCTTTCTTTGTTTTTTACGCAGTTTCTGCAGGAACACCTGCGGATTCCGGTGGGTATCATCAATGTAAGCCTGGGCGGTTCTCCTATTGAGGCATGGATGAGCAGGGAAGCGCTGGAAGGAGAACCGGAAGCGCTGAAAGAAGCGGATTTCTGGCGTGTTCCGGGCAGGATCGAAGAGCGGCAGAGAGAAGATGCCGCCGCCCTGAATCTGTGGCAGCAGAGCCTTCAGGCACAGGACAAAGGACTTCCGGAAAACGGCGGCGGCTGGATGGCTCCGGCTGATGATCAAAATGAGCCGAAAGAGCACGCGGGTGAAAGATGGAAGGAAATTTCTCTTCCCGGATTTCTCAAAGACAGAGGGCTGGAAGATTTTGTCGGAAGCATCTGGCTGAAACGGGAATTTCAGGTGACAGAAGAACTGGCAGGAACGAAGGCAAAACTTTGGCTGGGAACCATGGTGGACAGCGATGAAACCTGGATCAACGGCGTAAAAGTCGGACAGACCCCATATCAGTACCCTCCGAGAAAGTATGAGATTCCGGAAGGCCTTCTGAAAAAAGGACGGAATGAAGTGACGGTCCGTCTGATCTGCGAAAATGGGCATGGACGTCTGACACCGGACAAGGAATACCGTATTTTCAATGAACGGGGGAGCATCGAGCTGAAGGGAAGCTGGAAATATCGGATCGGCTGCCGGCTGGAGACTCCCGCGCCGGAACAGACCTTCATCAGCTGGATGGCGACAGGACTTTACCAGGGGATGCTGCATCCCTGCCAGAATTATACCGTGAAAGGGATCCTTTGGTATCAGGGAGAGTCCAACGACAAGCGGCCGGACAGCTATGGACGTCTGCTGAAAAAAATGATACAATCCTGGCGGATCCAATGGCGCCAGGAGCACCTGCCGTTTGTGGTTGCCCAGCTTCCAGGATTCTCCATCGATCTGGAGGAAGACAACCGATGGCCGAAGATACGACAGGCACAGAAAGAGGCGGAAGAGCTTCCGAATGTGGCGGTAACGGTCAATCTGGATCTGGGAGAGAAGAATGATCTGCATCCCACAGGAAAGAGGGAAGTGGCATACCGGATGTACCGGGCGGCGCTTCAGACTGTATACAAGGAAGAAGTTCCATGCAGCGGACCGGTTCCGGTACAAATCCGGACGTCTGCCGGTACCGGTGCAGAACCGGGAACTGAGAACTGTGAAAGTCTTCGGGTGCAGATAAGCTTTCGGCTGGATCCATGGGAAAGGGAAAAGTTCCTTATGACCCAGGATGGAATGGCTCCGGGGGAGTTTGAACTGGCAGGAGAGGACGGTGTCTGGCATCCGGCACAGGCCGCGATCCAGGGACTTGAGGTGGAACTGAAATGTTCCGAAGTACAGCGGCCGGTACAGGTACGTTACGGCTGGAGAAACGCGCCGGACAGGGGGCTGCTGTGCAGTCCCTGCGGACTTCTTGCTGCTCCGTTTACAGAAAAGGTGATGGGTCACTGATTACAACAATAGGAGATACTGGATATTATGAAAACTGAGACAAACCGCAGTATGGGATACTACGGAACAGGAACACATCTGTTTAACGATGGATGGGAATTTGCCAAACAGCCGCTGTTCACTTCCTGTGAGGAGGTGAAGCAGCATCCGGAAGTGTTTGTTCCGGTTGGGCTTCCTCATGACTGGCTGATCTTTCAGGGGACAGATTTGTATGAAAACGGAACCGGATGGTATCGGAAACGTTTCGTTTACCGACCAGGGGAAGATGAGATTGCATTTCTGAGATTTGAAGGCGTTTACATGGACAGTGTGATCTATGTAAACGGAGAGAGAGCCATGGAGTGGAAATATGGGTATTCCACCTTTGAAGTGCCTTTGGCCGGTCGGCTGAAGGACGGAGAAAATGAGATCATGGTGAGTGTGAATTTCCAGAGCCCCAACAGCCGCTGGTACTCAGGTGCAGGCATCTATCGTGATGTCTGGTTGAAAGTGGTGAAACAGACCTATCTGGTTTCGGATGGAAGTTACATCTCTGTACGACCGGCTGGAAACGGAAGCTGGGAGATGGAGATCAGCACCGAGGGAATTTTCCGCCAGAAAGGTGAGATCCGGTATACACTGACGGAACGTGAGAGCGGGAAGGCAATGCCGCTGGATGAAAAGGGAGCCGGAGAGTTTGTGGTAGAGGCCCGGGGGCAGGAAGGTATTCAGACAATCACCAATACAGTGGCGGTTCCAAAGGTAAAGTGCTGGTCGGTGGAACATCCGCATCTGTATGATCTGAAAACGGAGCTTTATCTGGAGGGGGAATGTGTACAGGCGGAACGTGATACGATCGGTTTCTGTACAAAAGAATTCCGTCCGGATCAGGGATTTCTGCTGAACGGCAGCAAAGTAAAGCTCAACGGTGTATGTGAACACCATGACCTTGGCTGCCTCGGCGCGGCATACAATCACCGGGCGATGGAGCGGAAGCTGGAAAAACTGAAAGCCATGGGCGTGAATGCCCTCCGACTTACCCACAATATGTTTGCTCCGGACGTGATGGAACTGGCGGATTCCATGGGATTTCTCGTAGTGTCTGAGGCGTTTGATATGTGGGAGCGTCCCAAAAATCCATATGATTACGGGCGTTTCTTTCCGGAATGGTATCCGAAAGATGTGGCGAGCTGGGTGCGCCGGGACCGGAACCATCCCAGCCTGATCCTGTGGAGCATCGGAAATGAGATTTATGATACCCACGTCAGCGAACGGGGACAGGAAGTTACGAAAGATCTGATGCGTGAAGTACGGATCCACGATCCCCGTAAAAATGCGGAAATCACCATTGGTTCCAACTACATGCCGTGGGAGAACGCCCAGAAGTGTGCGGATCTGGTAAAAGTGGCCGGTTATAATTATTCGGAGAAATATTATGACGAACACCACAAGAAGCATCCGGACTGGATCATTTATGGAAGTGAGACTGCTTCCACGGTACAGAGCCGGGGAATCTATCGTTTCCCGTACAGCCAGTCCGTATTGGCGGATGTGGATGAGCAGTGTTCGGCACTTGGCAATTCCACGACCAGCTGGGGGGCAAAATCTTCCGAGGCATGTGTGATTGCTGAGAGGGACCACGCGTTTTCCTGCGGACAGTTCCTCTGGACAGGATTTGATTATATTGGGGAGCCGACTCCATATCATACCAGGAATTCCTATTTCGGACAGCTGGATACAGCAGGTTTTCCGAAGGATTCTTACTATATCTATCAGGCGGAATGGACCGATTACCGGAAGCATCCGATGGTGCATCTGTTCCCTTACTGGGATTTCAATGAGGGCCAGCTGATCGATGTGCGTGTCTGCTCCAATGCCCCGCTGGTAGAGCTGTTTATGAACGGCCGAAGCCAGGGGACTTTTGAGATCGATCATGCACATGGAAGTGAAAAAGAACTGTCCGGGCACTGGCAGCTGCCTTTTGAGCCGGGAGAGATCACAGCGAAAGCTTATGATGAATATGGAAATGAGATTGCCAGCGAGACGAGATATTCTTTCGGAGAGGCGGAAAAGATTTCGGTGAAACCGGACCGCACGGTACTGAAAGCAGATGGAAGAGATCTTGCTTTTCTGGAAATCTCGATGGAAGACCGGGACGGACATCCGGTGGAAAATGCGACCAGCCGCGTGTTTGTCCGGGTGAGCGGAAAAGGATATCTTGCCGGACTGGACAATGGTGACAGTACCGACCGGGAAGAGTATAAGACCATAAGCCGCCGTCTGTTCAGCGGAAAACTGCTGGCGGTGGTGGCGGCAGGCACTGAGCCTGGGGAGATCAAGGTGGAGATTTCTTCCAGCGGTATGGAGCCTGCCACGGTAGTCCTGCAGGCTGAAGCCTGTGAGACAGAGGAAGGTATTGGAGCGGATGCCTGGAGGATCGATGAAAGCCGTGCGCAGAAGGAAACAGAACAATACTGTGAAGACATACCGGTACGGGCGCTGAGGCTTCAGGCTTCCAACGGAACCATTCTGACTCCGGAGAATGCATGGACAGAAGTGACTGCACAAATTTGTCCGGAGAATGCGCTGGACCGGGAAGTGATCTGGAGCGTTGTGGATGATGGCGGGATTCCGTCCAATCTGGCAAAAGTGGAAAGCAGCGGAAACTGCGCAAAGGTCACCGCAGTCAGCGACGGAGAGTTCCGTCTGCGCTGCATGTCAAAGTCAGGGACACAGGGTATACGGATTATCTCGGAGATGAATTTTTCGGTCAACGGTTTTGGAGAGGCATATCTGGATCCATATGGTTTCATCGCCGGAGGCCTTTACGACTATGTACAGGGGACTGCCTCCAATGGAAACGAGCATGGCGTGGCAACATCACGGGATGGAGAGACGCAGGTAGGATTTCACAATCTGGATTTCGGTCCCTTCGGGTCCGATGAGATCCAGCTTCCAATCTTCGCGCTGACAGATGAAGATTACGAGATCCTGGTTTATGAAGGAATGCCGGGAGAAGAAGGCAGCGAACGGATCGGTGAACTGCATTATCAGAAGCCGTCAATCTGGAATACCTATCAGCCGGAGACCTACCGGCTGAAAAAACGGCTGAAAGGGATCACCAGTATCTGTTTTGTCCTTCATGCCAAGATCCATCTGAAAGGATTTTCTTTTACCAGGCTGGAGAAGGCGTATGAAAAGCTTTTGGCAGTTGAGAGCGATCACCTTTATGGGGACAGCTTCTGCCGGAAGGAAGACCGGGTAACTGAGATCGGCAATAACGTAACGCTGGAATACACGGACATGGATATGGGAGAGCAGGGAGCCTCCGGCATCGTGGTCTGCGGTTACACACCGATGGAAAAGAATATGATCCAGATCCGATTTACCTCGGAAGAGGAAGAAATTACACAAATTGTCGAATTTTGCCATTCGGAACAGGAGACAGAGCAGGAATTTTCGCTGCAGCCGGTCAGTGGCACCTGGAATGTGAGTTTTGTCTTCCTGCCGGGAAGTAATTTCGATTTTCACTGGTTCAGGTTCGTGAAATAGCGTTTGGTCAATGGGCGCAAGTAGAAATGACGAATTGGCCGAATGCATTTTTTCTTTTTACTGAATTCCGATATCTATTACAATGGTATCAACCCGGATGCATCCAAGCAGCTGAATGTTGATTACGGTTTTGGAGGCGGCGTGTTTGCATACGGCGGTTCCGAATGGCTGAGATTCTCCAAGTTCACAGAGGGCGAGAAAGACTGGAATGAGCGTGTTCTGAACAGTACAGAGCCGCAGCAGCTTGATCCGCCGATTATGTCCAACGAGGAGGAGAAGGAAGAACTGAGCCTGATCCAGACCAACCTGATGGACTATGTCAACCAGTCCGCACTCCAGTTTATTACCGGAGAGCTTGACCTTGAAGCCGATTGGGATTCTTACGTATCTCAGTGCGAGGCCAAAGGATCGACGGAGTACGTTGATATGGCAAACGAAATCTTCCAGAATACCAAGGATCTTCTTGGAATGTAATAAAAATCTGACGGAAATTTGTTTCTGAGCAGAATTGAGGGAAGTCTGTCCGCGGCAAGCGGACAGGCTTTTCTGGCATTATTGAGGCAGTTTGGCGAAGAGCAATATGTGAAAGAAGAAGAGCAAAAGTGTCAGAGAAGCTCTGCCGGGACCCGTTTATAATGAAAAAAACCAAATATAAAATACTGTTTTCCAGCAGAGCGATAGGAATTTTTTGCGGGAAAACAAAGAGAAAGGACATCATGGAAAACATAACGTTTGAAAGAGGGAAGAAACTCGTTTTTTATCTGGAACCGGAAGCGCTTCCGGGCGTAAAAAAGACAGCGGAAAAGGTAGCTCAGGATTTTGAGAAAGTCTGCGGCGCGAAGCCGGAAATCGTTGAAACTGTTTGCGAAGAGGAGACAGTGATTTTTGCGGCAACCGTTGGACACAGTTCTCTTCTGGAGGAGATGGAACGACAGGGCAGACTTGACCTTGCGGATGTGCGCGGCAAATGGGAGGTATTTTCCATTCGGTTTGTGGAGAAACCGGCAGAAGGCGTGGAACGCGCTCTTGTAGTTGCGGGAAGCGACAAACGGGGAACGATCTATGGTCTGTTTCAGCTTTCTGAACTCATTGGCGTAACGCCGTTCGTATATTTTGGAGATGCGGCGCCTGAGAAATATGACAGGATTCAGTTTATCGATGGAGAAGGCCAGAGTCAGACAGAAAGTTCCGTAAAAACGCGAATGGTCACAGAACTGCCGATGACTTCCAGGGAACCGTCGGTAAAATTCCGTGGATTCTTCATCAACGATGAATGGCCATGCTTTGGAAACTGGACGTTCCGTCATTTCGGCGGTTTCAATGCCGAAATGTATGACCATGTATTTGAGCTGCTGCTCCGTATGAAAGGCAATTATCTGTGGCCGGCGATGTGGACATCCTCCTTTTTCCTGGACGGTCCAGGGATGGCAAGTATGGACCTGGCAGATGCATATGGCGTTATCATCGGAAACTCTCATCATGAGCCCTGTATGCGTGCCAGCGAGGAGTGGGACAAGGTAAAGGGTGAGGATACCCTTTATGGAACGGCATGGAATTATAAGGTAAACAAAGAAGGCCTTCTGAATTACTGGGCCGACGGTCTGAAACGAAGTGCAGGACATGAGAAATTCATCACCATCGGTATGCGCGGGGAACGTGACAGCGCCCTGGAGGGTCAGTCTTCTCTGGCGGAAAATATAGAGATACTGAAGGATATTATCTGTGAGCAGAAAAAACTGATTCAGAAATACGTAAACCCGGATCTGTCCAAGGTTCCGATGCTGCTTGCCGTATATAAGGAAGTGGAGGATTATTACTATGGGGACAAGGATACCCCGGGACTGAAAGACTGGGATGGTCTGGATGGTGTGACGGTTATGCTCTGCGAAGACAATTTCGGAAATATGCGTTTCCTGCCGGATGAAAAACGCCGGGAGCGTGTCGGCGGATACGGAATGTATTACCATCTGGATTACCATGGAAGTCCGATCTCCTACGAGTGGGTAGGCTCCACACCGCTGACCCGAACCTGGGAGCAGATGACCCAGGCATGGGAGTACGGTGTCCGTCAGATGTGGATCGTCAATGTGGGTGATCTGAAGTTTGAGGAATTCTTTCTGGGCTACTTCATGAAGCTGGCTTACGACTTTGAGCAGTGGGGAACCAGTGCGCCGAATCAGACCGGCCGTTACACCAGAGAAACTGTCAGGGCGATATTCCCGCAGGCGGACAGCACACTGCAGGAGAGGATCGCCTGTGTGATCGAGGAATATGTGCGGCTCAACGGGCTTCGGCGTCCGGAATCGCTGAACGACAGGATTTATCATCCGGCGCATTATCTGGAAGGCAGGAAGATGCTGCAGAGGGCAGTCCGCCTGGAACAGGAAAATGAGAAAGTGCTCAGCCTTCTTCCGGCGGAATGCTGTGATGCCTATGAGTCAATGATTTACTATCCGGCGGCAGGAACCGCCAATCTTCTGCAGATGCACCTTTACGCAGGAATGAATCATCTCTATGCGGAGCAGGGAAAGACAGCGGCAAATGAGTTGGGGGCGAAGATAAAAGAATGCATCGAAAAAGACCGCCGTCTGGCAGAACATTTTGCCCGGATCCTGGACGGAAAATGGAGCGGAATGGAGATGGCAGAGCACATCGGCTTTACCAAGTGGAACAGTGAAAACTGGAAATATCCGGTGCGCTGCTTTGTGGAGGAAAAACCGGAATCCTATCTTCTGGTCAGCCGCGCAGATGAGACGGAAGTGCATACCAATGACTATTTCGGCGACGATGTTCTGGTGCGTGATTTCATGTACCCGGGCTGTACCAGCGTTCAGATTCAGGTTGCCAATGGAGGTGCCGGAGAGATTTCCTGGCATCTTGAAGGCGGCTGCAGCTGGCTGGAGACCTCTATGGACAGCGGGCGGACAGAGACACAGGACACGTTCACACTGAAATTTCTTCCGGAAAAATATTCTGCGCCGGAGAACGAAGACAGTCCATGCGAACTGTTTGTATGTACAGAGAAAGAAAAAGTGAGGATTCTGGTCTTTGCCAAAGCGTGGAAGACGCAGGGGATTCCGTCGGGAACCTGTCTGGAAGGGCCGGATGGCTTCGTCATTGATCCTGCCCATTTTGTGGGAAAAGAGGATGGTGAGTGGAAAGGTGTTCCTGCAGGTTATATACAGCTGGAAGACTATGGAAGATATGGCTCAGGTATGAAAGTATTTCCTGTGACTGCGGAGTTTTCCGCTGCGGAAAAGGCGCCGTTTTTGGAGTATCGTCTCTTTACAGAAACGCCGGGAGAATATATACTGGAGATACAGAGTGCGCCTGGAAATCCTGTGGATGAGGGAAAGGGTCTGAAGCTGGCTTATGCTCTGAATGAGGAAGAGATTCGGCGGATCGACACGATTCCGGCCGGTTATCATGCGGGAGATCCGACCTGTGAATACTGGTGTCAGGGTGTACTGAATCAGGTGCATCGATGCAGAGTGAAGGTACGTCTGAATGAGGGGCTGAACAGCCTGCGTATTTATGCCGCAGACGCTCCGCTGGTTCTGGAACGGCTGCTCCTGTATCGGCAGGAACCGAAGCAGTCCTATCTTGGACCGGAGGAAAGTTTCCGGGTAAAATAAAAATTTGATAAACAGAGAAGGAGGATATTGAGATGGAAGGAACAATGAAGACAGCGGTAATGACGGACATCATGCAAGTAGAGATTCAGGAGCGTCTGATCCCGCAGCCAAAGGATGACGAGGTACTGGTAAAAGTAGAATATGTGGGAATCTGCGGTTCCGATCTGCACTATTACGAGTCCGGACGCATTGGTGATTTTGTTGTAAAACCGCCGTTCGTTCTGGGACATGAGGCAGGCGGTACTGTAGTGGAAGTCGGAGCGAACGTAAAGAACCTGAAGGTCGGCGACCGTGTCGCTATGGAACCGGGAAAGACCTGTGGACAGTGTGAGTTCTGCAAATCCGGAAAATACAATCTCTGTGAAGACGTTGTATTTTTTGCAACTCCGCCGGTAGACGGAGTATTTCAGGAATACGTGGCGCATGAGGCAGGACTGTGCTTCAAACTTCCGGATAATGTGAGCACACTGGAAGGCGCGCTGATCGAGCCGCTGGCTGTAGGTATGCATGCGGCACGCCAGGGCGAGGCAAAGCTGGGACAGACCGCAGTGGTAACCGGTGCAGGATGCATCGGCCTGGTTACCCTCCTTTCTTTAAAAGCTATGGGCGTGACGAAAGTCATTGTTGTGGATGTTATGGAAAAACGGCTGCAGAAAGCATTGGAGCTGGGTGCGGATGCGGTGATCAACGGAAAAGAAGAAGACACTGTGGCACGCATCAAAGAATTGACGGATGGAAAAGGATTTGACCTGGGAATAGAGACGGCAGGAAACCAGATCACCGCGTCCCAGCTGATCCGCGGCGCGAAGAAAGGCGCTACCATCGTATTTGTCGGATACAGTGCAAGCGGAGAGATGACACTGCCGATCGGAATGTCTCTGGACAAAGAACTGACCTTTAAGACGGTATTCCGTTACCGCAATATTTATCCGATCGCCATCGAGGCAGTTGCACAGGGCAAGATCAATATCAAGGATGTTGTAACCAACTATTTTGAACTGGATGATATCAAAAACGCGTTGGATTCCTGTGTGAAGAACAAAGCGGATATCGTAAAAGGAGTAATCAGGATCGGAACAGAAGAATGAGAAGAGATTATCTGGATACACATACACACACTACGGCCAGCGGCCATGCATACAATACCCTCAATGAAATGCTGGCTGCGGCGGCGCAAAAGGGGCTGTCTCTGCTTGGCGTGACGGACCACGGAAGCGGTATGAAGGGAACAACACCGCTGTACTATTTCGAGAATTCACCGATGATCGACCGGGCACAGCTCCGTCATCGGTTCGGCGTGGAACTGCTGTTTGGTGTGGAGCTGAATATTATGGATTTTGAGGGAACGGTGGATATGAAACCGTCGCTGCTGGAAAAGATGGATGTGACCATTGCCAGCATGCATGTTCCCTGCATGCCGAAAGGTACAAAAGCTGAGATTACGAGGGCTTATCGGAAGGTAATGGAAAATCCGCTGGTGAATATCATCGGCCACCCGGATGACGGGCGGTTTCCGGTAGATTACCAGGAACTGGTGCGCGGTGCAAAAGACTGCGGCGTTGTGCTGGAGATCAATGACCATTCCCTGGATGGCACAGGGAACAGGCAGAATGCGGTGAAAAATGATACGGAAATGCTCCGCTGGTGTATGAAATATCAGGTGCCGGTGGTGTTGAATTCAGATGCCCATACGGACACGAAAGTGGGAAGCCACGAACATGCATGGGCGCTGGTCAAACAACTGGAATTTCCGGAAGAATTGATCTTGAATACGAATCTGGAAAAATTTAAAACCTATGTGAATTGTTATCATCTTGGAAAAAGATAACCTTCCTGTACGTCCCTCTGTAACCGCCCGTTTCTTCACAGACGTGAAGAGGCGGGCGGTTACAGCTCGTTTTGAGCCTGAAAATTTTGCTTGTATTTAAAACTTTAGTGTGCTAAAATACTATTGTGCTTGCTGAGAAATGTACCCACAGAAAATGGGCTTATCGGGAGGTTTTTAAAATATGAACAAAAAGATTCATACAGAAGCAGTAGATCAGTTGTTTGATGCAATCCTGAGCCTGCGCAACAGGGACGAGTGTTATACGTTTTTTGAGGATGTATGTACGATCAATGAGCTTCTTTCTCTTTCCCAGCGCTTTGAAGTGGCGAAAATGCTTCGGGAGAAGAAGACATATCTGGAAATTTCAGAAAAGACAGGTGCTTCCACTGCGACGATCAGCCGTGTCAACCGTTCCCTCAGTTATGGGAATGACGGATATGAGATGGTTTTTGAACGGATGGCAGCAGAAGAGACACCGGAGGAATAAAGAACGCCTGTATTCCATGAAAAAATCCGGATTCCATGGTCTGTCTGACTGCAGGAGCAGTTCAGAAGCATGGAATCCGGATTTTTTCTGCTATTTTTTATTTTGCTTTTTTTGGAGGCATTCTGTCAATCAGTTCTTCAATCATCTGTTTTTTCAGATAGACGTCGAAACTGAGCATGCAGACAAAAGAAAACATCTGGAGAAAATCCTTTTCTTCCTCCGGTGCGTCCGGGAAAGAGGTCTTTGCCATTTCGAAAGTTTTGAGAAGATCTTCCCGTACCGCTTCGATTTCGGAACGCTCCAAAACGAAAACACCCTGATACAGATCCGTGATCGAGAACCCTTCTTCTGAATGAAAATATTTGTCTGTGATCGGTTCGAGAAGTGTCTGAATATCGTTGATGGAAAGAATACTTTTTAAATAATAAATAAAGATCAGGATCAGCATATGCTCTTTGGAATACTTTTTCTTCTCCGGCGGAGGGAGAAGATGATTTTTTGCATAATTGTTGATCATGGTTTTGGTCAGAATCTTGTCTTCCTGGTAACGTTTGGAGGATTCCAGGTGTGCATCCATAAAAGTGGTTACCTGATCCATATATAAATCAATATTCGGAACATCTTCCGGATGAATACCGTCTACTTTGGAAAGAGATTCAAGTAATTCGTCAATCATTTCAGTTGTGTCAATATGCATCTGTTATCACCTCACTAGCTACATTATATAGTTTTTGAAACCATATGGCAAGAATTTTTTTTCTTTGAAAAAATCAAAAAATCTGTTGACAAATTGTGTCAAATAGGATATATTATATTTTGTTGACGAGTTCAACAGATATGTGCGTTTAGCTCAGCTGGATAGAGCGTTTGGCTACGGACCAAAAGGTCGGGAGTTCGAATCTTCTAACGCACGGATAATGCCTGCAGGATTGCAGGTCAATGAAAAGCACTCTGTAGATCAGGGTGCTTTTTTCAATTCTGTTTACGAAAGCAGGAAAAGATACTTTCAAAGGTTTCTTTTTGGAAAAATCTGTGATATACTCACTGTTGCATTTATATAATCGAAGCCGCGTATACGCAGCTTCGGACTGGTTCGTGAACTTCCCAGTATAAAAAACCAAGTATCTCGTACCGCCGCACGGCGGAAACAGAAAAAGAAAAGGAGATTGGAGAATGAATGCAGCAAAGAAAGTCATTATAGACTGTGACCCGGGGATTGACGACGCCCTGGCGCTGATGTTGGCGCTCGCGTCGCCGGAACTGGAAATCCTGGGCATCACGGTCGTCTGCGGTAACGTCCCGGCGCGTATGGGCGCCGAGAATGCCCTGAAGATTTTAAAACAGATGGGCAGAATGGACATACCAGTCTATATCGGAGAGGAGAGCCCTCTTGTCCGCACGTATGTGGATGCCATGGACACTCATGGGGAGGACGGGCTCGGAGAATCCCATTACCCCGAAGTTACAAAAATGCGCCCCAGGACAGGGGCAGTACAATTTCTTGCCCGGATGCTGGAACAGGCGGCAAAGGCTCCCGAGGAGGCAAAGATTTCCATTATTGCTCTGGGACCGATGACGAATCTGGCGCGTTTGATGCGGCAGTATCCGGAGAGCCTTGCCGGACTTGGAGAATTGGTGTCTATGGGCGGAAGCTATAAGAGCCATGGAAACTGTTCGCCGGTGGCGGAATACAATTACTGGTGCGATCCCCATGCGGCAGGGGAAGTCTACGCAGGATTTGCCGCGCTTCCTGTTTTGCGCGGGAAAAGAATTCACATGATCGGTCTTGACGTCACCCGCGAGATCGTGCTGACGCCGAACCTGTTGGAATATATGTGCTGCCTGAATCCTGAGAGAGGAGATTTTATTCGAAGAATCACGCGGTTTTATTTTGATTTCCACTGGAAGCAGGAGGGGATCATTGGCTGTGTGATCAACGATCCGCTGGCAGTGGCATACTTTATCGATCGTACCATGTGCAGCGGTTTTGCGGCACACACCGAGGTGGAGACCGAGGGCATCTGCCTGGGACAGACGGTAGTGGATGACCATGACTTCTGGAAACGTGAGAAGAACAGCCATATTCTGACAAAGACCGATGCGCTGCGGTTTATGAAATTTTTCTTCACGCGTGTCATCGGCGAGTGTGAGGAACAGGTGCTGGAGGAACTGATGGGGAGGGTGCTGCGATGAAGAAACTTCCATCTGTGCAGCTCTGCGCACTTGCGGTGCTTGCTGTCGTAAATATCATCGGAGCAAATCTGGCGCTGATGCTCAGGCTTCCGCTGTATCTGGATTCCATCGGGACAATGGCGGCAGGGGCGCTGTTCGGACCGCTTTGGGGCGCGGTGACCGGAGCGGCGAGCGCGCTCCTGAACGGCGTCACCACAGACCCCTATGCGCTTTACTACCTGCCGGTGCAGCTCATCACAGGAGCACTTGCGGGAGTTGTATTTCAGAAGATCAGAATTGTGCAGGACAGGCAGCTTCGCCTGCCGCGCCTCTTCCCTGCCGCGATCCTGGTATCCCTTCCGGGAACTGTGGTGAGCGCTTCCGTGACCGCGTTTTTATTCGGCGGCATCACGTCCTCAGGCTCCACGATTCTCGTGCAGTTTCTCCATGGACTTGGATGGAATCTGACGGTAAGCGTGTGCGCCGTTCAGGCACTGACCGATTACCTGGACCGCTTCGCCTGCCTGGCGCTGGCGGCAGTTCTGGTGCGGGCACTTCCCGCACCGTTCAGAATGATAATGAAAAACGGAGGAAAACATCGTGGAGCGTTATAACCGTATCACGAATAAAAATCAAAGAGAGATCGTTCTTCTCAAAAGCCGCCCCTGCGCATGGGGCAAGTGCCGCTTTTGTGACTACATCGACGACAATTCCAGGGACAGGGAGGAGATGCTTACGCTGAACGCTGAGGTGCTCTCCAATGTCACAGGTGAATTCGGCGTTCTGGAAGTGATCAATTCCGGAAGCTGCTTTGAGCTGCCGGATGAGACGCTGGAGCTGATCCGCAGGATTGTCCGGGAAAAGCACATACACCGTCTCTTCTTTGAGGCGCACTGGATGTACCGAAACCGGCTTCAGCAGATGAGGGAGTTTATGAGAATTCCGATCACATTTAAGATCGGCGTCGAGACATTCGATGAGGAATTTCGTGAGGGATACCTGAACAAGCATGCGGATTTCCATTCACCGGAAGAGGTGCGCCGATACTTTGACTCCCCGTGCCTGATGGTTGGAATCAAAGGGCAGACAAAAGAGATGATCGATTACGATATCCGTATGCTGAAGGAGCACTTCGAACTGGGAACGGTCAACGTATTTACCGATAATTCCACGGATGTCAAACGCGACCAGGAGCTTGTAGACTGGTTTATGGAAAAATATGCATGGCTTCTGGACGACCCGACCGTGGAAGTGCTGTATGAGAAGACAGACTTCGGTGTCGGAGACTGAAACAACTGCCGGAGTAAAATAAGAGAATGAAATGGATGCAGGAACCGCCTCTGTCAGAATCAGAGGCGGTTCCTTTCTTCAAATTTCCATGACAGAACAATATCTGTTTCCCCGGTAGCTTCATCGATATCTTCGGAAAGGGCAGAAAATCCTTCTCTCAGGTAAAATTCCATGGCGCGCATGTCTGTTCACAAAAATTCCTGCCAGATAGTCTCCCTGCAGTCCGACAAATCCAAGGATCTTCCCATCGGTTTCATATACATAAATTTCTGCCTGTAAGAGCTGTTCCCGGACCATCGGGGCATTTGACTCCCAGTAATTCCTTGGGATAAAATCATGGGCTTCGATATTGCCGTTAAGCCAGAGCTCCATGACCTGGTCAAGATTGCAGGCATCAAACATTCGAATCATTTTTCTCCTCCTTTTCAAACACGCTCTAATATGCTCTGATGTATCTATCATATCATAGCAGAGCACAAAAAGTCACGGCTGGAGTGTTTGAAGAGGAACGATTACGTAACAGTTCAGCTGGCTGAACTGTTACACGATTACAAAAACTTCCACTTGAAATACCGAACAAATGTTTGTATAATTTAAGCAGAACGTATGTTCTGCTTAAGCCATAAGAATGGGAAGTGGTAAAATGACGTGGGGAACAATAGAAAAACAGCAGATGCCTGGTACAGAAACCATTCGGCGGAGACCGCAGGAGGCGGCGGTAAAATGTTGGTTTACCGCCTCCGGCCGTGCGATCCCGCTTTCGATGAAGCTACAGGATCAGGATGGAGAAATTTTTTCTGTGGATGAGATCTTTGTGACGAGCTGTGAGAAAAAATATTATGCCGGAAGTGTTGCATGGGAATATAAATGCAGGATTGTCTTTCGGAACCAGCAGAGACTGGTCACGCTGTTGTTTCAGCCGGAAACCTGCCGGTGGAAGGTGCTGGCAGGATAACGGTTCCGCAGAAAAGCCTTGGCAACCGTTGAAATCCGGTACGAAATGTGATAGCATTAGATTTATCAGGCAATCCATATACGGGTATAGGGTATATGGCGCCGGACGATAAAGGAATCACAGAAAAAGGATGATGATAAGATGCTTCAGGTAGAAAATCTGACTTATAAAGTCATGGAAAACGGAAAAGAAGTGACACTTCTCCGGGATGTGAGTTTTGATGTACAGGACGGAGAAATGTTGGTGATCACAGGACCCAACGGCGGAGGAAAATCTACGCTTGCAAAGGTACTGATGGGGATCGTTCCTGCCAGCAGCGGAAAGATCATACTGGATGGGGTGGATCTGACACAGATGACTCCGGATGAAAGAGCAAAGGCGGGGATCGGCTATGCGTTCCAGCAGCCTCCGGTTTTTAAGGGAATGACGGTGGAACGTCTTTTGAATCTGGCGGCGGGCAGGGAACTGCCTGAGGAGGTGTGCTGCACATTGCTCAGCAACGTTGGACTGTGTGCCAGAGAGTACCTGAAACGGGAGGTAGATGCCACCCTTTCCGGCGGCGAGCGCAAGCGGATCGAGATTGCCACGGTGCTGGCAAAGCAGCATAAGATCTGTATCTTTGATGAGCCGGAGGCAGGAATCGACCTTTGGAGCTTTTCCATGCTGGTGAAACAGTTTGAACAGATTCACGAGGCGAAGGATCAGAGCCTGATCCTGATCTCCCATCAGGAAAGGATCATACAGATGGCGGACAGAATTCTGATCATCAATGACGCGGAGGTTGATCGGTGCGGAAAGAGAGAGGATATGCTGCCCGTGCTTTTTGAGGATCAGCCGTCCTGTGTCTGCATGAAAGAAAGGAGTGTGCACTGATGGAATGGGATATGGAAGAACTGGACGCGATTACCCGTCAGGTACTCGCCCAGATTGATACGGAGAGTTTCGGGAAGGAAGGCGCGTACAACCTGCGCTACAATGGAACTTCCCTCTGCCATGGAGACAGCGAGCATATCAAGATCAAGAGAAAGACGGACCGTCAGGGAATCGATGTATATATCAGCAAAGAGGCTCAGGGAGAACAGGTACATATCCCTGTTGTCCTGGCAGTTCCGGGAATGACGGATATTGTGTACAATGATTTTTATATAGAAGAAGGAGCGGATGTGACGATCGTAGCCGGCTGCGGAATCCATAATGCCGGCTGTGACAATGCCCGCCATGATGGAATTCATGCTTTCCATGTGGGCAAAAACGCCAATGTCCGGTATGAAGAAAAGCACTACGGAGAAGGCGAAGGAACAGGAGAGAAGATCCTGAACCCGGTGACAGAAATTGAACTGGAAGAAGGAGCGGTGTTTACACTGGATACCGCCCAGATCCGCGGTGTGGATTCCACCGTGCGCAAGACCTATGTACGGATGAAAGAGAATTCCCGTCTGAATGTGACGGAACGTCTGATGACTCACGACGCGCAGACCGCCGTTTCCGATATTGATGTGGAAATGAATGGTTCCGGCACCAACGCCCAGATTATTTCGCGATCCGTGGCAAAAGGCACTTCCCGGCAGAATTTCCATCCGAGAGCCATCGGAAATGCAGCCTGCCATGCGCATATCCAATGCGATTCCATTATCATGGAACATGCACAGGTGGCATCGATTCCGGAGATTGACGCGCGGCATGTGGATGCGGCGATCATCCATGAGGCAGCCATCGGAAGGATCAACGATGAACAGATCATGAAACTTCGGACTCTCGGGCTTTCCGAGGAAGAGGCGGAGAGCGTGATCATCGATAATTTCCTGCAGTAAGATCCTGAAAAAACACCGTCAGAAGAGGTATTGGAACCTTCAGAGATTTTCGATGTTCCGATAACGCTTCTGACGGTGTTTTTGTTTGCGTTTGAAAACGGGTATTTTATACTTCGTAAGAAAACAGGGAGAAATACTCTTAATTGCATAAATGGTAAAGAGAGAATAGCAAAAATGTTTTGAATTTAATAGAAAGTTTATGGAAGTATTGTTGCGAATGCTAAAAAACAATGATATAATTCAGTTAAAGTGAAACTGTTGTGATTGTCCAAATATTCAGGAGACTCTGTTTGGAACGCGGGAAATAAAGATAAAAAATCCAAAGTTCAGATACGGAGTGTCTGCGGACAGTATTTGTGGCGGGAATTGTAGTACCTGTTGGACACGTAAGGAGGTGTTGTTTATGAAAGTAACGGTATTTACAGAAAGCCCGGCCAAGTTATATGGGCGAATGGTAACCTATGAACCTACTTGGTACATCCGCACAAAGAATCACAGAATCTTGTTTGTGGCAGGAAAGAGTGACAGTTTTTGGAAATATGCCGGACAGATGGGAATCGATGTCAGAGCGATCGATACGATTCTTCTTCCGCAGGGATGTGAAGATCCGATCCGGGAACTGGAACGCTTTCTTGTACGTAACCAGAATGCTCAGATCTATTTGCCAAGACTTACCTATGAAAAGCATTTCTTTGAATTATGTAATAAGATGTTCGTGTATTCCGCAACCGATGCGATGAAAAAGTGGCTGGAACGGATTGTGTTTATGGATGAAACCATGCAAATCGATATGAGTATTCAGATCTTTACAGGAAAAGTACAGGAAATGTATCAGACTCCTCAGGGACAGAGCATGATATTGAAGGAAGACGGAAAAGCGGTTTTATTTATCAACGATGAGAAAGAAACTACAGATTACATGCAGGAACGGGCGGAGACGCTGTACGGAGATGATATCAACTATCTGTTTTACAAGACGCCTCATCAGGAATGCGTTGAGAAGGACTGCAGTACCTGCAAAATGAATGCGATGACGATGGGAAAGGCTGTTGTGATTTGATAAAGAAAAAAAGAAGAGGGCAAGCCTCTTTTGTGAAAAATACTTTCACAGAAGAGATTTGCCCTCATTTTCTTTGATGTGTTTTTTGATCGCCTGAAAACTGGTTTCGCTGATCACGTGTTCCATTTTGCAGGCGTCCTGTGCGGCAACTTCCGGGTCTACGCCCAGCTGGGTCAGAACGCTGGTTAGAATTTTATGACGTTCATAAATCTTGGAGGCGATTTCCATTCCCGCATCTGTCAGAGTGATGTATCCGTCAGAATCCATAAGGATATATCCGTTCTGGCGGAGATTTTTCATGGCGACACTGACGCTGGGTTTTGAGAAATCCAGTTCATTTACGATATCGATAGAACGAACGTGAGGAAGCCTTTCGCTCAGACGAAGAATGGTTTCCAGATAGTTTTCGGCAGATTCCTGTATTTTCATCATGAGACGTGTCTCCTTTCATCTGAATGTGTTTGAAACTTTTAAGAATGAATTTTCAAACACGTTCTGACCTGTATACAGAAGATAGTACCATATTTCAGGTGAAAATTCAATTGTCATATGATAAAATAATACCAGACTTGCAACAATTCAGACAGCTGAACAGGTACCGGGACGTACCATGGATAAATCAGCGGTAAAGTGGATTTGAAAGGAACAAAGAAGATGGCGAACAAGGAAGAACTAAGGAAAAAAAGACAAAAAGCCAGAAGAAGAAAGCAGGCAGTTTTCTTTGGAGCGGCGGGGATCGTCTGCCTGGTGTTGATCGTGGTGATCGCGAGGGGAATCCTGGATCTGCGCGCGGAGGAGCAGGCGGCCAGAGAAAAGCAAAATCAGGAGGCAGCGGCGAAAGAAACGGAAACAGAGAAGAGCCAGAAGGCGCAGGAAAATCAGGATGAAGAGACGCTGGACACGGTACCGGTGGAGGAAGAAGACATGGGGGTCAGCGCACAGGTAACCATCTCAGCAGCCGGAGATTTTACGCTGGGAACCGATGAAAACTTTGATTACAGCACAAGTCTTCCGGCACGGTATGAAGAAGTCCAGGATCCGGGATATTTTCTTCAGAATGTAAAAGATATTTTCGCGTCGGATGATCTGACGATCGTTAATCTGGAGGGACCCTTGACGACATCGGAAGAACGGGCGGACAAGCAGTTTTCCTTTAAGGGAGATCCTTCTTATACGGAGATTCTCACCAGCGGATCTGTGGAAGCCTGCAATCTGGCAAATAATCACAGTAAGGACTATGGAATTCAGGGATATGAAGATACCATCGCCAATGTGGAGGCTGCCGGTATCAAAACGTTCGGTTACGAGAGGACAGCGATCTGGGAAACGAACGGAGTGAAAGTGGGACTGGCGGGAGTCTATGAGCTGGCGGAAGGTATGGACTGTCAGGACGATATGACGGCGGCTATCCAGTCGCTGAAAGACGCAGGTGCGGATCTTGTGATCGTCAGCTTCCATTGGGGTGTCGAGAAAGAAAACTATCCGGACGAGACACAGCAGGCGCTGGCGCATGCAGCCATCGACCAGGGCGCGGATCTTGTACTGGGTCACCATCCCCATGTGCTTCAGGGAATCGAGAAATATCAGGGAAAATACATTGTATACAGTCTCGGAAATTTCTGTTTCGGAGGCAATAAGAATCCATCGGACAAAGACACCATGATTTTTCAGCAGACTTTTACGCTGGAGAATGGTGAGGTTGTGGAGGATGATGCGATCAATATTATTCCGTGCCGCATTTCATCGGAAGATGACTACAACAATTATCAGCCGACGCCTGCAGAGGGCGAGGAAGCACAGAGAATCCTTGGAAGGATTCAGGAATACAGCCAGGGATTTGGCACACAGCTTCCGTCCGTGACAGAGTAAACAGCAGCTACAGGAGGGAAAATATGCAGGAAGGAATCAGGATCTGCCGGAAATGTCTGTTGGAAGAGATGGATGAAGAAGCAGTCTATGCAGATCTGCGCAGATACATAGAACAGATACCCGATGAGGAACGGGCGGAAGAGGCTGTTTACCGGGAACGGCTGGAACAGTGCAAGATGTGCGACCAGCTGTTGTCCGGTATGTGCCGGGTCTGCGGATGTTATGTGGAACTGCGGGCCGCCGTCCGGGTGCGCGCCTGTCCGTTGGTGCATCCGAGGTGGTGAGAGACTCTGGGGAAGGGAAAAACAATTTGGGCGGTCGTAATTCAAATTGAAAAGTGAAACCCCGGCAGGGGAGCTGCCGGGGCTTCGAGGGGAGTATAAATAATTAATAAGGGGTTATTAATTGTAAAAAAAATTTTTCGAAGGGTAAATTCTTTTTACAAGTATGATTATAATACATATAATGGAAAAATGCAATAAAGAAATTCGCATCTTCTTAAAAATTTACCACATAATGGTATTTTCTGTGCCAAAATCTTAAAAAATGGCGGAAATTAAAGCGGTGTCCCCCACTTTTACAGTTAAATTTACGAAAGGTTGCTTTTTCTCCAGATAGCTGGTGTAGTGCCGGTGTACTGGCGGAAAACGCGGATAAAATAACTCTGTGTGCTGAAGGAGAGATAATTTCCGATTTCTGTCAGCGTATAGTCGGAATAGCGCAGCATGTTTTTCGCGGCTTCCACGCGCTCCCGCTGGATATAGGTGACGATGGAATCGCCGGTTTCTTTGCGGAACAGCCGTGAGAGATAACAGGGACTCAGGCCGATTGCATCAGAAATAATCGTCAGGGTCAGAGGAGAATGAAGGTGCCGGTGAATATAATCGAGAGCTTGTTCCACCGGAGCAGAATAGCTTCCGTGCCGGCGGACGGCCACTTCCTGGGCGAAAGTCTGCATGGCCTGAAGAGAGAGCCGGCGGACTTCCTCCGGCGAGTGTGCGGCCTCAGACGTCTGGATAAAGCTGTCGCTGAGAGAGAAGGCAGTTTCCTCCGGGAGTCCGCCTTCGATGGCTGCTCTTGTGACCAGCGTAATGAAGGCGATAAAAAGATTCTGTTCCTGGCGCAGCTGATTGCGTGACAGGATCCCGGGACAGCCTCCGGTGAAGATGAGGGGGTGATCAGGCAGATGCTGAACATCGCCGCTGCGGATGAGTGAGAGCATCCGCTGTTCCTCCTCATAAGTGTTATGAAAATTTCTGCTTTCTCTCCGTTCAAAAAGCGTATGCTCGGTGAGTGCGGAGATGGAACTGGATGATGATGGCTTCTGATTCTTTTTAAAATGCATAAAAACCTCCCTATGCCAGTGCGTAGTCGAAAATTTATTTCTGCCATTGTACTTTGCACGAAATTCGCTCAAAGACTTTTGAATTTATTCTTTTGTTTGCGTCTGAAAATAAAATATCACAGAAACAGAAAGAGTGCAAGAATTTGTTATTTAGAACAAAATATTAGTAGGAATAAGGAGGGAACTGTGATAAGTTAAGGATATCGAAAGGATCATACATTGAAAAATAGATTTCTGGTTATTTATTTTTCAATGTACCATTCTGCATGCAAAAAGGAAGACCGAAATGAATTTTGGAAAGGAGAATCTTATTCATGGAAAGAAATGTAAAAAAGATCGTGAGTCAGATGACACTGGAAGAAAAGGCAGGCATGTGTTCCGGCAAGGATTTCTGGCATCTGAAATCGGTGGAACGTCTGGGAATTCCGGAAGTGATGGTTTCCGACGGACCTCACGGACTGAGAAAGCAGGCGGAAAACGCCGATCATCTGGGAATCAATGAGAGTATCAAGGCGGTATGTTTCCCCACGGCTTGTGCGACGGCATGCTCCTTTGACCGCGATCTGCTGGAGGAGATGGGATCTGCCCTTGGAAAAGAATGCCAGGCGGAAAATGTTTCTGTTCTGCTTGGACCGGCGGTGAATATCAAACGTTCCCCGCTGTGCGGCAGAAACTTTGAATATTTTTCTGAGGACCCGTATCTTGCCGGTCAGATGGCGAAGGCTCATATTCAGGGTGTCCAGAAGGAAGGCGTAGGAACGTCGATCAAGCATTTTGCGGCAAACAATCAGGAATACCACAGAATGTCCGCCTCCTCCGAAGTGGATGAGAGAACGCTTCGGGAGATTTATCTGGCGGCTTTTGAGACACCGATCAAAGAGGCAAAGCCCAAAACGGTTATGTGCTCTTATAATCAGATCAACGGAGTCTTCGCATCGGAGGATCCGTGGCTGCTGGATGAAGTACTCCGAAAAGAATGGGGTTATGAAGGGTATGTAATGTCTGACTGGGGCGCAGTCAATGAACGTGTTCCCGGGCTGAAGGCAGGGCTGGAACTGGAAATGCCGGCATCCGGCGGGGAGACAGACCGTCAGATCGTGGAGGCTGTCAAAAACGGAACCCTGAAAGAGGAGATTCTGGACCGCGCGGTGGAACGGATTCTGAATGTGATCTTTGATTATGTGGATCATAAGAAGGATGAAGTGTTTGATATGGAAAAAGACCATGCGCTGGCAGAAAAAGTAGAAACAGAGTCCATGGTCCTGCTGAAAAATGAAGGGATCCTGCCGCTGAAGAAGGGAAGCCGTGTGGCGTTTATCGGTGCGTTTGCCAAGAACCCGAGATATCAGGGCGGCGGAAGTTCTCACATTAATTCCTTCCGGGTAACCGGAGCGCTGGAAGCGGCGGAAGGCATGGCGGATATCACCTACGCGGAAGGCTATGGACTGGAGAAAGACGAGATCGATGAAGCTCTGGTGACAGAGGCGGTAAAAGCGGCAAAAGAAGCGGAAGCGGCTGTCATCTTTGCTGGTCTTCCGGATGCGTTCGAATCGGAAGGTTACGATCGTGTACATATGAAGATGCCGAACTGCCAGAATCACTTGATTCAAGAAGTGTGCAACGTGCAGCCGAACGTTGTTGTGGTACTCCATAATGGTTCGCCGGTGGAAATGCCGTGGGCGGATGAAGTCAAAGGCATTCTTGAGGCGTATCTTGGTGGACAGGCTGTGGGAGCAGCGGAAGCGAAGATCCTGTTTGGTGATGCCAATCCGTGCGGCAAACTGGCGGAGACCATTCCGTATAAACTTTCTGATAACCCGTCTTATCTGAATTTCCCGGGCGATGGAGAAACCGTGGAATATAAGGAAGGGATTTTTGTCGGCTACCGTTATTATGATAAGAAGGAAATGCCGGTGCGTTATCCGTTCGGTTATGGACTGAGCTACACGGAATTCGCTTACAGTAACCTGAAACTGGATAAGAAATCCATGAAGGATACGGATACCCTGACGGTGAGCGTGGATGTATCCAATACCGGAAACCGGGAAGGCAAGGAGATCGTCCAGCTTTATGTGGCGGATCAGACAGGCAGCGCCAACCGTCCGGTACGGGAACTGAAGAATTTCGTCAAAGTATCATTGGCTCCGGGAGAGACAAAGACGGTTCAGATGGAACTGAACAAACGAAGCTTCGCATGGTACAATGTAAAGCTTCATGACTGGTATGCGGCAAGCGGAACCTATGAGATCCAGCTCGGAAAATCTTCCAGGGAGATCGTGCTTTCGGATACGGTGGAAGTGACAACAGACGTAACAGTACCGGTGGAGATCCATAAAAACACGACGGTCGGACAGCTGATGCGCGATCCGAAGGCAGCGGCGTTTCTACAGGAAACCATGGGTGAGATGATGAAAACCCTGGGCGGAGGCGGAGAAGCGTCCACGGAAGCGATTTCACCGGAAATGATCCAGGGGATGCTGGAAAGCATGCCGCTGCGCGGTCTGAGGAGTTTTGCCGGACTGAGTGAAGAAGGACTGAATCAGCTGGTTGAAAAACTTCGTTCTTTATAAAAAAATTTTCAGATGCATATTTGGAACAAAAAAAGTCATACTATTCCTGTAATCAGAAACAAAAGGTATTACACAGGAGGTATTGAATATGTCAAACAAGCAGAATTATGCATCTGAAACAAACAAAAATACTGGAAAGAACAGCCAGAAGAATGGTATGAAGAATAACCATGAAAGCAATAAGACCACAAATTCCGCAGGCCAGAATTCCAGAAACTGCTACCGCGGAAGTCAGGACAACCGTAATTCCTATGGCGAAGAATAAATAACTGGCCAGGAAGGGTGAAAAAGAATCCCGAAAGGAACCGTTTTCCGTTCCCATAGAGCATCCGTTTATGAAAGGTTGCGGATGCTCTATGGGAACGGAAAAGGACTTTCGGGATTCTTTTTTGAGTTTCGTACCATTTGCAGAAACGGTCATATTATATTTTATACTATAAAATAGGAAAGGAGGCATCCGGATGGCTGAACTGGAAATGATCTCGGCGGACCAGCTGGATGAGTACGCAGACCGAAGGGACTGTCTGTTGATTGATCTGCGGGACCGCTGGGAGTATGACGCGGGACATATCAAAAATGCCGTCAATATGCCTTATGATGATCTGTTGGCACATGTCTGCCTCCCGAAGAACCGTCTGCTGGTCCTGTACTGTGACAGAGGTTCTCTGAGCATGGTGCAGGGAAAGAAGCTGGCTGCAGAGGGCTATCGTGTGGTAACGGTAGTCGGAGGGATGCATGCTTACAGGGCACGACAAACGCATGAATGAATAAATTGTGAACACCCATCCTGATTTTCTGGTATACTCAAAGAAAAAAGGATGGGGTTCTTCTATGAAAGCACTTTTAGATTATGTAAGCACAGTAACAGACTGCAGACAGGAAAAAAA
>JACJJN010000158.1 GCA_016899975.1 Lacrimispora saccharolytica | reverse complement strand
GTTCCCGCACCGCGCGCAGCGTCTCAGGTGCCTTGACCGGGTCAATCAGCAACTGCCCAGTGCTAAGCGCGCGCTGCATGGATGCAATGCGGTCCCGCACCAAAGGGTTGCCCCGGTCGGCCCTTGGCTGGAACCCTGCGTTCCTGACCGCCATCTCGTCCGTATGAGCGGCGCTGGAATGCGTGTTGCGACCGCTTGCGTCGATGAATGCCCACACGGGGCTTTCCCCATCGGTGTTGCTGATCCACCTGCCATTGTGG
>JACJJN010000157.1 GCA_016899975.1 Lacrimispora saccharolytica | reverse complement strand
GGATATAAGAATAAAGTTAAATTTCTTTTTATATCTGTTAAATCAAAAGAAATGCCATCGCCTTGTACAATGTTTTCATCTACGCTATCAAGGTCAAATAAATGAAGTTTATTTAAACCATGATTGTAGCCGAGTACATCGATATCGTAAAGGTGAGAGTGCAATGTAAAATCTTTAAATTGTACATCAAAACCGATTTTTGTATCGTTTAACCAACTAGGATTTTGTATCCATTCGTTTTTAGTTTCTTTTTGTAAATG
>JACJJN010000156.1 GCA_016899975.1 Lacrimispora saccharolytica | reverse complement strand
ATCCGCGACGACGTCAACCCCACAGAGGCGGCAGTGATCCGTGAGTGCGCCCGGCGGGTCATCGACGGACACAGTCTGAACTCGGTCCGGAAGTGGCTCGACGGGCAGGGTCTCACCACGTCGACCGGCAGGCCGTGGTCCCTGCAAGCATTGAGGATCATGTTGATGTCGGGCAGGATCGCTGGTTTGCGTGAGCACCGCCGTCAGGTTGTCAGCCGCGCGGTGTGGGAGCCCATCATCACGGTGGAGCAACACGAACA
>JACJJN010000155.1 GCA_016899975.1 Lacrimispora saccharolytica | reverse complement strand
ATTTTAAACTTTATACAGCAAAATGATAAAGCACCGCGACAAGTTTCATTGGAAGCAAAGGTTACTGCTGTACAAAAAGATGCAGCCAAGGATTTGGGCATAACATGGGAATGGTCAAAGCTGCCGCAATCTCCATCGCATGATATAACGTATGAAACGATAACGCATACAACGCAAAATGATGATGGAAGTTATAGTCAAACGACGGATTATTTGCCTGTTGATGAAGTGCAGCGCAGTTGGAATGGTTCAGATATAGTGCC
>JACJJN010000154.1 GCA_016899975.1 Lacrimispora saccharolytica | reverse complement strand
GTATTTGCTATAGTAGAAAATAAAATTTTAGCTGAAGAAATCGCAGCAAAGATAAAAAATGATTTTGATGCCGAAGTATTTACAGTAGAAACAGCTTCAAAAAATTTTTAATGGAGGCGTTTGTATGAATAATAAACTTGCACCTATAAAATTGGATAGTTATCAACCACTGCGTGAAGTGGTTTTTGAAACACTTAGAGATGCTATACGCAAAGGTATTTTGAAACCGGGTGAACGTTTAATGGAAATTCATTTAGCAGAAC
>JACJJN010000153.1 GCA_016899975.1 Lacrimispora saccharolytica | reverse complement strand
GCTGTACACCCTAATGCAAAACGCATTTTGATTATCGGTGGTGGCGATGGTGGTGCAGCACGTGAATTAATGCGTTATAAAAATGTAGAGTCTGTCGATTTAGTGGAAATAGATAAACGCGTTGTCGATATTTCTCGCGAATTTTTGCCAAAAACAGCATGCGGTTTTGATGATACGCGAATACATCTATTTTTTGAAGATGGACTTAAATTCATTCGCCATTGCGAAAATGAATACGATTTGATAATCGTAGACTCTACAGACC
>JACJJN010000152.1 GCA_016899975.1 Lacrimispora saccharolytica | reverse complement strand
GTTATTTACCCCGAGTGTAAAAAGATCATCAAAAAAATTCGTTTTCATAAAATGTCTATTAAGGCATTCCTTTTTAACTGCCAACCTGTCCATTTCTCCCTCTCCACTCCTAAACTCTAAAACCTCATAACAAAACAAACGATTATTTAATATGTCTTTAAGTTCTTTTAAATCAGGTCCCATAATTAACTCCTCTTCACTTGAATGCAATTGAGCATAAAACCCGTCTTTAATCCACATTGCCGAAGCTTTGTTTTGAGATCCAC
>JACJJN010000151.1 GCA_016899975.1 Lacrimispora saccharolytica | reverse complement strand
CTAGCCCGGACCGGAGTGCCAAAGGTTTTGATTGTTAGCGAGTGCGTGAGGGTGGCAACTTACAGGAGGCAGTTTAATTTCATTTCTGAGAACTTGATAAACGAACTATTGTGATACCGATACCTGACAGGTCAGACATAGCGAGGTATGCTGAAACATACTTCAGGCAGACAGGCAACGCGGTAGAGGTCGGCGTGTTCAATGGCGAGTTTGCAGAACAAAGCCTGAAAGAATGGAGCTGGGATTACTTCATGGTTGATTCATGGAGT
>JACJJN010000150.1 GCA_016899975.1 Lacrimispora saccharolytica | reverse complement strand
ACCTATATCATAGCGTGATTTACCTTCTTCACGCAGTGCAGCATCGACTTTTGCCTGTGTTGCAATACCTGCATGGTCTGTGCCTGGCATCCATAAAGTATTGTAACCTTGCATTCTTCTAAAACGAATTAATATATCCTGCAAAGTATTATCCATAGCATGGCCCATATGAAGTTGGCCTGTTACGTTTGGTGGTGGCATAACTATGCTAAATGGTTTTTTAGTTTTATCCACTTCAGCATGAAATAATTTATGTTCCTCCCAATACTT
>JACJJN010000149.1 GCA_016899975.1 Lacrimispora saccharolytica | reverse complement strand
AACACCATGAAACCAGTGGCAGTAAATCCAAAAATAAGCATAAGTGATATATTAAATAAGATTAAAGAGGATAAAGCAGAATACACAGTAGAAGTTAAAAAGCATCAGATAGAGCAACTCGTTGCTAAATTAAATCGCCGTCAAATGGCGGTAAGTGATAAAGTAAAGCAGGATTTTAAGACTTTAACGGGCAAGAATATAACACAATTCATTGATGAATTGAAAACGGTGCAGACAGATAAATTAAAAAATTATATCGTAGAACATGAA
>JACJJN010000014.1 GCA_016899975.1 Lacrimispora saccharolytica | reverse complement strand
GCATCCAGTTTAAACTGTTTGTCATGTTGCTTTGCCATAATGAGATCCTCCTTCCGTACGATACTTCTATTGTATCATGTATTGTCTATTTGGAATTTTCTCATTTTGACTTGCACTATTTATATTCTAGCACCAGTACAAAAGAAGACCGGAAATGGGCCATGGATCAGAATGGGTATACCATTGTGGATGAGAACTTCAAATATAAATCCAGGATCATAACAGTCCCAGTAAAGGACAAGGCAGGAAAAAGCCGTGAGATCCGGCAGAAGTCTGTTGTTTACTGGAGCCGACATTTTTATGACCGGGATGTTGCGGAGCATAAGGCCTTTCTGGAATTCATTGAAAAGCTGAAGAAAAGCCCCGATTCTTTCCGGGTGACAAAGGCACAGGCAGGCAGCCTGAAAAAGTTTATGTCAAAAGACATCGTGAATAAAGAAACTGGTGAAGTATATGACTCCAGGAAACTTCTGGGGATGATTGACGATAAGAAACTGGAGGAATTTACGGAACTGATGGGCTACTATCAGATCCGTACCAGCGAGATCGATATGGATGCACGGGAAGTGATCGATAAGTACCATGGGCTGTCCCGGATTGAGAATCAGTTCGAGGAATTAAAAGGGCCATTGGAGACAAGGCCAATCTACGTAAAAACAAAAGAACACATCCATGCGCATTTGTTGGTCTGCATGATCGCGCTTGTCATGCTCCGCCTGATTCAGAGGAAATATATGTTAAAGAATCCAAAAGAGCCAGGCGATCACCGGGACTGGACCTATGGGATGTCAGGGCATCGGATCCAGAAGACCCTGCAAAAATGGAAAGTGGTTCCCATGAAAGCAGGAAACTACTGGTTCGCGGATATCGATGATCCGGATCTGGCAAAGATACTGGAGGCGTATGACCTTGAGATCCCCAAAAAGCTATATACAGATGGGGAATTACGAAGGCTGAAAAAACAGATCACGACATTCTAAGTACGTTTACGTACGTTATATTATTTTAAAGCAAATCTTCCAGAAATGCTGATGAATACGACATTTCTGGGAGATTCGTTTCCTATAAAGTGGCAAAGTCGGGTTATAACAAAATTTATAGCATAGAAAAGTCAATTTTTGGTCAACACAAAAGTACATAGCTTTTACTGTACATGAAAAATATCAAGAGCTGCAAATGCAAGAATTATTCAAAATAATGGAAGTTTATGGTATGATGAATTCAGAAGATGTTTGAAAATTCAGTTTCATGGAGGGTTGGTAATGGAGAGGAATAATGATAAACATTTTTACGCCAAAGATGTGGAGGCGGTTGTTACCAGTTTTAATCAGGGAACTATGATTCTTGAAGCGGTGGATTCTTTATGCCGCCAGACAACTCCGCCGGCAAGGATTATTATTGTGGACGACGGGTCAACGGATGAGGATTCTCTTAAGGTTTTGAAGCGTATTGAGTCTGACGATGACAGATCCGTTGAGGTAACGATTGTGTACCAGCCAAACGGCGGGGTGTCGGCAGCGAGAAATACAGGGATTCGGAGAACACAGGCACCGATGGTTCTGATTCTTGATGGAGATGATAAGCTGGAGCCTATGTATATTGAACAGGTTAGTCAGATGCTGCGTGATCATCCATCTATGATTGCGGCATCTTCCTGGATGCACACTTTCGGAGTTCTCGATGCCATTGTTTGTCCGAGTGGAGGCAGTCTGTCGGCATTTCTTGCACGGAATTGCTGCCCGGCAACCCATATCCTTCGGCGCGCGGTATGGGAACAATGTGGAGGTTATGATGAATCCATGCGTTCCGGTTTTGAAGACTGGGAATTCTTTTTGAGCATGTTGGAAACTATGCCGGAGGGTTATATTGGAATTGTTGAAAGTCCGCTGATCGATTATCGCACTGCGCCCGCTTCATCAAATGTAACAAGCATGGCAAAACGACTGGAGCTTATGCGTTTTATGATTGAAAAGCATATGACTTCTTATCAAAATTATGTTATGGATGCAATCCTGGGAATCGAAGCTTCATCTGTCGCGAGGCTTTATGGCTGGGAAAGTGAAATGATGCATGCGATAAAAGCAGAACAGGAGCTGAGTCAAGAATCCATTGCATTTATGGAACATCCAACCTATGGTGACGGAGGAATGGCTGCGGCAGTCCGTATCGCATCACTTTATGATCGTGTTCCATGGAAAAAAGATGACCTTGAACAAATGAGTAATACAGAAATATAAGACTGTATAAATGTTAAGGTATATACTGCTTAACAAAATGGAACTTCTGATAAAACAGCAAATGATTTATACTGAAAATGAAACCTTGTGGATCGTATGGAATCCAGAAATGCTGAGCTTGTATTGGCACATGGAGAAGAGATCGGGCTGGGGAACAGAAGCTATGAACTGGTGTCGATCGATTAAAAGACGAAACAGTAACGCGGAGCATATGAATGCGGAAAGATAAAATTTCATCATGAACAGCAGAACACCTGGAACGTTTCGTAGCGGAACCTTCCAGGTGTTCTGTATTAGAGCGTGTTTGAAAATTCATTGTTACAATTCATTTCTGTAATCTGCATACTTTAGATTGATTTTATAAGAAATGTATAGATACAATCCACGATCAGGATCAGAGCAAGTACGGAAGAAATTACAGACACTTTCTTTTCTCCAAGTTTTTCTGCCGCCTTATAAAACAATGGCTGCAGAAGGTATAAAAAGATCATTCCGCCGATACCGAAGCGGATACTTGGATTTAATGCGATCCGTCCCTCGAAATTGAAGGAAAACCGGGTGTAGTCCCACAGCCATTCCCCTCTGGTGAATTCCATGATATAGCTGGCGATCAGCTCGACCACGGTGGTGATCAGGACAATGCCGACAAATACAAGGACCGGTGTGATCGGGATCTTGCCGATGGCAATCTTTTTGGTTTTCAGCCGGTACAGTGAGAAAATAAGAATGACTGCACCAAAACCATATACCACACAGTAAGGGCCAAACAGGACCCCTCTGTTGGAAAATCCCCATCGATAGACCACTACCTCCAGAAAAACCTCATAGATCCATCCGATGATGGAATAGAGCATAAAATATAAGAAATATTCCTGTAGTTTTTTAAATTTCGATAATCCCCTCATGTTTTATCCTTTCTTTTGTTTTTTGATGATTAGACATATGTAGACATTATATGAAAAAACGGTTCAAATGGCAAGAAGAAAAGAACAAATTCAGTTGGCTGAATGGTTATGGAATCAGAAGAGTTCGTGCTCAAACCTTTCACCATCTGTAAGTATCCGGAAATCCTTCCGTGTGGTATCATAAATCCAGAAGATCAAAGGAGGCATAAGAAATGAAAATAATCCTTGAAATTGAGGGATTGAAGAAATACTACGGAAGACCAGGAAATCAGACAAAGGCGCTGGACGGGATCTCGTTCCAGGCGGCGGAAGGAGAGTTCCTGGGAATTATGGGAAGCAGCGGTTCCGGAAAATCCACTTTGCTGAATTGTATCGCCACGGTGATCCAGCCGACCGGAGGGAAGATCCGGATGCAGGGGGCTGACATCCTCGCCCTGAAAGGAGAGAAACTCGCAGAGTATCGAGGGAAAAAGATCGGATATCTGTTTCAGAATTTTGAACTGCTGGATCATATGACCGGAAGGGAAAATATCCTTCTGCCCCTGTCACTGCACAGTGTTTCCGGGAAAGAGAGCCAGAGCCGTCTGACCCGTCTGGCGGAGTATCTGGAGATTACGGATGTCCTTGAGAAATTTCCCGCTCAGATGTCCGGCGGACAGAAACAGCGCGTTGCCGCCGCAAGGGCGCTGATCATGAATCCGGGGATGATCCTTGCCGATGAACCGACCGGGGCGCTGGATTCCAAGAATGCCAAAACGTTAATGGAAAAGCTGGCGGGACTGAACCGGGAGGAAAACGCCACGATCCTTATGGTTACTCATGATTCCAATGCGGCAAGTTACTGCAAACGTATCCTCTTCATCCAGGATGGAGTGATTTTTCATGAACTGCGGAGAAATCTACCGGATGAATCCCAGCGGGATTTTTACGGGCGGATCTTGAACGTGATGGCGCAGCTGGGAGGGGGAAGTGCAAATGTTCTTTGAACTGATCCGACGAAACAGCAGAAGGAACCGAAGAGAGAACGGATTGTTTTTCGCTTCCCTGCTGATTTCCATCATTGCTTTTTACATTGTTTTGTCCCTGTCTCAGCAGGATGTCATGCAGTTTCTCCGCCAGATGGAAAGTGATGCGGTAAACCGGCTTCTGGCGATGATTCCGCTGTTTTATGGAATGACACTGGTCATCCTATTCTTTCTGATCTATTTTGCCAGTAAGTTTCAGCTGGAACGGCGCAGGCATGAATTTGGCATGTACCTGATGCTGGGAATGCGAAGAGGCAGGCTGTTCTGGCTTCTTCTTGCGGAAGATCTGAGCAGCAGCGTGATTGCGCTTGTAATTGGTCTCCCGGCGGCTGTACTGCTTTCTGAATTGATCAGCCTGATTGTTGCAAGGCTGGTTGGACTGGGCATTATCGGGCATCAGTTTTCTCTGTCTTTGTCCGCCGTGCTGCTGACCATCGTGGGATTTCTGGCAATCAAGCTGGCGGCGTTTCTGATTTTAAGCGCAAAGATCAGCCGTCAGGAGATTGGTTCACTTTTGGCTGAGGTTCCGGAAGGAAGCAAAAAACAGCGTCCCGCCGTGGTCTATGGGCTGGCGCTTCTGGCTGGTATTTGCTGTCTTGGCAGTGCCTATTATCTGGCAATCCAGGGAATGTCCTGGAGGAAAGTTTCCATTATGGGACTGACGATCCTTTTGGGATTTGCGGGGACTTTGCTCTTGTTTTATGGGCTTCGTTCTGTTTTCGGTCTGATCCTGAAAGGAGAAAAAAGGGATCGCCGTCTGCACAGATTTAATGTCCGGCAGATCCAGGAGAGTGTGGTCTGCCAGTCAAAAACCATGGCAGTCAGTTCCATCCTGATCCTTGCGGCGCTGTGCTGTTTCGGGGCAGGTGTGGCAGTGGCGGCTTTTTATGGCAAGTCGGAATCTCATGTGCTGGATTATACCTTTCTTCAGGAGCATTCCGAGGAAGAAGAGAGCTATGGGGCAGAACAGGTGATCGAAACACTGCAAAAGCATCAACTGGAAAAGGAATTTTCCGATGTGTTTGATATGAAAGTAGGTTATATCAGAACCACGGAGGAGTATGAAAATGTTCTGGAACTGGACGGTCTGATGGAAGAGCTTTCCGAACTTCCGGAATCGGATGCACGGGATACCCTGCAGAACACTCTTTCTTATGCGGAATACCCGCATCTGATCTCGCTGAGCGGCTATAACCGGCTGCTGCGCCTTGCGGGGCTTCCGGATCTGGACCTGGAGAAAAACGAGGCGGCGATTTACATGGATCAGGAGTTTATATCCGGCGAACGGCTTCAGATCATGAACGATCTACTGGCGGACAGCCCGGAAACGACGCTGGATGGAAACCCAATCCGCTTAACCGGAAGTGTGCAGACGGTCAGCCTTGTGACAGACCGTTCCATTACGCTGTCTTTTGCGCTGATCCTGCCGGACGAAGCATTTTCCTATTACACCCAGGGAAATTTCGACGTTTATGTGGATGCTGCTCTGGATAAGAGTGTGACGGATGGTGTCAGCCTGATGCAGGCGATATCGGAAATGAATCAGAAACTCAATGAAACCGGTCTGCACTATGAAAGTTATCTGCAGAATATGGGAAGACAGCTTTTCTATATGGTTGCGTCCAGTTACATTACAATCTATCTTGCCGTTATTTTTCTGATCGTTGCCAACACAGTGATGGGCGTCCAGTTTCTGATGAACCAGAGAAAAACACATCGTAGATATAAAACGCTGATCAAGCTTGGCGCGTCTTATGAGGCTTTATGCCAGTCGGCGAAGAAGCAGGTTCAGTGGTATTTCGGCATTCCGGTGCTGGTTGCTGCGGCAAACAGTCTGTTTGCGGTGAGGGCACTGCTTTCCGGAATTCTATCATCAAGAACACAGGGGACCGTCACAGAGATGATGCTGGTTTCGGCGGCTATGATTTTCGCGCTCTGTGTGGTAGAATGGATTTATATGGCCGCCGTAAAACGTTCCAGCAGCCGGTATCTTCTGACGTTGATGGTACCGGAGCGGGAAGAATAAGACCGGATGTGGAAGATGTGCGGGAGAGAGGAGAAACTTGCATGAAAAGAATCGCTGTTGTAGAAGATGAACCGTTGATGCGTGAGGAATTGTCAAGAATGCTCAGGCATGCAGGGTATCACGTGGAGGAAATCCTTGAATTTCATCAGGCGGCGGAGCAGTTGGAGGCAATCTCCCCGGATCTTGTGATCCTTGACCTTAATCTTCCCGGCGCCAGTGGATTTCAGATTTGCCGGGAAGTCAAAGGAAGAAACGCGTTTCCAGTCCTTATTCTGACTTCCAGGGACCAGATGAGGGATGAGCTCCAGGCGCTTGCTCTTGGAGCAGATGAATATCTGACCAAACCCTGCCGGAAGGAACGGCTGCTTGCCAGAGTGGCGAATGTTCTGAAACGATACGAAGGGCGTTCCAATCTGCTGGAAGGGGAGGAGTTTTTGCTGGACCGGCAGACGTATACCCTGTATATCCATAATACCTCTGTGGTACTGCCGAAAAATCAGGGAAAGTTGCTGGAGACGTTTGTTTCGCACCCTTCCCGGACGGTTACGAAGGAAGATCTGTGCATGGCATTGTGGGGAACGACGGAATTTATCGATGAGAATGCGCTGCAGGTCAATTTGACACGGCTGAAAAAGACGATGACGGGTCTTGGGATGAAACAGAAGATCCTGCCGGTGCGGGGAGTGGGATACCGTCTGGAAAGTGGGGAGCACGGATATGAAGGATAAATGGAAAGCGGTCTGCCGGTATTGGCCATGGCTGGTGCTCCTTCTGGGAATCGATGGACTTTCTGCCCTCCTGCTGTGGCTGTCGGATTCCGGTGCCTTTTCCGTGCTTGCACCGGTGATGCTTCTTGTCACAGTCTTTCTGTTTGGAGCTGCTGCCGTTGTATTGGGGGGCCTGGAGCGAAAGAAGCAGGAGGCGTTCCGGGATTTCCTGGAACATCCGGACCAGTGGCATGAGGAGAACCTGGTCAAAACCGTCAGCGGGTCGGAAGCGGATTGCGTCCGGCTGTTGGGGAAAGCCTTACGGGAAAAGCAGCTTGCATGCGCAAGAGCGGCGGCAGACATGGAAGACTATGAAGAATATGTGGAGGCATGGGCTCATGAGATAAAGACGCCGTTGTCTCTACTGACACTGATGCTGGACAATCAAAGGGGTGATATGCCGGAATCCATGGATTATAAACTCGACTATATCCGAAACCAGATGCAGGAGTATGTCAATCAGATGCTATACTATGCCCGCCTGAAAAGCGTGCGGAAAGATTATCTGTTTGAGTTTGTGGATCTGCGTGACTGCCTGGAGGAGGTTCTGGAAGATTACCGGCTGCTTCTGGAGGAGAAACAGTTTCTGGTTCAGAACCAGGTGCCCCATACGGAAGTTTTCACAGACCGGAGAGGGCTTCAGTTTCTCCTGGGACAGGTGGTGAGCAATGCCGTAAAATACAGTTCCGCAGATCCGGAACTGGCGCTGCGCTGGGAAACAAAGGAAACGGAAGCGATTCTTCGTATCCGCGATAACGGTATGGGTGTACGGACATGCGATCTTCCCTATATTTTTGAAAAAGGTTTTACCGGTGATCCGGCCGATGGGAAAAAGAAAGCAACCGGCATGGGTCTGTATCTGGTAAAAAAGATGGCGGATGATCTTCGGATCCGGCTGGACGTCTGGTCTGAGTGGGGCAGGGGCTTCGAGCTTTCCCTGAGTTTTCCTTTGGTGGAAAAGGAAGATAAAATTTTGCTTGACAAAAAAAATATTTGGGTGTAGAATTCGTCCCATAAAAGGCAAAGGCGCTTTGGAGCATCATCTCCGAGGCGCTTTTCTTTTTATCCATACCAATACCTTTACAGTACAAAGACGTGCATCCAGAGAGCGGTACCATCTCTGAGATGCATTTTTTTGTACCGGAGTGAAAAAGGAGGAAATTTTATGTATTCAGCAACCGATGTAATCTGGGTGCTTATAGCAGCGATACTGGTGTTTTTTATGCAGGCGGGCTTTGCTCTCTGCGAGGCGGGACTGACACGGGCAAAGAATACAGGTAATATCCTGATGAAAAATATGATGGATTTCTGTATCGGCACACCGTGCTTCTGGCTGGTTGGATTTGGCATTATGTTCGCAGGGACAGGTCCATGGATCGGTGGGTTTGATCCGCTGATCAGGGGAACTTATGACTTTGGCACACTTCCCACATGGTGCTATGCGATCTTTCAGACGGTGTTCTGTGCAACAGCGGCGACGATTGTCTCCGGTTCTATGGCAGAACGGACAAATTTCAAAGCGTATTGTATTTACAGTGCGGCGATCAGCTTGATTGTCTATCCGATTTCCGGACATTGGATCTGGGGAGGAGGATGGCTTTCATCACTTGGCTTTCATGATTTTGCAGGTTCCACTTGTGTACATATGGTTGGAGGACTGGTCGCATGCCTTGGCGCGGCAATGCTTGGGCCGCGTATCGGAAAATACGATAAAAACGGAAAAGCAAGAGCGATTCCCGGGCATAATATCATGGCGATGGCGCTCGGTGTGTTTATCCTCTGGTTCTGCTGGTTTGGATTTAACGGAGGATCCACAGTTGCAATGACGACAGATGCGGATATGGAACTGGCATCTTTGGTAATGTTCAATACAAACCTTGCAGCGGCGGTTGCCACAGTCGTGGGTATGATTTTTACATGGATCCGTTATGGAAAACCGGATGTGTCGATTACGTTTAATGCAGCTCTTGCGGGGTTGGTAGCTATTACGGCTCCCTGTGACTGTGTGACTCCGGTTGGAGCATTCTTCATCGGCCTGATCGCTGGTGTTCTGGTAGTTTTGGCTGTGGAGTTCTTTGATAATGTAGCAAAGATAGATGATCCGGTAGGTGCGGTTTCTGTCCACATGGTAAATGGAATCTGGGGAACTTTGGCAGTTGGTCTGTTCAGCAATGGCGGAGACGGTGTAGGTGTCGGCTTGTTTTACGGCGGTGGATTCAGACAGCTGGGAATTCAGGTATTGGGCGCAGTCAGTGTGGCGGCCTATGTGTTGTTGGTGATGTTCATCGTCTTCAAAGTGATTGATAAGACAGTAGGACTGCGTGTGCCGGAGCAGATTGAACTGGATGGCCTTGATATCCACGAACATGGGCTTGCATCCGCATACTCAGGATTCGCGATTAATGATATGGCCGGCATGGATATGGATGTCAATGAAAACACGGATCTGGGGGAGGATGATTATGAAAAGGCATCCAAAGGACAGGTGGATGCCGCAGTCAAAGTGGTCCGTCAGCAGACGAGTGTGGATGGTGTATATGATACAGGAATGCATAAGGTCAGCATTATCTGCCGGCTTTCGAAGTTTGATACATTGAAGACAGCATTGAACAACCTGGGAGTAACCGGAATTACAATGACACAGGTCATGGGATGCGGAATACAGAAAGGAGCCGGAGAAAAATACAGAGGTGTGGAACTCGATGCCAACCTTCTTCCCAAAGTGAAAGTGGAGGTTGTAGTCGGAAAAATTTCGGTCGATTCTGTGATCGAAGCGGCGAAAAAAGCATTGTATACCGGACATATCGGGGATGGAAAGATTTTTGTTTATAATGTAACGAGAGTCGTTAAAGTACGAACCGGGGAAGAAAACTATGCGGCTCTTCAGGATGTAGAATAGAAAAAACGTCTCCCTGCTGATCTATGTCATACAGAAACGGTAAACGTTGTCGCTTTGTTTTCGCTTCTGACAGAGATTTCTCCATGATGCAGCTCCACAACCTTTTTTACAACGGCGAGACCGATCCCCCGCGGAGCGAATCTGTTCCGAGAGGTTATAGCGAGTAACGTCAGTCAGGATCGTTTGATTTTCCACTTTTGTCAGATTCAGCATATTGGTCGCCATATAAGACAGACGGAGGAATTTTCTTCAATCATAGCAAGATATTCTTCCGTCTGTTCTTTCGTAAGATTACCGCACCGGAGAAGATTTGCAAACCCCGCGATGGAGACGATGGGGGTTTTGAATTCATGGGAAAAATTGTTGATAAAATCGCTGCGGAGCATTTCCGTGAAGAAACTTTCGATTGTTTATCATATGTCTAATCTCCCTTCCTCATGTAATAAGAATAAACGATAAGGAGCAGGATTGCAGAAAACTAAAAAAAGTCGCTTTCGATCTTTAAGAGACTGCAGATCGGGATCTGTGATCCGTCTGTTGTCTGTATCACTTGTGTCATGGAATTGATTTTTCTGATCCGGCAGGTTTTGGTTACATACTGTCCCCCTTCCTTATAATCGTCCGGCTGAAAGTAAGTGATGGATACGGAAGGGGGATTCTGCACATGTTCCGCCAGAAGATGAAGTTTTTGATCCAGCTCTTCTTTTATCGTTTCGTCCAGTTCAATCTTTTGCTCCGTTTTCCGTGCTGTTTCGGTGAGAACATCTTCGTAACCGGTCAGCGCGGCAAAAGGAGAAAACTGCGCCGCCCGTTCAGCCATGGACATATGGGGATGTGTGGCGGAAACATGGTGCGGCAGGTGGATGATATCGTCGTAAGATTTGTTCATGCTTTATGTCCTCCGATCTGTTGATTCCGGTCGATGGCGGTTGCCCCGTCCTGCAGGTTCATTCCCTTCAAAATAGAGTTTTTTCCGTATTTTTTCTTGATTTCCAGCATGGCTTCCTGCATTTTCCGTTCTTTTTCCAGTTTCTCCTTCTCCTGAGCCTCCTGCTGTTCCAGCAGTTCGTAGTCAGTAAAAAGATTCAGCTGTTCGTAAGTCTCTTTCTGTTCCATCGGAATTTCTTCTGCAACATGGGTGGCGGTCAGGGTGAGCCGCCGTACCAGGAGTTCCGGATTTACGATCCGGGCGTACAAATCTGTGACCGCTGTTATGATCTGGCTGGAAGAGGACGTCTGCCGGGGGAGATTTACGGTTCCGTGGGCATGCCGGGGAATCTGGCGGCCATAATGGTCGGTGGTGATCTCACCGTGATACCGTTTTCGGAGCTTTGGATCTTTCAGATTTTCAATATCATATCCGACGGTCAGAACAAGCTGCCGGGTCACCAGGCGTTTGTCCACCAGATCCAGGGAAAGAGAATCTGCCATTTCCTGAACGACAAGTTTTGCTTTCTCATAAGAATAAGGACATTGCAGTACCTGGCCAGCGCCGATGCTTTTGGCTTCCGGTTTGTATGCCTTAATGTCCGCAATGGTGCAGGGTTCCCAGCCCCATGCATGGTCGATCAGAAGTTCGGCGTTGACACCGAAAAGGCGGTAAAGCAGATCCTCATTGTAATATTCATCCGGCTTTCCAAGGGAGCATCTGGCAATATCCCCCATTGTAAAAAGCCCGTGTTCTTCCAGTTTTTTCGCGTAACCTTTGCCGATGCGCCAGAAATCGGTCAGCGGCCGGTGGTTCCAAAGGGAACGCCGGAAGGAAAATTCATCCAGACGGGCGATGCGGACGCCGTTTTCATCCGGCGGAATATGCTTTGCCTCAATATCCAGCGCCGCCTTGCAGAGAAAAAGATTGGTACCGATACCGGCAGCGGCAGGAATGCCGGTGGTGTTCAGCACGTCCAGGATGATCTTTTTTGCAAGGCCTTCGGCAGACAATCCGTAAGTTTTCAGATATTTGGAAACATCCATAAAAACTTCGTCGATGGAATATACGTGGATGTCTTCCGGAGCGATATAGTTCAGATAAATGTCATAGATTTTTGCGCTGCATTTCATATAATGTGCCATCTGAGGAGGAGCTGTCAGAAAGTCAATGGCAAATTCCGGATGAGCCGTCAGCTCAGCGGCATTGCAGGATTTTCCGGAAAACCTGTGAGAAGGGAGGCGGAGCTTCCGCTTTTCGTTGGCCTCCTTCACTTTCTGGATCACCTCAAACAACCTTGCCCGTCCGGGAATCCCGTGGGACTTCAGGGAAGGGGAAACGGCGAGACATATGGTTTTCTCCGTGCGGCTGCGGTCAGCGACCACAAGATTGGCGGTCATCGGATCGAGGCCGCGCTCCATACACTCGACAGACGCGTAAAAAGATTTCAGATCTATGGCAATGTAAGTTTTTTCTCTCATCAGCAAAACTCCTGTATCATACTATACCACTTCTATTCTAACTTATACGCGGAAGAAATGCAAAAAAATATAAACATGACTTGCTGGTGAAAGAAGATTCCGTAACAGTTCAGCCCAGGTCTGCGCACATGCTGCGCAGACCGTGAGAACGTGATTCAGGAGTGCAAAATCCCATCGCCGAAGGCGATTTTAAATGGATTTTGCATGTAACAGTTCAGTAAGGCTGAACTGTTACAAGATTCCTGACATTGCCAGAAGTACAAAAATATGGTACGATTCAGATAACAAAACGCAAAGGAAAAGGAACGAAAATGGAAGCGAAAGATATCAAGAAAAAGGGAATGAACGGGGTAAAAATGGTCATCTTCGGCAGGACGCTGATCGTCCTGGGCGCGTTTCTGATACAGTTTTTGTTTGTATACCTTCTTTACCGCACGCTGGAAGAACACAGCCTGGAAGTGTATGGGCTGTTTCGGATCCTGATGGTCGTTGTGCTCCTTCATCTGCTCAGCAGCAGCGGTAACCCGGAGTTCCGTCTGGTATGGATGCTGCCGATGGTTATTTTTCCGGTATTCGGCGCAGTTTTTTATTTGTACATCACGATCGATCCCGGCGCGGGGAAAATATATGAACGGCTTCAGAAGCTGTCTGTTTTTACCAGGAAGTACCTGGAAGAAGATGAGACGGCGAAAGAGACGCTGGAGCGGGAAGACGTTCAGGTCGGGAGACTTGCGGAATATATGAGAAAGAACGCAAACTGCGCAGTCTACCACAAAACCCACGCAGACTATTATCCTCTGGGTGAGGATCAGTTTGAGGCGCTGATGGAGGATCTGAGGAGCGCGCAGAAGTTTATTTTCATGGAATACTTCATTATCAAAGAAGGATATCTGTGGCATGAAGTTCTGGAAGTGCTGAAGGAGAAGGTACAGCAGGGCGTGGAAGTGCGTGTCATGTATGACGGTATGTGTGCCTTGTCTCTTCTTCCGGAGTTTTACCCGAAAGTTCTGGAAAAATATGGAATCCGCTGCAAAATGTATGCGCCGATCCATCCGGTGTTCTCCAGCCATTACAACAACCGGGATCATCGGAAAATCCTGGTCGTCGACGGGAGGGTTGCCCATACGGGAGGCACGAATCTGGCAGACGAATATATTAACCGGGAAGTCCGGTTCGGTCACTGGAAGGATACGGCGATCCGCCTGGAAGGCGATGCTGTGGAACGGTTTACGTTCATGTTTCTGGAAATGTGGAACATTACCGAGACGAAAGAGGAGACATATCTGAAGTATAAGACGCTGCAGGAATATTATCAGAAGCCCGATGGCTTTTTTATTCCTTATGACGTCTGTCCGTACCGGAAAGCGAGGATAGGACGCAGAGTCTATCTGGATATTCTGAATACCGCCCAGAATTATGTACATATTATGACGCCGTATCTGATCCTGGATCACGAGATGATCGGAGCGCTGACGTACGCGGCGGGGCGGGGCGTCGAGGTGGTGATCCTGATGCCGCATATTCCTGACAAGAAATATGCGTTCATCGTTGCGAGAACTTATTATGAAGAATTGATGGAAGCAGGTGTAAAGATTTACGAGTATACGCCGGGGTTTGTACACGCAAAGGTCTTTGTCTCGGACGATGAGAAGGCAGTGGTCGGTACGATCAATCTGGACTACCGGAGCCTGTATCACCATTTCGAATGCGGCGTTTTCCTGTACCGCAATTCACAGATCGGTCAGATTGAACAGGATTTTGCGAATACGCTGGAAAAAAGTCGCCAGGTCACAACGGAAGACTGTCAGAAGCTTCCGATGTGGGAGAAAGTTGGCGGGAAGGCGCTTAGAATTCTTGCACCGCTGATGTAGGGACAGTATAGGATGCCCGGTACTCCCGCGGCGTGCATCCATAGGTTTTGCTGAAAAGCTCGGAAAAATAGCTCATATGGTGAAAGCCGCAGGCGAGGGCGATTTCTGTAATGCTGTCGGAGGAACGGCGCAGGAGATCGCCGCTGATCTGCAGGCGGTAAGCGTTGAGAAAGGCGATGGGCGTCTGCCGCATATACCGACGGAAGATCGCGCAGCATTTGCTGCGGCACACATTTCCTGCTGCGGCAATGTCGTCCAGTGTGAGCTTCTCCGGGTAATGACGATAAATATAGGAAACCATTTTTCTCTGGGCGGAGAGATCGCCGGCTTCTTCAGTGGAAGCGGAGGGATGCTTTGGGGTCAGAAGAGGAAGCGTGTCTGCAAACAGGCAGATCAGCAGCCCGATCACTTTCAGTTCCCAGCCGGGAGCCTGTTCGCTATGAAGCGCTGCGGCAGTTTTCAGGATATTTGCACTTTCATTCCCGTCCGTTGTGCCGGAGGAAACATGGAGATAGTCTGCCGGACAGTCTTCCAGGAGGGGCTGCAGATATTTCTGGGACAGGCTCCTGTTTTGGGTGATCAGATCCGGATGGAGGAGAATGCAGATAAAATGGCAGTCGTCTTCCCGCCGGACGGAATAGCCGTAGTGCATCTGGCGGGGCGTCACCATCAGGCTGTCGCCGGCGCGGAGTGTGATGCGCTGTCCGTTGATGTAGTAATTCATGGTTCCCTCGAGGATATGGATCCACTCCAGGTCATCGTGCCAGTGGCAGAGCGCCCGTCCGTCCGGATAACTGGACAGATGGGCGGTTCTGATATAGAGGGGAACACCCGGACAGTCGTAGTGTACGACTTCCGAATCTCCTTTCATAACCGTTGTCTGTATCATGTCTGAAACCTCATAAAAATACGATTTTGATAGTAAACAGAGAAAATATTGGTAGAATCTTCGCGTTACAGATAATATTATTACATTGTGTATGGAAAGTCAACACACAGGCCGCAGATGCCTGCGGGGTAAATAACCGTTCTGACGGTGGAATGGTTATCCGTGTGGAGCGCGAAGAAACAAGGGGAGCGGATGTGATGAGAGAAACAAAAGAAGAGAAAAAGGAATTTTACAGAAAGCTGTTCGCATTGGTTCTGCCGTTGGCGCTGCAGAATCTTATGACGGCGCTGGTGAGTGCCTCCGACGCGCTGATGCTGGGGATGCTGGATCAGAGTTCCCTTTCTTCCGTGTCCCTTGCGACGCAGGTACAGTTTGTGCTGAACTTGTTTTACGCGGCGCTGACCATTGGAACGACCGTTCTTGCCGCTCAGTATTGGGGGAAAGGCGACCGGGAAGCGGTGGAACGGGTGCTTGCCATTGCGCTGAAAGGCTCGATGGTGATCTCGCTTGTGTTTTTCCTGGCTGCTTTTTTCTGTCCGCATCTGCTGATGCGGATTTTCACCAATGATCCGGAATTGATACAGCTGGGAATTCCCTATCTGAGGATTGTCAGCTGGTCTTATCTGTTCATGGGTATTTCGCAGATTTATCTCTGTATTATGAAGAACAGCGGGAGAACCATGAGGAGTACGGTGTACGGTTCTTCGGCTGTGGTGCTGAACCTCTTGTTGAATACGCTGTTGATTTTCGGATTTCTGGGATTTCCGCGGATGGAGATTGCCGGAGCCGCTCTGGCGACGACGATCGCCCGGGCGGTAGAGCTGGGACTGGTGCTGATGGAAAATCTGAGAAAGGGTCAGATACGCATCCGGATGAAGTATCTCCGGGAAGGAAGCCCGGTACTGCAGAGAGACTTTGTGAAATATACGTCGCCGGTGCTGGCAAATGAGCTCGTCTGGGGCTGCGGCTTTACGATGTTTTCGGTGATTATGGGACATCTTGGCAGCGACGCGGTGGCGGCGAATTCCATTGCCAACATTGTGAAAAACATCATTTCCTGCATGTGTCTGGGAATCGGAGCTGGAAGCGGGATTCTTGTAGGAAATGAGCTGGGACGGGGCGCGCTGGAGCGGGCGCGGGAATATGGCGGCCGTCTCTGCAGGATTTCTGTGGCGGCGGGAGCTGTTTCCGGCGTGATACTGCTTGCCTGCAGCCCGCTGGTGCAGCTTCTGGCGGCGAGTCTTTCGGAACAGGCGCACGAGTATCTTCGGGTGATGCTGCTGATCTGCGCGTATTATCTGATCGGAAAGGCGGTGAATTCCACGGTGGTTGCCGGTATTTTCTGCGCCGGCGGGGATACGAAATTCGGACTGCTCTGCGATGCGGTGACCATGTGGGTGATCATTGTGCCGATTGGAATGCTGGCGGCGTTTGTATGGAAGCTGCCGGTGCTGGCAGTCTATTTTTTGCTGAATATGGATGAATTTGTAAAGTTGCCGGCAGTATACCGGCACTATAAAAAATACCGGTGGGTGAGAAACCTGACCAAGGAATCGCAGGGACAGTAAAAAGGACAAACAGGAAAGAGCAAAATAAGAGAAAACATAGATCACAAAAATAAAACACAAATAGGAGGAAAGCATATGAACAATCTTGAAAGAAGAGACGCCCAGATGGCGTACATTTCAGACGAAGCGGTGATGGAGGAACAGAAAGTATGCAGGAGAATCCTGCAGGAACTGAATACGGTGGACCGCTCGGATTTCGAAAGAATCGGTCAGCTGGTGAAGCAGTTGTTCGGAAAATCTGAGGGCGCGTTTCTGAACCCGCCGTTTTACTGTGACTATGGTTCTCACATCGAGGTGGGAAAAAACTTTTTTGCAAATTATAACTGCACCATCATCGACGTGGCAAAAGTAAAGATCGGCGACAACTGTCAGATGGCTCCCAATGTGTCCATCTACACGGCGGGGCATCCGGTACATCCGGTTTCCAGAAACTCCGCTTATGAGTATGGGATCGAGGTAACCATCGGCGACAACGTATGGATCGGCGGAAATACTGTGATCCTTCCGGGAGTACATATCGGCAGCAATACCGTGATCGGCGCTGGAAGTGTTGTGACCAAAGATATTCCCGACTGGGTCATCGCAGTGGGAAATCCATGCAAAGTGGTCCGGGAAATCACGGAGGAGGACAAACAGTATTATTATAAAGACAGGAAGTTTGATCCGGAGGCATGGGAGGTAATCTCCAAATTGTAAGGGAAAAACGCAAAATTATACTATAATCCCTTAAAGAAGTCGTTTGCATAACCCTTTTCGGGGGCTTATAATAATAGTAGTAGTTTCGCTAAAGTACGTCTGAAAAGGGGAAATGGTATGGAAAAAACACAAAAAGAACGTTTATTTGAAGACTATCCAATTCCGAAAGCGGTCGCCTCTCTGGCGATTCCGACGGTGCTCAGCTCGCTGGTCATGGTGCTGTACAACCTGGCTGACACTTATTTCGTTGGAATGCTGAACGATCCGGTGGAAAATGCCGGAGTTGCGCTGGCTGCGCCTGTGCTGCTGGCGTTTAATGCGGTGAACAACCTGTTCGGTGTTGGAAGCTCCAGTCTTATGAGCCGGTCGTTGGGATGCAAGGATTATGAGACAGTGCGCCGCAGTTCCGCTTTTGGATTTTACGGTGCACTGTTTTTTGGTATAATCTTTTCAATCCTGTGTACGGTCCTTAAAAATCCGCTGCTTGCGCTGCTTGGCGCGGACAGCACGACGTTTGGCGCTACAAACGATTATATGTTCTGGACGGTTACCCTTGGAGCAGCGCCTGCAATCCTGAATGTTGTTCTTGCCTATATGGTTCGGTCGGAGGGCGCTTCGATGCATGCCAGCATCGGTACAATGAGCGGATGTATCCTGAATATCATTCTGGATCCGTTTTTCGTACTCCCGTGGGGACTGGATATGGGAGCGGCGGGAGCCGGATGCGCAACCTTTATCTCCAATTGTGTGGCGTGCGGTTATTTTTTTGTCCTGCTCGCAGTGAGGAGAAAAAGTACCTATATCAGCATTTCCCCACGGAAGTTTACGTTGGAGAAGAGAATTGCTCTGTCGGTGTTTGCCGTTGGTATCCCGGCAGCGATCCAGAACCTGCTGAATGTTACCGGAATGACGATCCTGAATAATTTTACTGCAGCCTATGGCGCCAGCGCGATTGCGGCAATGGGAATTACCCAGAAGGTAAACTCGGTTCCGACACAGGTTGCCATGGGACTTTCCCAGGGAATCATGCCTCTGGTCAGCTACAACTATGCGAGCGGCAACAGCAAGCGCATGAAAAAGGCGATCCAGTTTTCGATGAAGATTTCCCTGAGTTTCCTGGTGGTTGTGGCAGTATTGTTCTTTATTTTCCCGGGAATGGTTACACGTCTGTTTATTGCAGACCCGGAAGTTATCACATACGGAGAGAAATTCCTGAGGGGATTCTCACTGGCAATGCCGTTTCTGGCAGTGGACTTTATGGCAGTCGGCATTTTCCAGGCGGTTGGAATGGGAAAACATGCGCTCGCCTTTGCGCTGCTGCGTAAGCTTGCGCTGGAAATCCCGGCTCTGTTTCTCTTGAATTTGCTGTTCCCGCTGTATGGACTTGCATATGCGCAGTTTGTTGCAGAGTTTGTTCTTGCGATCGCAGCTGTTATCCAGTTGAAGAAGCTGTTTGAACGCCTGAAAAAGAGGGACAGTGCTGCGGAAGTGGAAGATACCACTGACTAATAGGAAACAATGGCACCGTAGAAAAGAGAAAAGCCCGGGGCTTTGCGAAAAAAGCGAAGTCCCGGGCTTTTCGTGTATGAAATCGGCAAAAAAAGAATACAATAAAAATATAGAAAGAAATTTAAACGCCGCAGCGGAGGTTCGGCTTATGAATCTCTGCTGCGGCAGTCTCAGAAGTGGGGAGTGACAAATGGAAGACAGGTACCGCGGCAGCAGTGAGAAGGGAGAAAACTCTGCAGGATGGAAGGATGAGAAAATCGCCGCGTGGGAATCGGAGAATTATTTTCAGCGGGTCGAGGACCGGGAACAGGAGAAATATCTTGCCGAATGGTGCAGAAAGCATGAGAAAAAGAGCGGACGCAAAGAAAAATTAACGTAGATTTTCCAGAGGAGACATACAGAAATTAACGTGGCTCTGCTAAAATGGATATTACCATGTAGGAGACAGGAGGCAGAGAATACATGAAAAAAACCTATGTTCTTGACACGAATGTTCTGATCCAGGCGCCGGAAGCGCTGGAGTGCTTCGAAGAAAATCTGGTGGTTTTACCGCTGGCTGTGTTGGAAGAACTGGACAACCTGAAAAAAGCCGACGGAGAAAAAGGCGAAAATGCCAGAAAGGCGATCCGGAAGCTGGAGAAGTTTCGGACGATGGGGGATCTTCTGGAAGGGGTGGAACTGCCGGGAGGCGGCATGGTCAGAGTTGAGAGAAATTTTGTCGACGTCCGTCTGCCGGAAGAACTGCCGGAGGAAAAGATGGACAACCGGATCCTGAAGATCTGTCTGGGATTGTCGCAGAAAAGTGAGACGGAGGTGATCCTAGTCACGAAGGACATTCTCCTGCGGCTGAAAGCACAGATCGTCGGAATACGTGCGGAAGATTTTGAGCGGGAACAGGTGTCGGACAGGGAAGAACAGTATGAAGGGCGTGTCGAGGTTTATGCCCCGGAGGAAAAGTTCCGGGAATTTAAAAAGAAAGGTATTCCCGTGGAGGATGTTTATACCGTGGACAGCGACGGTGAGCGTATTTGTCCGGAACTGACGGAGAACGAGTTTGTGGTGATCCAGGCGGATCAGTCCAACCGCAAAACACAGCTTGGGAGAGTCGAGCGAGGGAAAATTGTGAAACTGGAGTACCGGAAGAGCGCTCCATACGGGGTCACACCGCGCAGCGCCGGGCAGTATTTTCTGCAGGAAGCACTGATGCAGCCGGCGGAGAAAGCGCCTCTTGTGATTGTCAAAGGGATGGCAGGGACGAGCAAAACGTTTTATTCTCTGGCGGTCGGTCTGGAAAAACTGGTCAATCGTCCAGAAGGTGAGTACCGCAGAATTCTGATCTGCCGGCCTAATGCGCAGTTTGACTCGGATATCGGATTTTTGCCGGGAGATGAGAAAGAGAAAATTTCTCCCCTTCTGCGTCCGGTCATCGACAATCTGGAACAGCTGATCGATATGAACGAGGAAGAGCGGTACCGGAACGAAAAGGAACTGCAGGATAAAATAGAAGAAATATTTTCACGGGGACTGATCCAGGCAGAGGCGATGAATTTTATCCGCGGCCGTTCGATCGTCAGGACTTATCTGATCATTGACGAGGCACAGAATATGACGCCGGGACAGGTCAAGGGAATCATCACCAGAGCGGGAAAGGGTACCAAGATCATTCTGTTGGGGGATCCGGCGCAGATTGACCGTCCGTTCCTGGATGAGAGGACCAACGGTCTGTGCTATGCGTCGGAGCATATGAAAGGAAGTCCTCTGTGCTGGCAGATTACAATGAAGGCAGAGGAGTGCGAACGATCGGAACTGGCGACGGATGCCATCCGGAGATTATAGAAAAGGGCAGGAAGATATGGACATTCACGAGGTAATTTGCGAAAAAAGTACGCAGGAAAAGGAAAACCGGGAAGAATTTGACCGGGGAACAATTCTGCTTAAAGCAGACATACAGAAGAAAATAACTTATGACAGAATCCGGAAAGATCCGGAGATCAATCTGCTGATTGAAAAAGGAAATGAAATATTGGGGATTCTGGGGTATACAGAACATTCCGCCAAACATGCGGCAAAGGTTGCCAAAAACTCAGGTGATATTCTGAAAAAGCTTGGCTATGGAAAACGAACGATCGAACTGAGCAAAATCGCGGGATACATGCATGACATCGGAAACAGTATCAACCGGAGAGATCATGCGCACAGCGGAGCGATCCTGGCGTATCAGCTGTTGAAGGAACGGAATATGTCTTTGACAGAGGCAATTACGGTGGCTTCCGCCATCGGGAACCATGACGAAAGTACAGGAACTGCGGTAGATGCGGTCTCAGCGGCCCTGATCATTGCAGATAAGACGGATGTGCGGAGAAACCGGGTAAGAAACCGGCAGATTTCCGGCTTTGACGCCCACGACCGGGTGAATTACGCCGTTCTTTCTTCAGAACTGAGAGTTTCAGCGGACAAAAAGATTATCCAGATGGATATGGAGCTGGACGACAGCATGTGTACAGTCATGGACTACTTTGAGATTTTTCTGGAGCGGATGGTCATGTGCCGCCGGGCGGCAGAGATGCTTGGCTGCCGGTTCAAACTTACGGCAAACGGCAGCAAGCTTTGTTAGAGGTGTTTGAAAACGCCCTCCTAATGACCGGAGGGTTTTGCGTTCAGCAGGTCATGTTCAAAGGTAAGGTCGGCGTGAACCATTCTGACAAAAATTACAGACAATGGAATGAGAGTAAGCCAGACGGCCTTTTCTCTCATCAGCGGGCATACTGCTGTGAGCAGAATGCCTCCCATAAGGAAAGACAGGAGCATTTCGACGTGAGCTGCTTCACGCCGGAGCATGGTTCTGTCTTTTTTTTGTATCAGTTTTGCCAGGGCAATACCCGTCTGGCGGAGATGATTGGTACAAAAGGTCGTCGCCATGGGGATTCCCATTGCCTGACGGAAGGTATTGTACTGCATGGATGCGATGAAATTGATCATTATCTGCACAAGATGATCCGGCCAGGAAAGAGGAATCAGCCCGACGATCAGAAGTATGAAAATCTCAAAGCCGATCAGATAGGTGTCCCACCGCAGGAATTTCAGACGTTTCACCGGAGAAGGAAGGATTTCAGAGAAGAATGCGCCGGAAAAATAAGCAAAGATCGGAATGAGATAATAGCATCCGTCCAGCCACTGCCCCTGTCCGAAAGATACAGCCATCATGACAAAGTTGGCTGTCTGGGCATTGCAGAAGACACCCCCTCTCAGATTAAACGTGTAGGCACCCATCATGCCGGCAGCACACATAAGTAGCATATAGACCCCTTTCTGTTCACAGACAAGATATCGGGAATGGTTTGTTGATGGATTCATTTTTTCGCTCCTTGACATGTTTCATGATACATCCTATAATTTATAACCGAAATTTAACAAAATCAAACTGTTCTTTTCGGTATTTATTACAGAGAAAAATTGTAATAATGAGTGCGATCAAAAAATCGGAGAATAAAATAATATCAGATCAGGAGAGAGTGAGATGAATCTACAGACGATGGAATATCTTATTGCCGTGGCGGAGGAACAAAGTATTTCCAAAGCAGCCGAACGACTTCATATTACACAGCAGACGCTCAGTGCACATCTGGCGTCTGTGGAGGAGGAACTGGGGTGCAGGCTGTTTGAGCGCCGTGTGCCTCTGAAGATTACATATGCTGGTGAAGAGTTTCTGAAGTATGCCCGTCTGATCCAGGAGCAGGTGCAGAGAATGCGCCATACGTTCGATGCGATCAATGGGGAAGAAAAAGGGATGCTGAGGATTGGAATTACCAGCAACCGGGGAAGGATCATTCTGTTTCCCGTAATCCTGGATTTTCAGAAGGTTTATCCTGGTATTGAACTGAAAATTGTGGAGGACACCAATGAAAATCTGGTGCAGAAACTGGAAAAAGGAGACATCGATATAGGAATCTCAGATTTTTCCGCGGGTTACACAGGTACGAACATTGTCCCGCTTTATCGGGAACGTGTTGGTTTTTTTGTTGAAAAACAATTATATGATGATGTTTACGGGGAAGAGGCAGGGGAGGTTCTCCGGCGAATCCGGGAAGACAGGGAATATAAACTGCTGGAGGTATGCCCGTTTCTTTTGGGGCATGAGCAGGACATAGCGGGAAAGTATGCAAGAATGTTTATCAAGAGATCCGGAATACAGCCGTCCGTCCGTATGGAAGCAAAAAATCTTGCATTGCTGATGGAGCTGTGTGTGGAAGGGCTGGGTGGATGTTTCTGCCCGAAAATGATCGCAGATCATGTATTGACTGTGGAAAAAAAAGAGAGATTGCTTGAGATTTCATTGGGAAAAGAAGCGGAATATGAAATCTGTATCGGCTGGCGGGACGGCTGGGGCGTGATCGACTCTTTTGTCCAGATGGTAAGAAACCACATGGATCAGGCTTTTTGACAGTGAAAACAAACTGTATTATAATAGTAAAAAATCCGGCTTTTCGGCGGAATGAGGTGAGGAGGAAGTGAACAGGATGAAAAACAATGCGTCGGAGGCGGTCAGAGGGATACATCTATTTCCGCTGAGGCTGATCGCAGAGGGACTGGCTGTCGGTGCGGCAGCCGGACTGGTGGTGACGGCTTACCGGTGGCTGCTGGAGAAAGCGGGTGAATGGCTGTCGGCGGTGCTGGACTTTACTGCCGGGTCGCCCTGGAAAATGGCGGGGTGGTTTGCCGTCCTGCTTCTGATCGCTGTGATCGTAGGAAAACTTGTGAAGTGGGAACCGATGATTTCTGGCAGCGGGATCCCTCAGTTGGAGGGCGAAATGGCGGGAAAACTGGATCAGACCTGGTGGAGAGTGCTGGCGGCAAAGTTCTGCGGAGGTTTTTTATGCCTGCTGGGAGGTCTTTCCCTTGGAAGGGAAGGACCGTCCATTCAGCTGGGCGCGATGGTTGGAAAAGGCTTGTCCAGGCTGTTTGCCCTCGGAAAAACAGAAGGGAAGTTTCTCTTAACCTGCGGGGCGAGCGCGGGGCTGGCGGCCGCTTTTCACGCTCCGCTGGCGGGTGTCCTGTTTTCGCTGGAAGAAATACATAAGAACTTTTCCGTGTCTGTTTTGATCTCAGTGATGACGGCATCTGTAACGGCGGATTTCCTTGCTTCCGCTTTTCTCGGAAGGGATGCGGTTTTTCAGTTTCAGATCCATGGAGACCTTCCGATGGAATATTTCTGGATGGTCCTTGTACTTGGCCTTGTGCTTGGGCTGTTCGGTGCCTTCTATAACTGGTTTACCCTGAAAGCTCAGTCTCTGTACCAGGGAGCAAAGTTTCTGAATACCACCACACGGCTGATCTTTCCGTTTATGCTCGCCGGTGTTCTCGGCTATACGGTTCCGGTGCTGCTTGGCAGCGGCGGAAACCTGATCACGATGGTCACGGACCATCAGTTTGGAATCAGTGCGGCGCTGCTTCTGCTTGCAGGTAAATTTCTCTTCTCAGCGGCAAGCTTTGGCTCAGGCGCTCCCGGCGGAATCTTTTTTCCTTTGCTGGTTTTGGGTGGTCTGACGGGAGGAATTTTCGGCATGGGTTGTTCGGAGATCTTCGGGCTGCCTGTGGAGTACATCAATAACTTTGTTCTGTTGGCGATGGCAGGCTACTTTACTGCGATCGTGCGTGCGCCGCTGACGGGCATCATCCTGATTTTCGAGATGACAGGTTCTCTGAGCCAGCTTGCTACCTTGACGCTGGTTTCCGGCACTGCCTTTGTGGTGGCGGAACTGATGCGGTCGGAGCCCATCTATGAGAGCCTTCTGACGAGGATCCTGAAAAAACAGGGACAGACGGTGCCGAAAGAAAATCAGGGAAAGGTGCTGAAGCAGTTTGTGATCATGCAGTCATCGGAACTGGAAGGGCGCAGCATCGCGCAGATCCGATGGCCGGAAAGTTCTTTGATCGTTGCGGTTCAGCGGGGGAAAGAAGAGATTCTGGCGAGAGGTTCCACCCGGCTGATGGCAAGCGATACGCTGCTTGTCATGATGGATGAAGACCGGGAGGGAGAAGTGAACGACCGTCTTACAGAACTTTGCATGGAGAGACCGGAAACGGCGGTGAAACATTAAAGCAAGATAATACATGAAACAAGCATAAAAAAACTATTGAATCCTGTTTCCATCTGTTATAAAATACATTTCGGTTCCCGGAAGGACAGTGGGATACAAAAAGAGAAGAGGATAAAAAGATGGGTAAAGCAGGAAAAAATGCGGCAAAAGATTTAACGACAGGTTCACCGTTTCGTCTGATTCTGGGATTTGCCGTTCCACTGCTGTTCGGTATGTTGTTTCAGCAGTTTTACAGTATGGTGGATACCATTATCGTCGGACGTGCGCTCGGCTCGAAGGCGCTGGCGGCGGTAGGATCGACAGGATCCATCAACTTTATGATTATAGGTTTCTGTATGGGTGTCTGCAACGGGTTTGCAATCCCGGTATCGCAGATGTTCGGCGCGCGGGATTATCGCGCTCTTCGCAAGTATGTGACCAACAGTGCATGGCTTTCCGCGATTTTTGCGGTGGTGATGACGGTTGGAACTTGTATTTTGTGCAGACAGATCCTGGTATGGATGGATACGCCGTCTGATATCATTGACGGCGCGTACAGTTATATCTTTATTATTTTCGTGGGAATTCCGGTGATTTATCTGTATAACCTGCTCTCGGCAATCATCCGGAGCCTGGGAGACAGCAAATCTCCGCTGATTTTTCTCGGTATTTCATCGGTGCTGAATATTATTCTGGATCTGCTCCTGGTGCTTCCGATGGGGGTCGCTGGCACAGCGGTGGCGACCGTGGTGTCTCAGGGGATTTCCGGGCTCCTGTGCCTGTTTTATATGAAGAAAAAATTTGACATCCTCCGGTTTGAAAAAGAGGACTGGAAACTGGAGAAACGGTATGCACTCCGGCTGTGCGGGATGGGTATTCCCATGGGACTGCAGTATTCCATCACAGCGATCGGAAGTGTGATCCTGCAGACTTCTGTGAATTCGCTTGGTTCTGTGGCGGTTGCCTCTGTGACGGCGGCGTCGAAGATCTCACAGTTTTTCTGCTGTATGTTTGATGCTCTGGGTTCTACAATGGCGACTTTCGCGGGACAGAATGTCGGAGCGAAAAAGCTGGACCGTGTGGATGAGGGTATTCGTACCAGTGTTCTGATCGGAGCAGTGTATTCGATCCTTGCGTTTGCGGTGCTCTACTTTTTCGGAAACAATATATGTCTGTTGTTTGTGAATAGTTCCGAGATGGAGATTATCAATAACGCGCATCGTTTGTTGATCATCAATTCTGCGCTTTATGTGGCGGTTGTATTTGTCAATGTAGTGCGCTTTACCATTCAGGGAATGGGGTATTCCAAGCTGGCAATTCTTGCAGGGGTCTGTGAGATGATCGCACGGTCTGTGGTCGGATTTGTCTTTGTTCCGCTGCTTGGTTACAACGCTGTATGCTTTGCGAATCCGGTGGCGTGGATCATGGCGGATCTGTTCCTGGTCCCGGCATATCTGAAGCTGTCGAAGAAAATGAAGAAACAATTCGGAGTGGCGTAAGTTTTTTGTAATCTGTGGGAAAAAATGTCATCAGAAAAGCATCAGAATTTTATCAAAAAGCTATCAAAAAACTGAAGAATTCTTACTATTAAATGTAGGTCATATACAGTTCCGGCTGGATTCTATATAATGGGGTTCAGCCGGAACTGTTTTCTTTTCCGGCGGATGCGCAGCAATGCAAAAAAGATTTTGCTTTATAACAGCCGTTTCTTCCTTGGCGATGGTAAGAGAGGGAACATACACACATCACGGAAAAGAAGGGATACAGAAGATGAAGGTACAGACAATCGGAAATTATGCGGAACTCCTTCGCAGGGAGGGGTTGCTGATCAATCATATTTCAACGGAGAAAGAGGCCGGAGAGATTACACAGATTTCCTGCTATTCCGGGGAAATCCGGGAAGGGGCGATGTTTCTCTGCAAAGGGGCAGCGTTCCGTGAGACGTATCTGTCGGAGGCGATCCTGCGGGGAGCAAAGTGCTATGTCAGTGAAAAGGAATATCCGGCGGGAAAAGGAATTCCCTGTCTGCTGGTCAGCGATATCCGGCGGGCGATGGCAGCGCTTGCGGAGGCTTTTTACGGATATCCTGCAGATCAGATGCGGATCGTGGGAATTACCGGAACGAAGGGAAAAACAACGACGGCATATTACGTTCGGGCAGTACTGGATACCTGGCTGGCAAGGAGAGGGGAGAAGCCGTCGGCGATTTTCAGTTCCATCGAGACGTATGACGGCGTTCGGCGCGAACCGGCAAAACTGACAACGCCGGAATCGCTGGATCTGCAAAGGCATCTGAGGACGGCGGTGGATGTCGGGGTATCCTGGCTGACGATGGAGGTTTCCTCTCAGGCAATGAAACTGCAGCGGATCGGGAATGTGCGGATGGAAACGGGAGTGTTCCTGAATATTTCCAGAGATCACATCAGTCCGTTGGAACATTCGGATTTTGAAGAGTATTTTCAGTCGAAGCTGCAGATGTTTTCTCACTGCCGGAACGTGTGCGTCAATCTGGATTCGGATTACGCGGCAAGAATCTTGCGTGCGGCCTCCGGCGCGGAGCAGGTTATTACCTTTGGAACCAGTGCGGAAGCGGCGGTACGGGGAAGCCATATACGGACAGAAAACAGGCAGTTGCGGTTTCATCTGTCTATGCCCGGTTACGAAGGAGAAATCCGGATTCCAATGCGCGGAACATTCAACGCGGAGAATGCCCTTGCAGCAATTTCTGTCTGCTTCTCTCTGGGAATACCTGCGGACTGTATTGTGGAAGGGCTTTCCAATGTAAGGGTCAGGGGCAGAATGGAAGAGTACCGGAGCAGGGACGGAAAGCGAACGGTTTTGGTGGATTATGCCCATAACCGTCTGAGCTTTGAAAAGCTGTTTGCGTCGGTACGGGAAGAATATCCGGGACGTCCTGTGACAGTGATCTTTGGATGCCCGGGCGGAAAAGCCTACAACAGAAGAAAAGATCTTGCAGAAGTATCGGACCGATACGCGGACAGTATTTACCTTGTTCCGGATGATCCGGGGCCGGAAGAACCGGAGAAAATCGCAGGGGAGATCATGAGTCATATTCATGGAAAAAAGAGAGTATGTACCTATGTGGGGAACCGTCAGGAGGCGGTGCGCCGGGCGGTGGAGGAAGCTCCGGAAGACGCGGTTGTGCTGGTGCTCGGCAAGGGCTGTGAGGCGACACAGAAATATGCGGATGGAATCCGTTCCTGTACACCGGACAGTGAAAGTGTGCGGGTATCTCTGGCGGAATACGACAGAAAATGCGAAACCAATGCCCTCCCTTTCAAACATCTTGCTGTTTCGCTGGTCTGATTTTCCTACAGTACCGCGTCTGAAGTGTTTGAATTGGTAGTTAGTTTTGAATAACGTGTTAAATAATTATTTATCGAACGTGGCAAAATGTATAAATAAGCAGAAATAAGAAGGGGAATATTGTTTAGAATCACGGAGATATAAATTCCGAAAGAAATATGATTGTGAATATTGCAGAAAAAGAGCAGAAGTCCCGGGGAAATCGGGACTTCTGCTTGTTAAGTAAATAACAAAATGGTATAATGGGTCTATTGAGTCAATAGTCTATTATTTCAAGGAGGTTCATTATGCGTTCAACAGAAGGTGGAAACAAAATTGTTGTAATCGGAGCAGGCAATGTAGGTGAGACCATCTGCTACACTCTTATGCTTAAAACACAGGTCAGCGAAATCGTACTGATTGACCTGAACGAAGACCGTGCGAAAGGTGTTGCTCTGGACATTTCCCACGGCACCGCATACTATAGCCAGGTAAAGATCCGCAAAGGAGGTTACTCCGAATGTGCGGATGCAGATATCATCATTGTAACAGCAGGCGTACCGCGTAAGGAAGGCCAGACTCGTCTGGATCTGGCAAAAACCAACACAGGTGTTGCAAGATCCATCGCGAGAAGCATTATGGAATATGCAGACAATCCGATCATCATCGTGGTATCCAATCCGGTGGATGTCAATACGTATCTGATCCAGAAAGAGACCGGACTGCCAAAAGGACGTGTCATCGGAACTGGAACTTCTCTGGATACCGCACGTTTCCGTTATCTGCTGTCCAGACACTGCAAAGTGGATATCCGCGATATCCAGGGCTACATCCTTGGTGAGCACGGCGACAGCCAGGTTCCGGTATGGAGCACCGTAAACATTGCAGGTGAGGCGGTAGAGCACTTCCTTCCGTCTGATCCGGAAGAAGCAGAAAAGAAAAAAGCAGAGATTGCCACCAAGGCACGTACTGCAGGCGCAGACGTTATCTCTTTGAAGGGAGCAACTTTTGACGGTATCGCGATGTCCGTACTTCGTATTGTTGAATCCATCCTGAAAGATCAGAATACCGTTCTTCCGGTTTCTCACGTTCTGGAAGAAAACTTCGGTGCGATCGCAGGTGCGCCGATCAGTCTGCCGTGTGTCGTAAATTCCGAAGGTATTTCAAGAGTCCTGAAAGTTACAATGACACAGGAAGAGCTGGATGCTGTAGAGCATTCCGCAGAAGTTCTGAAAGATTTCATCGCTCAGGTGGAAGCATAAACGAAACAGAAAAAGAAACCGTTTGAACGAAAGGAGCAACCCATGACTTACAGTTATTTTCCGGGCTGTACGCTGAAAAACAAGGCAAAAGATCTGGATAAATATGCGCGTGAGTGCGCGAAAGTGCTGGGCTTCGAATTGGAGGAGATTCCGGAATGGCAGTGCTGCGGCGCTGTCTATCCGCTGGCTTCCGATGAGATTGCCACAAAGCTTTCCAGCGTACGCGCCCTGAAAGATGCAAAAGCAAAGGGACAGGATTTGGTAACGGTCTGTTCCGCCTGCCATCATGTAATCAAACGCGTGAACGACGATATGGCAAATGTGGAAGAAATCCGCACAAAGGTTAACAATTATATGTCCGACGAAGAACCCTACCAGGGAGAAACAAAAGTTCTTCACTATCTTGAGGTTCTGCGGGATGTGGTAGGCTTTGACAAGATAAAAGAAAAGACAGTCAATCCCCTCAAAGGACGGAAAATCGGCGCTTATTACGGATGCATGCTGCTGCGCCCGAGCGTGACTATGCAGTTCGACGATCCGGAAAACCCGACGATCATCGAAGAGTTCATCCGCGCGATCGGTGCGGAACCGGTGGTATATCCGATGAGAAACGAGTGCTGCGGCGGCTACATTTCCCTGAAAGACAAGCCGATGGCAGCCAATATGGTAGATCAGATCATGGATTCCGCCGCATGGAAGGGAGCGGAAGAACTGATCACGGCATGTCCGTTGTGTATGTATAATCTGAGAAACAACGGCACAAAGGAAGGCTTGCCGGTTACATATTTCACAGAGCTTCTGGCAGAGGCCCTCGGAATCAAAGAGGAGGTGCATTCATGAAATCAGAGGCAAAGATGGCACAGAGGATCAAAGAGATCAGCGGCGTGGACACAAGAAAATGTATGAAGTGCGGCAGATGCTCCGCTTCCTGTCCTGCCTACAATGAGATGGACATCCGTCCCCATCAGTTCGTATCGTACGTTCAGAACGGCAACATTGAGCCGCTGATGAATTCCAAATCAATCTGGAAATGTCTTTCCTGTTTTGCATGCGTGGAAAGATGTCCAAGAGACGTTAAGCCTGCCAAGGTGATCGAAGCAGTACGTCTCAGCGTCATCCGCCAGCGGGGTGTAAACTTCCTGTCTCCGGACGAGATCCCTGCGCTTCTGGATGAAGAGACGCCGCAGCAGCTGCTGGCAAGCGCATATCGCAAATACAGAAAGTAAGGAGAGAAAGAAAGTGCAAAGAATAGGAGTATTTGTCTGTCATTGCGGAACAAATATCGCGGGCACGGTAGATGTGAAACGGGTCGTGGAAGCCGTGAGAAAAGAACCGGGTGTCGTGTACGCGGAGGATTACCAGTACATGTGTTCCGAAGCCGGACAGCAGAAAATCGCAGATGCTGTGAAGAGCGAGCATCTGACAGGAATCGTGATCTGTTCCTGTTCCCCGCGTATGCACGAGGGAACTTTCCGTAAGGCGGCGGAAAAAGCGGGACTGAACCCGTATCTGGTGGAGATCGCCAACATCCGTGAGCAGTGTTCCTGGATCCACAAAGATGTGGAAGAGGGAACTGAAAAAGCAGTGATCCTGGCAAGAGCAGCCATCGCAAAGGTTATGCTGAACGCGCCGCTGCAGCCGGGTGAGAGCCGTGTTGTGAAACGTGCTCTGGTCATCGGCGGAGGAATCGCCGGAATCCAGACCGCGCTGGACATCGCAGACGCAGGCTACGAGGTGGATATCGTTGAGAAGACTCCGAGTATCGGCGGAAGAATGTCCCAGCTGGATAAGACCTTCCCGACGCTGGACTGTTCTTCCTGTATTCTGACTCCGAAGATGGGAGAAGTCAACGCTCACGAGAAGATCAATATCTTTACATACAGTGAAGTGGAGAAAGTATCCGGTTTTGTCGGTGATTTCTCTGTGGATATCCGCAAAAAAGCGAGATATGTGGATATGGACAAATGTACCGGCTGCGGTCTGTGCCAGGAAAAGTGTCCGTCCAAAAAGACTCCAAATGAATTTAACCGCGGACTGAATACCAGAACCGCAATCTACACTCCATTTGCCCAGGCAGTGCCAAACGTGCCGGTTATCGATACGGAGGCATGTATCAAATTCAAGACCGGAAAGTGCGGAATCTGTTCCAAGGTCTGCGCAGCCGGAGCCATTGACTATACACAGAAGGATGAGATCATCACCAGAGAGTACGGCGCGATCGTTGTTGCCACCGGTTTTGATACCATCAATCTGGATAAGTTTGATGAATATTACTACAATCAGAGCAAGGATGTCATCACTTCTCTGGAACTGGAGCGTCTGATGAACGCCGCAGGACCGACCGGAGGAAATGTGGTGCGTCTCTCCAATGGGGAACATCCGAAGAATATCGTCTTTATTCAGTGCGTCGGCTCCCGTGACGTGACCTGCCGCGGAAAGAGCTACTGTTCAAAAATCTGCTGTATGTATACAGCAAAACAGGCGATGCTGCTGAAAGACCACTACCCGGATGTGGATGTGCATGTCTTCTATATTGATGTGCGTACTCCGGGCAAGAACTTTGATGAGTTTTACCGCCGTGCGGTGGAAGAGTACGATGTGGACTACATCAAGGGACAGGTAGGAAAAGTTTCCGAGGCGGAAAACGGCCGTCTTCTGGTCCAGGGTGTGGATCTGATCGACAACCGCCAGATAAAAATGGAAGCTGACCTTGTGGTTCTTGCCACAGCCATCGAGCCGAACAAGGATGTACGTAAGATTGCAACCATGCTGACCGCAAGCATCGACAACAATAACTTCCTGACCGAAGCCCATCCGAAGCTTCGTCCGGTGGAATCTCCGACTGCAGGTATCTTCCTGTCCGGTGTCTGCCAGGGACCGAAGGATATTCCGGAGACAGTAGCCCAGGCGGGTGCTGCAGCGATCAAGGTTGTCGGACTCCTTGCAAAAGACAAGCTGGTGACGAACCCATGTACCGCTCAGTCCAATCCGCTCTTCTGTAACGGCTGTTCCGCCTGTGAGAAGGTATGTCCTTACGGTGCGATCTCTTATGAGGAGCAGCAGGTGATGGACGGCGGTGTTCGTGAAAACCGCCGCGTAGCGGTAGTCAACAGCGCGCTGTGTCAGGGATGCGGTGCATGTACCGTAGCCTGCCCGTCCGGAGCGATGGATCTGAAAGGATTCTCCAACCGACAAATTCTCGCGGAGGTAGATGCAATATGTCGATAGAAGCAAACAACGAAAAGAAAGAATTCAAGCCGCTGATCGTGGCTTTCTGCTGTAACTGGTGCTCCTATGCAGGCGCAGACCTGGCTGGTTCCAGCCGTCTGGCTTATCCGGCGGATGTCAAGATCATCCGCGTGCCATGCTCCTGCCGTGTCAATCCGCTGTTTATCCTGCGTGCGTTCCAGAAAGGGGCGGACGGCGTGATCATGTGCGGATGCCATCCGGGAGACTGCCATTATTCTACAGGAAATTACTATGCGAGACGCCGTATGACGCTGCTGTTTTCCATGCTGGATTATCTGGGTGTGGAAAACGGACGTACCCGTGTGGAGTGGGTATCCGCGGCGGAGGGCGTGAAGTTCTCCCAGACGATGAATGAATTTGTGGAGAAGATTCACAGCCTTGGCGAAAATGTCAGATTGGAGGATTTACGATGCAAGAAGAATTGATCAGACGCGCGAAAGAGCTGCTCAGCGACGGCACCGTAGTCCGCGTGATGGGCTGGAGAAAGGGCGATATGTCCTTCAATCCGGAACCGGCGCTGTTCGAAAGCGAGGACAGCCTTTCTGAATTTGTCTACGATGGATTCTGCGGGGCAAACCTGAGCAAATATATGATCAACCTGAGCAAGCTGGAAGGAAAGACCCTGGTGTTCCTGAAACCCTGCGATACCTACAGCTTCAATCAGCTTGTGAAAGAACACCGGGTGGACCGGGAAAAGGCTTATATCATCGGCGTCGGCTGCAACGGAAGCCTGGACGTGGATGTGATGAAGGAAAAAGGCGCAAAGGGTATCCAGGAGATCACCGAGGACGGCGATACCGTAAAGGTAACTGCTATCTACGGAGACAAAGAGTTTGCCCGTGAGGACGTGATCCTGGAGCGCTGCAAAGCCTGCAAGGGCGGCCGCCATATGGTATATGACGAGCTTGCTTCCAACGCAGACGAGGAAAAACCGGCAAAAGACGGAAGATTCTCAATGGTGGAAAAGATTGAGGCGATGGATCCGAAGGAGCGTTTTGCTTTCTGGCAGAACGAGCTTTCCCGCTGTATCCGCTGCAATGCCTGCCGCAATGTCTGCCCGGCCTGCAGCTGCATCAAGTGCGTGTTTGACAACGACCGTTACGATACGGCACAGAAGGCAAACAGCGATACCTTTGAGGAGCAGATGTTCCATATCATCCGTGCCTTCCATGTGGCAGGACGGTGTACGGACTGCGGCGAATGTTCCCGTGTATGTCCGGAACATATCCCTCTGCATCTGCTGAACCGGAAGTTTATCAAGGACATCAATGAATTTTACGGTGAATATCAGGCGGGCGAGGACATCGACAGCCGTGCGCCGCTGACCAACTTCACCACAGAAGACGTTGAACCTTCGATCGTTCAGGAAAGGGGTTAAGGGATGTATAAGATAAGAAAAGAACAGCTTTCCGCTCTGCTTGAGACCGTAAGCAGGAACATGGACCTGTATCTGCCGGTGGACAACAACGGAAAGACAAATTTCGGCATCTGGACAGAGGATGCCAAGGTCGATCTGGAGACCTTAAAGACTGTGAAATCCCCGAAGGATGCGTTTTTTCCGCAGAGTGAGATCCTGTACTCCTGCTATAAGGATGCAAAGAAGATCAATATCACTCCTCAGGAACTGGTGAACCAGGATTTTGTGATCTTCGGCGTGCGTCCCTGTGACGTTCGCGGCTTTGAGGTGCTGGACCGTGTATTCCTGGCGGATCCTGTGGATACCTATTATGCAGCCAGAAGAGAACACGGCATCGTAGTTTCCCTCGCCTGCCATGAACCGGAGGAATCCTGTTTCTGTAAAGTCTTTGACATCGACGCGGCAGCGCCGGAAGGCGATGTGGCAATGTGGGCGGTGGATGATCTTTACTGCATGGAGGCAAGAACGGAAAAGGGAGAGAAATTCCTGGAACTGGTAAAAGAACATCTGGAACCGGCCGCAGATGAAGACGGAGCGAAGGTTTCCGCAGAACAGGAAGCCATCCGCACGATCATTGAGAAGCTGCCGTACAGCCATCTGTCTCTGGAAGGCTGGGATGGAAACGCCACACAGGATAAATTTGACGATCCGCGCTGGAAAGAGCTTTCTGACGCCTGTCTTGCCTGCGGAACCTGTACGTTCTCCTGCCCGACCTGTCAGTGCTATGATATCAAAGATTTCAATACCGGACATGGCGTGCAGAGATACCGCTGCTGGGATTCCTGCATGTATTCGGACTTTACCCTGATGGCTCACGGAAACAACCGTACCACACAGATGCAGAGATTCCGTCAGCGTTTCATGCACAAGCTGGTTTATTATCCGGCAAACAATGACGGAATGTATTCCTGCGTAGGCTGCGGCCGCTGTGTGGAGAAATGTCCGCAGGGACTGAACATCGTCAAGGTGATCAAACGTATGGGAGGCTCAAAGTAATGTGTAATTGTGGAAGCGAAGAGAAGAAAAATGTGCTGCTGCCGCAGGTTGGCGTGATCACGGATATCCGTCAGGAAACACCGGACGTCAAAACCTTCCGTATTGTGAAGCCGGACGGCACAAAGCTTTTTGATCATATGCCGGGACAGTGCGGAATGCTCTGTGTCCCGGGTGTCGGAGAGGGTATGTTCTCCATCACCTCCTCCCCGACCAACAAAGAATATCAGGAATTTTCCATCAAGGAATGCGGTGTCCTGACTACTTACCTGCACAACATGGAGGTAGGCGACGAGATCCTGGTCCGCGGACCTTATGGAAATCATTTCCCTGTGGAAACCGTCCTGAAAGGACAGAACCTGCTGTTTATCGCCGGCGGTATCGGTCTTGCACCGCTGCGCTCCGTGATCAACTACGTGCTGGACAACCGTGAGAATTACGGAACCGTAGACATTGTGTATGGCTCACGTTCCGCGGATGATCTGGTACAGCTGAAGGAGATCCGGGAAAAATGGATGAATGCGAAGGATGTCAATGTGCATCTGACCATCGACCGGGAACAGGAAGGATGGGACGGTCATGTGGGCTTTGTTCCGAACTATGTGAAGGAACTGAATATGTCCACAGACAAGGTGGCGCTGATCTGCGGACCTCCGATCATGATCAAATTCACGCTGCAGGGACTCCAGGAAGTGGGATTTGACAAGACTCAGGTGTACACCACTTTGGAGCTCCGGATGAAATGCGGAGTCGGAAAATGCGGCCGCTGCAACATCGGAAGCAAGTATGTCTGCAAAGACGGCCCTGTGTTCCGCTGTGATGAAATCGATGAGTTACCGAACGAATATTAATTGGAGGATATAGAAAATGCAGGAAATGGTAAATATTTTTATCTTCGGCAAGAAGTATTCCGTACCCGGAGACCTGACGATTATGACTGCCATGGAATATGCCGGTTACCAGTTAAAGCGCGGCTGCGGCTGCCGTCACGGATTCTGCGGCGCCTGTGCGACTATTTACAGGATCAAGGGAAAAAATGAACTGAAAACCTGTCTGGCATGTCAGACTCAGGTGGAAGACGGCATGTACATTGCCAGCCTTCCGTTTTATCCGATCGATAAAAGAACTTACAATATGGAAGAGATCCGTGCGGAACAGCGCGTGATGATGGACCTGTATCCGGAAATCTACAGCTGTATCGGATGCAACGCATGTACCAAGGGATGTCCGCAGAACCTGAATGTTATGCAGTACATCGCATATGCGCAGAGAGGCGACTTCGAGGCGTGTGCAGAGGAATCCTTTGACTGCATCGGCTGCGGAATCTGTGCTTCCCGCTGTCCGGCAGGCATCTCCCACCCGATGGTCGGAGAACTGGCAAGACGTCTGACCGGAAAATACATCGCACCGAAATGTGAGCATCTTCAGAACCGTGTGGATGAGATCAACGAAGGAAAATTCGATGATCTGATCGAGCAGGTAATGCAGAAACCGATCGAAGAGATGCAGGAACTTTACAACAACCGTGAGATTGAGAAATAAGGAGGGGAGCAGGACATGTATACAGCCAAAATGCAGGAATCTATCAAAAAGGTAGAAGCCACAAGAGCGGCGAGAATGGCTGCTGAGCCGAGAAGAATGACAGCAGAGGAAAAAGACACCCTTCTTGCGGCGTACCATCCGGATTACAAAGAGGATGGATTTGTCACTCTGAAAGTAGGCCCGAACAAAGGGGAGAAAGTGCCGACAGAGCTTGGTCGTCTGCTGGAATCCAACAGCCGTATCCTCAATGAGCGGATCGATCTGAACAAGATCGATTACGATGTGGATGTTCTGGTCATCGGAGCCGGCGGCGCCGGTTCTTCCGCAGCCATCGAGGCACATGAAGCAGGCGCAAACGTGATGATCGTTACCAAACTGCGTATCGGTGATGCCAACACCATGATGGCAGAGGGCGGAATCCAGGCAGCGGACAAGGAAAACGATTCTCCGGCACAGCATTATCTGGATGCTTTCGGAGGCGGACATTTTGCCGCACGTCCGGAGCTGCTGAAAAAGCTGGTTATGGAAGCGCCGGATGCGATCCACTGGCTGGAAAATCTGGGCGTTATGTTTGACAAAGATGCCGAGGGAAATATGATCACAACACACGGCGGCGGAACTTCCCGCAAACGTATGCATGCGTGCCGCGATTATTCCGGAGCGGAGATTATGCGTACTCTGCGTGACGAAGTGATCAACCGCGGAATTCCGGTGGTAGAGTTCACTTCTGCGGTAGAGCTGATCAAAGACGACAAGGGGCAGGTGGCAGGAGCGGTTCTGCTGAACATGGAGACCGATGAATATCTGGTAGCGAGAGCAAAGACCGTCATCATCGCCACCGGAGGTGCAGGACGTCTGCATTACAACAACTTCCCGACTTCCAACCACTACGGCGCGACAGCGGACGGACTGGTGCTCGGATATCGTGTGGGAGCTCCTCTGCTGTATCAGGATACAATCCAGTATCATCCGACCGGAGCAGCATACCCGTCTCAGATCTTCGGCGCGCTGGTAACGGAGAAAGTACGTTCTCTGGGTGCTATGCTGGTCAATGTGGATGGCGAGGCGTTCATGCATCCGCTGGAGACCCGTGACGTATCTGCGGCAAGCATCATCCGTGAGTGCTCCGACCGTGAAAAAGGCGTGGAGACCCCTCAGGGCAAAGCCGTATGGCTGGATACCCCGATGATCGAGATGATCCACGGAGAAGGAACCATCGAGAAACGAATCCCGGCAATGCTGCGTATGTTCATGAACTACGGCATTGATATGAGAAAAGAGCCGATCCTGGTATATCCGACACTGCATTATCAGAACGGCGGTCTGGAAATCAACGGAGAAGGTTTCACCAACGCGGTGAGCAACCTGCTGGTAGCAGGCGAGGCTGTAGGAGGAATCCACGGCAGAAACCGTCTGATGGGCAACTCTCTGCTGGACGTCATTGTGTTCGGACGTGACGCCGGAAAAGCGGCTGCGGCAAAAGCCAAAGACGTGACCCTCGGAACCATGAACCTGGATCATGTGAAAGAATATGCAAAAACTCTGGAGGAAGCGGGTCTGGACACCGGTATGGTATCTCCGCAGCTTCTGCCGGATTATGCCGGAAAGAGACATTTATAATAAAAAAACAGAGGAAAGGCAGGAGAGAGAAATGCGTGAGATTCAGGCAAGCCAGATTACAGAAGTAGTCGAAAAGCTGTGTATCGAAGCCAACTACTATCTTCCGGAAGATGTGAAATGTGCGATCAAAAACTGCCGTGCCTGCGAGGACGGCGAGATCGCGCAGGGTGTGCTCGATAATATCATTGAGAACTATGAGATCGCGGACGCGGAAGCCGTGCCCATCTGCCAGGATACGGGAATGGCATGTGTCTTTCTGGAAATCGGCCAGGATGTGCACATTGCCGGCGGCGATCTGACCGAGGCGGTCAACGAGGGTGTCCGCAGAGGATACGACAAAGGATACCTGAGAAAATCGGTTGTAAAAGATCCGGTGCGCAGAGGAAATACCGGAGACAATACTCCGGCAATGCTCTACACCGAGATCGTTCCGGGTGATCAGATCAAAGTGACTGTGGGACCGAAAGGCTTCGGAAGCGAAAATATGAGTATGATCCGGATGTTCAAGCCGTCTGCGGGACTTCAGGGAATCAAGGATTTCATCCTGGAGGTTGTGGAGACCGCAGGACCGAATCCGTGCCCGCCGATGGTTGTCGGCGTCGGAATCGGCGGAACCTTCGATAAGTGCGCGCTGCTTGCAAAGAAAGCATTGATGCGCCCGATCGATTCCTCCAATCCGGATCCGTTCTATGCGGACCTGGAGAAGGAAATGCTGGAAAAGATCAACCAGCTTGGCATCGGACCGCAGGGCTTTGGCGGAAAGACCACAGCAATCGGTCTGAACATTGAAACACTGCCGACTCATATTGCAGGCATGCCATGTGCAGTCAACATCAACTGCCATGTGACCCGCCACAAAACGGAGGTGATTTAAATGGAAAAACATATTCAGCTTCCATTGACAGAAGAACTTGCAAAGACACTTCATGCAGGAGATACCGTATATCTGACCGGTACGATCTATACCTCCCGTGATGCGGGACACAAGCGTATGTGTGAAGCTCTGGCAAGAGGGGAGGAGCTTCCGTTTGATCCCACCGATGCGACGATCTACTACGTAGGACCAACGCCTGCAAAACCGGGTCAGGTCATCGGTTCCGCAGGCCCGACCACCAGCGGAAGAATGGATGCCTATGCGCCTACCATGATGTCCGTAGGCGCGAGAGGAATGATCGGAAAAGGCGCGCGCCTTCCGGAAGTTGTCGACGCGATGAAAAAATATCATGGCGTATATTTCGGCGCGATCGGCGGAGCCGGAGCGCTGCTGGCGAAGTGCATCAAGAAAGCGGAACTGATCGCCTATGAGGATCTGGGAGCCGAGGCACTGCGCCGCCTGGAAGTAGAGGAAATGCCGCTGGTTGTCATCATCGACAGCGAGGGAAACAACCTGTACGAAATCGGACGTAAAGATTATCTGGAAAAGCACGGGAAATAATTGTTCCCGTAAAAGGAGAGCGTTTATTACGTCGGAGGATAAGGAAAGAGGAGTTATAAAATGAATGTAGAAATGATCAGCAGTCTGCTGGAAGCAGCCATGATTCTGTGTTTCGGTCTGTCCTGGCCGATTTCCATCCGTAAATCATGGGTGGCAAGAACCGCAAAAGGAAAGAGCCTGTTCTTTGAGGTATTTATCTGGATCGGCTATGTATTCGGTATCGCAAGAAAAATCATCGATTACACCAATAATCCGGACCAGAGTTGGCTGTTCTTCCTGGCATGGGCGTTCTATATCCTGAATATTCTGGAGATCACAGTGGACATGCTGCTGTATTTCAGAAATGTACGCCTGGACAAAAAACGTGAGGCAGAGCAGAAATAACATCCGATACAATGGATGAAATTGATCAAAGCGGACGCAGAGGCTATGTAGCCCTGCGTCTGTTTTTCCATTTATAACTGATACACTCAAAGAAAGCCGCCAGATGTACAAGCGTCTATCCGTTCCTTGAGCATATTTGAAAATTCACGCAAACTGTGATGTGTACTTTGCAGAAAGCATTTTTCAAACACATTGTGACTGGTTTCGGAAGTTACCTTGGAATGTGCTGAAAAATACAATTTATATTGCATATTGTGTAAATTTTATGCTAAAATTGTAGCAGAAATGTAAGAAGGGACGATTCTATGATCAAAGCAGTCGTATTCGATATGGACGGAACCCTGGTAGACACGGAAAAATATCTGGTGGAATACTGGGAGAAAGCCGGAAAACTCTGTGGTTATCCCATGACCCGTGAAGATGGACTGTTTCTGCGCAGTCTTGCCTCGGAATATGCGGTTCCTGCGATGAAGCAGCGTCTGGGAGAGGATTTTGATTATTATAAGGTGCGCCGCTGCCGGATCGAACTGATGGACAAAGCAGGGCTTCCCACGGAATGCAAGCCGGGAGCGAAAGAAGTTCTTGCCCGGCTGAAGGAGCGGAATATCCGTACAGCTGTGGCGACGGCTTCGGCAGAGGAAAAGGCGAGGAGAGTATTGACGGAGACGGGTCTGTATGACAGCTTTTCCTGTGTGATCTGTGCGCCGGACATGGAGCATGGAAAGCCGATGCCGGATGTATATCTTCATGCGTGCCGGGTCCTGGGTGAAAAACCGGAAGACTGTATGGCGGTGGAGGATTCGCCCAACGGGGTGCTTTCCGCGTTCCGGGCAGGACTCCGGACGATCATGGTGCCGGATCTGACAGCGCCGGATGAGAAGATCCGGGACTGTCTGTATGGAGTGGCGGAAGAGCTGACGGGAATTTTAAAGTTTCTGGACTGATCGGTACTAGAGCGTGTTTGAAAATTCATGGGTACAGAGGATGCGGGAGCTTTGTGATTCGATCAATGGTCGGGAACAGGCGGAAAAAGGAGACATCAGGGGATGCAGAGACAGGAAAAAAACAGATATCATATGATATTTTCCGGCAGAGTTCAGGCGGTAGGGTTTCGTTACCGGGCGATGCACGCAGCCAGAAGCCTGGGACTGACCGGATGGGTCAGGAACTGCTGGGACGGCACCGTAGAGATGGAAGCCCAGGGGAATCCGGAGGAAATCCGGCGGATGGTCGTGATGATCGCAGATTCCAGATACATTGAAATCGAGGATGTCCGGGTCAGGGAGATTCCGATGGAGACAGAGAGCGGCTTTCGAATCCGCGAATGATTTCTGCCCGAATATTGGTGACGGGGCGTGTTTGACCATTGCTTTCTACAACTTGCACGCTCCGCAAACTGTGACGAACATGTTGCAGAAAGCAATGGTCAAACACGCTTTGAGAAGATGCTCAAGGCTTGTGAGGTTTTGGAGGAAGTTCCACGAGAATGATATCGTCTCCAATCTGTCGGATGCAGTTCCAGGGGATGATGATATCGCTGTCTCTGCCGAACATTCCGCAGAATCTGGCAGGGCCGGGGAGGATCAGTGCGGTGATCTGACCGCTGGAACAGTTGAATTCCACATCGATGGGACAGCCAAGGCTTTTGCAGGAACAGATATTGATGACTTCTTTCTGACGAAGGTCGACGACACGCATGGAAATACTCCGTTTTTGACAGTATATGAGAATCGAACAAATAAAAAGAACACTGCAGTTCATGTTTTAGCAGAAAGTGATCAATGAGAAAGGATAGAGAAGACAATGAGATGTCCGTTTTGCAATCAGGATAATACACGGGTTGTGGATTCACGGCCGATCGAAGATAACAATGCCATCCGCCGCCGCAGAATGTGTGATGTATGCGGCAGGAGATTTACCACTTACGAAAAAGTAGAAACGATCCCACTGATCGTGATCAAAAAGGATCAGAACCGTGAACAGTACGACAGAAGAAAGATCGAGACGGGCATTCTCAGAGCCTGTCACAAGCGCCCGATCTCCGCGGAACAGATTACCGCCCTGGTCAACCAGGTGGAGACGGAAATCTTTAACCGCGAAGAACGGGAAATACAGAGCTCCGAGATCGGAGAACTGGTCATGAACTATCTGAAAGATCTGGATCAGGTCGCATACGTACGTTTTGCGTCCATTTACCGGGAGTTTAAGGACGTGAATACGTTTTTGGATGAACTGAAAAAAATGCTGAATTAGATAAAAGTTACAGATGATAAATTCTTATTTCATACAGCAGTTCAGCTTTCTGGTTTCCTACGGATAGAAATCCCTGAGCAGGCACACACATATGCTGCCCGCTCGGGGATTTTTTGATTGCGCAATTCAAAACGCAGTTAAAGTGGATTGCACAAGGGTATGCTGTTCGGCGTAGACGCAGAAACACCCAAATGGCCTTCCGCATCTTTGCAGCCGCCCGCCGTACACGGGTTCCACCTGCCCCTGGCGGTTTTCGTCCGCCATCTTTTTCGGCGTTTTTCCTTTTTAGTATTGACGGTTTCTTTGAAAAGTAGTATAGTCATAGGTAAATTAACGCATTAACGCTTTTAACTGTTAAAGTTATAGTAGCGTTGACGAGTAAGGAGAGAGAACGATGAAAAAGAAAGTGATATCTTTGCTGTTAACAGGTCTTATGGTCACGTCCGCACTGGCTGGGTGTGGATCTGACTTGGAAAGTTCTTCCAACTCCGCAGCTTCCGGCGGAAGTTCGGAATCATCGGTGAGCTCAGGTTCCTCGTCGGAGAGCGGGTCTAGACAGGGCACTTACGTGATCGGTATCCTTCAGCAGTTGGAGCACGCTGCGCTGGATGAAGCGACCCAGGGCTTTCAGGATGCCTGCACCGAGTTGTTTGGCGAAGGAAACGTTACCTTTGATGTGAACAACGGACAGAATGAGCAGAGCAACTGTGCGACCATTGCCAACGATTTTGTGGCACAGGGGGTGGATCTGATCCTGGCAAACGGAACAACGGCATTGCAGTGTTCTGCGGCGGCTACCAATACCATTCCGATCCTCGGCACGTCAATCACGGATTATGGAACTGCTCTTGATATTACAGACTGGACCGGAACCACAGGAACCAATATTTCCGGAACCAGTGATCTGGCGCCGATCGACGAACAGGAGGATATGCTTCTGGAGCTTGTCCCGGATGCTGAAAAGGTGGGAATCCTCTACTGTTCCGCGGAGCCAAACTCCGAATATCAGGCAAAACTGTTTGCGGAGGCTTTGGAAGAAGATGGAATTGATTATGCAGAATATACGGCAGCAGACTCCAATGAGATTCAGTCTGTGACTACCACTGCGGTGGCGGAATGTGACGTTCTCTATATTCCGACGGATAATACGATGGCGTCCAACACGGAACTGATCAACAATGTCTGTGAACCGGCAGGTGTTCCGGTCATTGCAGGCGAACAGGGCATTTGCTCCGGATGCGGCATTGCAACACTTTCCATCAGTTATTATGATATCGGATACAAAGCAGGTGAGATGGCTTACGATATCCTGGTTAACGGCGCAGATGTGGCAACGATGGAGATCGAGAGCGCACCAAATGTTACCAAAATGTACAATCCGGTGCTTTGCGAATCACTGGGGATTACTGTGCCGGAAGGTTATGAAGCGATCGAGGGATAAATCATCACCTGCGGCTGCAGAAAATAGAAAGGGCTGTCATTAAGCGGGAAACATTGCTTGACCACAGCCCTTTTTTCATCGGCGGATGAAAAAATGACAGAAAAAGAGAATAAGGAGAGGTAGAGAGATCATGATACTTGCATATTTTTCTTCCCTGGATCCGGCAGCGTTTGTCCGTGCGCTCCCCGGAAATGTGGCTCAGGGAATTATCTGGGGAATTATGGCGCTGGGCGTATATATTACCTATCGTCTGTTGGATTTTGCTGATCTTACCGTGGACGGTTCCATGGTGACCGGAGGCGCAGTTGCCGTCGTCCTGATCCGGGGCGGCATGCATCCGGTTCTGGCGCTTGTGTTCGCGTTTCTGGCGGGCATGGCTGCAGGATTTGTCACCGGCATCCTGCATACAGCGTTGGGTATTCCTGGAATCCTTGCCAGTATTCTGACCCAGATTTCCCTGTATTCCATCAACCTTGGGATTATGGGAAAGGCAAACCAGGCAATCAACGTGGATCAATATGAACTGGTGGCATCTCTGCGTTACGTAACGGCGGAGATGGACGTGAGGATTGCCTTTTTCCTGCGTATGATCCTGTGTGCGATCCTCTTGATCGCGCTGCTGTACTGGTTTTTCGGTACAGAGCTTGGCGCATCCATCCGTGCGACTGGCTGTAATCCTCAAATGGCAAGCGCGCAGGGAATCAACACGAATTTCTGCAAAGTGCTGGCGCTGATGATCTCCAACGGCCTGGTAGGGCTCAGCGGAGGTATTTATGCCCAGTATCAGGGGAGTGCGGATGTCAATATGGGACGCGGCGCCATCGTCATTGGCCTGGCGGCGGTGATTATCAGCGAGGTGTTGTTTGAAAAAATCTGTGCGGGCAGAAAGATTGCCTTTGCCTATACGCTGTTTGCCGTATTCATCGGAGCGATCCTGTATTATGTGGTCATCGGACTGGTGCTGTGGCTGAAGATGCCGTCGGATTATATGAAGCTGTTCTCGGCAGTCGTTGTCGCATGCTTTTTGTCCATCCCGTATTTGCGGCAGAAATATTTGAAAAAGAAGGGAGTGGTGAGATCATGAGTGCCATGCTGGAAATCCAGGATATTCATAAAACATTTAATCCGGGGACAATCAATGAGAAAGTAGCTCTGGATGGTGTGAATCTGACGCTGAACGAAGGGGATTTTGTCACGATCATCGGAGGAAACGGCGCCGGAAAATCTACGATGCTGAATGCGGTGGCAGGAGTGTTCGCGGTTGACCAGGGAAAGATCATTGTAGATGGAGCGGATATCACACGGCTTCCGGAATATAAACGAGCCGCTTTTCTCGGAAGAGTCTTCCAGGATCCGATGACGGGAACGGCGGCTACTATGTCCATTGAGGATAATATGGCGATCGCCGCGAGAAGAGGTCAGCACCGCGGACTGCGGTGGGGCGTTACCAAGAAGGAAAGAGAGTCCTTTCAGGAGCAGCTGCGTACACTGAATCTGGGATTGGAGGACCGGCTGACCAGTAAGGTGGGGCTTCTCTCCGGCGGTCAGCGACAGGCGATCACGCTGCTGATGGCATCACTGAAAAAGCCGAAGCTGCTTCTGTTGGATGAGCATACGGCAGCTCTGGACCCGAAAACGGCGGCAAGGGTGCTAGAAATTTCTGACAGGATTATTCAAGAACACCACTTGACAGCAATGATGGTAACGCATAATATGAAAGATGCAATCACTCACGGAAACCGTCTGATCATGATGCATAACGGCAAAGTGATCTACGATGTTGCCGGAGAAGAAAAGAAAAATCTCAAGGTATCCCAGCTTCTGGAAAAATTTGAGCAGGCAAGCGGAGAAGAGTTTGCCAATGACAGGATGATGCTGGCCTGACCTTCGAAGAAAGAAGGAGTATTTCATATGCGAACATTCAATAAATCTTCCAAACTTGACAATGTACTGTACGATGTGCGGGGCCCGGTTGTGGAGGAAGCAGGGCGCATGGAAGCCCAGGGCAGGCGTGTCCTGAAGCTGAATATCGGAAATCCCGCGCCGTTTGGCTTTTCCGCGCCCCAGGAGGTCATCGAGGATATGATGACCAATGTAAAGGATTCTCAGGGCTACTCGGATTCCAGAGGAATCTTTGCGGCACGCAAGGCAATCATGCAGTACTGCCAGAACAAGAAGATTCCGAATGTTTCGATGGATGATATCTATACGGGAAACGGTGTCAGTGAACTGATCAATCTTGCGATGCAGGCGCTTCTGGATGACGGAGATGAAATCCTGATTCCTGCGCCGGATTATCCTCTGTGGACCGCATGCGCAACGCTGGCAGGAGGAAAAGCGGTTCATTATATCTGTGACGAGGAGTCCGAGTGGTATCCGGACCTTCAGGATATTGAAAAGAAGATCACCGACCGGACGAAGGCGATCGTTATCATCAATCCAAACAACCCCACCGGAGCCCTTTATCCGGACGATGTGCTGGAAGGGATTGTCCGGATCGCGCGGGAGCATGAGCTGATCATCTTTTCGGATGAAATCTATGACCGGCTGGTTATGGATGGGCTGAAGCACACATCCATCGCGTCGCTGGCTCCGGATGTATTCTGCGTGACCTTTTCCGGACTTTCCAAGTCTCATATGATCGCCGGCTTCCGCATCGGCTGGATGGTGCTCAGCGGAGCCAAGGATAAAGCGAAAGGGTATGTGGAGGGGCTCAATATGCTCTCCAACATGCGCCTGTGTTCCAACGTTCCGGCACAGTCGATTGTCCAGACGGCTCTGGGAGGTTATCAGAGTGTCAACGAATATATTGTACCAGGCGGACGGATCTACGAACAGAGAAATTACATTTATGAGGCGCTGAAAGAAATTCCAGGCATCACGGTGAAAAAGCCCAAGGCTGCTTTCTATATCTTTCCGAAGCTGGACACCGCCAGGTTCAACATTCACGATGACGCCCAGTTTGCCCTGGATTTTCTGCGGGAGAAACAGGTTCTGGTGGTTCAGGGAACCGGATTTAACTGGGTCAACCCGGACCATTTCCGGATCGTTTATCTCCCGGATCTGAGAACTCTGGAATCCGCTATGCAAAAACTGGGAGAATTTCTGGACGGCTACCGGCAGAGATAACGCTGTCTGTACAAAGCTTCGGGCAAAGGACAGCGGATACAGCAGAAGGAAAAGACAGAAGGGAGCACGTTTCATGAAGAAAGAAAAAGACCAGGGAGAAGATATCCTGGTGTGTACGGAATGCCATCATCACCAGCATATTTCCAGAGAAGAGATTCCTTCGGATGAGATCCTGTACCAGATGGCGGAATTATTTAAAACCTTTGGCGATCCAACCAGGATCCGCATTCTTTCCGCGCTTGCGCGGCAGGAAATGTGTGTCTGCGATATTGCGGAACTGCTTGGCATGAGCCAGAGTGCGATTTCCCATCAGCTCCGAGTACTCAAGCAGATGGAATTGGTGAAATACCGCAGGGAGGGAAAAACGGTTTTTTATTCTCTCGCAGATTCTCATGTGTCAACGATTCTGGCACAGGGATTGGATCATGTGTGTGAATAAGTGGACGGCCGGCAGTATCCGGTACAGAAACAGCCTGAAAATGGTTTTTTTGTACGTGATGCTGCCCTTTTTATTTATGAAAATTTGACGCAATAGAAGAAAAAATACGGATTGTCTTCGAAATGTAATAAGAATTAATAAAAAATTCAGTATACTTACCGCAAAAATAATGGTATACTATATTCAACGAACTTTCAGCAGGAAATTCTCCGTTTTCTGTCCGGAAGAATAAATTGCCGGAATTAATCTGTTTTTCAGCGGAAAACTGCGGGTGAGGGGTGGAAAAGATTGAAACTGGACAAAAAAACAATGCGCAGCCTCGAATTTCTGATTGTATTTACCGTTGTGGTGATCATTGCAGGAATCAATATTAAATCTCTCTGGAGCGGAGCGATCAAACTGCTGGGTCTGTTTGCGCCGTTCATCATTGGAGCTGCGCTGGCTTTTGCCATCAATATTATGATGAGCTTTCTGGAACGTCATATTTTCCTCAATCAATATACAAAAAACAATACGCATCTGCAGCGTATACGGCGTCCGGTCAGTATGATTCTGGCGATCCTGATCTGGATTGCGATCATTGTTCTGATTTTTTCTTATGGAATTCCACAGCTTGCGCAGGCGAGCGGACGTCTTGTCAGCAACATCCAGATGGGAATGCCGATCCTGGCAGACTGGCTGGAGCATACAGTTCTGAAGAACTCTCCGGAAACCTGGAAGCAGATTGAACCGTTCTTTGAGAGCAGTCTGGATCAGATTGACTGGAACTCCCTTCTGAATACGGTGACGACTTTTTTAAGGAGCGGCGCCAGTTCTGTGATGTCGGATACGGTGAATACGGTATGGTCCATTGCCGGAACGTTGTTCACCAGTGTTGCGGAGGCAATTATCGCTCTGGTGTTTGCCTGCTATCTTCTGGCAAAAAAGGAAAAATACGGCCGGCAGCTGAAAAAGCTGTTGTACGCGTTTCTGCCGGAAAAGCTGGTTGCGGAGGTTCTGGAGGTTTCTCATTTATGTTACACAACCTTTTCCAGATTTTTGACGGGTCAATGTCTGGAGGCATGTATTCTCGGGACAATTTTTTTTGTAATCCTGAGCATCGGACGATTTCCGTATGCACCGTTGATAGCGGTTTTTATCGGATTCACAGCGCTGATCCCGATTTTCGGCGCTTTTATCGGGTGTATCGTAGGCGCGTTTCTGATCCTGACCGAGAATCCGCTGAGAGCTCTGATTTTTATTATTATTTTTTTGGTGGTTCAGCAGATTGAAGGAAATCTGATTTACCCAAGGGTGGTCGGAGGCTCCATTGGACTGCCGGGGATATGGACCCTGGTAGCAGTGACCGTGGGAGGAAGTCTTTTCGGAATCATCGGTATGCTTGTGTTTATACCGCTTTCTTCGGTGTTTTACAAGCTGCTCCGCAGGGAGGTCAACCGGCGCACCCATAAATTTGCAGAAGTCAAGATACAAAACGAGAAGAAGGAGGAAGAAAACGATAAGGAAACTGTCGAGAGAGAGCAAAGCTCAAAGGATTAAGAAAGGGGAATGAGCATATGGCATTTAATATGAAAGTAACACCGGAAATCGAAGCATTGACAAACACTTGTCTGGAACATTCCAAAATGGACGCGGAACTGTACAGCAAGTATGAAGTAAAGCGCGGGCTGCGTGACCTGAACGGTGTCGGAGTTCTGGCGGGTCTGACAAGGATTTCCGACATCATCGCATACAAAGAGATTGACGGAGTAAAGACACCTTGTGACGGTGAATTGTATTACCGTGGAATCAATATCCTGGATCTTACAAAAGGCTTTCTGAATGAAAAGCGTATGGGATTCGAAGAGATTGCGTATTTGCTGCTGTTCGGCACTCTGCCGAGTAAGGAGGAACTTGCTCATTTTGATGAGATTCTGAAAGCGCAGCAGTCCCTGCCAAAAAACTTTGTCCGCGATGTTGTCATGAAGGCGCCGAGCCGCGATATGATGAATACGCTTTCACGAAGTGTTCTGACGCTGTATGCTTATGACACTCATGCGGATGACACCAGTCTCCCCAATGTCCTGCGTCAGTGTATGACGCTGATTTCCGTGTTCCCGATGCTGTCGGTGTACGGCTACCAGGCTTACAATCATTACATAAAGGGGAAGAGCCTTTATATCCATAATCCGTCCAAAAAGCTTTCCACTGCGGAAAACATCCTGCGGATGCTCCGGCCGGATAAGAAATATACAGAACTGGAGGCGACGATCCTGGATCTTGCGCTGGTTCTGCACATGGAGCACGGCGGTGGAAACAACTCAACCTTTACGACTCACGTGGTATCTTCTTCAGGAACAGACACGTATTCGGCGATCGCCGCAGCCCTTGGATCTCTGAAAGGCCCGAAACACGGTGGGGCGAATATCAAGGTTGTGCGTATGTTTGATGAAATGAAAAAGCAGGTGCATGACTGGGAGGACAAGGACGAAGTCACTGCTTATCTGAGAAAACTGCTGCACAAAGAAGCGTTCGATCAGAAAGGACTGATCTATGGAATGGGTCATGCGGTATATTCCATTTCAGACCCGAGAGCGGAGATGTTCAAGAGCTTTGTGGAGAAGCTGGCGAAAGAGAAACATAGAGAAAAAGAGTTTGGCCTCTACGCGAATGTCGCGGAGCTTGCGCCGAAGGTAATCGGAGAGGAACGGCACATTTACAAGGGTGTTGCTGCCAACGTTGATTTCTACAGCGGTTTTGTTTACAGTATGCTGGATCTTCCTCTGGAGCTGTACACGCCGATGTTTGCGTGTGCGCGAATTGTGGGATGGAGTGCACACCGTATGGAAGAGCTGATCAATACGGATAAGATCATCCGTCCGGCTTATAAGAATGTTCAGGAGGCAGTGCAGTATATTCCTCTGAGCGATCGGTAAGAAAAATCGGATACATACCCGGCAGTGGAAACCGGTCTGAAGAAAGACAGGCTGGTTGCTGATGGTCACACAGTGTACAGCAGCAGAGGTTTCCCTGCCGGGTAGCTGTTTTAGAGCGTGTTTGAAAATTCATTCCTGCAATCTGCACGCCCCACTTTGCGGGAAATTCGCCCCAAAATCAGTCAGCGTAGCCCGCTACGCCTCCTGATTTCGGAACAAATTTCCCACAAACTGTGACGCACATCTTGCAGAAAGCAATTTTCAAACACGCTCTAGGAAAAAACTTGAAAAAAAGTCAGATTTATGGTAATTTTTCCATTGGAAAGATGGTGATAACAATGAAAAAACAAGGACTGATACTGGAGGGCGGAGCTACCAGAGGGGTGTTTACCGCCGGCGTGCTGGACTATCTGATGGAGCAGGACTGTTATTTTCCTTATGTGGTGGGAGTGTCTGCAGGCTCCTGCAATGCCATTGATTACGTCTCCCGGCAGAAAGGCCGTACCAGGGAGTGCATGATCATCCGGGAAAAGCAGTACAGCTATCTGAATAAGGATTTAAAGAAGATGCTGCGGAACAAAAGTCTGTTCGATATGGATATGATTTTTGATCGTTTTCCCCGGGAGGTATTTCCCTTTGATTTTGAAACTTATTTCTCGTCTTCGATTCAATGCCAGCTGGTGGTGACCAACTGCATTACCGGAAAAGCGGAATACATGGAGGAAAAGAGCGACAAAGAGCGTCTTCTGGCGATCGCAAGAGCTTCCAGCAGTATGCCTTTGGCGAGCCCGATGGTATATGTGGACAGAGTGCCGTATCTGGACGGAGGAATTTCCGATTCCATTCCGATCATCCATTCTTTGAAGACAGGGCATCAGAAAAATGTGATCGTACTGACAAGAAATTACGGATACCGGAAGAAGATCAAAAGCCACACCAAAGAACTGTACCTGGCGGCTTACCGGAAATATCCGAATCTGGCACGGGCACTGATCAGCCGCGCCAGAGTTTATAACCGTACGCTGGATCTGATCGAAAAATGGGAGCTTCAGGGCAGGGTATATGTGATACGCCCGCAGATTCCGCCGGTATCCCGTGTGGAACAGAATTATGAGGTTCTTACGAATTTTTACCAGCACGGCTATGACCGGATGAAAGAGCAGTACGATGAGATGATGACATTCCTGAATGGAAAGTAAATACTCTGGAGAGAAATTATGAGCAAAAAGAGAAAATACGGTGTGTTTTCCCTGGAGAGGTTTTATCCGGAACGCTGGGAGAACAGCACTTACCGAATTGATTTCGAAGATCTGTATCGGAAAGGTTTTCGGGGAGTGATCTTTGACATTGACAACACACTGGTGCCTCATGGGGCGCCGGCGACCAAAGAGGCGATCCGCTTTTTCAAAAAGCTCCGCAGGATCGGATTTCAGACGTGCCTGCTGTCCAACAACCGGAAGAGCCGGGTGGAGCCTTTTGCGGAGGCGGTTGGTTCCGCTTACATTGCCAACGCACACAAGCCGTCCACCGGGAATTACCTGAAAGCCTGCGAGGTTATGGGAATCTCCAGGGATGAGGCCGTATTTGTCGGCGATCAGCTCTTTACGGACGTATATGGCGCCAAACGCTCCGGAATCTATCAGATTCTGGTCAAACCGATCCACCCCAAGGAGGAGATCCAGATCGTACTGAAGCGGAAGCTGGAAAAGATCGTTCTGTCGTCCTATGCAAAAAAGAAATCTGTCGGTAACGGAAAAAAACAGGACGGCCGATAAGAAAAAGGATAAAAAAATGGCGCAGGAACAAAAAAACAGTTGAAAAATCAGAGAAAGTATTATATTATATAATAAGCTTATGCCGCGTATTTTTTCGTGGCGTTACATTTGAAGGAGGAATATCGTATGATATCAGCAGGAGATTTTAGAAATGGCGTTACTCTGGAGATTGATGGCCAGGTCGTTCAGATTCTCGAGTTCCAGCATGTAAAACCGGGAAAAGGCGCTGCATTTGTAAGAACCAAATTAAAAAATGTTATAAATGGTGGTGTTGTAGAGCGTACATTCCGTCCGACAGAGAAATTTCCGCAGGCTCGTATTGAGCGCGTGGATATGCAGTATCTGTATTCTGACGGTGATCTGTTCTACTTTATGAATGTAGAAAACTATGAGCAGATCGCTCTGAACGAAGATACCATCGGTGATGCTCTGAAATTTGTAAAAGAAAACGAGATGGTTAAAGTATGTTCTTACAACGGAAGCGTATTCGCAGTGGAAGCACCTCTGTTTGTAGAACTGGAGATTACGGATACTGAGCCGGGATTCAAGGGAGATACCGCACAGGGAGCTACCAAGCCGGCAACGGTTGAGACTGGCGCAACGGTACAGGTACCGCTGTTCGTTAACCAGGGCGATGTGATCAAAATCGATACAAGAACCGGAGAATATCTGTCCAGAGTTTAATTCTGATTCATTCAGATACCGGAAAGGAAACCCCGCAGCCGAAGGGATTTGGCTGCGGGGTTTTTTAAAACGGACGCCGGCAAGGTTTGGAGGAGAAAGGGAGGATATGAGATCATGTTTTATTTGATACGGCATGGCAGTGCAGACTATGCGGAGAAGGATACGAAAATCTATCAGGGATTTGGGGTGAATTTGGCGCCGCTTTCGGAGAGAGGAATCCGGGAAATTCAGGAGGCGTCAAGAGATGCCCGGCTGGCAGGAACAGATCTGATCCTGAGTTCGCCTTATACAAGGGCATTACAGACTGCAGCGATTCTGTCGAAGGAATTGCAGGCAGATATTGTTGTTGAGACGGATCTGCATGAATGGCTGGCAAATAAAAATTATATTTACGAAACGGATGAAAAAGCAGAAAAAAGCTATCGGGAATTTTGCGGCAACAGGGGAATTTATACAAACGGAAAAGAAGAATGGGAAGATTATGAGACAATGAAAAAACGTCTGCTCACTGTATTGAAAAAATACACCCATTACAGGAAAGTTCTTGTCGTATGCCATGGCATGCTCATTCAGTCTGTCTGTCCGGATCATCATCCTCAGAATGGGGAAATCCAGGAATTTTCAGATGTATTTTGAAAAGTAGAAATTTTAAATATTGGGAAAAAGCCTGAGCGTGTTAGAAAATTGCTTTCTGCATCGTCTGTTCCCGCTTTACAAAAAACAACTTGTCGGGAGGAACGTACAAGTTGTATAATTTAATACATTGAATGCTAGAGTGTGTTTGAAAATTCATTCCTGCAATTTGCACGCCCCACTTTGAGGGAAATTTGTAGAAAGTAATGTTAAAACACGCTCTAGCCCGCAGAAAGGAGTCTGTCATGGAAAAGGAGAGCGGAAAGTCCAAATATTATACCCTGATGGAAAAGCTGAAGGAAGAAATCCTGTCGGGGCGTATCCGCGCTGGTGAGAAACTTCCATCGGAAAATGAGCTTTCGGTTCAGTATGGACTCAGCCGCCATACGGTGCGCAAGGCGCTCTCAATTCTGGAAAATGAGGGATATGTCACGGCGTATCATGGCCGCGGTACGTTCTGCTCTGAGCGGATGATACAGAGGCATAACTCGAAAAACATAGCGGTGGTTACGACTTATATTTCCGACTATATTTTTCCAAGACTGATCCAGGGGATGGACAGAGTGCTGACAGCCAGCGGGTACAGTATCATCCTGAAAAATACGGGAAACAGCCGTACCAATGAGGCAAAGGTTCTTCAGGAGCTTTTGAACAAGCCCATCGACGGTCTGATTATAGAGCCGAGCAAGAGCCAGATTCTGTGCAGGCATCTGAATCTTTACCGGATGCTGGATCAGTACGAAATCCCGTATGTTTTTATTCAGGGCAGTTATCCGCAGCTGACGGACAAACCGCATATTCTGATGGATGACTGTAAGGGAGGTTATCTTCTTACCAGATATCTGATCGAGAAGGGACACAGGAAGATTGCCGGTGTGTTCAAGGCGGATGACAGCCAGGGAGCGCAGAGGCATCTCGGATATACCCGCGCTCTCAATGAGGCGGGGATCGTGTATGATCCGGAACTGGTGGTATGGTTTCATACGGAGGACCGGAAACAGAAACCGGGACTTATGATGAAGCTGTTTCTGCAGACGGGCAGAGCGTTTGATGCGGTGGTCTGTTATAATGACCAGATCGCGATCCAGGTCATGGATGCCCTGCGCCTAGAAGGGGTTCGTATACCGGAAGATGTGTCTGTGACCGGATATGACAATTCTGCGATGGCAAGAGCCGGGGAGATCGGACTGACAACGATCGCCCATCCCCAGGAAAAACTGGGGGAAATGGCAGCGGAACTGATTCTGGAAAAAATCCGGAAAGTTCCGGAAGAGGAGAGCAAAGTCGGACGCCTGATCCAGCCGGAGCTGATCATCAGGGAATCCGTTGCGGAGAAATAGAGAAATGGAGGAAATCAATATGAGCATGGACAAAAATGCTGCAGCAAAAGCGATTGAAAGCGGAAAGACTGCGCTGGGAATCGAATTTGGTTCTACCCGGATCAAAGCGGTCCTGGTGGGAGAGGACAATGCACCGGTTGCGTCCGGGGCGCATGAATGGGAAAACCGATATGAAAACGGTATCTGGACCTATACGCTGGAGGATATCTGGGGAGGTCTCCAGGACTGCTACCAGCAGCTGGCAGCGGACGTAAAAGCGCAGTATGGCATTACCCTGAAAAAAATCGGAGCCATCGGTTTCAGTGCGATGATGCACGGCTATATGGCATTTAATAAACAGGGAGAGCTTCTGGTGCCTTTCCGTACCTGGCGCAACAGCATTACTGAGGAAGCGTCCGAAAAACTGACGGAGCTGTTTCAGTACAATATTCCCCAGCGGTGGAGCATCGCCCATCTGTATCAGGCGATCCTGAACCAGGAAGCACACGTGCCGGAGATCGATTTTATCACAACCCTGGACGGCTATATTCACTGGAAACTGACCGGAGAGAGAACTCTTGGTGTGGGCGAGGCATCCGGAATGTTTCCGATCGATCCGGAGACGAAGGATTACCGCCGGGATATGGTGGAAAAATTCGAAGCGCTGATTGCGGACAAAAAGTATCCGTGGAAATTATCGGAGATTCTGCCGAAGGTTCTGGTGGCAGGTGAGCATGCAGGCGTTTTGAGCGAAGAAGGCGCAAAGCTGCTGGACGTATCCGGAAACCTGGAAGCAGGAATTCCGCTCTGTCCTTCTGAGGGAGATGCGGGAACCGGTATGGTTGCGACTAACAGTGTGGCAAAGAGAACCGGCAACGTATCCGCTGGAACCTCTGTATTCGCTATGATCGTTCTGGAGAAGGAACTGTCGAACGTGTATCCGGAAATCGATATGGTGACAACTCCGACAGGTAATCTTGTGGCGATGGTCCATGCAAACAACTGTACCTCCGATCTGAATGCGTGGGTCGGCATCTTCAAAGAATTTGCGGAAGCGTTTGGCGTCAAGGTGGATATGAACGAACTGTTCGGCACTCTGTACCGGAAAGCTCTGGAAGGAGATCCGGACTGCGGCGGACTGCTGTCTTACGGATATTTTTCCGGAGAAAATATTACCCATATGGAAGAAGGACGCCCGCTGTTCGTCAGAACGCCGAAAAGTAATTTTAACCTTGCCAACTTTATGAGAGTCCATCTGTTTACCGCGCTGGGCGCTCTGAAAGTAGGCATGGACATTCTGTTCAAAGAAGAAAATGTGCAGGCGGACAAGATCCTCGGACATGGCGGTCTGTTTAAGACCAAAGGGGTCGGACAGAAGATCATGGCAGCGGCGCTGAACACTCCGGTTTCCGTGATGGAGACGGCAGGAGAAGGCGGTGCTTGGGGAATCGCCCTTCTGGCTTCTTATATGGTGAATAAAGAAGAAGGGGAGACGCTGGACGATTACCTGGACAAAAAGGTATTTGCGGGAAATGCAGGAAGCTGCATGGAACCGGATGCAGAAGATGTGGAAGGTTTTGAATCGTTTATCGAACGGTATAAAGCAGGACTGCCCATCGAGCGCGCAGCTATCAATACGATGAAACTGTAAGCCATTTTCCATACATAAGAGTATGTGGCAAATGATATTCTGAAAAGCAGTAGAAAAGGAGACGAACATGCTGGAAGAACTGAAAAAACGGGTGTATGAAGCGAACATGTTGCTTCCGAAATACGGACTGGTAACGTTTACCTGGGGCAATGTCAGTGAGATTGACAGAGAAAGCGGGCTGTTTGTTATCAAACCGTCCGGCGTAGATTATGAGAAACTGACGCCGGAAGATATGGTGGTCATGGATCTGAATGGAAATAAGGTGGAAGGAAACTACCGTCCGTCCTCCGATACACCGACTCATCTGGAGCTGTATAAAGCCTTTCCGGAGATCGGGGGCATTGTGCATACGCATTCCTCCTACGCGACAAGCTGGGCACAGGCGGGGAGAAGCATTCCCTGCTACGGAACCACCCATGCGGATTACATTTACGGGGAAGTTCCCTGTCTGCGCTGCCTGACCAAAGAAGAAATCGACGAGGCATATGAGGAGAATACAGGTCATTTGATCGTCAATGAGTTTCGGCGCATGGGAAAGGATGTGACGGCGGTTCCGGCGGTGCTCTGCAAAAACCACGGACCGTTTGCCTGGGGCAAGGACGCGCAGGAAGCCGTACATAACGCTGTGGTTCTGGAAGAAGTTGCCAAGATGGCTTACCGGGCGGAATGTATCGAGCCGCGGATCCAGCCTGCGCCCCAGGAGCTTCAGGATAAACATTATTTCCGCAAGCACGGGGCAAACGCATATTACGGCCAGAATTAAAATATACCGCCGGTGACGCTTTTTTGTTTTAGCGTTTGAAAGAGATACTTTTCGGAAAACCCTTGACGCACAGTAAAATTTACGGTACTATCTTAAAAAGATAGTGTCGCATGACTGCGATGTTAAAAAATAGTGTAAATATATGAGCGCAAGGAGATAAAGTTTGGAAGTAAACTTCCAAATCTACCTTGATGACGCAGCAGGTGCGTCAGATGGAGGAAAATATGAAAAAAGTAGTGAAGTTCGGCGGAAGCTCTCTGGCAAGCGCCGGTCAGTTCAAAAAAGTAGGAGATATCATCCGTGCAGATGCTGCGCGCAGATATGTGGTGCCGTCGGCGCCAGGAAAGCGTTTTTCCGCGGATACCAAGGTGACGGATATGCTGTATGACTGTTACCGCACGGCAGTGGCAGGCAAAGACTTCTCCCAGAAACTGAAAAACATTAAGGACCGTTATCAGGAGATCATTGACGGACTGGCGCTGAACCTGTCTCTTGAACAGGAATTTGATAAAATCGAGGAACAGTTCCGGGCGAAAGCGGGGGAAGACTACGCGGCATCCAGAGGCGAATACCTCAATGGAATTGTGATGGCAAATTATCTGGGCTATACATATATTGATGCGGCGGAAGTGATTTTCTTCGATGAAAACGGAAATTTCCTGGACGAAAAGACAGACGAAGTGCTTTCCCACAGACTCAGTGAAGAGGAACATGCGGTTATCCCTGGCTTTTATGGTTCAAAACCGGACGGAAGCGTAAAAACGTTCTCAAGAGGAGGTTCCGACATTACCGGTTCCATCGTGGCGAAGGCGGTACATGCGGATGTATATGAGAACTGGACCGATGTATCCGGATTCCTGGTTACAGATCCAAAGATCGTGGAGAATCCGGAAGTCATCTCCACCATCACTTACCGGGAACTGAGAGAACTCTCCTATATGGGCGCCACCGTTCTTCATGAAGATTCCATCTTCCCGCTGAGAAAAGAAGGAATTCCGATTCACGTGCTGAACACCAACGCGCCGGAAGATCCGGGTACGATGATCGTAGAGAATACCTGCAGCAAACCGCATTTCACCATCACCGGAATCGCCGGAAAGAAAGGGTTTGCGGCGGTGACCATTGAGAAGAGCATGATGAATACTGAGATAGGATTTGGAAGAAAAGTCCTGCAGGTATTTGAAGAAAACGGCATTTCCTTCGAGCATACGCCGTCCGGTATTGATACCATGACCGTATTCGTACATCAGAAAGAGTTCGAAGAGAAAGAACAGAGCATTATCGCCGGTCTGCATCGTGCTGTGCAGCCGGATTCCATCGATCTGGAATCGGATCTCGCCCTGGTGGCAATCGTTGGACGCGGCATGCGCCGCACCCGTGGAACTGCCGGCCGTATTTTCTCTGCCCTTGCGCATGCCCATGTCAACGTCAAGATGATCGACCAGGGTTCCAGCGAGCTGAACATCATCGTCGGCGTAGAAAACCGTGATTTTGAAGCGACTATCAAGGCAATCTACGATATTTTTGTAACGGCGCAGCTGTAAAACATAACAATTGATCAGGCTGAACTAACACATAAAAACTTCCAGGCTCCCTGGCGGCGTGTTTGCACGCGTGCCATGGGAGCCTTTTGCGTGGGTCCCGCAAGAGGTTTCAGTAACCGTTCGGCAGGCTGAACGGTTACAGGTTTCGCCGTTTAAAATAACATTCCACTTGTGGTTTTAAAACAGTGATGTTATAATATATCTGCTAAGTCTGATAAAATCATGGAAAGTGCGAGGAAATCTTACATGAAACGTGTATTGTTAAAGTTGAGCGGTGAGGCTCTTGCAGGTGAAAAAAAGACTGGTTTCGATGAAGCGACCGTGACCAGAGTGGCAAAACAGGTCAAAGTCCTGGTGGATGAAGGCGTCCAGGTGGGAATCGTGATTGGCGGCGGAAATTTCTGGAGAGGCCGCAGTTCAGAAAATATTGATCGTACCAAGGCTGACCAGATCGGTATGCTGGCGACTGTGATGAATTGTATTTATGTATCGGAAATTTTCCGTTCTCAGGGAATGCTGACATCAATTCTGACTCCATTCCAGTGCGGGGAATTTACAAAGATGTTTTCCAAAGACCGTGCGAACAAGTATTTTGATCACAATATGGTTGTATTTTTCGCAGGCGGTACCGGCCATCCTTATTTCTCCACGGATACGGCGACCGTACTGCGCGCGATAGAGATCGAGGCGGAGACGATCCTGCTGGCAAAAGCGGTTGACGGTGTATATGACAGCGATCCGAAGGAAAATCCGGACGCGAAGAAGTACAGCGAAGTGACGATCGGGGAAGTGATCGACAAGAAGTTGGGGGTTGTGGATCTGGCGGCTTCCATCCTCTGTATGGAAAATAAAATGCCGATGATCGTATTTGGACTGAACGAGGAAAACAGCATTGTAAATGCGGCACACGGAATCATTACAGGAACGAAAGTGACCGTATAAAAGATAAGAAACAGGAGGACAATAGATATGGCAAAGATGGATGAGAGGATCGTACCTTTCGAGACAAAAATGGACAAGACAATCAAAAACCTGGAATCGGAACTGGGAACGATCCGTGCAGGGCGTGCAAACCCGCATGTACTGGACAGAATCATGGTAGATTACTATGGAGCGCCGACACCGCTTCAGCAGGTGGCGAACATTTCCGTTCCGGAGGCACGCATGATCCAGATCCAGCCGTGGGAGGCTTCCATGGTAAAAGCAATTGAGAAAGCGATCCTGGTTTCTGATCTGGGGATCAATCCGACCAACGACGGAAAGACCATCCGCCTGGTATTCCCGGAACTGACTGAGGAGCGCCGTAAGGAACTGGTGAAGGACGTAAAGAAAAAGGGTGAAGGCGCGAAGGTTGCAATCCGTAATATCCGCCGCGATGCCAACGATGCGTTCAAAAAGCTGAAATCCGAGGATGTTTCCGAGGACGAGATCAAGGAACTGGAAGAGCAGACACAGAAGATGACAGACAAGTACATCAAGGAGATCGATCAGACTGTGGAAGTAAAATCCAAAGAGATCCTTACTGTATAATTGAAAGAAAAACAAAACCAAGGGGGCTGCCTGATGGCGGCCGGCTGCCGGGGAGAAGAGAACTTGGGCAGCCGGCTGCTTCCCGGCAGCCCGTTGTTGTGTGAAAGGAGAAAGCTTATGGGAGCGGAGACAAAGGTGCCGCAGCATATTGCGATCATACTGGATGGGAACGGCCGGTGGGCGAAACAGCGCCGGATGCCCCGGGGATACGGACATATTATCGGATGTCAGAATCTGGAACATATGTGTAATGTCATCAAGGATAGGGGAGTGAAATACCTGACGGTATACGCGTTTTCCACTGAGAACTGGAAGCGTTCCAGAGATGAGGTGGAGGGGCTTCTGAAGCTGTTCCGCCAGTATCTGAAACGGTGTATGAGGAGCGCAAAGAAAAACAAAATGCGAGTAAAGATCATCGGAGACCCGTCTGCATTTCCGCAGGATATTCAGGACAGTATCCGGCTGCTGGAGGACTGTTCCAAGGACTACGATCAGATGTTTTTCCAGATCGCCATGAATTACGGCGGCAGGGATGAGATCCTCCGCGGTGTGACCCGTATGCTGGAGGATGCCAGAGAGGGAAAACTGCCGGAGGAAGGATTCGAACACGGAAAACTGACAGAGGAATTGTTTGAGAGCTACCTGGATACGGCGGGAATCCCGGATCCGGATCTTCTGATCCGGACCAGCGGAGAGCAGCGGCTTTCCAATTATCTGCTGTGGCAGCTGGCTTATACGGAATTCTGCTTCGTGGATGTCCCCTGGCCGGATTTCCATGAGGAGGAATTGGAGTATGCCATTGCGCAATATAATAGCAGAGACAGAAGATACGGCGGAGTGAAGGGGGAATAACCAAAGATGTTTAAGACAAGACTGTTAAGTGGAATTGTTCTGGTGCTGGTGGCATTCCTTACGATCAACTGCGGCAGTTATGTTCTGCTGGCGACTCTGCTGTGCGTATCTTTGATCGGAATGCAGGAACTGTACCGCGCCATGCATGTGCGCAAGGAAGGGTTTGGCGCGCTGGAACTGGTCAGCTATGCCGGCGTTCTTCTGATTTATCTGCTGCTGATCCCGGAAGACTCAGCGTACCCGCTGATGGGCGTAATCGCGTCTCTGGTTCTGATCATGTGTGTGTATGTGTTCTGTTATCCTGCTTATCAGGCGGGACAGATCATGGCGGCGTTTTTCGGCATTGTTTATGTGGGTGTCATGCTGTCTTATATTTATCAGACGCGGATGCTGCCGGGCGGGCAGTTCCATGTGTGGCTGATCTTTCTCTGTTCCTGGGGATGCGACACCTGTGCGTACTGCGTCGGTGTTCTGATCGGAAAGCACAAGATGGCGCCTGTCCTCAGCCCGAAAAAGTCCATCGAAGGCGCAGTGGGAGGCGTAGCAGGAGCAGTGCTCCTCGGTGTCATTTATGCGTTCTTCACCAAGGGCGGTATGGTGGAGTATGGAATCATCTGCGGTGTGGGCGCGCTGATCTCCATGGTGGGTGATCTGGCGGCCTCGGCGATCAAGAGAAATCAGGGGATCAAAGATTATGGAAAACTGATTCCGGGACACGGCGGGATCCTGGACCGGTTCGACAGTGTGATTTTTACCGCACCGGTCATCTATTATCTGTCGCTGTTCCTGATTTCCTGAGAAGACAGGAGGAACGGATATGAAAGAATACAGAAAGAAAATAGCGGTGCTGGGATCTACCGGGTCCATCGGAACCCAGACGCTGGATGTCGTCCGGGCGAACGGTGATCTTGAAGTGGAAGCGCTCAGCGCAGGAAGCAACATTGACCTTCTGGAACAGCAGATCCGGGAATTCCGCCCGAAGCTTGCGGCAGTTTATCATGAGGAAAAAGCGGTTCAGCTGAGAGAACGGCTCCGGGATATGGATGTCAGGGTTGTGTCCGGGATGGACGGACTGCTGGAACTGGCAGTGATGCCGGAAACGGAGATCCTGGTCACGGCGATCGTCGGGATGATCGGGATCCGTCCGACCATCGCAGCCATTGAGGCGGGGAAGGATATCGCCCTGGCGAACAAAGAGACGCTGGTGACCGCCGGTCATCTGATCATGCCGCTGGCAAAAGAAAAGGGTGTGAAGATCCTGCCGGTGGACAGCGAGCATTCGGCAATCTTTCAGTGCCTGTCCGGCGAGGAAAGACGCAGTGTTGACAAACTGCTGATCACTGCGTCGGGAGGTCCTTTCCGGGGAAAGAAACGGGAGGAACTGCGGAAGGTGACGGTGGAGGACGCGCTTCGCCATCCCAACTGGTCTATGGGACATAAGATCACCATAGATTCCGCGACTCTGGTCAACAAAGGTCTGGAGGTGATGGAAGCCCGCTGGCTGTTTGATGTGGAACTGAATGACATTCAGGTGGTGGTTCAGCCAAAGAGCATCATCCATTCCATGGTACAGTTCCGCGACGGAGCGGTGATGGCACAGCTGGGGACGCCGGATATGAAACTGCCGATCCAGTACGCTCTGTATTATCCGGATCGCCGTTATCTGGAGGGAGAACGTCTGGATTTCCGGACATTGAAAGAGATTACATTTGAAGAGCCGGATACGGAAACTTTCGAGGGACTTCCGCTGGCAGTGCGCGCTTCCCGGGAGGGCGGTACAATGCCGACCATCTTCAATGCGGCAAATGAACGCCTGGTGGCGAAATTTCTGCACAGGGAAATTGCTTTTCTGGACATTTACGATGGAATCCGTGGGGCGATGGAACATCATCAAAAAAAAGAGAATCCATCTCTGGAAGAGATCCTGGATGCAGAAAGAGAAGCCTGGGAATGGGTGGATCAGACCTTTTGAGATTGACGGAAATTATCATTAAGAAATCTGGAGGAGACTATGATTATTATCATCGCCATTTTGATCTTCAGCCTGATCATTATTTTTCATGAGCTGGGACATTTTCTGCTGGCGAAAGCAAACCATATCACCGTGACAGAGTTTGCGGTCGGTATGGGGCCGATACTTTTGAAGACAACCAGAGGGGAGACTACGTATGCGCTGAAACTGCTGCCGTTCGGCGGCTCCTGCGCAATGCTGGGAGAAGATGAGGAGGAAAGCGGAGAGGGATCCTTCAACAGTAAATCTGTCTGGGCAAGGATGGCGGTGATCGCGGCAGGACCGGTGTTCAATCTGATTCTTGCATTCTTTCTGTCTATTATTGTGATCAGCTATTCGGGCAGCGGCCCGGCGAGGGTAGTGGAAGTGGCGGAAGGTTCGCCGGAAGCGGAAGCCGGTCTGGAAGCGGGGGATGTGATCACCTCCTACAATGGGAGACACATTTCTCTTGGAAAGGAACTGAGCACCACGGTTTCCATGCATGGAATTCCGACGGATGAGATACGTCTGACGGTGGAGCGGGACGGAGAAGACAGAGAGATTGTGTATGTTCCTTCTGTCACAACACAGTACCGCCTTGGTTTCAGCTATGATGAAGATTCTGATGGCGCTTTGATTGTTTCTGTGGAAAAAGGGCTTCCCATGGAACAGGCAGGTATTCAGGCGGGAGATGTGGTGACAGGGATCAATGGCACAGACATTGACAGCCGGGAAGCGCTGATGGAATATCTGGAGCAGAATCCGCTGAGCGGAGATTCGGTGACAGTGACGTATCTGCACAACGGAGATGAACATCAGGCAGTGCTGATCCCGGAGATGAGCACATATGCCAGCCTGAATTTCAGCTACAGCCTGCGGGAAGATCAGTCTTCTCTCGGAATTCTGAAGTACAGCGCGCTGGAAGTGAAATATTGGATCGAGATGGTGATCGACAGCCTTGGCATGCTGTTCACAGGTCAGTATGGACTCGGTGACCTGTCCGGTCCGGTGGGGGTTGTGGATGCCATTGGAAAGTCCATTGATTCTGCAAAACCTTACGGTATTATAATGGAAATCATGACGGCGCTGAATATGGCAATTCTTCTGTCGGCGAACCTTGGTGTCATGAACCTGATCCCGTTCCCGGCTCTGGACGGCGGACGCCTTGTTTTTCTGATTGTAGAAGCGATCCGGAGAAAACCAGTGAAGCGCGATGTGGAAGGAATGATCCATTTCGGCGGACTGATCCTGCTGATGGTACTGATGGTTTACGTGCTGGTTAACGATGTAGGGCGAATCCTGTAGGAAAGGGCAACGGTTCAGCCGGGTTTGTGACGTCTGTGTGAAAATATAGTACTTGCGGGTGTTTGTCCATCGCGAAGCGATTTTACATGGGCGGATACCATAACAGTTCAGCTGGCTTAACTGTTGCAGAAAGAAATTGGAAAGAAAACCCCATACACTGCATATGGTAGAACAAATGCAGTGTATGAGGTTTTTTATGGCAAAAATACAGATGCAGCAGGATATGATAGACAGAGGAAAGCTGCAGGTATGGGTCAATACAAGACTGCAGGGCAGGCCGATTCCAAACGCAAAGGTTTCCATTTCCTATTCAGGAAATCCAAAGAACATCATCGAGGCAGTACAGACGGACAGTGACGGAAGGACACCGGTCCTGGATCTTCCGACACCGCCGTTGGAGTACAGCCTTTCCCCCAATGTCAACCAACCGTACTCAGAGTATACTGTCAAGGTGGAGGCACAGGGTTACGGCACGGTGGAGGTGACTGGTTCGGAATTGTTGTCGGGGCAGTCTTCGGTCCAGCCGGTGGAGATGGATGTGATAGAACCCAACGATTCCTTTGAGGACATTGCAATTCCGGAACATACTCTGTTCGGGGATTATCCGGAGAAAATTCCGGAGGATGAGATTAAACCGATGAATGAAACCGGAGAGATTGTTCTCAGCCGGGTGGTGGTTCCGGAATATGTTGTAGTACACGATGGAGATCCGTCGGATTCCACGGCAAAAGATTATTATGTGCGCTATCGGGATTACATCAAGAATGTGGCGTGCTCGGAGATTTATGCTACATGGACAGACGCCACGATCCGTGCCAATGTGCTGGCAATCATGTCCTTTACGCTGAATCGTGTGTATACGGAGTGGTACGGAAATCAATACAAATTCGGGGTTGCAGGAACTTGATAATCGATGAATTAGTCATTAAAATGGAAGATAAGAAGAACAAGAGCGGCACCAAAGATAAGAAAAGTAATGAGTGAGTCCCTAAGGATATCAAATGTGGTATGCTGTAATTTATTATATCAGAAAAGAACCAGAGGGACAAGCTGTTATACTTGCAATATACCAAAAGGAATGTTATTCTGTAGACAAGGGGATAGGACAGGAAGAATTTCTGGAAATGGAGAGGGAGGCTATATGAGCGAAATAACAAATATAGATAAAGAATCCGCTGGTATTCTTGCAGATCGGGATCGACGCGTGGAGGAAGCGAGAAAATTTAATTTGTTAAGCAACGTGTTTATGTCCGTAGCACTGAATGATGCTCCAGCGTGTCAATATGTGCTTAGGATTCTGACAGGAATTAACGATTTGGTTGTGAAAGAGATTCGATCCCAGTATCGAATCTCCAAAATAGAATCGCATGATGCAATCCTGGATATTTTGGCTGAAGATGGCTGTGGACGGCTTTATAACCTGGAGATCCAGCGTGCTGATACCATAGACCATGCAAGACGGACCAGATTTTATGGTGCCATGATTGACAGTGAATATCTGGAAAAGGGAAAGACCTATGCGGAGCTGCCGGATGTATACGTCATATATGTCAGCGAGACGGATTTGTGGAAAGCAGGGCATGTCGTTTATCCGGTGGAAAAGTATTTTGGAAGTACTGGTCTGAAATATGAGGATGGGCAACACATCCTGTATGTGAATGCTGCGGTAGATGATGGTTCAGAAACCGCGAAGCTGATGCAGTATTTCAAAACTGCAGATCCCAATGACATGACACATGGTGATCTTTCGAAAAGAATACATTTTTTGAAATGCGAAGAAGGAGGTTATCAAGAGATGTGTGAAGTATCTGAAAGAATTTATAGAGAAGGTATCGAAGAAGGAAAAGCAAAAGGACGTGCAGAAGGCATAGCAGAAGGACGTGCAGAAGGACGCGCAGAAGGACGCGCGCAGGGAAAAGCAGAAGGAAAATTGGAGTCTCAGAAAGAGACAGCGAAAAGTCTTGCTGAGATAGGGATGACGATGGAAGATATAGCAAAAGTATTAAAAGTCAGTGTACAGCTGGTGCGGGAATGGTTATCCGGCAGTGTAAGCCCTGCCAGATAGAACCGGTTATGGATGAAAAGTCAGTATCGTATGGCGGAGGCAGTCCTTGTGAGGGACTGCCTTGTTCGTTTTTTGTTGGGGATGGATTTCGAGAGGTTCAGGAGATGGACAAGGATTTTTCCTTGACAACGACATGCTTCATGCGTATACTGAGGGAGAAACCAATGAAACGATACATGTAAGTGCTTCACAGGCACAGAAAGGAGGGTAATCATGACAGCAAGAAATTTATCAAACCAGTTACAATCAGAATATACACCGGAGAACAGATTGCCCTTGAACCGTGCAGGAGCATGGCATAAATGCAGGGTTTAGAAGAATATCCTATGTTTGACTTTTGCATGATTGGCTCTATATGCAAGGGATTTTTCTGCATCTCCAAAACGGGAGGTGCTTTTTTGCGCTCTTTTTTAGGGGAAAGGCACCGGAAAGAAAGGAAAAATCATGAAAACAGTAAAAGGAACTTATACAACAGCCCTGGTCTTTACCGACCATGTGGAGGAATATGCGCTGGCACAGATCAAACAGTGCTGCGACCATGAAGCTTTTCAAGACTGTAACATCAGGATCATGCCCGATGTACATCCTGGAAAAGTCAGCGTAATCGGATTCACTTCCACAATCGGTGAAAAGATACTTCCAAATATCGTTGGGATCGATATTGGATGTGGTATTACTATGGCGAAGCTGAAGCAGAAGAAAGTGGAATTTCAGAAGCTGGATACAGTCATCCGGGAAAATATCCCTGCAGGCTCCAGAAGCCGCAGAACACCGCACAGGTTTGCGGAGAATTTGAATCTGGAGGAATTAAGATGCTTTCGTTCCATCCAGATGAGCCGTGTATGTGCAGGGCTTGGAACGTTAGGTGGCGGAAACCATTTCATCGAATTGGATCGGGACGAACAGGGGAACCTGTATGCGGTGATCCATACAGGGAGTAGGCATCTTGGGAAAGAAGTTACAGAATTTTATCTGTCAAAGGGGCAGGAGCACTTGAAAGAACAAGGGATTTCTGTTCCCTATGAACTGACTTATCTGGAGGGAAAACTGATGGAGGATTATCTCCATGACCTGCAGATTGTCCAGGAGTATGCAGCGGATAACCGAAAAGCAATTCTCGATGAACTGGTAAAAGGAATGAAATGGAAAGTCACGGAAGAAAGTAGTTCCGTCCATAATTATGTCGATCAAAGAGACGGGATACTGAGAAAAGGCGCTGTTTCAGCCCATAAGGATGAAACGGTGCTGATTCCCATGAATATGAGGGATGGGATTTTGGTCTGTCGTGGGCTTGGAAACCGGGAATGGAACTGTTCTGCCCCTCATGGTTCCGGACGTATCCTGAGAAGGGACCAGGTAAAGGAACAGTATACCGTGTCAGCTTACCGGAAAGAAATGAAAGGAATCTATAGTTCCTGTATCGGTAAAGAGACGTTAGAGGAAGCGCCGTTTGCTTACCGTGGGATCCAGGATATCCTGGGAGCGGTTACGGATACCGTTGCCGTGGAGAAAGTCTTGAAACCAGTTTATAACTATAAAGCACAGGACTGACCATGCCTGAGCAGTGCCATGAGAGAAAGGAGAAGCCGAATATGGCGAAATACAGGGAAGTACCATGCAGGTATTATCTCGCACTGGGAGAGTGCAGCAAAGGACGAAATGCGTGCCACAGGACTTACTGTCAGCATTGCAGTAAGTATGAACCCAGGGCAAAAGTAAGGACAATCAATAAAAAGAAAGCCTATAACGAAAGACAGAGAAGCAAGTATTAAGGAGGGAATCTTATGTGGAGCAAGACGAGGAAAGCCATGTATGAAAGGATGACTCCATCACTGAAGGGAAGAGTTGCTTATGATTTTGAATACTGCCGACCACATTATCAGACAGAACCACCAGCAAATCCCAAATGCCATTGCATGTTTTGTTCTTATAACCGTTTTTTCCGGATCGTGATCGACAAAAAAGAGAAGATCATGATTGCCAACAGTGATGTGTATTACAAGAGTAAATCTTTTCCTACAGAGGAAGAAAAGCGGGAAAAGGGACTCTTTGAGATTGCAGATGTAGGAAAAGCCATGCACCTGTATCTGAACGTGTATTCGATCGAGGAATGTTTAGCGTGGGAGAATCCACTGACCTACCTGTTTGCAATTATGGACAGGAGAGTTGGGAAACGTACCCTGATGCGGTTATACCATGAGAAGGAAAACAAGCCAGAGTGGATCTGGAGATTCCTGGAACTTCGGATGGAAGCAGAAGAAATAACGAAAAAATCAGACAGTTGATTGGAAAATAAAGTACCGGACTGAGGAAACTCAGTCCGGTAAATTTGTGTCTAAAGCCTCGTTTGTTCTTTGATATAGAGAACCAAGGATTCTTTGGGGATCTTCCAATCCTTGCCTTCTTTATACGCTTTTAAGGTTCCCGAACGAACGAGCTTGTACGCTTGGGTTGTTCCGATCTTTAAGATTGCGGATACCTCTTCAACGGTCAGAATATCGTCGAAAGATTCAAACATTTCAATTCCTCCTTTGTTTGGAAATGGTAAAGGTGAACGCCATATGCCTGTGCAATCGCTGGCATCTGAGCCAGGTAAGATTGGAATCTTGCGGCATCCAATGGGGGATAATCAGCGATATAGCTGGAAGTGGAGATGCCAAAATGAAAGTGGGAATGACGGTTTTTGGTTTCCCGATTCTTATCGTGGTAGGCATAACACACGGGGTATCTCCAGCAGAAAAGCCTTGCGATCTCATCTGCAAAATAGAAGTAAGGAGAAGTCAGATCTTCAAAAACAATCGGAAAAGAAAGTTCCATATGCCATATCTGCTGTGGGATGATGCATCTTTGCCTTTTGCGTATCGCTTCAAATTGTGCTATGACATCTTCTGCTTTGGGAGGATACCCGATATAGGGGATGCCATAAAAATGGATCGGTATTGGCTTACGGTTAGGATAGCTGTCGGTAGGGATCTGAAACATGTACAATAACACATTTTTTATTGCATCGAAATTGGTGTAGTCTCCTCGGGTGGGAAATTTAATACCTGCATCAATCATGGCTGTTCAACTCCTTTATCAAAAGTTTTCTGGATTCTGTTGGCATTTTGGTATGCTGAAGCAGGTTATATATTTTTTGCCGATGGATTTCAGCATGGATAGCAGCGCTCATGTCATTGTTGTCAGTAAATAGTGCAGTCCTGATCACATCGGAAGTGGTGGTATGATTTTTTTGTGCCTGGGCTTTGATCGATTCGTATTCCTGTTCGGTGACCCTCAGTTTAAGTATTTCTGTTTTCTTTTCGGATTTTGGCATGTCCGTGTCCTCCTTTTCTCTGGTTGTGCCGTCTTTCATTTACTATTTATTGTTATGGTTTTATCATATTGTTTATTAATAGATATATATTTATAATTATATATTATTAATTTATATTATTATATCTTATATATTCTATATATTCTATCTATTCTTCTTATTATCTATATTTTATCTTTCTTCTATATTCATATGGTTTAGCAGGCAACCAGGATGATTATGGCAGGAAATCACAGCCGCTGAAAGTGTGCATATGGCATACTTTAGAAAACGACTTCTGATTTTTGTACCACAAAACCTGGTTACCCCGGCAACAGAAATTACTTGATTGTTCTTTGGTTTTAAAATGAAACAATGATAGTTTGAGATTATTTTTGATAAATCGCGATAAATAGCATTTTATCGTGACAGTAATACAAGTAGAAAACTGTTGTCTGAGTGAAAGGGATAGATTTCAGAAAATTTTGGGCGTATAGGAAAAACAAGGATTTTCAATGGTATATTATCAATATGAAACAAATTTACTGGGAACCGTCAAATGGTTCCCTTTCTTTTTGCGAAAGGAGAAAACAATGCAAAAGCAAACGTATCTTCCACTAATCCGGCTGAAGATGGTAAAGGAACTGGATTTGCCTTATTCCGGAGAGCAGCTGAAAAGCCCGGAGCAAGTGGCGAAATTTGCATCCCAGGTGTTAGAAGGGGCAGACAAAGAACATATTCTGGTGATATCGGTAAGTGCGAAATGCCAGCCGCTTGCGCTGGAGATTGTTTCCATCGGAAGTTTGGATGCTGCCATTGCAGTACCGAGAGAAATATTTAAACATGCGGTGATGTCTAACGCGGCTGGTATCTTGCTGGTACATAACCATCCATCCGGAGACTGCGAACCTAGCGAAGAAGATTTTCGTATGACAAAGAGGATGCAGAAAGCGGGAGAACTGTTGGGGATCCATGTTTATGACCATGTGATTGTTGGTGCGGATGGGTGTTACTGCAGTTTGTGCAGATTGTCATCAAAAACGGCCACCTGTGCCATATTATCCGGCCAGCGTGAGTCATATTATCCGGCCGGCCATTAACCATTATTCCACGGTACTCTTGACATGAGCCTCCATCACACATGATATTCTGGCAAAGCCGGCAAACCAGCACCACAGGCGGATTTGCCAAGGCAGAGAGCCTATCATGTGCTACTCATGTAAAGAGCCTTTCGCGGCATAACGGTTAATGGCCGGGGATGTCCCGGTCTGGCCGGATAATATGGCCCTGATGACCGTTAAAGGTGGCTGTCTGCAGTTTGATGGAACAAGGGAAAATTTGATTGATGTCATGGTGACAACAGAATTTCAATGGGAGGATATCATGGATTCAAAGGTAAAAGAAATTTATAAGCATTTGGCACAGGAAGATAAGTACATGAAAACAGTGAGCAGGAATGTCGATCAGGAAATCGATCGGATTGCAAAAGAAGAGAGAGCAGATATGGATACCCAGGAGTTTGAAAAATACAGAGACAAATTGTTTGAAGCTGCTTTCATTGGGGAGGAAGCCGGCTTTATCAAAGGATTCAAATATGCAGTTTTGCTGTTGGCGGAATGTTTTATGGAAATCTAATCTAATTAAGAAACAGGCATACGGAAAGCTGCTATTGATACAGTTCTTTTCTGTATACCTGAAAAAATGATTAAGAAAGGTTGCTTCCTTTTTTGTCGGAAGCAGCAGTTATATCCTTGATGATTTGCTGAATATGCGCTAGTTGCGTATCTGTAAGCCCTGTTATTTCAATAAATTTACGGTTATCCAGTTCCAGAAGATAATCTGTAGTTACTGAGAAAAAATCTGAAAGTTTTATCAGCATATCTATAGAAGGAAGAATGTTATTATTTTCCCAATTGGAAATTGTTTGCTTTGAAACGTTTAATGATTTTGCTAACTGAACTTGGTTTAAATTATGGGAAAGACGTAATGTTTTGATGATATCTCCAAGCATAGGTATCTCCTTTTCTTCGTTTCCTTATCTTTAGATTACTGGGTATAAAGTATATTTACAAAATACTAGAGTATTGTTATAATGGACTAATAAGTGGAAAACTGTGTCGAAAAATTGAGGTGCACGTATGGAGAAGGAATACATAGAGATGATGCATGATACCAGCAAGCTTATTGCAAAAGAAAAGGCAGTACGCCTTGGCGAAATGGTATCAGCCATTAATGAAAGTGCTGAATTAGCAAACGAAGTGGAATTTTGGAAGTGGATGGGGGCCAATTATCCAAAAGATTTATCAAATACCGAACTAATTCAACAAGCATCAGCAAAAAAAGCTAGGTGGTTGCGCACACAGCTACAAGGAAAGGGATATGAGTGGGACTATATGGCATCCCAAAGGATGAAGCCATCAAAGATTTTATCTACATTTGAAGCTGGCGATTGTCCTACCCAGCCGGGGATAGATATTACAGAAACGAATATCTTGGATAAGAGTATTCAAGGAACCTATCAGAACAAAGCGTATTTGAGTTCTAATAATCCAGATCTCCATAATACACCCAAAGATGCCGTAGTTGTGACAAACAAAGAAAAAGTAGCTTATGCCAATCAACAAGGCTATGTGACGGAAGAATATATGGATTCTGATACGATTACATCTGTTAGGGATTCACGGTTTAAGAAAGCAGCTTCTGGAAAAGCCAATACTGCTTATAATTTTCAAAATGTGGCGATGGCTTCTGTGAAGGCTGGAATTGTTGGGGCGGCGATAGGGATTACGACAGAGACGATTGCTTCTTATAGAGAGTGGAAAGACGGCAACCTTACAGACGATGAATATTTTAGGGAAGTTATGAAAGCTGGTGGTGAAGCTGGTACGACTGCCGGTATTACGTCGGCAACATTGGTTCCTGTGCAAGCTGCAATCACAGCAGCTGGTGCTTCTACACTCCTTACCATTCCGGTTGCATTTGTATTCAGTTCCGCTATCAGTTCTGTTATAGCGCCATGTTTTGGAAGAGGAAAATATAGAAAGATTTTAAATGAAGCCAGATATTATCAGACTTTAGAAAATGTATATGATGACTTCATTAGAATTGTTGAAGACTCAAGTAAACAATACGATGAGTATATAGCCAATATGAAGAGACAACAGGTTAGATATGAGCAAATAAGTAATTTGAGCAGAAAGATAAATGAGAATTTAGAATCAATTTATAAATCGATTTAAGAAAAAGGAGAAAGACTAACCATGGAAAATACCATTATTACTCAAGAGGATATTACCTTTTTAGCTAAACAGTCCACGGGAAATTTGAATATGATTTTATCCGGTATGATGGCTTTGTTAAAGGATAATGAAAGTAAAGTTACTATGTTAGAATCACAGACATGGTTTCAAAGAATGTCCAGGACTATTACCGGAAAGAATAAGATGACACAGCAGGAAATACAAAGGAATCACGATAAGATCAATACATATATGACACAGGCAATGACAGAATTGTACGAACAGAATTGTATTGATAGACGGATTATGATGAGTCTTGGAAATCAGATAAATTCTTTATATACAGAACATGTACAGCTTAAACAAATATTAGGAGCGTTTGCTGCTAGGTTAAATGAAAAGCTGGAAAATATTGATAATTACCATTTATTAGTAACAGAGGTTGAGCAAGGAGTATATTCTGAAACACCTCAGATTGTTTCTGTTTGTGAAATTCTTATGCAATTAGATAGAAATTCTCTTAATGATGAACGAAAGATGAAAATTCTACAAAAGACATTAGAAAATAAGGGGATTTTAGATGATAAAACTGAAACAATAGAGTGTTATCTTATAGATATTACTAATATACCACAGGAGAAAGTGGGGAAAATATATTTGGTAATGGAATCTATTGAAGATAACTATATGGCAAAGCTTATTATGAAAACGATAGCATCTTATCACTTTTTGCCGGAAATTGTTCGTAAGTTAAAAAATAAAGTGAAAGTAGTACAGGAACTTATAAAGGAAGAGAACTTGGATTTTGATGTTAAATTAAGTATTGAAGAAATTTATTCTGCTTTCATTATTGATATGACAAATACAGTTAATTCCTTTTCTGAAATCGATACATATCAACAAAAGGAGGATATAGATAATTCGGAAGAAAACGAAGGTTTGGAAGTAACGGATAGAGATGAAATAATTGTAGAAGAAAAAAATATGAAAGAGGAGCATAAAGAAAAACTATATTATTTTATAATTATGAAAACAGATAAAGATGTCTATATAGTATCTGTTAATCCTTTAAGTTGGGAAGTTCGTGTTGTAAAAAAAATCGATACTTTTGTAAAAAGAATGGAAGACAATCGTATAGACCGTCATGCTGTAGATGTAAAGGACAATATGTTTACTCAAGTAAATTGGGAAGATGATCCTTGTACAATGTATTGGGAAAATCTGGAAACAAAGGAAGAAGGGAAGTTCCTTTTTGATGGAAAAATAGGAGCTTACGGAATGGTTGATGGTGGTGTTGTGGTAATGTATGGAGACTATGGAAATCAATATATTGCCAAATTAGGATATGATGGAAGCAGAGTTGTTCAGAAGCTAGAAAAGAATCCTAGCCAGAGTAGCGAGATAGCGAACCGTATATTTGAAGATAATGAGCACTATATTTATTTAAATTATATAGATATATTTACAATGGACAAAAATCTTAAAAACCAGAATCTTTCATATTTTTTGAGACCACACCAAGAGAAATATAGTGCGCGTTATATTGGGTTCAAAGATGGGGATTTTTATTGCTATGGGCGTGAAAAATACAACTATGCGAAATATTCTATTGCGGAAGGACTTATAGACGATTATCGAATGAATGATTGCAACTTTTTACAAAATGACTTTAAGAATGCGCCTAAAGTTCCATATAAGGAAATATCTACTTTAAATTATATGCTTCATTATCATGGAATATTTACTAACGATGGAAAATCATTAATATGTGATTTTAAATGTAATTACGCTTTAAATACCAGTGTATCTGTTAGACAACCAGTTGGTATTTATGATAAGGATATTTTTATAGGGGTAGCTAACGGAGAAGGTTATAAAGACTATCGTGAACCAGATGAAGTAATCGTTAAGATAGATATGCGTAGTGAAAGAGTACCAGTGGTTTTACAGGTAAATATACCAGAGGAGTATGTATAAAACATTGTTAAAGTGGAATCGAAGAAGCAATTATATTATAAGTACTAAATTTAAGATATTTAGTTTAGAATTGTGTTATGATAATAAAGGTTAGTAGAGGTTGAAGAGGTATGGGATATACAAATGGAGAGAAAGAATATATGGAGGGATTAGAATTTTTAAATTCTCAAGTGCCATATAATTTGAGAAAAGCAATGGAATGCTTTGAACATGCTGCAGAACAAGGACATGTGGAAGCAACATTTCAGGCAGGGCGGTTATATCTATTTGGAGTTCCACAAATACAACCTAATGTTAAAAAGGCAAAAGAATTTTTTGAAAAGGCCAGCGAAGCAGGATTAGCAATAGCAGATCATAATTTGGCGATACTTTATTTTGGTGGTATTGGAGGAGAATGTAATAGAGAGAAGGCTTTAGAATATGCTCATAAAGCATTTTCAGGAGGATATTTAGGGGAAGCTTCCTTTTTATGTGATGCCTACTTATATGGTTGGGGAACAGAAAAAAATGTTGAAAAAGCGAAGGAATACAACGGTTATGCAAGATACCTGGGATTACAAAGTGCAGAATACAAATATGTAGAAATATGCCACCCCGATTTTTATAATTCTATAAAAGATATAAATTAGTCAATTAATGGTTTTATGATTGTATATTATTATAGTGAAACAATATTCTCAGGGTAGAATCCATTACGGGTTCTGCCCTTTTTCTATGTGCTGAGAGGAGGTGTGGCATGGATAAAATCTTATTGGCGCTTCTTGGTGTCGCCGCAGTTATCATTGAACAGGTTTTCAATGATGATTAAGTCAAACCAAAGTCAGGTATGAAACAAAAAAGTATCAAAACAAGGAGGAAATGATTATGGCAGCAAACGTTGAGAGTATGTTTTATGTGAGAGAAACACCATGGCATGGATTGGGAACACGGGTGAGTGAAGCTCCTGATTCGCAGAGAGCTTTGATAGTAGCCGGACTGAACTGGAATGTCGTGCAGGAACCGGTGTATACGGGGGAGAATGAACGGATTGAAGGGTATAAGGTAAATGTAAGAGACACCGACCGCAAGGTGCTGGGCGTTGTATCCGATCGCTATAAGATTGTGCAGAACAGAGAAGCATTTGTCTTTACGGATGAATTACTTGGCGAAGGAGTTCGTTATGAAACAGCGGGGAGCTTGCAGAATGGCAGAAAGGTATGGATGTTGGCGAGAATGCCCCATGAGTATATTATTTCCGGAGAACGGATTTCACCCTACATGGTGTTCTTTAATTCACATGATGGCTCCGGTGCGATTAAGGTAGCACTCACACCGATCCGGGTAGTATGCCAGAACACATTGAACCTGGCACTTTCCACCGCAAAACGGTCCTGGTCTATGATCCATACAGGGAATATCCAGGGAAAGATGCAGGAAGCCAGGGATACGTTGTTTCTGGCTGAAACGTATATGGATCATCTGGGGAAAGAGTTTGAGAACCTGAGAAAGAAGAAGCTGACGGACAAACAGGTGCTGGATTTTATTGATCTGCTTCTGCCTGTTGATGAATCAGCTACCTCACAGCAGGTGAAAAATGTCAAACGTCTGCAGGAAGACATGAAGCTCCGCTATTTTGAAGCGCCGGATCTGAAGGACGTGGGAAACAACGCGTATCGTTTTATCAATGCAGTCAGCGATTTCGCAACACACAGCAATCCACTGAGACGCAGTGCGAACTACAAAGAAAATCTTTTTGCGCGGACGGTCGAGGGGAATCCGATGATCGACAAAGCATTTCAGATGGTCAGCGAAGCAGCGTAAGGGGGAAGCGTATGAACAGAGGAAAATTGGAGAAGCTGTGTTGCGAGAAACTGGGGAATGAACTGAAAGTGTATAAATCCTATATGCTGAAAAAGGGAGTGGAAGAGGTCTATGCTTCCGCGTATGAAATCGATTGTGTGGTAAGCATCTATGAACTCATGGTGGAGCTTATCTGTGACCTGGCAGAAGATTGTTTGGAAAAATTGCTGGTTTTTCCGGATCTTCTGCTTTTTCTTTATAATAAGTGGATGCGGTATGAAGATTCACATATCAGAGAGATGGCGTATTGTATGAGAGAAGAACTGGCAAACTTAGCAAATGCAGGTGAAGTAAGAACGGAGGAGTGTGCGGCATGAGAAAATTGGTATCGACCATTGGGATGGAACGGCAGGAATGGCTGAAATGGAGGACGATGGGAATCGGTGGTTCCGATGCATCGGTGATTGCTGGCGTGAACCCCTACAAATCTATCTTTCAGCTTTGGCAGGAGAAAACCGGACAAACAGAACCGGAGGAAAAAGAAACAGAATATACCCATTTCGGAAGTCTTCTGGAACCGGTGATTAAAAAAGAGTTTACCAGAAGGACCGGACTCACAGTCAGGAACCGTTATGCAATCTTTCAGAGCCAGGAGAACCCATTCATGATTGCCGATCTGGATGGGGTTATTTATGAGGACAAGAAGCTGTGCATCTTTGAAGCAAAAACGGCGAGTGCATATAAAAAGGAAGTTTGGGAGCAAGGAGTACCACTGGAATACCTCTATCAGATCCAGCACTATATGGCGGTAACCGGAGCCGAGAAAACGTACATAGCTGCTTTGGTTGGTGGGAATCATTTCCTGTACCATGAAGTTTATCGTGATGAAGAAATGATCCGTCAGCTGATCCAGATGGAAAAAGATTTCTGGACAAATTATGTTCTTACCGGTACTCTCCCGAAAGCGGATGGGTCTTCTGCTACGTCAGAATATTTGAATACTGTATACGAGGATTCCAATGGGCAGGAGATTGAATTGCCTTCGGAGGCACTGCCGCTTTTCGAACAGTACGATGCTCTGTCCATTCAGCTGCAGAAAGTGAAAGAGGCGAAAGAAGCAGTAGTCAATCAGATGAAGGGATACTTGAAAGACAACGAGAAAGGGATTGTTGGGAACCGTCAGGTTACATGGAAATCCGTCACGACAACTTCCATCGATAAGAAACGTCTGGAAAAGGAGCGGAAGGATATTTATGAGGAATATACCACCTCCAGCAGATACCGGAGATTGATTGTGGCTTAGAGAAGAAAATATTATATAGGATAGCGGAGAATCTGTCGATGGGTTCTCCGCTTAATTTGTAGGAGGAAAAAGATGCAGGAGCAAATGATTCGGTTGTTGAAAGCAGAAGAGATTGAATGCAGGATCTCGACCATCAGTGAAAAAGGGCTGAGCCTGCTGCTGTTTAAAGACGCCAGAGTTGACCAGAAGATTTTGGACGAGATTTTCACACCCTATGGCTGGAAGAGGAGCCACCAGAGCATTGATGGGAACCTCTATTGCACAGTTGAGATTTGGGACAAGGAAAAGCAGCAGTGGATTGCCAAACAGGATGTAGGGACAACCAGTTACGCAGAGAAAGAGAAAGGTCAGGCTTCGGATTCGTTTAAGAGAGCCTGTTTCAATATCGGGATCGGCAGGGAACTTTATACGGCACCGTTTATCTGGATTCCAGCAGTGCATGCGAATATTCAAAGAAAAGGGGAGCGGTATGTTACCAGTGACCGTTTCCGTGTCGCATCGATTACCTATAATGCACAGAGGGAAATTATCGGGTTGGTAATTCTGAACAACAGGGGGCAGATGGTATATGAGATGAAAGCAGAGCTGGAAAAAACGGAGGAAAAATTGTCACCGCAGAAGCTTAGAGCGTTGAAACAGGAACTGCAGAGAACAGGTGTGACGATGGAAACGGTATTGGAACGTTATCATATCCAGAGTGCGATGCAGATGACATCTGAGATTTATACCAATGCAATGAACAGTCTGAAAAAGACAAAATCAAAAGCGGCATAGAACAGGAGCGGAACTATTATGGAAAAATTTAAACAGGAAATGAAATGGAAAGAGGCAAAGAATGTAGTATATCCGGCGCTTTTCCCGAATACGAAGGAAGACCTGCACCTGCTGGTGTGGGAGCCGTGGCTTGATCTGGCAATCTGCTATGTAATGCGCGGATCAGGTATGGAAGATACGGAGCACTCAAAGATGGTTACCAAACAGATGATGGAGGATTGGGGCATTGATGAAGAAATGTTACGGGAACAGGCGATGCAGAATCTGCAGAGTGAAACATGTTCGGTGTGTACTCTGGGAAAAAAGATCCAGAAGATGCTGGAAAAAGCAGGAGTTTTTGTGCCAATCCCAGACATCAATCCCATCTTGATCGTCACGAATGATTCTTGTGAATATTGTGCGGCGCATATGCTGAATAGCCAGTTGTTGTCGATGATTGCGGGAGAATACAACCTGTATCTGATGCCGATCAATATCCATGATCTGATGGTTCTGAAAGTAGCAGATCGGTCAGATATGATAGAGTGGGTGAACCAGTGGCTGGAAGAGGTGTATTTGGATACTGCATCGAGGGAACGTCTAGCAGGGCATGCGTATTTTTATGACAGAGAAAGCGGGGATGTAGAGCTGCAATACTAAGAGGGAGCATGTTATTGTAAGAACTATTTAAATTTAAAAGAAATAAGTATTGAAATATTTTTTAAAATTGTTATAATAAACATGAGCAATGAATAACTTCATGATGGTTTGAGTAACAGTTGATTCTTTGCAAGAATCAATGTTTACATGAATCAAAAAAAGTAAGTAGTCAAGGAAAAAGAATGTTGCTATCATTTGGTTTCGTTAGCTCCTGGGTAATTATTTTATTAAGGAGGTAATACTATGATATCAACCAAAGAATTTTTTAAAAACATCCTAAACAACCCAATTATCCCCTGTATGACATATTTCGATAGAACTACCGAAAAAATTGAGGTATGTGATAGTATTCGAGATATAAAGGATAGGTTGACAGCAGGAGAGGTTATATTGTTCCCTTATGAGGATGAATTGTATTCTCATAGCGAAGCGTTGCGCGATTTTCTCTTGGAGAATAATATAATTGTTCCCAGGGGGGAAAAGGTAATGGTTTATTTGCGCGAGTGCAAGAGGCATTATGATTTCTATGCTTTCAAGGATGCTGGAGTGAAAGAAAAATTGCTCAGATGGATGGAATTGAATGAGATTCCAACTACAATCATTTATTAAGCAAATAGGGTTATGGCTTATGGCTATAACCCTATTTGCTTTTTGAAAAAATGAAAATTTTGGTGATTCAGTGTTTCACATAGTTGAGAAGTGTAGATGTGAAGTTCATATATTATTCGGTAGAGACTATTATGACAAGGGAATCTCATGAGGGATTCCTTTTATTTTGCTTGTAATAATTGATCGGAGGAGATAACATTTGATTTCAAGTAATGTAAGAGTATTTGGTTATGCCAGAGTCAGCAGTCAGGAGCAAAATCTGGATCGGCAGCTGGATGCGCTGAAAGAATATGTGGACGAATCACAGATTCTGACCGATAAATGCAGTGGCAAAAATCTGGATCGTCCATCTTATCAGGCGTTAAAAGGTGCATTGGGATTGAGAGAAGGAGATGTTTTGTATATTACATCTTTGGATCGATTATCGAGGAACAAGGAAGATATCAAACAGGAACTGCAGTGGTTTCAGGAAAAGAAGATTCGGTTAAAGGTGTTGGATTTGCCGACTTCATTGATCGAGGTTCCGGATGGGCAGAAATGGATTATAGAAATGATCCAGAACATTTTGATCGAGGTGCTGGCAAGTATCGCGGAACAGGAACGACTGACCATCCGGAGACGGCAGAAAGAGGGGATTGAAGCAGCCAAGAAGAGAGGACAGCACATGGGAAGACCCCAAATTGATCAGCCGGCAGAATTTGAGCAGGTGTATCAACAGTGGAAATCAGGCAGCATCACAGCTGTGAGTGCCATGAAGAAACTGAATTTGTCCAGCAGTACGTTCTATCGCATGGTCAGGAAGTATGAAGCTGTGTCAAAAGATGGCTCACATTTGACAGATCTGTCATAACCGGAAAATGATGTTATGGGACAGACCCGCAGGGGTTTTGGCGGGTCTGTCAAAAGGTAGAGGTTATGAAATTAATATCAATCAAGAAGGATTTCAAGATTCTGTAGTAACCAGATGAATTGAATTCTGTTCATCCCTGTTATTTCCTGTGGGATGATTTTCTTCTTTTTTAGATACTGAATAATATCGTCGTCTGGCAAATGATAATCGTTTTCAGTGGCGAGTATATGAAGCAACTGTGATATATTATCCAGCGAATAAAAAGGTTTGTTCCAGTGCGTTGTAAGGTATCCAGGACTGTTGACGCAAGCAATAGATGGAAGGCAAGAAAAACTTGTCTGGACTTTTTTATACAGATTCTTTTCCAAGCGAGCAATGTCATTTTGCAGATTTGAAAAATAATTAGTTTCTATAGTCAAGGTCTTATAACGTTCCGGGTGAGGACCGGATGCGTGTTCTATATTTTTATAGAATTTTACAAATAATTTTTGTAACTTTTTTACATGGTCTTCGACCAAGCCTGAAAAGTACGAGATATGACTTTGCTGGGCAGAAATATTCCATTTGGATAAGGAGATATTCCCAGGCTCCTTTGACTGTTCATGGAAGTTGGTGAAAAACTCAGTCAATTCAGAAGAAAAACTTGGTAATTCCAGATTGATTTTGCTGTTAAACTCTTCCAGTCTCTGATTTAATGGTTCCAGATTGTCTATTGCCAGTTCGTAGGGACTCGCTTCTATATGGTGCTTTCTCAAGTAGCAACTTATAAAGGAAAGAAATTTTTCCGTATCATTGAATAAATTTTGGAATAATCGCAGGACAGTAGATAGTTCTTCGGGGATACTATATGGTTTTTCCCTACCAAAGAGTATGTCATATTTTTCAACCTCGCAGGAAGCAGAATGAAATCTATCGTCCAAATCTTTTTTGAATGCCAGCAACAATTGATGCATATAGGTTGTTACAATGCTTGAATTGTCAGGGCATTCAAGAAAAATGCAAGTAAGTTCAATAATTGAACAGCGAAGGGATTCTCTTTGTTCAATGGTTTTGCTGTAAGTCTGATATATCGTCTGAAGGGTGGAGAAATATTGAAATCCGAGAAAATTGTTTATCCATTCCTCCAACACTTTCCAATGTGACACAATTTCAAACTCCTGCAACTGACCATAAATTTCATTTGCTTCATCAAGATTTTTATTAAAACGCTTAATGAACTTTGAAGCAGAAAGCAGTTTACCTTTTTTTTCTGGTGTTATGGAGAGAATGTATGCTGATAAAATTGGAAGAAACCGATATGGGACATGCCATTTGATTTCGCTGTTTTTCCACTCGCTGTTGAAGGCGGAATGTTTGGGTAAAAGCATATATTCCTTGGTATTAAGAAACTGCTGCATAAGTTCGTGGATGAAAATGAGATCTTTTTCATAAATCTGTTCTAACTGACTGTTAAACGCGAACACTGGATTGATGTGATAACCGGTAGAGTAAAACATTGTTTTTCCAAAATAAATAATTTTCTTTCGTGCTGTCTCATTAGCAGTGCAAGGAGGCAACTTGGTTAGGAACTCGATCAGAGTTCGTTGGCTGCGAATATAATTTGTTTCCATTTCCAAAATATCCATAAATGAATTTGAATTGCCTGGAGTTTCTTTCATGCTTCATGTCCTTTCGTAAATTTTGGGTGTCCTAAAAAAACGAGGGTCAATTTTAGGACTCTTCAACAAGGCAAAATTTTAGTTAAATGATTACAAGGTCACACAGATGATCTCAAAGAAATAGTGTAACAGAAAACTTTAAGGTGTCCAAGTTTTTTTCTTTGTTTTTAGGAAAAATGACGCAAAATACGACTTATTGATTTTTTCCATTGAAAACCGGGCATCGCAGTATGAAAGGAGAAAAAATGAAAAATCCAGAAAAAAAGCCAGAGGTTATCATTGAGAAGGGAACATCGCAAAATGTAGGTGAATTGACAAAACCCTTTACTATGGAGAATTCCGAGCTGATACGCGGCAATACGGGTGAATTGACAAAGCCCTTTACTGTGGAAAATCCTGAGCTGATACACAGCAATGCGGGTGGGTTGGCTAAGCCGTTCACTTTTAACAAAACTGCATCTCAAGAGAATGCGGAAGTTAAGAAAGACGATGCCGTGCAATGTGATACGAAGGAATTGGTGAAACCTTTTACAATGGATATTACTTTACCTCAGAAAGAAAACAAGATTGAAAATATCGACAATGCAAAAAATCCGGATATAACGGAATCTGAGAAACTGTTGGATACTGTTGAAAAACAGAGTGAAAAGTCTGGTGTATTCGAAGGTCAGCGGGAACAGGAGAAGCCATTGACAAATATCGATGTGTACCATCAGAATGTTGTAAGGATGTCGCCATTGCGAAGATTGTCGGATAACAATGCAAAAAAAGCGCGTCAATTGGTGCGAGAACTCAATATACCTCAGGAGGCGAAAAAAATTGTGGAAATATACATCGCGCGTGCTTTGGAGGAAAATCCACAAGTGGCAGAATTACTGCCTAAAACAATGGAGGGACAATACTATGGAAAAACGTTAATGAATTTCTCGCTAAGATTGTTGGCAGTTCGTAGGAGAATCAAGGATACCGAAAATGGGGAAACTGCCATGACTAAGTATCTCGTTGAGATTATAGTTACAAAACTCAATGGCAGACGTTGTCTTTTCCAAGAAGAAGTAGATGGCAATAAAATCAAAGGCATTGACTGGCTCCGGAAAGCTACCAGTTCACTTGCACATATTCCCGCTACTAAGGAGGAAAAAGCGTCGTATGAGACAATGGTACAGAAGTGTATCGAAACGGAAGGTATGCCACTGGAATTAGAGTATTCGAATGCTGGATGGAGAAATATTCCTAATCGTGGCTGGCGTTACGTTTACAGAGACGGAATAGTTGGAGGTTCTGATAAAACGATACATACTGTCGGAGAGAAGTATACAATGAATATAAAATTTTCAGAGGTGGGTAAGAAAGAAACTTTTAATGCGGCTATTCAGATGAGTGAACTTTGCATGCATAAGTCGGTCAGCACCACGTTATTGTTATATGTCCACGCTTCGTTGATGGCAACGCTGTTTGAATTGGCAGGGTATCCCTTATGTTTTGTTTACATCATTCAAGGTGTTACAAACAGTAGAAAAACCAGTTTGGTGACCGCTGTCGGAAAACTTTTTGATCGTGACAAACTGGTGGTTGATGCGGAATTTGCAACAGCTACGTCATGCGGTATCGAAAAAACTGCCAGTTTGTATAAGGATGCACCAGTACTGATCGATGATTTTAAACCTGGAGCAACTTCAGGTCAGCAAAGAGAAATGGAGCGGAAACTGGATGAACTGATCCGATTGTATGGGAATAGAGTAGCTAAGAAGCGTATGAATGATTTTCAGCCGAAAGGAAACGAGAAATTTTTCCCGGTTGGGGGAGGATGTATACTGACGGCAGAAATTCTGACCGGTGTAAGTTCGACGCTTACACGAGCATTTGTTACCGAGATCGATCGAGATGATGTTCAGAATGGGTTGCTGGAATTTTATCAGGATCAACGATGGGTTTTGCCTACGCATGCATATGATTTCCTGTTATGGGTAACTGAGAAGTTTGAATATGTTATTCGACATATTCGGAGAAGGTTTCCGATTTTGCGTAAACAAAATCAATTTGTTTATCAGCGTTTTGGAGAAATGTTCGCTACGCTTTGCATTGTTAGCGAGTTGATTGCACAGTACTCTGCCACCAGAGGATTTTGGACTGAGGAGAATAGGAACTGCTTCTTACGAGATGTGCAACAGGGGGTGTTTGAAATTCTTCGCTTAAATCAGGAACGAATGTTTGAGAGGGATAAGGGAAGAATGGTGCTGGAGGCATTAAAAGAAGCTGTGGAGTCTGGACAGATTGTTCCGGTCGAGTTGAATGAAAGGACTTGTGCTCAGAAGAAGGATATATACGAAGATCAATGGCATTATTACATTCGATTCCAAAACTTGAAGTGGTTGTCGGACAAATACATACAATCAATCAATCGAACGAGCGGTATTTTCAGCAGTGATGAGCTTTTCATGTTGTTGGAGAATATGGGGGTGCTGGAAATTGAGGAGCGCAACGAAAAGAGAAGTCGCTCCCGGAAGCTGCCGATGCAAAAAGGTAACAACTTGCGCTACATTTGGCTGAATAAGGAAACAATCCGTCAGATTTTGGAGTGAAAGAGTTACAAAATTTCACCTGTGACCAGAAATTATATGGTTTACGCGGTTTGGTGGTTTGACAGCAATATATCGATTTAATAAGTCCAGCTAAGAAAGGAACATTTGATGATCTGATAATAGTTAAATACATAAGGAGGTACCAGAATGGCAAAACAGGAATGCTGCAGCCTTTCCGAGAATAAAATTGCGGTAAGAGACACAGCACGGAGTAGTATAATGCGTCCAAAACCATCCAATACAACAAAAGATGGAAAGAAAGGAATAAAATTGATTTGCATTTTCCCGGAAGAATCACCGGAAAACGATACGATTAAGAGTGAAGTGAGGGACATTTTGTCCATAGAGCTGAAACATCAGATGCAGGGCAAGGAGTGATCGATTAGGGAAAGGCAGGGAGATGTGACTCCCTGCCTTTCTTACGAATGACGAGTATGCCCGTGTACTGTAGTTAAAATTCACCGAAGCATAGGTGCTAACGAACACTACAAAAATGCTGGATGGTGTGAGAGGGGATTTTCATATTTGACAGAGAAAAGGGGTTTATGATTATGAAAAAAATTCGTATGCTGCTGCGGGTAAGTTCAGATCAGCAGCTGGAGGCTGATGGTGATCTGTCCATTCAGAGAAAAATCCTGATGGAATATATTCAGAAGCACGAGGACTGGATTCTTGATGAAAAAGAATATTTTGAAGGTAGCAAAAGCGCGTATAAAAACACGGCTTCTCAGAGAGAAGTTCTGCAGGAGATTCTACAGGATGCCAGGAACGGAGAGTTTGATATACTCGTTCCGTACAAGGATGACCGTGTTGGGCGTTTGATGTGGGATACTCCGCTGTACATCATGTCACTCAAGGGGCTTGGTGTTGACGTATATACCGTCAAAGATGGCTGTATCTCACCGGAAGCGGATGATATCATGGGTCAGATGATGTTGACGTTTCGGTATGCGAATGCGCAAAAAAGCAGCGCAGACACAGGAATGCGAGTGAAAGATACGGCACAGAAACTGGTGGAACAAGGAAAATTTATGGGAGGGAAAGCTCCGTATGGCTATGAACTCGCATATTCCGGTGAAGTCAGTAAACATGGACGGGCATTGAAACATCTGGTCATAGTTCCGGAGCATGCAGAACTCGTACGGTTGATTTACAGCCTTTCATTGAACAAAGAGTACGGCTCTGCAAAAATTGCCAAGACTTTGAACAAAAATGCGGAGTACAAGAAATCTGCACCCAATGGCGTTTGGAAATCTGGAACCATCACCAGTATTTTGACGAATCCAATCTACGCCGGATATACGGCGTATAAGCGACGCGAAAGGATCAATGGAAAGTATCACCGGTTGGATGCGAAAGACTGGATTACTGCGAGAGAGGCAGATGAGTCGATCCGTATCATCGATGCGGAAACCTGGAATCGGGTACAGGAAAAAAGAACCAGGAGGGGTAAGCGGTACACGGAAAAACTGGAAAATCAGGATATCACAGTAATACAAAAAAACAATGGCACGCTTCCACTGATAGATGTCATTTACTGCGGTTATTGCGGGTGTAAGCTTACGAACGGCAGCAGATATAACTACTGGACAATCAAGTCCACAGGAGAGAAACGAGCGAGTAAAATGCCTATTTACAAGTGCCAGAATGCTTGGCAGGGTGTTCCTCATGAGGATGTATATCAGTTCCGTGCAGCTGATATCGAACCACCGATTTTTGAAACTATCGCAGCTTATATTGGAAGACTGCAGGAAAACGAAAATGTGTTCGAAGAGATTGAGAAAAATCATAACCGCGAAAAATCCATGCTGAAAAAGGAACTGCAAAAGCTACAGGAGGAAGCTGACAAGATCAGAAAAAAGATTGACGTTATGGAAGGCAATATTCCCGATGCCATGTCTGGGGAATATCCGCTGTCTCTGGATGAACTGGTTGCGTTGATAAAGAAGCAGAAAACAGCATTGGAGCATCAGGAGTCATTGGTAAGGGAAAAGGAACTTGCGATAAAGAATTTGTCCGTATCGGTAAATGACTGGGAAGAGATCAGGAAAAAGATCCCAACCTGGCAGGATGTGTTTCTCAATGCGGATGCGGATGCGAAGCGTGTGTTGGTGAACCGACTGATCAAAAGGATTGAGGTAAAGAAGGAAGAAATTACAATTCATTTCAAAGTGAATCTGGAGGAGGTTCTTCAACCACGAATTACTGATGGTTTCGGTGTATAGAAATAAGGGATACGATTTTACCATCACCTCATCGACGGCATACGACCATAAGTGGATCTACGGAAGAAATATTTTCGATGACATTTCGGTGATCGTTGACGAACTTTTCTCCAACTATCTGTCCCGGCCAAACGTCAGGCAGCCGATCCTTACCCAGTATTGTGACGGCAGAAGAGTGCAGTGCCCGGACTGGATGACCAAACCGTAATAACATATGCACCAATATTGTTCACACTTTCTGGCGTGTTTTACCTGCTGTATTTTCTGTTGCTGTTTGGGGAGCGGACGTACCCCAGTTGTACTGTCATCGGGCGGCAGTTTTCATGCTTCTTACAATTATAGTCAAAGACCCCGCAGAAAGCTTGATGCCTCATAGCCCGCTGCAGGGTCTTTGCCCCCATTTTGTGAAGCCATTGCTCTCCATGTAGTTTTTGATGATACCGGAGAACTATTCTGCTGGAGACCGATAATAATAATATACATTTAAAGTATCGGTATCGCGATTATATACAATTTTTTTTACAACAGAACGTAGGGCTTCATTTTTTTGCTGTAAGGTGAATTGATCGGATGTAATAACATCATAGGCATTCCTTATTCTTTTTACAACTGTGTCCTGAAGTTCAGTTCTGTTAGATACTTCACTTTTGTATTGCTTTATTTCATTTAAAATCTTTTCCTTTTCTTTCAGCAGAATTTGCTTATTTGCTTTATATTCTTCCAGTGTATCAATACCTTCACGGTAGGCTGCTTTTATACGTTTTTCCTTTTCAGCTATTTTCTCAAGCATTTTATAATAAACTGCTATGGTCGTTTCACTCTGGGACGGCGTTTTTTCGATTTCAAAATCAAGGTTTGAATTTTGAATTGCATTTTGCAATGCTTCAAAAACGACAGGTTCAAGCTTTTTCGATGAAATGGAAGAACTTTTGCTGCATATGCCTTTGCAATACCCATAACATTGAAACGATCCTATAACATATTTATCTTTAACGATACGTTGATGATATACCATCGAGCGACCACAATAAGGGCAATGCATCAATCCGCTCAACCAATGTTTGTATTCACATACTGGTCTTGCCTTGTGTGGTTTTTCAGCGAGCCGTTTTTGTGCTTCCTCAAAAAGTTCTTTAGAAATGATTGCTTCATGCTTTCCTTCCGTAACAATCCATTCGCTCCTGTCTTTTAATGTTTTTGTTTCGTTATGTCTTTGATTCCAGCGAACCATTCCGCAATAAGTTGGATTTTCCAATATATACTGTATACCTCTGCGTTCAAACTTACCATTGTGGGAGGTCTTATAGCCCAAAGCGTTAAGGTAACGCGCTATTTCAAATGCACTTTTATGTTCATATACAAATTGATTGAAAATTAATTTTACAATTTCTGCTTCCTCTGGTACGATTACTGGCGGCTGCTTAGGAACTGTAATTTTATATCCCAGAGGAGGACGCGCAAGATAGCCACCTCGTAACGCTCTTTCAGTCATTCCACGAGAAACCTCCCCTGAGAGTCTGATAGAGTAGTATTCATCCATCCATTCAATGATACGTTCAATGAGACTGCCAAACGGTCCATCTAGTATTGGTTCAGAAATGGATACGACATCAATATTATATTGCTTACGAAGCAAAGATTTATAGACGATGGATTCTTCCTGGTTGCGTGCAAATCGGCTGAATTTCCAAACCAGAATAACGTTAAAAGGCGTTGGCTTATGTTTTGCCATAGATATCATGCGCATGAACTCTGGACGATTGTCTGCTTTTTTCCCTGAAATACCTTTCTCTATAAATATATGTTCATTGCTTAGTATGAGGTTATTGGCCTTTGCATAATCAGCAAGTAAACGTTTTTGAGCGTCCGGAGATAGCTCATCCTGCATATGCGTACTTACACGAATGTATGCAGCTGCATTTTTAATTTCGTTCATCAAGTTTCCTTTCATATCGTTTTATTTTTAGTCTATTCGTAAAATATATCTTCTAGTTACAAAATCTTTGTTCTTGATTAGTAATTTTGTAAATGTAACCTTCAGAAAGGAGAGGTACAGACTCCTGTCAAGACTCAAGACGGATAGTATGCGTGCCCTCTCGACTGTCCGGTTAAGTATATTATATTGTTAGGTATTCCCAGCACAGAGCCAGGAACATATAATTTGACAAATAAATTTAACTGACATATAATATACTTAACAAGAAAGCCGGAAGATAGAGTACACCTATCCGCCCCGGCGAAATATTCAGCTAAGTAAGCCGCCTATCTTTTCCAGGGACAGGGCGGCTTACTTATTTTTCAAATTCAGAATTGCAACTACAAGTAATGCGAAAGTGAGTAAAATCTGCATTTCTTCATATGTACTCATTGGCACCACCTCCGATAGACTCGGAACGGGTGCAGTACGTCCCCCGGCTCCCCGGTTAAGTATATTATGTTGTTAGATACACCCAGAGCAGGGCTGGGAACATATAATGTGCCGGAGGTAGAAGAAAAGTCTTGAAACCTTTCTTCAGATGTGCTATATTGAAAATAGAAAAGGGAAAGCCATAGAGGCGGCCTTCCCTCAAAAAGTAATTGGCAAGTTACTTACTGTAACGGCCGCCGACTATTTGCGGTAGTTGGCGGCTATTTTCTTTTGTCCTTGAAAATCTCATAGCAAAGACTTACAAGGGCAACAACAAATATACAGAACTGAATTAAATCAGAATATGTAATATTCATCGGTTCGCCCTCCTTTCTTTCGTCTGGAGGGTTCGCCCCTCCGAAGATCAGAGGGTAAGCCGCCCGGCTCTATGGTTTCCCATATCGGGAGTATAGCACATTTTCCCAATATGAGCAATTATATATTTTTTAGGTTCGCGACTTGTTTTATGCCGTTATCCTGCGGAAAATTTCACAAGAGAACCGTTGGTCAGTGCATACCTGACCGCCGGAAAGCATTAGCTCAAAAAATAGCGCCTTACTTTACCAGAGCAGGGGCGCTATTTTTTGTGGTTCAAAGTAGTCAAAACAAGAGTTATGACGGCACAAAGCATAATTACAAAAGTAAAAAGATCACTATATGTAACCATAAGCACCAGCCTCCTTTCTTTCGTCCAGCGGCTGACATAGCACCCCAACGGTTCCCCGGGTAAGCATATTATATTTTCAAATACCTGTATCCTTCTGATCAGACCCATCGGAAGGTTATATCCCAACAATCGGGCTATCTATTTCTGTTTTTGATTTTATACACTGCTTTATACGGTTTGTGTAGTAACTGTACAGATCTGGCTGAACTGTGTAATATTTGTTTTACATAGAATAAATGGGTCATATGTACCAAAAAAACACTTAAAAAGTAAGCGCTCAATAAAATAATGGCTATCTTTTCACAAGGTATTCCGCTATAGTTGAAGTAAAATACTCCAACTT
>JACJJN010000148.1 GCA_016899975.1 Lacrimispora saccharolytica | reverse complement strand
GCAACTGACACGGATGAGGCTGGAATGCTATTAAGAACGGAACTTGCAAGAAGGTTAGGCAAAGCACGTTGTTTTTACATAGATTTTAAGCACTCAGGGACGTTTAAAGATTCAAATGAGGTATTGGTAGCCAAAGGAAAGGAAGAGCTAGTATGGCTAAAAGAAAACGCTATTCCTTTTCCATTGGAAGGAACTATTTCTCTTCATTCAATTGACGATGAAATAAACCATATTTATAATTATGGATATAAGTCGGGCGATAAAGTTGGTTA
>JACJJN010000147.1 GCA_016899975.1 Lacrimispora saccharolytica | reverse complement strand
GCCAGAAAACAGAATCGCCGGGTCTCCGTCTCCGGAATGCTGAAATATTTAGGCGTTTCACGGTCTGGATATCGTTCATGGCTAAACCGTACTCCTTCTGATACAGAAAAACGCAGGGAATACATAAAAGCCAAAATACAGGATATTTATGATCAATCGAAGCAAAACTACGGAGCTCCCAAAATCACCAGGGAGCTACGTCAGAAGGGAGAGACCATCTCAGAACGTACCGTTGGAAAATATATGAAGGAAATGGGGATTAAAGCCCAATG
>JACJJN010000146.1 GCA_016899975.1 Lacrimispora saccharolytica | reverse complement strand
CCAAACGAAATGCGCGCCATCGACTGGGAACCATACGAAATAAGCATGGTTGTAGTGCCCGCCGATTATCAAAGCACCGTTCGCAATAACGATACCACCAACACCAACGAAGTTCAAATTATCTCCACATCAAATACAACAAAAATAGAGCTATGACGCCTACAGAAATCGAAGCGGCTGAAAAACAGCGCAAACTTGACGATGATAAAATTCGTAAAGAGGCTGCCGAAGCCGCACAATTGGCCGAGCGCACCCGTGCTACCGAAATTACCAATG
>JACJJN010000145.1 GCA_016899975.1 Lacrimispora saccharolytica | reverse complement strand
GCCCTTTTACTGGTGAAAAAGTTAATTCACGTGGCACAAAATCAAGTTCTGTACTCAATTTTACAATCTTTTCAATGACCTCTTCATGAACTTTCGGGTCACGCACTACACCTTTTTTGCCAACTTTTTCTTTACCTGCTTCAAATTGCGGTTTTATAAGTGCCACAATTTTTCCATTAGGTGCAAGTAGTGTCTTAGCCACAGGCAATACTTTATCTAATGAAATAAATGCCACATCAATGGAAGCAAAATTTATAGGCTCGCCAATGTCTTCTGG
>JACJJN010000144.1 GCA_016899975.1 Lacrimispora saccharolytica | reverse complement strand
AAAAAAAAAAGGGGGGGGGGGGGGGGGGGGGGGGGGGGGGGGGGGGGGGGGGGGTTTTTTTTTTTTTGTTTGGGGGTGGTGGGTGTTGTTGTGTTTGGTGTTGGTGGGGTGGGTGTGTTGTGTTTTTGTGTGTGGTTTTTTGTGTGTTTTGCATATGTAATTAAGTAAAAAATCCACAAAAAGCAGACGAAACCAGTGGTGCATCCATGAT
>JACJJN010000143.1 GCA_016899975.1 Lacrimispora saccharolytica | reverse complement strand
AAATCGGAATCTATGGTAGTGATCGTCCATGGTTTCACCCATTGGGCTTTAATCCCCATTTCCTTCATATATTTTCCGACAGTACGCTCTGAGATGGTCTCCCCCTTCTGACGTAGTTTTCTGGTGATTTTTGGAGCTCCGTAGTTTCGCTTTGATTCATCATAAATATCCTGTATTTTGGCTTTTATGTATTCCCTGCGCTTTTCTGTATCAGAAGGGGTACGGTTTAGCCACGAACGATATCCAGACCGTGAAACGCCTAAATATTTCAGCATTCC
>JACJJN010000142.1 GCA_016899975.1 Lacrimispora saccharolytica | reverse complement strand
GTATTAGCATCTATTAGCTCCTTGTCTTTCTTCCCTTGGTTGCCTCTTTTGCAATAGGCTCTTTAACATCGTCACCAACATTGCCAATGACTACTTTGTTTTTACCGTATGCTTTAGGGCTTATCACCATCCATTGTAGTTTGTTTCTAAGTTGAACTGTCTCAATAAGAATATCTAATGGGTATCCTTCACGTCTTTTCTTTGCTATTGTTCTAGGTCTTAGTTCTGTGAAGTTACCTGCATCAATCTCTTGTTGTACTGTTTTACATAAGTTTAAGG
>JACJJN010000141.1 GCA_016899975.1 Lacrimispora saccharolytica | reverse complement strand
CAAACGTATTCATAGTCATTGCGATTATATGTCGCCAAATGACTTTGAAAAACTATATGAGCAGACACAGACAAACGGACAGCTCTTAGTAAGTTAAGATGAGGATAAATTTCTCATTTTAACTTGCGCTAAATCTTGACATAGGACCACGTATCCCTCTTCGAATGTGCAGTAGTTTCCAGAATGCATACAGCACAAATAGTGGACCAACGACATGATCAGCCAATACCTTTGGATTCCCTGACGGGATCGGATTTGATAACTATCCAGCGCAAGTTT
>JACJJN010000140.1 GCA_016899975.1 Lacrimispora saccharolytica | reverse complement strand
ATTTTGTCCTAAATATCGTAGAAAAGTGTTGAACAATGGTGTTGATGAACGATTAAAGGAGTTGATTAATAATATTTGTCAGGAGCTTCACGTCGATTTAATCGAGATGGAAGTAATGCCAGACCATGTTCATTTGCTTTTAGAAGTTGATCCACAATTTGGTATACATAAAGTTGTTAAACGAATAAAAGGAATATCTTCAAGAATACTTCGAGAAGAATTTTCATGGTTAAAATCAAGGCTACCAACATTGTGGACAAATTCATATTTTGTATCTACAGT
>JACJJN010000013.1 GCA_016899975.1 Lacrimispora saccharolytica | reverse complement strand
TTGAATACCTCCTTATTCTCATGATTCTATTATGAAATCCTTGAGAATAAACTGTCAACTTTTTTTATACCACACCATCCATATCATTTTTTTCAACGCATACCGAAATCGTACAGCCGTCAGGATTGTGAGTTTGTGAATTTGTGATCAGGTTTCCGATTGCCCGTCGCAGCAATTCCTTATCTCCGTTTATGACACAGGCATTCAATGCTTCGTCCGTGTTCCATTCTATGGGATATTTTTCATCCATATCCAAATTTATAAAATCCACAACACTTTGTCTTGCAACCGCTACGAGATTTACGGGCTTTGGATTGATCGGCTGCATATTATATTCTAACTTTGACGCAAGGTTTAGATCATTGATAAGATTCTTCATTTTTATGCTTTGCTGACGGATAATCTGTGCTTTTTTTCGTTCGCTTTCCGGCAAGCTTTCATTGTCCTCAATCTGTCCGGCATATCCCATTACCATAGAAAGAGGCGTGCGAATGTCATGGGACACACCGGAGATCCAGCTTGTGGGATTGGCAGAATTCAGGAAAAGACTTGCCAAAAAATATTCACTTGGTATGAAACAGCGTTTGGGTTTGGCAGGTGCATTGATCGGCAGACCGCCGATCCTGATTCTCGATGAGCCGACCAATGGACTTGATTCGGTTGGCATTCACGAGATACGCACCTTAATTCGTTCTCTTCCGCAGAAATGTAACTGCACAGTATTGGTTTCTTCTCACTTACTCCCCGAGGTGGAACTTATGGCCGACGATATTGGTATTTTGAATCACGGCCGCCTTTTATTTGAGGGAACAATGGAAGAACTGAAAAGGAACGCCCTTGCGGCAGGGTTTCCGACGGACAATTTGGAAGATACTTTCCTTGCTATGATTGATGAGGATAATCAGAGGAGAGGAGGTACGGTATGAGCCTTTTCATAGAATCCCGAAAGTTGAAACGCACAGGTTATCTTCCGGCGTTTCTTGCCGGAGGACTTCTTGCAGCAGCTTTTCCGGTTGTCTACATGATGGTAAAAGCAGAGGAGCTCACTTCGCTTTCGGGAAATCCGATGGATCTGTTGATGTCTGCAAATTGGCAGATGATGGCTATGCTGAATATTCTCATTTCCATTTGCGGCGCTTGTATGATGTACCATACAGAATATGCCGATAACGCTATGCAAAAAATGTCGATGCTCCCAATCCGTCAGGGAATTATGTTTTTCTGGAAATTCATAATTGCTGCGCTGGCTTTGACCGCTATGGTGGCAATCGAGATGGCGGTTTTGGCAGGCTGCGCAAAGTATTGTTTTCCAGGATATGCGTTTGACTTGATCGAAACCATGAAAATTGCAGGCTTTCAAATTGTCGTTACGCTGCCGACCGTCATGCTTATGCTTGTCATTGCGTCCGCCTGCAGGAACATGTGGGTATCGCTTGGCATCGGTGTGATCCTCGTATTCACGCTCTCTATTTTTCCGCAGGACAATGCCGTACTAAGCCTGTTCCCGTTTGCTTCTCCGTATCAAATGCTTGCGGAAGCAATGGAAAATAGCCGTACTGTCTTATTTTTAGTTGTTTGCGGAATCGAAACGGTTGTGTTTGGCATTGCGGAGGTTATTTATCTGAAAGTGAGGAGGTGTTTTGAATGAGTTTCTTATCATTGGTCGGAGTAGAACTCAAAAAAATCCGTCGGTCTAAAATCTTTTTGATATTGCTGATTCCCGTCATTATGATGTGGATTCCAAGTATTATCAATGCAGATATGAACTTCGATTTGAGAGGTATCCAGATCACTCCGGAAAACAATTTTTTCATTCAGGGCTTTATGGGTATGGTATGGTTTATGATTCCGGCGTCGCTGGTTATCTGCACCGTGCTGATAAGTCAAACGGAACGCTCCAATAAGGGAATTTTGAAAATGCTGTCCCTGCCGGTTAGTACGATCAAATTTTGCCTTGCGAAGTTTACCGTTTTACTGATACTGGCGGCAGTTCAGATGGTTATGTCCATTGGAGCGTACTATCTCTGTGCGGCAATCGTTACCAATACGCAGGATTATAATTTTATCCTTGAGCCGTTATATGTCTGCAAAAATGTATTCAGCATATATGCCGCTGCCATTCCAATGGCTGCTGTGTATTGGGCGGTTTCCATTTGCATTCATTCTCCGATTTTTTCGGTTGGTATCGGTTTGGCTTCTATTGTGCCTTCCGTGCTTATGATAAACACAAAGGTCTGGTTCGCCTACCCAATGAGCTATCCGTTTTATCTGATCATGGTGACATATGGGAGAGCCGCTGAAGGTGTTTATGAAACACAAATCGCCTGGCTTCCGTGGCTGCCTGTTGCAGTCGGGATCACAATTTTGGCACTTGCCGTATCTTGTGTTCGATTCGGCGCATCTGAAAGGAGATAATTATAATGAAACAGAAAATTTTAACTGCTATTTCTACCATTATGCTGTTTGTCCCCTGGACGATCCTACCTTTGCGCAGCTTTGATTGGGCGTTGGAGTCGCCGGCAGCGGAGATTATGATTTACAGTTACGCCGCCTTTATGATTTTTTCGGGCATTTTTTCCATCCTTGCTTATAGCAAAGGCAGGGTAAGATCAAAACTTATGCAGGTATGTGCTGCAATCAACAGCATGTATGCAGTCGGCGCTATTGCAATCATTTGCATGACAATTCCGGGATTTGTGAATGGGTGATAATTTTTGTGGTTCCTTACAGGTGACTGTGGAATAGCGGCGTATAGTTTTTGGTACTCACTCATATAATAGCAAAAACAGAAAACCGCCTGCGATCCGATTGTTCGCGCGGTTTTAGAGGCAGGTCATATGTCACCGCCATTGAAACGTCTGGTATTTCTGTTCTGCGGACTGGGGTTTATGTTTCTTGCCGGATGGGAAGCGGCAAATGTGCGGGAAACGTTCCGGGAAACTTCCCAGCAGGAGGTCAGAGCGGTCGGCTCGGAAGCTCCGAAGGTAGCGCTGACCTTCGATGACGGACCGCACAGCCAGTATACGCCGATGCTTCTGGACGGTCTGAAAGAGCGGGGAGTGAAGGCGACTTTTTTTATTCAGGGTCAGAATATTGAGGGAAATGAAGAAATACTGAAAAGAATCCAGAAGGAAGGGCATCTGATCGGGAACCATACCTTCCATCATGTGCGGCTTTCCAAGGTCAGTGAAGCGGAGGCGGTGGAGGAAATTGAACGCACCAGCAACGCGATTTATGAGCTGACCGGCGTTTACACCGCTTTCGTCCGTCCGCCCTTTGGGGAATGGAAAAAGGATCTGGAATTTCATGTGACGATGATACCGGTACTCTGGACCGTGGATTCCAGGGATTGGATCACGCAAGATAAAGGACAGATCCTGGATACGGTGCTCCCGGAGGTGGAAGACGGGAGTATTATTCTGATGCATGACGAATTTGAATCTTCTGTTGAGGCTGCGCTGCAGATCATTGATACACTGCAGGCGGAGGGATACAGTTTTGTGACTGCGGATGATTTGCTTTTGGAATGAAAGTATGATAAAGTGAAGAAGCTGAAAAGAACATCCAAAGTTACTGTTCGGGCAAAACCGGAGGCGGATGGCTGAACAGGAATCATTTTCGTGCAAAGGAGGAGTATCGGAACAGTCTGTTTCGGGCAGGAAAAAAATGGATTTGTTTGAATATATGAAGGAGAATGTCATGGAAACCGAGTCTCCGCTGGCGTCACGGATGCGTCCGAAGACATTGGAGGAAGTTGTCGGCCAGGAACATATCATCGGGAAGGGACGATTGCTGTACCGGGCGATCAAGGCGGATAAGCTGAGCTCCATTATTTTTTACGGACCGCCGGGCACAGGGAAGACAACGCTGGCAAAAGTGATCGCCAATACGACCAGTGCGGAATTCCGGCAGCTCAATGCGACGACGGCGGGGAAAAAAGATATGGAAGAGGCGGTGCACCAGGCGCAGGATCTGCTGGGCATGTACGGAAAGAAGACGATCCTGTTCATTGACGAGATCCACCGCTTCAATAAGGGGCAGCAGGATTATCTGCTTCCGTTTGTGGAGGACGGAACGGTGATCCTGATCGGCGCTACCACAGAAAATCCCTATTTTGAAGTCAACGGCGCGCTTCTTTCCCGTTCCGTGATCTTTGAACTGAAATCTCTTCAGAAAGAAGATATTGAGAAACTTCTGATCCGTGCCGTCAATGACAAAGAGCGGGGACTGGGAGCTTACGATGTGGTTCTGGATGACGACGCGCGGGAATTTCTGGCGGATATTGCCGGTGGGGACGCCAGGGCTGCGTTGAATGCCATTGAACTGGGCGTGCTGTCCACGGAACGGAGCGCGGACGGAAAGATACATATTGATCTGGACACGGCTTCCGAGTGCATTCAGAAGCGTGCGGTGCGCTATGACAAGGGCGGCGATCAGCATTATGATACGATTTCTGCTTTCATCAAAAGCATGCGGGGGTCGGATCCGGATGCTGCTGTCTTTTATCTTGCGAAGATGCTGTATGCAGGGGAAGATATCAAATTTATTGCCAGGAGGATCATGATCTGCGCGGCGGAGGATGTAGGGCTTGCGGATCCGCAGGCTCTGAATGTGGCGGTTTCCGCGTCCCTTGCAGCGGAGCGCCTGGGGCTTCCGGAGGCGAGGATCGTCCTGTCGGAGGCGGCGCTGTATGTGGCGTGCGCGCCAAAGAGTAATACGGCGATCCGGGCAATCGATGAGGCGTCCCGGTGTGTGGAGGAAGTGAAGACCACTGTTCCGGTCCATCTGCAGGATGCCCACTATAAAGGGGCAGCCAAGCTTGGGCATGGCAGCGGGTATCAATATGCTCATGACTATCCGAGGCATTATGTGGAACAGCAATATCTGCCGGATGAGGTGGCGGACCGGAGTTTTTACTATCCAACAGAGAATGGTTACGAACAGAAGATCCGTGAACATTTCCAAACACTGAAAGGGAACAACCAATAAAAGTTCACTCTATTGACAAAGCGTTTTTGTGATGTTAGAATGAAAATAGTTAGAAAAGGCTAACTTCTTAAGAAAACGAAAAGGTCAAGGGAGGGATCAGAGATGGGAACAGCAATCGTATTACTGGTATTGATCGTGATTGTTATTTTCAGTCTCCGTGGATATCTGAAAAAGACACGTTATGGATGCTGTGGTTCCGGAGGCGGAGAGCAGAGGGTAAAGCCGGAGGATAAAAATCCTGCCCATTTTCCCTATGAATACGAGGTGGGCGTGGACAATATGAAGTGCCAGAACTGTGCGATCCGCGTGGAGAACGCGTTTCATGAAAGAGACGGATTTCTAGCCAAAGTACATCTGAAAGAAAAGAAAGCGGATATTTATTCCAAGAAGCCGATGTCGGAGGAAGAACTCCGGAACATTATACAGAAGAGCGGCTATGCCGTGCGTTCTGTGACAACGGTGAAAGGCGGCTGATTTTTACGCCGGCGGAAGAATGACGGTGAAATGTAACGAAGCAGTACTTTTGATTCTTGAAAGAGAAGACAGAAGTATTGCTTTTTTTGGGGAAAAAGTTTTTTGATCGTTTATAAAAGAAAAAAATTTTCACTTTAAAATATATTGAAAAAAATTTCCACAAATGTTATAGTAGCGTTACAGGAAGCATACGGGAAGGAAAAGGCATTATGGAGCAGAATCATTTCATACAATGTATCGAAGAAACCTATCATTCGCTGACAAAAGCAGAGAAAAAGGTCGCGGATTTCGTGCTGAGAAATGCGAGACAGGTGCTTTTTATGTCAATTACGGATCTGGCGGATGCATGCCAGGTGGGTGAGACGAGTGTATACCGCTTTTGCCGGAGCCTGAATATGCAGGGGTATCAGGAATTTAAAGTGCAGTTGTCTCTTGGCATGACGGATCCCCAGGAAAAAGCAAAAATCCCGGCGGGAAACGAACTGCTCGGAGAGACACTCAATGAGACGGCGGAGAAGATCATGCAGTCGCATCTCGGCGCGCTCAGGGAAACCTACAGCCTGCTGAAGCAGGATGAGGTGGAAACCTTTCTGGAAAAAATGGAGCATGCGGACAGGATTTTTTTCATGGGCATCGGGGACAGTCTTTTGATCGCTCAGGAGGCATGCCACAAATTTGCCAGCATCACAGGAAAAGCTTATTGTATTTCGGATCCCCATATGCAGGTGATCACGGCTTCTTCGATGACGGACCGTGATTTTGTTGTGATCATTTCCTATTCAGGCGCTACCAAAGACAATATCTGCACGGCGAAAGCAGCCAGACAGGCAGGTGCTTCCATCGGATGTATTACGCGGTTTAAAAAGTCACCGCTGACAGCCTACAGCGATGTAACCTTACTGTGCGGCGCGTCGGAGGGACCGATGGATGGCGGATCCATTTCCGCAAAGGTCAGCCAGTTGTATCTGATCGACCTGCTGTATCAGGAGTATTTTACGAGACATTACGAATCCTGCAGAAAAGCAAGAGAACGGGCATCACGGGCGCTTGTTGAAAAAATTATTTAGAACAAAACAGCAAAAGGAGAAGGGTTATGAGAATTATCAGGGCAAAAGATTATGAAGATATGAGCAGAAAGGCGGCGAACATTATTTCATCCGTAATGACGCTGAAACCGGATTGTGTTCTTGGCCTTGCGACAGGATCTTCACCGGTGGGGACTTACAAACATCTGATCCGCCGCTATGAGAACGGAGATCTGGATTTCTCCCGGGTGACCTCGGTGAATCTGGACGAATACAAAGGACTGGACAGAGAAAATTCGCAGAGTTACTATTATTTTATGCGGGAAAATCTGTTCTCCCACGTAAACATCCGCATGGAGAATACTTACATTCCGAACGGAACAGAGGCGGACAGTGAAAAGGCGTGCAGTGCCTATAACGAGATTCTTCACAAGGTTGGCAGTGTGGATCTTCAGCTTCTGGGCATCGGCCATGACGGGCATATCGGGTTCAACGAACCGGCAGACACTTTTGCAAAAGAGACCCACTGCGTGGATCTTACAGATATGACCATAGAAGCAAACGCACGTTTCTTTGCCAGCAGGGACGAGGTGCCGACACAGGCATACACCATGGGGATTCAGACGATCATGTCTGCACGGAAAGTCCTGATGGTGGCAAGCGGCGCGGATAAGGCAAAGATCATCCGGGAAGCATTCTTCGGTCCGGTCACTCCCCAGGTGCCGGCATCGATCCTTCAGTTCCATCCGGATTTTATTCTGGTGGCGGATGAGGCTGCGCTGTCTGAGGTATAAATAATTAAAAACTCCTTTTCAGGAAAGCAGATGATGTGGAAGCCTGCGTTCCTGAAAAGGAGTTTTATTTCATAGAAAATTGCTTTCCTATTCCGCCAGAGTTTTCATCAGGAAAGAATATACCGCCTGATTCTTTGTTTTCCAGTTGTTGCAGATGGCTTTGGCAGCTTTTTCCGAAGGCACCGTGAGGGTCAGTTCAATGAGAATACTGTTCTGTTCCCGCACCTGACAGCGGACTTCGTATTCCTGCCGTGTGTTTTTGTAATAATCTGCAATGGTGGAGACTTCATTTCTCATTTCATAGGAGTGTTCCTTTAAATACTGGTCAATGTCGTCCCGGATCTCCTCTGAAATTTCTTTTCCGAAAAATTCCAGGGTATGGCACCCTTCCTTCGTCATCTGGTAATAGGAAGTATTCCGGATGGTCTCCACTTCGATCAGATGTGTGTCCAGCATTTCCGAAATTGCCTGCTGAAGATGAAAATAATTCGTGTATCCCCGGTCAAGAATAAAATCGGAGATTTGTGCGTTGGTGAGCGGAAAGTTTACCTTCTGAAGCATGTACAGGATGATCAGTTTGTACAGGGTAAATGAGGATTCAATCAAAATCCCACCGTCCTTTCTTTTTGAAATCATTTGTCTATGGATTGTCGGAATAATCTTTTCCCTGCCAGATCTGTTCTTCTTTCAGCCGATGATGCAGATCGTTGAGAACCGAACGTTTAGCCTGGCTCCAGAGTGGGGCGATGAGCAAGTCTTTCGGCCCGTCCCCGGTCAGCCGGTGGATCACAAGATCCGGGCGGAGCTGTGCGAGACAGCGCATGACCAGTGAAAGATAGGCATCACGGCTCAGTACCTGAAATTTTCTGTCCAGATAATCCTTCGCCAGATCGGTGTGTTTCAGCACATGGAGCAGCTGGAGCTTGATGCCGCTGATGGGATACCGGTTCAGGCAGCGCATGGTCTCAAGAACCATTTCCTCCGTCTCAAAAGGCAGACCGAGGATCGTATGGACGATGACAGAAATCTCCCGCCGGTGCAGTTCCTCAAGTGCCGTCTCAAAACAGGAGAACGGATATCCCCGTCGGATATAGCTGGCAGTGGATTCATGGATCGTCTGAAGTCCCAGCTCCACCCAGACAGGTTTTTGTTGGTTCAGCCGTTCCAGCAGTTCCAGAACATCCGATTTCAGACAGTCTGGCCGTGTGGCAATGGAAAGCACCACTACCTCAGGGTCGGCGATGGCTTCCGTAAAAATCTGTTCCAGATATTCCACCGGCGCATAGGTATTGGTGTATGCCTGAAAATATGCGATATACTTTCGGACCGGCCGCTTGTTCCGGATCATAGCTTTCTGCGCCTGAAGCTGTTCCGTAATGGAAAGTCTCCGGTCACCGGCGAAATCCCCGGAACCGCCCGCGCTGCAGAAAATACAGCCTCTGGTTCCGCAGGTACCGTCCCGGTTCGGACAGGTCATCCCGCCGTCTAAAGAAAGCTTGTAAACTTTCTCGCCAAATTCTTTTTTCAGATACGCATCCAGCGAATAATAAGGCTTGCCAAGCCATTCGGAAGGCAGAAGCATAGATTGATTCCTTTCCTATTTTCTTTGGTGTGCGACAGATCCTTTCCGCAGAAAATCCGAAAACAGGATACTGCCGAAAAAGACCGGTCTTCTTCAGTATAAAGCATCCTGCCGTTTTTTACAAGCTTGGATAGCAGAGGGGATTTTGGAGAGACTAACTAGTACAGCGAATATTAAATAACTGCTACATTCGCGCAGAATGCTTTTTCGAGTGTGCTGGACAAAAAACGCAGGCGTAGCGGGCTACGCTGAGTATTTTTGTCCTGTGCAATCGGGAAAGCAGGCAAGTGAATGTGGCGGTTATTTGGTAGTCGCTGTACTAGAGCGTGTTTGAAAATACATCCCTGCAATCGGCACGTTTCACTTTGCAGGAAAATCCAGAACAGAAAGAAGGATAAACAATGGCGAATAAAAAAGAAAAAGATCCCTATGGAATTAACCAGGATACAGGCTTTGCCTGCTCCGCTCAGGACTGCACAGGACTGATCCCTGCGCTGCCGGAATCGGAAGAACAGATCGAAATGTACCAGGAACTGTTTCCGTATATGGCGAAGGCGGAAAAGGAGATATGCAGCGACAAAGGAGAAATGAAAGACAAAAACAGAGGATGAAATCTGCAGATGGCACAGCATCTGCAGTATGGTATGATATGGTTCTGAAAATCCGTGATTCTCGGCTTGTTATTTATCCATAGAGATTGACTTCCTTATTTGCATGTGGTATATTTATAATATAAAGATAGAAATATACCACATGAGAAAGGGAGGAGATTTTGTGAAAAAGATAAATTATTTAGGGATGCTATCGTTACTTTCCTTAATTGCTATACTGGGATGGAAAACTGGAAATACAGGATTGTATGGATTTTTTGGCTTTGCCTATTACATTCGTTATTTTTGGATTATTCCCGATGAGCTGTTCCAACAGAATGTTCAGAAATCTGCTACTTTTGCCTTTTTTGCAGAAATGATTTTTCTTGTTCCGTTTATGTTTATTTGTTCAACGCTTTACGATATTTCTTCTTCTATCCCTATGGCTTTTGGGTTAAGTTTTGCTGTTGCTATCTTCACATTTACGATTATTTTAATGATACTGGAATGGAAAGAGCAAAAAGGGGCGCAGGAATGATAAAAAACAGGATTAAGGAGTACAGAGCCAGATATGATATGAAACAAGAGGATTTAGCTAAGTTAGTGGGTGTACGCCGGGAAACGATAGGAAACCTTGAAAAAGGCAGATACAATCCCTCTTTAGTGTTAGCGTGGAATATTGCAAAAGTGTTTAATGTGACAATCGAAGAAATTTTCACTGTAGAGTAGCAGACAGAAGCGTTTTTTGGTATGCCATATCAAAGGACGCTTCTTGTTGTTTTTGGGAGCACCGTTGCCGTTCTCGCCAGTTTGAAGTATATTGTACGATCGTCCAGAAATATGCCGCTATTACCTACTGCCATGCAAATCGCTGCCGCATGGCGCATGAAGTGTCTTTTGCTTGTATCAGACCGCCGAGTGTTACCTAAAAGAGCGCTTAGGGAAAGATAATGTGCTGAAGCTGAAAGCATGGAAACCCGAGGTTACCGACTTGTTCGAAAAGAAACGTCGCTTGTATAGCAATTTACAGACAAAGCAAATGGCGTGATATGGAATTGAGATTGCATTGGATAAATGGTATAATCATGTTGTTGAAAGGCAGAAAATCGGCATTGTTGGAGGATAGCACTGAGAAGATAATCAATAGTTTATCCTATGATAAATTGAAAAATAAAATATCAGAAGAAAGAAAAGAACAGTTAAAATTATTAAACGTTGTGAGTAACGATGAAAATGCAATTTGGCTTATTGATTATTGGTGCGGTAAAGATATTCGAGGGCTAATACAAATGCCATTTTCAAGACACTGGATTATGCACATAGAAGCAAGCTTGCGTATAAAAAATAAGATATATTCATAAGTACAAATTTCAGATTGACGATTTGAAGACACTTTGCATTGTTATGCAGTAGGCGGCTTGAAACGTTTATTCCACAAGGCTTTCAGAGCGTCAAAAACGTTTAGACGGCATTTTGAGAGCGATGCTGGAAGAAGACTGGAGAGAACTGAAAAGCAAACAACAAAAAAGTTGACATACAAAAAGCAAAACAAACTTCTTTCTATCGAAAATACATATCCACCCTCCACACACAGAAAACCGGCGTCCGCTTATCCCTTGACAGTACAGCATGAGATATACTAAAATGTACCAGAAAAAGAGTAAAACAGAATCCCCCCGGAACCGCAAAGCCCCCATTCTGCAGGATTCCGGAAAAAATTCGCAAAATAAGGAGAGTATGCCCGTGGCTGATTATACAAAAGAAATAGAAAAACGCCGGACATTCGCGATCATCTCGCATCCGGATGCCGGTAAAACCACATTGACCGAGAAGTTCCTTCTGTACGGAGGAGCGATCAATCTGGCTGGTTCCGTCAAGGGAAAAGCGACCGCCCGCCATGCGGTTTCTGACTGGATGGAGATTGAAAAGGAACGTGGTATTTCCGTCACTTCCTCCGTTCTGCAGTTTAATTACGATGGATACTGCATCAATATCCTGGATACTCCGGGACACCAGGATTTCTCAGAGGATACTTACCGTACCCTGATGGCAGCGGATTCCGCGGTCATGGTGATCGACGGTTCCAAGGGCGTCGAGGCACAGACGAGAAAACTGTTTAAGGTCTGCGTAATGCGTCATATCCCGATCTTTACCTTTATCAACAAGATGGACCGGGATGCAAACGATACGTTCGATCTTTTGGACGAAATCGAAAAAGAGCTGGGAATCGCCACATGCCCGATCAACTGGCCAATCGGTTCCGGAAAGAGATTCCGCGGAGTTTACGACAGAAATACCAATAAGGTACTGACTTTTTCCGATACCATGAAGGGAACCAAGGAAGGAATCGAGGAAGAGATCGATCTGGACGATCCGCATCTGATGGATGTTGTGGACGAGGAACAGAAAGAGCAGCTGCTGGAGGAGATTGAACTTCTGGACGGCGCCAGTGCGGAATTTGACCAAGAACTGGTCAGCAAAGGAGAACTTTCCCCGGTATTTTTCGGTTCCGCTCTGACAAACTTCGGTGTGGAGACATTCCTGCGCCATTTCCTCAATATGACGTCTTCCCCGCTGCCAAGAAAGGCAGACTGCGGCATTGTGGATCCGATGAAAGAAGATTTCTCAGCTTTTGTCTTCAAGATCCAGGCGAATATGAACAAGGCACACAGAGACAGGATCGCATTCATGAGAATTTGTTCCGGACGGTTTGATGCCGGTATGGAAGTTTATCATGTACAGGGCGATAAAAAAATGCGTCTTTCCCAGCCGCAGCAGATGATGGCAAGCGACCGCCATGTGGTGGATGAGGCGTTTGCCGGAGATATCATCGGTGTATTTGATCCGGGCATCTTCTCCATCGGGGATACCGTCTGCACCCCAGGCAAGAAATTTGCCTATGAGGGAATTCCTACGTTCGCCCCGGAACATTTTGCAAGAGTCCGTCTTCTGGATTCCATGAAGAGAAAGCAGTTCGTGAAAGGAATCAATCAGATCGCCCAGGAAGGCGCGATCCAGATTTTCCAGGAGTACAAAGGCGGTATGGAGGAGATCATCGTCGGAGTCGTAGGTGTTCTACAGTTCGATGTATTGAAATATCGTCTGGAAAATGAATATAATGTAGATATCCGTCTGGAGAATCTTCCATACGAACATATCCGCTGGATCGCCAACAAAGAAGAAGTGGATGTGGACCGCATCGCCGGAACCTCCGATATGAAGAAGGTCATGGACCTGAAAGGAAATCCGCTGCTGCTGTTTGTCAATCCGTGGAGCGTCGGAATGGTAGAAGAACGAAATGAGAACCTGAAGCTGGAAGAATTCAGCAGGAATTAATGCAATCGTAACGGCGGAACAGCCGTATGAAAACATAGTGCCTGTGGGCATCCGGTTGATCGCGAAGCGGTTTTTTATCGCCGGGTGCCGGTAACAGTTCCGTTGGATGAACGGTTACTGCATTCCGAAATGTGAAAGGAAAAACAGATGAATATATTTGATATACTTGGCCCTGTGATGGTAGGACCATCCAGTTCCCATACAGCGGGAGCCGTGCGGATCGGCCTGATCACAAGAAGGCTGCTGGGAGAAAAAGTAAAGACAGCCAGGATCGGAATGTACGGTTCCTTTGCCGCGACCGGAAAAGGACACGGAACAGACCGGGCGCTGGTGGCAGGACTGCTGGGCATGGAGCCGGATGATATCCGGATTCCCGCCAGTTTTGAGCTGGCAAAGCAGGAGCAGATGGAATTTCAGATTGAGGAAGTCAGCCTTTCCGGAGCGCATCCCAACACTGCGGTGCTGAACGTGGAAGGCATCTCCGGCAGAAAGCTGGAGGTACAGGCAAGCTCTCTGGGCGGCGGCAGGATCATGATCAACCGTCTGGATGGAATCGAGGTAAACTGTACCTGCGAAATGCCGACACTGATCGTCCACAACATTGACCAGCCGGGTCTTGTTGCGAAAGTTACCTCTATGCTGTTTGAAAGCAACATCAACATCGCGAATATGTCCCTGTATCGTGACCGGAGAGGCGGCATTGCCGTTATGGTCATCGAGGCGGACAAAGAGATTCCAAAAGAGATGCTGGGATGGCTGGAGCAGCAGGAAGGGATCAAAAAAGTAACCTATATCAATGCGGCAGAAGGAGAAGAACAGGATGGCGTATAAATCACTGCAGGAAATAGAAGAGCGCTGCCGGGCGGAGGGCATTTCCTTTTCGGAGGCGGTACTGCTGGATGATCTCAACGAGCGCGGCGTGAGCAGAGAAGATTCCCGAACAACCATGCACGGAATGTGGAAAGCGATGAAAGAAGCGTCGGACGGATACGATGCCGCACTCCGTTCCAACAGCGGCCTGGTAGGCGGAGCCGGAGGAAAAATGCGGGAATATGTGGAAAAAGAGGAACCGCTGAGCGGAGGATTTGTGGGCAAGGTCATTTCCTCCGCGCTGGAAATGGGAGAATCCAATGCCTGTATGAAACGGATCGTCGCAGCCCCGACCGCAGGGGCCTGCGGAGTTCTGCCTGCGGTGCTGGTGAACTATCAGAGAGAGTGGAAGGCATCCGATGAAGAAATTGTGGATGCCCTCTATGTAGCGGCAGGCATCGGGCAGGTGATTGCCAGCCGTGCATTTATCGCCGGAGCATTGGGCGGCTGCCAGGCAGAGATCGGTTCTGCCAGCGCAATGGCGGCAGGAGCGCTTGTGACTCTCCGCGGCGGAAATGAAAAACAGATTTCTCACGCGGCGGCGATGGCGCTGAAAAATCTCCTGGGACTTGTGTGCGATCCCGTGGGAGGCTTGGTGGAAGTGCCATGCGTGAAACGAAATGTGATCGGAGCGGTCAATGCACTGTCCGCGGCAGATATGGCACTGGCAGGAATTGAAAGCCGGATTTCCCCGGACCAGGTCATCGACGCGATGCGCCAGGTAGGAGAGCAGATGCATCCCTCCCTGAAGGAAACCGGAGAAGGCGGCCTGGCGGCAACGCCGGATGGAAAACAAGCCATCACCAAGACAGTGACTCCGGGAGGAAAATAAAAGGGGGACGGGCCGTGCGCCGTCCCTTTTCATTTTGGAAAAACTGCTTTTATTTTTGTGGAAGGTTTGGTATAATAATAGAAAGTTTAGCCGAAGGAGGTTTCGAAATGGCAGATACAAAGAACCAAAAGAGAGACACTTATACGATATATGATGATGAGGGAATCGGAACTGTTCAGATCGCCGACGAAGTGGTAGCTATTATCGCCGGCCTTGCCGCTACGGAAGTGGAAGGAGTGGCCTCCATGGCGGGAAATATCACCAATGAACTGGTGGGAAAACTGGGCATGAAAAACCTTTCCAAAGGTGTCAAGGTAGATGTGCTGGACGGTGTGGTCTGCGTGGATCTGGCGCTGAATATCAAATATGGCTACGGAATTCCGGAAACCAGCCAGACCGTGCAGGAAAAGGTAAAAGCAGCCATTGAAAATATGACAGGACTGGAAGTTTCCGATGTAAACGTGGCAATTGCAGGCGTAGATATGGAACAGACGAAATAAGAGAAGCTGAAACCGCGGGGGATGGTTGAGAAATTTGGCTGACCTTTCGCGGTTTTCTTTTTGAAATACAACAGAGTGAATACAGAAAGGAAGTTTTATGAGAATTATTGAACCGTATTTTGAAATACTGGATGAATTGGACGGCAAAAAGATGCTGCAGAAAATTGAAAGAATCGGCAGGGTCTGCTATAAGAGTGAGGACCTGATTACAGAGGATTCTGCAGAAAAGTTTATCAGAAATATCCTGAAGAGAGGACATGAATCAGTCATCGAGCATGAAAAAATCTCTGTCAAAATGGTGTGCGACCGAGGCGTGACCCATGAGATCGTTCGCCATCGTGTGGCAAGCTACAGTCAGGAGAGTACAAGATACTGCAATTATCAGAAAGATAAGTTTGGCAATGAGCTGACCTTTATTAAGCCAGTATTCTGGAAAGAGGATTCTCCGGAGTATGCCCTGTGGAAAGAGTCGATGCAGCAGATTGAGGATCAGTATATGAAGCTGATCGAAATGGGGGCTTCTGCACAGGAAGCACGCAGTATTCTGCCAAACAGCCTCAAAACAGAGATCGTTGTGACGATGAATCTGCGTGAGTGGAGACATTTCTTCCGTCTTCGCACCGCAAGTGCCGCTCATCCGCAGATCAGGGAGATTGCGGGTATGGTACTGGAAGAATTCCGCAGACAGATTCCGGTTGTGTTCGATGAACTGTAAGAACCAGGAGTATACACACGTTCAAGGGAGAGGATGATAGGAAGAATGAACAGAAGTCAGCTGAGAGAAAATATTTTTAAACTGCTTTATCTTTCCGGTTTTAACAGGGAAGATGAGATGGAGGGCCAGATGTCCCTGTACTTTGAGGGACAGGATGTGGCTCCGGCAGAGAAGGATAAAGCGTATATTGAAACAAAGTATGCAAAGGTGAAGGAGCATCTGGAGGAGATTGACCGGATGCTCAACGAGACTTCGGAAGGATGGAAGACCAGCCGTATGGGAAAGGTAGATCTGGCGATTCTGCGGCTGGCGGTTTATGAGATGTTTTTCGACGAGGATGTGCCGGTGAGTGTCGCCATCAATGAAGCCGTAGAGCTTGGCAAGCGGTTCGGCACCGATGATTCCTCTTCGTTTATCAACGGAATCCTTGGAAAACTGGCGAAGAAAGCAGATGCGTAGCTCAAACCAGAGTGTTTATTCCGTAGGCCAGGTCAACAGCTATATCAAAAACATGTTTGCTCAGGATTTTATGCTGAGCAGGATCTATGTCCGGGGTGAGGTGAGCAACTGCAAATACCACACCTCCGGCCATCTTTACTTTTCTCTGAAAGATGCTTCCGGCACGATCGCCTGTGTGATGTTCGCGGGACAGCGCAGGGGCCTTGCTTTCCGGATGAAGGACGGCGATAAGGTTATCGTCGGAGGCAGTGTCAATGTCTATGAGCGGGATGGAAAATACCAGCTGTACGCCAGAGAGATCAGCCTGGAAGGAGCAGGGCTTCTTTATGAGCGTTTCCTGGCTCTGAAAAAAGAGCTGGAGGAAATGGGAATGTTTGCTCTGGAATATAAGCAGCCGATCCCCTTTTATGTGAAGCGGCTGGGAGTCGTCACTGCACCTACCGGGGCCGTGATCCAGGACATCCGGAATGTCGCTTACCGAAGAAACCCCTATGTCCAGATCGTACTTTATCCGGCGCTGGTGCAGGGGGAAGGAGCCGTCGAGAGTATTGTCCGGGGAATTGAGACGCTGGATCGTCTGCATCTGGATGTGCTGATCGTCGGAAGAGGCGGCGGTTCCATCGAGGATCTGTGGGCGTTCAATGAAGAGCCGGTGGCGCGGGCGATTTTCAACTGTGAGACACCGGTGATCTCAGCGGTGGGACACGAGACGGATACGACGATCGCCGATTATGTGGCGGATCTGCGGGCTCCGACACCCTCCGCCGCCGCGGAACTGGCTGTGACGGATATCCGTGGGATCCTGGAGCGTATGGATCAGTACCGGAGGAGAATGAATTATTCTCTTCAGACTCAGGTCCAGCAGGCGAGAACCAGACTGCAGAGCTATCAGGCGCGGTGGAACTATCTGAACCCGGTGCAGCGGCTGGAGAAGCAGAAAGACCGGCTGGCTGACGCAGAGCGCAGGCTTCAGGAAAATATGGAGGCAGTCCTGCAGAACAAGCGGCACCGGCTGGAACTGTATATCCGGCAGATGCAGGGACTCTCTCCGCTGGATAAACTGAATCAGGGATTTTCCTATGTGGAAAACCAGGAACAGCGCCCGGTGACCCGTATCGCCCAGGTACAGGAGGGAGAACTCCTGAAGATTCAGGTGACGGACGGAACGATCGAGGCGGAAGTGAAGGCGAAAAGGCAGAGGCAGTATGCTGCCGCCGGAAACGGAACAGAAAGGACAGAAAATCCGGAAGACAGGGAGAATGAAAACCAAGATGGAAGAAAGAATGGAAACAATGGCTGCCAATGAGAAGGAGCGCACGCTGGAAGAGACCTTTGCGCTTCTGGATGAAAAGATCGCGCAGCTTGAGAATAGTGAAATCAGCCTGGAAGATTCTTTCCGGGTCTACAAGGAAGGGATGGAGCTTCTGAAAGACTGCAGTTCGAAGATCGACACTGTGGAGAAAAAAATGCTCCAGATAAATCAGGATGGAACGATTACAGAGTTTGGAATTTGAGGAAGAACGGAAGAGAAAAACGGAGCAGGCAGATGCGGTAGTGATGCGTTTTCTGCCGAAGGAAGAAGGATTTGCGTCGATTCTTCTGGAGGCGATGAACTACAGTATGCGCTCCGGCGGAAAGCGTCTGCGGCCTCTGCTGATGCAGGAAACCTACCGGGTGTTCGGCGGAGATTCGGCGGTGGTAGAGCCGTTTATGGCGGCGATCGAGATGATCCATACTCATTCGCTGATCCATGATGATCTGCCGGCGATCGACAATGACGAGTTCCGGCGTGGAAAAAAGACGAATCACGCGGTTTACGGTGAGGCAATGGGAGTTCTGAGCGGGGACGCGCTTTTAAATTATGCCTATGAGACTGCACTGAAGGCGTTTGATGTTCCGGAACATCCGGAGCGGGTAGTTGCCGCGCTGAGGATCCTGGCACATAAGACGGGAGCTTATGGAATGCTGGGAGGTCAGAGTGTGGATGTGATGAATGAAAAACACCGTCAGACGAAGATCGATCAGAACATGCTGAATTATATTTATGAAAATAAAACATCTGCACTGATCGAGGCATCCATGATGGTGGGCGCCGTTCTTGCAGGTGCCAAGGAGGAACAGCTTGCGGAGGTAGAACAGACCGCAAAGAGCATTGGATTGGCGTTCCAGATCCAGGACGACATTCTGGATGCCACCGGCACCACGGAAGAATTGGGCAAGCCTGCAGGCAGTGATGAGAAAAATGAAAAGACGACGTATGTGACCCTGTTTGGGGTGGAAGGCGCGGCCAGGGAAGTAGAAGCATATACCCGTGAGGCACGCCGGCTGCTGGCACAGTTTCCGGGAGAGCATGAGTTTCTGGAACATCTTCTGATCTGGCTGGCGTCCAGAAAAAAATAAGGATTGCATGCCGCCAGGCGGCAGAGATCCGGGAAAGCATTTCGAAGGAAAATGATTTTATGTTAGAAAAGATACAGCAACCCAATGATATTAAAAAAATACCGGAAGAGCAGCTGACGGAAGTTGCCGCAGAGATCCGTGAATTTCTTGTGGAGACGATGAGTAAATTAGGAGGCCATCTGGCGTCCAATCTCGGCGTAGTGGAACTTACCATTGCACTGCACCGCGTGTTTGAACTGCCGAAAGATAAGATCATCTGGGACGTGGGGCATCAGTCTTACACGCATAAGATCCTCACCGGCCGAAAGGATGCCTTTGAGAGTCTGCGGCAGGAGGGCGGACTGAGCGGTTTCCCCAAGCGGTCAGAGAGCAGCTGTGATGTTTTCGATACGGGGCACAGCTCCACTTCGATCTCTGCAGGCGTCGGATACGTAAAAGCGCGGGATTTGAAGAAGCAGGATTACTCGGTGATCTCTGTCATCGGGGACGGCGCCCTGACAGGAGGGATGGCCTATGAGGCGCTGAACAATGCGGCGGAGCTGAAGACCAATTTTATCATTGTCCTGAACGACAATGAAATGTCCATCTCAAAAAATGTCGGCGGGATTTCCACTTACCTGAGCGGAATCCGGACGGCGGCATCTTATACGGAACTGAAAATGGGCGTGACCCGGGCGCTGGAAAAGATCCCTAAGATCGGTCCGGGAATGGTGGACGCGGTTCGGAAGACCAAGAGCAGCATCAAGCAGATTGTGATCCCTGGGATGCTTTTCGAGAACATGGGGATCACCTACCTTGGGCCGGTGGACGGACACGATATTCATCAAATGATGCGGGTCTTTCAGGAAGCGAAGCGTTTTGAGGGGCCAATTCTTGTTCATGTGCTGACCAGAAAGGGACAGGGATATGAACCGGCGCTGCGCCATCCGTCCAGATTTCACGGCGCCGGGCCTTTTGAAATTGAGACAGGGCTTCCACTCTCACGGAGCAACCCAACGTATACCGATATTTTTTCCACGGTCATGCGAAAGATGGGAGACCGGGAACCGGACGTGGTAGCGGTGACGGCGGCGATGCCCACAGGCGTCGGGCTGAAACGGTTTTCCAATATGTTCCCGGACCGCTGCTTTGATGTGGGAATCGCCGAAGAACATGCGGTGACTTTTGCGGCGGGGCTGGCGTTGGGCGGCATGATACCGGTGGTGGCGATTTATTCGTCTTTCCTGCAGAGAGCCTATGACCAGATGATGCACGATGTCTGTATGCAGGAACTGCATGTGGTGTTTGCCATTGACCGGGCGGGACTGGTCGGGTCCGACGGAGAGACCCATCACGGAGTCTTCGATCTTTCCTATCTCAATTCGATGCCGAATATGACCGTGATGGCGCCGAAGAACCTGTGGGAACTTTCCGATATGATGAAATTTGCGGTGCATTTCAACGGGCCGATCGCCCTGCGTTATCCCCGCGGGGAGGCTTATACCGGACTGAAGGATCACCGTGCGCCTGTTCGTTATGGTAAGGCGGAGGTTCTGGAACAGGGAGAAAAGATCGCGCTGCTTGCAGTGGGAAATATGGTGAAGACGGCCGTTCAGGTGAGAGAACTGCTGCAGGAACAGGGATACCAGGTAACGCTGGTGAACATGCGGTTTGTCAAACCATTCGATATGGCGCTGGTACATGAGCTGTCAGGCAGCCACGAACTGCTGGTGACGATGGAGGAAAATGTCCGCAACGGCGGCTTTGGAGAACAGGTCGCATCTTTCGTGATGGAAGAAGGGCTTCCGGCGCGGGTGCAGATCATTGCGCTGCCCAACCGGTTTGTCCATCAGGGAAGTGTGTCCTCTCAGATGAAAGAGACAGGGATCGACGCGGACAGCGTTGCCGGGAAGATCCTGAAAGTATACAAAGAATTGGAGCAGAAAGTTCGGAAGTGAACTTCCGAATCTACCTGAATGACGCAGCAGGTGCGTCGGAAAAGAGGAAAGAATGAAAGAACGTTTGGATGTATTGCTGGTACAAAGAGGGATGGCTGCGTCCAGGGAGAAGGCGAAGGCGATGATCATGGCTGGTGAGATCCTGGTGGACGGAGAGAGGGAGGACAAGGCAGGCTCCATGTTTCCCGATACTGTTACCATCACCCAGAAAGGCAGGCCGCTGCCTTACGTGAGCCGGGGCGGGCTGAAGCTTGAGAAGGCGATGACCCATTTCGGGCTGGATCTCACAGGCAAGATCTGTATGGATGTGGGCGCTTCCACCGGCGGTTTTACCGACTGTATGCTGCAGAACGGGGCTGTCAAGGTCTACGCGGTGGATGTGGGCCACGGACAGCTGGACTGGAAGCTGCGGAACGATGAACGGGTGGTCTGTATGGAACGCACCAACATCCGTTATGTGACGCCGGAGGATATCCAGGAGCCGGTACAGTTCGTTTCCATCGACGTATCTTTTATTTCTCTGACCAAGGTGCTTCTGCCGGTGCGGAACCTGATGGAAGAGGGCGCGGAAATGACGGCGCTGATCAAACCGCAGTTTGAGGCTGGAAGAGAAAAGGTCGGGAAAAAGGGAGTGGTCCGGGATCCGGCGGTCCATCTGGAAGTGATTCAGACGGTGATCAGTTACGCAAAGAACATTTCCTTTGGGGTACGCCATCTGGAATTTTCGCCGATCAAGGGACCGGAAGGAAATATTGAGTACCTGGTGCATCTTGTGAAACTGCCGGAGGGAACCGTGGAGGAAGAGATGCAGGTATCTCCGGAAGAAGTGGTCCGTCAGGCCCATGAAACTTTGGACAAGTAACGGAAGTGATGGAGAAAAGAATGGAACGTTTTTATCTGATCGCCAACCAGACCAAGGACAGAAATTTAACCGTGACCCGGCAGGTGGCGGAGTATCTGAAAAGCCATGGAAAACAGTGCTTTCTGCCCGGAGAATCAAAGGAACGGGGCGAGGGGTTTCACTATACGGATCCGTCGCTGATCCCGGAGGACATCGACTGTGCGATCGTACTGGGCGGGGACGGAACGCTGCTGCAGGCGGCAAGAGATATGGTGGACCGGCAGATCCCTTTGCTGGGCATCAACCTGGGAACCCTGGGATACCTGGCGGATATTGACAGCAATTCGATCGTTCCGGCGCTGGATCATCTTCTGGCTGGAGAATATGAGCTGCAGCGGAGGATGATGCTTACCGGAAGCATTTACCGCAAAGGCAGGAAGATCGCGGAAGATATCGCGCTGAACGATATTGTGATCGGCAGAGAGGGAAGGCTCCGCGTGGTACAGTTCAACAACTATGTCAACGGGGCATTTCTCAATTCCTACCGGGCGGATGGGATCATTGTGGCTACGCCCACCGGTTCCACCGGATACAGTCTGTCGGCGGGCGGGCCGGTGGTGTCTCCGGAGGCTTCCATGCTGCTGATGACGCCGCTGGCGCCTCATACCCTGAATACACGAAGCATCGTGTTCCCGGAACATGATGTGATCATCGTGGAGCTTGGACCGGCAAGAGACGGCGGTACGGAGCGGGGCATGGCATATTTTGACGGCGACACCAGCGTTCCGATGATTACCGGTGACCGGATCGAGATAAAAAAATCCAGAAAAGACACCTGGCTGGTAAAAGTCAGCACGATCAGTTTTCTGGAGACACTTCGCCGGAAGATGGCAAATAATATCTGAACATTGAGACAGGGAGGAAATCAGATGAAAATCGCAAGACATGCGCAGATTATAAAACTGATCAGTCAGTACGATATAGAGACACAGGAAGAACTGGCACAGAAGCTGGAAGAATCCGGATTTGCGGTGACCCAGGCGACGATCTCAAGAGATATCCGTCAGCTCAAGCTGACAAAAGTGCCGAAAGAAAACGGTGGGTTCCGTTATGCGGTGCTGCAGAATACCGCGCCTGAGATGGGCGCCCGGTATGTGCGGGTATTGAAGGAAGCGTTTGTGTCCGGCGACGCCGCGCAGAATATTGTGGTGGTTCATACGGTTTCCGGTATGGCAATGGCCGCGGCAAAGGTGCTGGATGAGCTGAACTGGTCGGAGATCGTGGGCTGTATTGCCGGCGACGATGTGATCATGTGTGTGGCGCGTGACGACGATTCGGCACTGCTGATCCTGGAAAAACTGAAAAAAATTCTGGATAATTTTGATTCCAATGAGGAATAAAAAAAGAGAGGCGTTATATGCTTTCAAGCTTACATGTTAAAAATCTGGCGCTGATCCAGGAAGCCGAGGTAGAATTTGGTCCGGGGCTGAATATTCTGACCGGTGAGACCGGCGCCGGAAAATCGATTTTGATCGGTTCCATCAATCTGGCGCTGGGGAAAAAACTGTCCAGAGAAATGATCCGGGAGGGCGCGGATTCCGCCCTGGTGGAGTTGGTTTTTGAGACGGAAAATCCGAAAGTGGAGCAGGCGCTGAAGGAGATGGAAATAGAATCTCTCCACGGACAGGTTCTGATCGTTCGGAAGATTACCGGCAGCCGCAGCATCAGCAAGATCAACGGCGAGACTTGTACGACGGCGCAGGTGCGCAGGATCGCGTCTCTGCTTCTGGACATTCACGGACAGCATGAACATCAGTCTTTATTATATACGGACCGGCAGCTGGAAATCCTGGATGCCTATGGAAAAGAGGAGATCGATCCGCTGCGCGCCAGAGTCCGGGAAGCGTTCCGGCAGTGGAAAGAGCTGCGGGACAGCCTGAAGGAGTATGAGCTGGATGAAGATGCCCGGATGAGAGAAATTTCATTTCTGGAGTTTGAGATCCGCGAGATCGATGATGCGCAGCTCAGAGACGGAGAGGATGAAACTCTGGAGCAGGCATACCGGAAGATGTCCAATGCGCGGAATATTGTGCAGGCGCTGGCGGCGGTCCGTGCCATGACCGGAGACGGCGAAGGACAGAGCGCGGGAGAACAGATTGGCCGTGCTGTGAGAGAACTGTCTCAGATTGCCGGGATGGATGAAAGCCTGCAGCAGATGCAGAGTTCTCTGCTTACCATCGATGATCTGCTGAACGATTTTAACCGGGAGCTTGCCGGATACATGGAGGAATTTACCTTTTCCGAGGAAGAATTTTACGAGACGGAAAAACGGCTGGATGAGATCAATCGCCTGAAAGCAAAATATGGCGATTCCATTCCGGCGATCCGCCGTTATCAGGAAGAAAAGCAGGAAAAACTGGAGAAAATGCTTCATTTTGAGGAGCAGAAAGAAAAACTTCAGAAAGAAGAAGAGAAAGCCAGACAGACTTTGGAAGAATGTTCTCAGGAACTTTCCGGAATCCGCTGCAAATATGCAGGGTGCCTTTCCAAAAGTATCGAGGAAGGGCTGAAGGATCTGAACTTCCTTCACGTAATCTTCCAGATTCAATTCGGGCGCACCGCCCAGTATACGGAAAACGGATTTGATACCATAGAGTTCCGGATTTCCACAAATCCGGGAGAACCGGTCAAAGCGCTGGCGAAAGTTGTGTCCGGCGGTGAGCTGTCCAGGATCATGCTGGCGATCAAGACGATTCTGGCGGACCGGGATGAGACGGAGAGTCTGATCTTCGATGAGATCGATACAGGAATCAGCGGAAGGACCGCCCAGATGGTGTCTGAAAAGATGGCGCAGATTGGACGGAGGCATCAGGTCCTTTGCATTACGCATCTTCCGCAGATCGCGGCCATGGCAGACCAGCATTTTGAAATCAGGAAAGATGTGGTAGATCAGGATACGGTTACCAGGATCCATGCACTGGACGAAGAAAGTTCTGTACGTGAGCTCGCGCGAATGCTCGGCGGAGCGAAGATCACAGATTCTGTACTTGCCAACGCAGAAGAAATGAAAGAATTGGCACGGGTGCAAAAAAATACAAGACTGAAATAAAACAGATACCGCATACTAAGAGAGAATGTACGAGAAAAATTTTCGTATATTCTCTTTTTCCGTTTTCCGAAAGAACTTGGGAAAACAGCTGTGCTTCAGCCAGTCATCTTAGGATTCTGGCTGTTCCGCAGAGGAAAAGAATCAGAATAACAGAAAAGAAAGGATGTGAGAACATGGAGCGCAGACAGAAAGAAACCCTGACCGGAGGCAAATCAGAAGGCGCCGAAGAGATGGAACCGGGAATTTTTCGGCGGTTTCTGGCTTTTTTCTCGGCGGCTCTGTTTCTGGCGGGAATGTTTCAGGCAATGCCGGTCCACGCTGCGGGTACCGGCCGTCCGACGGTCCAGGTATGCGGCGACACGGTGGGTATTTATATGGAAACCGACGGCGTGATGGTCATAAGCACCAGCCAGATTCCGACCTCCGACGGACTGTACGCAGATCCGGCCGCAAACATCATCAAAGCCGGCGACTATATCTGCTCCGTCAACGGAACCGTCCTGACCAGCAAACGCCAGCTGACGGAAATGGTCGATGCCTGCGGAGGAGAACCGTTGGAACTGCTGATCCGCAGAGACGGTCAGGAAATTCCTGTTTCCGTACAGCCGGTCCTGTCATCCGACGGAACTTACAAAATTGGTGTATGGGTTCGTGACAATATTCAGGGAATTGGAACATTAACTTATGTGGGGGAGAATGGAACCTTCGGTGCGCTTGGGCATGCGATCAGTGACGTGGACACCGGAGAGATCCTGAAACTGAAAGAAGGCGAGCTGTATCTGACGGAGATCCTGTCGGTAGTAAAAGGGCAGAAGGGAGTTCCGGGAGAACTCCAGGGAGTGATCCACTATGAGCAGGGAAACCGCCTGGGAAGCATTACCGCAAACTCTGGAATGGGAATTCATGGTACCATCGACAGCGGCGCAATGGCAGAGCTTGACCTGCAGCCGGCGGAAATCGCCTGGAAGGAGGAGGTGACAACGGGACCGGTTCAGATTCTTGCAAGCATTGACGGGAATGTGTGCGCTTACGAGGCAGAGATTACAAAGATTGACGATCAGGCAGAGGATACGAACAAAAGCTTCACCATTCGCGTGACAGATGACAGGCTTCTGGGAAAAACGGGAGGGATCGTACAGGGAATGAGCGGTTCTCCGATCCTCCAGAATGGAAGGCTTGTCGGCGCGGTGACACATGTGTTTGTTGCTGACGCATCCTGTGGATACGGCATATTTATTGAAAATATGCTGAATCTGAAAGAATAACAATATTTCTCTATTTGTCGATGAGTGTCGAAGAATATTCTGAATTGTCGTGCAAAAACACTACTTTTTCCGGCAGTTGTATTGAATAACGAAACAAATAAAATTATAATATTTTTGAGTTTGGAAATGAACCCTGAATGGAGGGCCCGCCATTCGAATATGTAACTTTAGCAGGAGATCTTCCAGCCTGAGCGCTGACCGACCGGAGAGCATGCAAAAAGCGCCAGGCGGAACATTTTGGAGTGGAGGAGAGAAAGAATATGAACAAACTGAATATAGCAATAGCAGACGACAATGAACGGATGCTGGATCTGTTGGGGAACATCATTCATCAGGACAAAGAACTGGAGCTGGTCGGACAGGCGGAAAATGGCAAGGATATGTATGAAATTATCAGAAACAAGGAGCCCGATGTCGTCCTTCTCGATATTTTCATGCCGAAGATGGATGGATTGACTGTGATGGAAAAGGTAAATACAGACAAAACACTGAAGAAACGCCCGGCATTCATCGTGGTGTCCGCAGTCGGACAGGAGAGGATCACGGAAGATGCGTTCAACCTGGGAGCCTATTACTATATTTTGAAACCTTTTGACAATGAATTTTTACTTGACAGAATTAAAGATATCGGAAATTTATCCAGCGGGAAGCGCACGCTGCACAGACCTGTACAGGGACAGGCAGTCCTTCCAAAACCGGAGAGAAATCTGGAGATGGATGTGACAAACATTATACATGAAATTGGAGTTCCGGCACACATCAAAGGCTACCAGTACCTGCGGGATGCGATCATCCTGTCTGTAGATGATGTGGAAATGCTGAATTCCATTACGAAAATCTTATACCCAACCATCGCGAAAAAGCATCAGACCACGCCGAGCCGTGTGGAACGGGCGATCCGCCATGCGATCGAGGTCGCGTGGAGCCGGGGAAAGATGGATACCATCGATGAACTGTTTGGATATACGGTAAGCAATGGGAAAGGAAAACCGACAAATTCGGAATTTATTGCATTGATTGCTGATAAAATCCGTTTAGAATACAAAAAAACACTTTAGTTTCAGAAGATAGTACTTTTCATTCTTTGGAAAATGGGCTATAATTATCCTAATAAATGATTTTGGAGGGTTACACAGATGAAAAAGATTTTATTCGTTTCTTCGGAGGCCGTACCATTTATAAAAACAGGCGGACTGGCAGATGTTGTGGGGTCTCTGCCAAAGTATTTTCCAAAGGAAGAGTACGATGTAAGGGTCGTGATACCCAAGTACACCGCAATCAAGGAAGAATACAAAAATCAGATGCGCTATATTACGAATTTCTACATTGACCTCAACTGGCGTCAGCAGTATGTGGGAATTTTTGAGACCGAATATGACGGCGTAAAATACTATCTGATTGATAACGAGGAACACTTCGGAGGAGCGACACCGTATGCGGGAATGCCGTGGGATCTTGAAAAATTTGCATTTTTCTCAAAGGCGGCGCTGTCCATCCTTCCCACCATTGATTTCCGGCCGGATCTGATCCATTGCCATGACTGGCAGACCGGCTTGATTCCGGTATACCTGAAGGAACGTTTCCAGGCAAATGAGTTCTACCGGGGCATCAAGACGGTATTCACGATACATAACCTGAAATTCCAGGGAATCTGGGATCGGAAAACGATTCAGAATATCACAGGGCTGTCCGATTATTTCTTTACTCCGGACAAGCTTGAATTCAAGAAAGACGCAAACTATCTGAAAGGCGGACTGGTATATGCGGACGCGATCACAACGGTAAGCAATACCTACGCAGAGGAAATCAAGACTCCGTTTTACGGAGAAGGACTGGACGGTCTTCTCCGGGCGCGCTCCAATGACCTGCGCGGTATCGTAAACGGACTGGACTACAACGATTACAATCCGGAAACGGATCCACATATTTATAAAACGTTTAATGCAAAGAATTTCAGAAAAGAGAAAGTGAAAAACAAGACAGGGCTTCAGCAGGAGCTGGGTCTGGAAGTAAATCCGAAGACCATGATGATCGGAATCGTCTCCCGTCTGACGGATCAGAAGGGCTTCGACCTGATCGCCTATATGATGGAAGAAATGTGCCAGGATGCGGTGCAGTTTGTTGTTCTGGGAACTGGTGAGGCTCAGTATGAGAACATGTTCCGCCATTTCGCATGGAAGTACGACAAGAAAGTATCAGCAAATATTTATTATTCTGAGCCGCTGTCCCATAAGATCTATGCAGGCTGCGATGCGTTCCTGATGCCGTCCCTGTTTGAGCCATGCGGACTGAGCCAGCTGATGAGCCTGCGCTACGGTACTCTGCCGATCGTCCGCGAGACCGGAGGACTGAAAGATACTGTACAACCGTACAATGAGTACGAAGGAACAGGAACAGGATTCAGCTTTACCAACTACAATGCCCACGAGATGCTGGGAACCGTGCGCTATGCCGAGAGAATCTACTATGACCACAAGAGAGACTGGAACAAGATGGTAGACCGCGCCATGGCACAGGATTATTCGTGGAACAATTCCGCAAAACAGTACCAGGAGATGTACGACTGGCTGATCGGATAAACAGAAGGGAGTGCCGCTCAATCATCCATTATTGATGATTTTGCGACACTCCCTTTCTTGTATGCAAAAGGAATTGACGCAGGTTCCCCCGTATGGTAAAGTAAAAATATCCAATATCTGCCGCACCGTTCGGCGCGGTTCATTCCCTGAAAAAATAACGGAAGAAAATGAAGGAAAATCAGTTGACAACCTGGAAAATTTGTAATACTATGGACAGGTAACGAACATTCGTTCGCATAAAGGAGAAGAGATCATGGCAAATAATGAAGAAAAGATTCGCGCATTGGAAGCTGCGCTTGGACAGATTGAGAAACAGTATGGAAAAGGTTCTGTGATGAAACTGGGAGATTCTCAGACCAATATGAATGTTGAGACCGTGCCCACTGGTTCCCTGAGTCTGGATATCGCCCTGGGACTTGGCGGTGTACCGAAGGGAAGGATCATCGAGGTGTATGGTCCGGAATCTTCCGGTAAAACAACCGTAGCTCTCCATATGGTAGCGGAGGTACAGAAGCGCGGCGGCATCGCCGGATTTATCGATGCGGAGCATGCGCTGGACCCTGTTTACGCAAAGAATATCGGTGTTGATATCGACAACCTTTATATTTCACAGCCGGACAACGGTGAGCAGGCTCTGGAGATCACTGAGACGATGGTACGTTCCGGCGCTGTCGATATTATCATTGTGGACTCTGTCGCGGCTTTGGTTCCGAAAGCGGAGATTGACGGCGACATGGGAGACAGCCACGTAGGACTTCAGGCGCGTCTGATGTCCCAGGCGCTCCGTAAACTGACGGCAGCGATCAGTAAGTCCAACTGTATCGTCATTTTTATCAACCAGCTCCGTGAAAAAGTCGGCGTTATGTTCGGAAATCCGGAGACAACCACAGGCGGACGCGCGTTGAAATTCTATTCTTCCATCCGTCTGGACGTCCGCAGGATCGAAGCGCTGAAACAGGGCGGTGAGATTGTCGGAAACCGCACAAGGATCAAAGTGGTAAAAAACAAAGTGGCTCCGCCGTTCCGTGAGGCAGAGTTTGATATTATGTTTGGAAAGGGAATTTCCCGCGAAGGCGATATTCTGGATCTGGCGGCAAGTCTTGGCATTGTGCAGAAGAGCGGAGCCTGGTTTGCATATCGGGATGATAAGATCGGACAGGGACGTGAAAATGCAAAACAGTATCTGAGAGAGCATCCGGAGGTCATGGATGAGATCGAACATCAGGTACGTGTTTCCTACGGACTGGAAAAGGAGACCGAAAATCAGACCATTGCGGAAGAGACCGAAGAATGATCGTAACAGAAATACGGCCGGTGACAAAAAAACGTTCTCAGGTCTATGTGGAGGGACAGCCCGCTTTTGTATTATACAATGGCGAGCTGTCCCGCTATCATATCCGGGAGGGCGAGGAAATCCCGTTATCCATATGGGAAGAGATCACAGGAGAGCTTCTGATCAAACGCTCCAGAAAACGCGCTCTGAACCTGCTTCTGAAAGGCGACCGGACCAGGAGCCAGCTGCTGCAGAAACTGCAGACAGACGGCTATCCCATGGAGATCGCGGAACAGGCAGTGGAATATGCAGAATCCTTCGGATACATCGACGACCGCCGGTATGCAGAGAACTACCTGAACGGACCGGGAGCGAAAAAGAGCCGCATGGCAGCCCGGATAGAGCTCACAAGAAAAGGCATCGATCCGGAACTGATCGACAGACTTATGGAAGAACAAATAGAGACAGAAGAAGACAGCGAGCGGGAAAAAGTCCGTACCCTCGCCTGGAAACGCCTTGGCCCCGCACATCGGCTGAACGAAAAAGAATACCGCCGCATCTACAGCTATCTGGCACGCCGCGGATTCACATCCTCCGATATCCTCTCCGTATTGGAAGAATACCAGAAAAACACTTTGGAGTATGACGAATGAATTTTTTAAATCGTATCAGATGTGCCAATAAGCAGATGCCAATGAGCAAAAAAATTCTTCATAGCATTGCTGTTTTATTCAATATGACATTTTCATACGGCTGGATATATTTCGGCATTTACTCCAGTTTAGAATTGATCGTTTTTATCTGCGGATTGGTAATTTTGAGGCGCAGCACAATCAAAGAAACGATTGTCACAACAGCAATCGGTGTTATAGCTGCAATGATTCTTAACATGATCCTTCCGTTTTATTGGGGATAAAGCTGCACCAAACAACGAAATATCCCGCCGCCCTACCGGCGGCGCCATTGAGCAGGAAATCATTTGTGATTTCCTGCTCGATAATTTTTCTGGATGATTAAAATTTTTTATTCTTTTCGTTTACAATGTTTTATGCAAATACCTAAGCCGAACAATGAATACGATCTGACCGATCGTATATGCGCCAATGATGGTAAAGCATGGAACTACCGTCATGTACCCCCCTTTCCATACACTCTGAATCGAATATTCATGAGCTGCCGTCTTACAACTAACCGTACCAAAAACACAGAAATCTAGAGGAGCGTGGGATGTGGTATGCGAAAACCGCGTGCATCTGTGGGTTTGGTTGGAATTGTCGCATGAAAACATTCAGCCATAACCAGAAAGCAGACCAGGGCAGAGGTGGTGCGTGTATCGGAGACATCTGCGGGGATGTGAGAAAATCTTAATGTTCGGATGCTTCTCCGGATGGGACAGACGAAGGGTTTCCAGCCCGGAGTCTGAGGAGCGCTGAGCCGGGAATTTATAAAAAATTCCTGGCGAATCGCTCCGGTGCCCATTCGGAGAGGTGTCCGGGCATTTAGATTTTCCACATTCCAGCAGCCGTCTCCGATACACGCACCACCTCTGCCCTGGGCTGCTTTCGTCCCTACTCCCTTACCAAATATGCGCAAAAATTTTACAATCGGATTGACAAAGTTGTTGAAACATTATAAAATTGAAGTGTTGTAGAAATTGTACAATGAAAATTAAATAAGGAGGTGCTCCGGTAATGGGTGCAATATTGTATGTTCTTGTTGCAGTCATTGCTGTAGTAGTCACGTTGCTTATTGCGGTTCCGATTACCAGAAAAATTGCTGTGGAAAACAAGGTCCGTCAGGATGCGGAAAAAGTGGGCACAGCAGAGGAAAAGGCAAGAAACATTATAGACGAAGCCTTGAAGACAGCCGAAACTAAGAAACGGGAAGCTCTGTTGGAAGCGAAGGAGGAATCTCTGAAAACAAAAAATGAAGTGGAAAGAGAGACTCGCGAGCGCAGGGCAGAACTGCAGAAATACGAGAAGCGTGTCCTTGCCAAGGAAGAATCCGTGGACAAGAAAGCGGACGTATTAGAGCGTCGTGAAAACGAACTTGCAGCAAAAGAAGCAAATGTCAGAAAGAAAGAAAAGGAAGTAGACGAATTACACACAAAAGGAGTACAGGAACTGGAAAGAATTTCCGGTCTGACCTCCGAAGAAGCAAAAGATTATCTGTTGAAATCTGTGGAAGATGAAGTGAAAATCGACACGGCGAAGCTGATCAAGGAACTGGAAGGCAGAGCCAAGGAGGAAGCAGGACGAAAAGCCAGAGATTATGTGGTGACAGCGATTCAGAAATGCGCTGTGGATCATGTGGCTGAGAGTACCATTTCTGTGGTACAGCTTCCAAGCGATGAGATGAAGGGAAGGATCATCGGACGAGAAGGACGAAATATCCGTACCCTTGAGACACTGACAGGCGTAGATTTAATTATTGACGATACCCCGGAAGCAGTCGTGCTGTCCGCGTTCGATCCAATTCGACGCGAGATCGCAAGGATTGCACTGGAAAAATTAATTGTTGACGGCCGTATCCATCCAGCCCGCATTGAGGAAATGGTGGAGAAAGCCAAAAAAGAAGTTGAGCAGAATATTCGAGAAGAAGGCGAAGCGGCTGCACTGGAAGTTGGAGTACATGGACTCCATCCGGAGCTGATTCGGCTTTTGGGAAGAATGAAATTCCGTTCCAGTTATGGACAGAATGCATTAAAGCACTCAATAGAGGTGGCACAGCTGTCAGGACTTCTGGCAGGTGAGGTGGGCTGCGATGTACGTATGGCGAAACGCGCAGGCCTCCTGCATGATATCGGAAAATCCATCGACCATGAGGTGGAAGGTTCCCACATTCAGATTGGCGTGACGCTCTGTAAGAAATACAAGGAGTCCGCTCTGGTGATCAATGCAGTGGAAGCCCATCATGGCGATGTAGAACCACAGTCTCTGATTGCATGTCTGGTACAGGCGGCAGACGCAATTTCCGCTGCACGTCCGGGCGCGAGAAGAGAGACACTGGAAACATATACCAACAGATTAAAACAGTTAGAGGATATCGCAAACTCCTTCAAAGGGGTTGAAAAATCTTTTGCAATTCAGGCAGGAAGAGAAGTCCGCGTAATGGTAGTGCCGGAGCAGGTATCAGATGCTGATATGGTACTGATCGCGAGAGATATCTCCAAGCAGATCGAAGCAGAACTGGAATATCCAGGACAGATCAAAGTAAATGTAATTCGTGAAAGCCGCGTAACTGATTACGCGAAATAATCCTGTCCGGAGCCGCACAGGCCGGTCAGAAAATGCAGAGAAATGAGAGGAAGCTGTATGCCGCCGATAAAAGTCGGCGGTGTACGGCTTCTTTTTTTTGCTGCTGTTTCATATACTGAAAGGAAACATGGAAAAGGGAAGGGAGGCTCCGTGAGAAAATTTATCAAACGTGAATTTTTTCCTTTCTGGAAATTGTTCCTGCTTCTGTTTGCGGCGGGATTTGTGCTGGGCACCGTGTTTGCCAACCTTGCGTACCAGAATCGGGGACAGGATGTGACAGAGTTGCAGATGTTTTCTTTGGAAGCAGTGGGTTCGGCGGTACCGGATTCCAAAGATTATTTTTTTTATCTCCTGCCGCGGCGCCTTGCGGGAATGGCGGTTCTGCAGGTGATCGGTGCGACTGTACTGGGTGTGCCGCTGGTGATCGCGGAGCTTCTGGGATATGGCTTTTTCTTTGGAACATTTCTTGGTATTGCGCTGCTGCAGAACGGAATCCGGGGAATGCTCCTGTTTGCGGCAGCGCTTTTGCCGCAGTATCTGCTCTATGTTCCGGCGGCTTTTGGAATGTTTACAGTGATCTGTTATATGTCCGGGCAAGTGATACAGAGAAACCGTTTTTTTGGAAAAAAGGCGGTGCAGTACAGCCTGTGGTGCCTGCTGTTTCTGACGGTCGTCTTATGGGGGATTTTGCTGGAATGCTATGTAAATCCGTTGATTCTGCAATGGCTGATTGAAAGTTAACAGAAAGTTAACAATTTGTAGTGCACAATATCTGGTAGACATAACATGGAAGTGGACACAAGATATCAGAAGTTTCCCGAAAAGCCGGAAAACCCGGGTTTCTGCTGGGGGAAAACAGAATTGCAATTTGAAAAAAATATGTTTATAATATTCCACAGAATTTGGTGGAAAGGTTACGGGACACGGATGCGGAAGGCAGACACGTGTCTTTCTGCTTGGACTATGGTACTTGAGAAAAAAGAAAACTGGAAAATAAAAGACGCAATCTGGGAGTTTGTTATTTATCTCCATACGGTGAAAAAGACTTCCCATAATACGGAAATTTCCTACGAGCGTGATCTGCGAAAAATGGAACGTTATCTGGCAGAGCATCAGGTGACGGATCTGAATGCAGTGACGGAGACGTTCCTCAACTCTTATATGCTTTATCTGGAGAGGGAACGGCTGTCCCCGGCGACTGTGTCAAGAAATGTGGCGGCGATCCGGACCTTCTGTCAGTATGTGGTGCGCCAGCATTACATTGAGGAAGATCCGTCGGAAAATCTCCGTCCTCCGAAGGTGGAACGGAAAGCGCCGGAGATCCTTTCTGTGGACGAGGTGGACCTCCTGATGCGTCAGCCGGATTGTTCGACGCCAAAAGGAATCCGGGACAAGGCGATGCTGGAACTGCTTTATGCGACGGGAATCCGGGTCAGTGAACTGATCCAATTGAAACTGGAGGACCTGAATCTCCAGATGGGTTATATTACCTGCGCAGGACAGGAAAAAGGGCGTGTGATCCCCTTTGGGAGCGCTGCGCGGAACGCACTGAAGGAGTATCTGGAGAAGGGCAGGAAAAAACTGCTGCGGGATGGGAACGGCGAGTATGTGTTTGTGAATTGTTCCGGAAAGCCGATGAGCCGTCAGGGATTTTGGAAAGTGCTGAAAACCTACGGCAGGGAGGCTGGGATCAATGCAGATCTCACACCGCATATTCTCCGCCATTCCTTTGCGGCGCATCTGCTGCAGAATGGAGCGGATCTCAAGAGTGTCCAGGAGATGCTGGGGCATTCAGATATTTCCACGACACAGATGTACCTGGATATGGGGATTTATCAAATGCGTGCAGTGTACAATAAATCCCATCCGCGCAAGTGACAGAAATCAGGAGGAAAAGACGGATGAGCAAATTCGGATTTGCGCTTTTATTTCTGCTGGGGCTGCTGATGGCGCTGAAGCCGCTGTGGATGTGGAAGGCGGAAAAGTTTTTTAAACTGAAAGACGGAGAGCCTACAAAGACCTATCTGAAAATGAGCCGTGTCGGCGGCGCGGTGATCAGTGTGGCATCTTTTGTGGCTATGGTAGTTTCATTTTTCTGATTCAGAGAACAGAAGAAGACAGAGTGTGTTTGAAAACGATATTCTGCAAGGTGAAGAGTATTCAGTGAGGCTGGTCCGTGCATAGAATAGGAGAAAGAGAGCGAATCGGAAGCGGTATTCTGCAGGAACATCAGGATGCAGACTCCTTGGAAAAGGAACCTTCCGAAGGGAGAATGTGTATGAAGATCAGGATCGGGAAAGGGATTGTGCCGCTGAGACGCGTGCCTGGGGATGGAGAGTGCATCGATGAAGGCCTGTACGGGATGGAGGCAGAGATCCTGGAGTGCCGGGGCAGATGGATCCGGATCCGGATGTTTTATGGATATGAAGGGTGGATTCCAAAAGAGGACGCGGTACCCCTGGAGCGGTGCGGAGGCAGGGAAGAAGATTGGCGAATGGTCAAAGCAGCGTTTGCGGATATCAAACGCCGTCCCAACGTACAGGCGGAGACACTGCTCTGGGTTCCAAGAGGTTCCTGGCTGGAGGTATGCGGCGTGTGTGAAGACTGGCTGACGGTACGGCTTGCCGGAGGAACCTGCGGTTATGTTCCGGGTGTCTGCATTCAGACAGTGCCGGCGGAAGCTTTACGGGAAACAGGAAAAAAATATGGGAAGCTTCAGGAGACGGAACTGAGACAGCGGCTGGTGGAGACTGCGTGCAGCTATTTTGGAGCGCCGTATCGGTGGGGCGGAAAGACGCCGCTTGGCATTGACTGTTCCGGGCTGGCGCAGATGACGTATCTGCTGAACGGGATCATCATCTATCGGGATGCGAAACTGGCGCCTGGCTATCCGATGCGGCAAATCCCAAGGGAAAGGAAACAGCCGGGAGATCTGCTGTACTTTCCGGGGCATGTTGCCGTTTATCTTGGAAACCAGAGATATCTGCATGCGACAGCAGCGGCTGACCGCTATTGTGTCACAGTCAACAGCCTGGATCCCTGCGAAGAAGATTACAGAGAAAATCTGGCGGACAGCCTGACCGCTGTGGGAAGTATCTTTTGATGATGGAAAAGTAATGACAAAAAGTCACCCGCAGAAAGATTCTTGGGTCAAAGAATCTTTCTGCGGGTGACTTTTTGTCTTGAACAGGTTTTCATATGATCAGCAAAGATCGGCGATCTTATAGATCAGTTTTTCCGTGTCCTCCCATCCCAGGCAGGGATCGGTGATGGATTTGCCATATACATGGGTTCCGCAGCCGATCTTCTGGCTGCCTGGTTCCAGATAGCTTTCGATCATCACGCCTTTTACCAGATTGCGGATATCCTCAGAGTACTGGCGGTTGTGCATAACCTCCCGCACAATACGGATCTGCTGTTCGTACTGCTTGTTGGAGTTGGAATGGTTGGCGTCGATGATGACCGCCGGATTTTTCAGATTAGTCTCTCTGTATTTTTCCAGCAGAAGCTGAACATCCTCATAGTGATAGTTCGGGATTGCGTTTCCGTGCTTGTTGACCGCGCCCCGCAGGATCGTATGAGTCAGCGGATTGCCGGTAGTTTTCACTTCCCAGTTCCGGTAGATAAAGGTATGGGAACCCTGAGCGGCAATGACAGAGTTGAGCATGACAGAAAAATCACCGCTGGTGGGGTTTTTCATGCCTGCCGGAATGTCAAGGCCGGAGATCGTCAGGCGGTGCTGCTGATTTTCTACGGAACGGGCTCCTACGGCAACATAAGAGAGAATATCGGACAGATAACTCCAGTTGTCCGGGTACAGCATTTCGTCGGCGGAAGTCAGTCCGCTTTCCTCGATCACACGCATATGCATTTTGCGCATTGCGATCAGTCCGTGGACCAGATCCGGCTTTTTCTCCGGATCCGGCTGATGGACGATCCCTTTATAGCCTTCTCCGGTAGTACGCGGTTTATTGGTGTAAACACGCGGGATAATGATCAGTTTGTCAGAAACTTTGTCAGCGACTTTTGTCAGACGGCTGACATATTCGCAGACGGCATCTTCGTTATCCGCGGAACAGGGACCTACGATCACAAGGAATTTATCGGATTCCCCAGTGAATACTCTGGCAATTTCTTTATCCCGCTCTGCTTTGACAGCTGCCGCGTGGGCGCTGAGCGGATACTGCTCACGGATATCTGTTGGCGTCGGCAGTCTTTTTTCAAAATTGAAACTCATGATAATCTCCTTTTTCTTCTGTCCGCCGGTACTCCGACGGTATGACAGACCCATTATAATACAAAAAGTAAGGGCTGTCGATATTTTTTTCGGAGATTTAACCGGAATTCCAAAAAAATTAAGTTGATGTACGGTGTGACTGTTTTGGAAGAGGAACTGTTCCGTCAGGTCTGCGCATTTACTGCGCGGACCGTATGAAAACGCAGTGCTTATGGGCATTCGCCCCATCGCGAAGCGATCTTTCATGGGCGAATGCTGTAACAGTTCAGCGGGCTGAACTGTTACTCGGAAGAAGAGGCCGCAGGAGAAACAGATACAGAAACGCCGCTGTCCCTACATCCAGAAACAGCACCGCGAGAGGCGGAAGACCCAGGGCGTCCAGAAGATGATGGACAGGAAACGTACATCCGGCGGCGGTCAGCATTGCTCCCGCAGGAAACAGCAGAGCGGGTACCGCGTAGAAGGAAAAATGCACTTCCCGGTACAGGGAGGTCAGCCGGAGGAAGGTGGTCAGGATTTCGCTGGCAAGAAGTCCGGACAGATAGCCTTTGATCCCCTGGGATGGAACGGCAAACCATACAAAGGCGATACGGATGCCCAGACCGGAAATATTCTGGACAAAAACTGCCTTTGTTTTGCCAAGCCCGGTCAGGATACTGGAAAGCGTGGAGTCCAGATACAGAAAAGGACAGAGAAACGCCAGCGTCCGAAGAAAGTTTCCGGCTTCCTGACTGCGGAACAAAAGTATGCCCATGGAGTTTCCGTAGAAAAAGAAGATTCCAAGAGAAAAGATTCCAAGGATCATACAGAAGCGAATCGTCTGGGAGATGGTGGCGGCAATGGAACTGCGGTTTCCGGATGCCTGTTTCCGGGCGACGTCCGGCATGAGCATTACAGAGACGGAGTTGGTGATCGTGGACGGAAAGAAGATCAGAGGCATTGTCATTCCGGTCAGAACCCCATAGATGCTTAATGATTCCGAGACGTTCATCCCACCGGCCTGCAGGCGTGCTGGGATCAGGATAGTTTCCAGGCTGTGGAGCAGGCTCATGAAGATCCGGTTTGCCATCAGAGGATAGGCAAGGAGAAGCAGCTGCTTCAGATAATTTCCCGGATTTGTAAGAGTGTGGATGCGGTATCCCAGGCGGGAAGTCTCAAGATGGATCACAATCAGGGAGAAAAGACAGGAAACCACATCGCCTGCGAGGGTGCCAAGCGCTGCCAGCAGAGCTGAAGGAGCCCGGCCTTCCTGAAGAAAGATCAGGTAGATCAGGTAGGAGGACAGCACCCGCACGGTCTGTTCCAGGAGCTGACACAGAGAAGGAACTGCGGTTTTGTTCTGCCCGAAATACCATCCCGCAATGCAGGAATGGATGACGGACAGAGGGATGGAACAAGCCATAACCTGCAGCAGAGGTATGGTGCGCGGTTCGCCGAGAAATACGGTTCCCACCGGGACGGAAAAATAGTAAAGGAGAAATGCGGAAACAAGAGCCAGGAGGAAAGAAAATACCGTTCCTGTTACCAGAAAATGCAGGGCGCTGGTCTTGTCTTTCTCCGCTGTTTTTGCCGCGATGAAACGGGAAAGACTCGTCTGGATCCCGGCGGAGCAGACTGCCAGGGCCATACTGTAGACCGGGGAGACCAGCTGGAAAATTCCCAGCTGTTCCGCACCAATCGTGTGAGAGAGGAATATTCTGTAGAAGAAACCTATAATTCTGCTGACCATCCCTGTCAGTGTCAGAATGAAGGTACCGATCAGTAATGCTTTTTTTCGTGACAACGGCGGCCTCCGAAAGGGTTGGTGATTGTTACAGATATATGTAAAAAACATGCTTGACAGAACAATGCGGCAGTGCTATTCTAAAAAAGACATAAATCCGAGTGGTTTAGTCGGGATTAACCTTAATGATGCAGTAAATGCGTCAGATGGAGGAAAGAATGAAATTATCTACGAAAGGAAGATACGGGCTGAGAGCCCTGATCGATCTCGCCGTCCATGCGGACGAGGGAGCGGTTTCCATACAGAGCATTGCCGAGCGCCAGAATATTTCGGAGAGCTATCTGGAACAGCTGGCGAGACTGCTGAAAAAGGCAGGGATCATCGTCAGTGTGCGCGGAGCCAAAGGCGGTTATCAGCTGGGACGTCCGGCGGGGGAAATCTCTGTGGGCGATATCCTGCGGGCGCTGGAGGGAAGTCTGGATGCAGTCACCTGTCCTGCCAACGAGGGCAGCGGAAGCTGCGGGGAAGCGGATTTTTGTGTGACCCGGTTTGTATGGAAGAAAATCAATGACAGTATCACCCAGGCAGTGGATACCATATATCTCAACGAACTGGTGGAAGAAAGCCACCAGCTTTCCTGCTCAGGCACTGCGGAAAATAACGTGGCAGAACGGGCATGCAGCAAAAGTACAGAAAAGAAGCATAAGGAGGCAGAACAATGATTTATCTTGATAATGCGGCGACAACAAAGACAGCGCCTGAAGTTGTGGAGGCGATGCTTCCGTATTTCAGCGAATTTTATGGAAATCCTTCCAGCATTTATGAGATTGCCGGAAAGAGCAAGGAAGCCATTACAAAAGCACGAGAGCAGATCGCGCAGGTGATCGGCGCACGTCCGGAGGAAATTTACTTCACGGCAGGAGGAACAGAAGCGGACAACTGGGCGTTGGCAGCCACCTATGAAGCATATGCGTCCAAAGGAAATCACATCATCACAACAAAGATCGAGCATCATGCGATCCTGCACACCTGCGAATATCTGGAAAAGCAGCGGGGAGCAAGGGTAACGTATGTGGATGTGGATGAAAACGGTATTGTAAAGCTGGATGACCTGCAGAAAGCGATCACCCCGGAGACCATCCTGATTTCCGTAATGACCGCGAACAATGAGATCGGAACGATCCAGCCGGTGGAAGAAATCGGAAGGATCGCGAAAGAACACAATATCCTGTTCCACACAGATGCGGTACAGGCGTTCGGACAGATTCCGCTGAATGTTGACGAATGTCATATTGATATGCTCAGCTCCAGCGGACATAAGATCAACGGTCCGAAAGGAATCGGATTCCTTTATATCCGCAAAGGCGTAAAGATCCGTTCCTTTATCCACGGAGGCGCTCAGGAGAGAAAACGCCGTGCCGGAACGGAAAATGTGCCCGGAATCGTGGGATATGGGGCTGCGGCTAAGATGGCAGTTGACACGATGAAGGAGAGAACCGCGAAAGAAGCGGAACTCAGAGATCATCTGATCCACAGGATCCTGACAGAGATCCCGCACAGCCGGCTGAACGGAGACCCTGTGAAACGTCTTCCAAACAACTGCAATATCAGTTTTGAATTCATTGAAGGCGAATCCCTTCTGATCATGCTTGATATGAAAGGGATCGCGGCATCCAGCGGCTCTGCATGTACCTCCGGATCACTGGATCCGTCCCATGTACTGCTCGCCATCGGACTGCCCCATGAGATCGCTCATGGCTCTCTGCGTCTGACACTGAGCGCGGAGACGACCCGTGAGGATATCGATTACACCGTAGACCAGATCAAAGAGATCGTTGCGAGACTGCGCAGCATGTCTCCGCTTTATGAGGATTTCCTGAAAAAACAGGAAAAAATAAGGTAACAGTTCAGCAAGGCTGAACTGTTACAAAATAAATACAGAAGATACAGGAGGAAATATAGATATGTACAGTGATAAAGTAATGGATCATTTTCAGAACCCGAGAAATGTAGGAGAGATCGAGAACGCCAGCGGCGTGGGAACTGTAGGAAATGCAAAATGCGGAGATATCATGAGAATGTATCTGGATATTGACGACAACGGAATTATCCAGGACTGCAAGTTCAAGACCTTCGGCTGCGGTGCAGCCGTTGCCACCAGCAGCATGGCGACAGAACTGGTGAAAGGAAAAACCATCCAGCAGGCGCTGGAAGTGACCAACAAAGCGGTTATGGATGCTCTGGACGGACTTCCGCCGGTGAAAGTACACTGCTCTCTGCTGGCAGAGGAAGCAATCCATGCGGCACTCTGGGACTATGCGGAGAAGCATGGCATCAAGATCGAAGGACTGGAAAAACCGAAGTCTGACATCAGCGAAGAAGAAGTAGAGGAAGAATATTAAAACATGGCAGGAAAAAAAGTGGTTGTCGGGATGTCCGGCGGCGTAGATTCTTCGGTAGCTGCCTATCTTTTGAAAGAGGCAGGCTATGAGGTGATCGGAGTGACCATGCAGATCTGGCAGGATGAGGCTGAAACAGTTGTTGAGGAAAACGGCGGCTGTTGCGGCCTTTTGGCCGTGGATGACGCAAGAAGGGTCGCTCAGCATCTGGAAATCCCTTATTATGTAATGAATTTCAAAAAGGAATTTAAGCAGAATGTGATGGACTATTTTGTGGACGAATATCTCCACGGTAGAACGCCCAATCCCTGTATTGCCTGCAACCGGTATGTCAAGTGGGAATCTCTGCTGCAGAGAAGCCTTTCCATCGGAGCGGATTATATTGCCACCGGTCATTACGCCAGGATAGCGAAACTTCCCAATGGAAGATATGCTATCCGCAATTCTATCACGGCGGCGAAGGACCAGACGTATGCGCTGTACAATCTGACTCAGGAACAGCTTTCACGGACACTGATGCCGGTGGGGGATTATACTAAGGATGAGATCCGGAAAATTGCGGAAAAGATCGGGCTGCCTGTGGCACACAAAAAGGATTCCCAGGAAATCTGCTTTGTGCCGGACAACGATTATGCGGCGTTTATTGAAAGAGAGACAGGCATCCATGCCCCGAAGGGGAATTTTGTCAACACAAAAGGCGAGATCCTAGGACAGCATGAGGGAATCACCCATTACACCGTCGGCCAGCGCCGCGGCCTGAACCTTCCCATGGGACACCGGGTGTTTGTGCTGGAGATCCGTCCGGAGACCAATGAAGTGGTGATCGGAGAAAATGAAGAGGTGTTCTCTCACCAGCTGCGGGCGAATCACGTCAACTATATGGCAATCCCGCCTCTGGAGATCGGGGAAGAATTTTCCTGCATGGCAAAGATCCGCTATGGACATAAAGGATCCCCGTGTATCGTCAGACGGACCGGAGAGGACGAGATCGTCTGTTCGTTCCCGGAAAAAGTAAGGGCAGTGACTCCGGGACAGGCTGTCGTCTTTTATCAGGACGGCTATGTGGCGGGAGGCGGCACGATCCTGTCCGGAAGCAGAGAAGAAAGATAAAGACTGCCCACAGGCATTGTTTTACATGGTCTGCGCAATCAATGCGAAGACCTGGATGAACGGATACGGAGGAAGAATATGATTGCAGACTGTCATATGCACACCAGCTTTTCCACGGACAGCAAGGCGTGTCCGGAAGAAATGATCGAACGGGCGATCGCCCTTGGAATGAAAGAGATCTGTATTACCGATCACTATGATATGGATTATCCGAGAAATCCGCGGACCGGAGAGGAAGAATTTCAGCTGGATACGCCGGCATACCAGGCGAAGATCCGTGAACTGCAGGAAAGATACAGGGATCGTATCCAGATTCGCTTTGGCGTGGAACTGGGACTGCAGGCACATCTGAAAGGACAGATGGAGGAGTATGTGCGCCGCTGGCCCTTTGACTTCGTGATCGGGTCGATGCATCTGCTGAATGGCAAAGATCCCTATGACTGTGAATCTTTTCAGGATATGGAAGACCGGGAAATGTACCGGGCATATTTCCGTGCCACTTCGGAAAATCTGCGTGCCTTTCATGAGTTCCAGACGCTTGGACATCTGGATTATGTGGTACGGTATGGAAAGTCAAAAGGCGCGGAGTACCGCTGCGGGGAGTACCGGGATGAGATCGATGAGATCCTGAAACTTCTGGTGGAATATCAGATTGCGCTGGAGGTCAATACCGGAGGACTGAAATACGGACTTGGCTTTCCAAATCCCCATCCGGAGATTATCCGCCGTTACCGGGAACTGGGCGGAGAAATGGTCACCGTCGGCTCAGACGCCCATGAACCGCGCCATGTAGGCTTCGGCTTTGATACGGCGGCGGAATTGCTGAGAGAAGCAGGATTTCAATATTATACGCAGTTTACAGACAAAAAACCGGTTTTCGTTAAGCTTTAGAGAGATTTTCAAATACGCTCCAGAGCGATTTTTGAACGCACTTTGTGACAGTAGAAAAAATTTTTTCTATTTTTTAGTGAAAATTTTATACTCTTTTCCGTAAAATAGGCTTGAATTTTCTTCCGGAATTAGGTAAAATAACAACTAAGGTTGATGTTTCTTTAACAAAGTACTGAGACTTTTAAAAATCCAAAAAAACACTTTTTAGGAGGAATTAAAATCATGGCAGTAAAAGTAGCAATCAATGGTTTTGGCCGTATCGGACGTCTTGCTTTCAGACAGATGTTCGGCGCAGAAGGTTATGAAGTAGTAGCAATCAACGATCTGACATCCCCGAAGATGTTGGCTCACTTATTAAAATATGATTCATCTCAGGGTAAATACGCTCTGGCTGACACTGTAACCTCTGATGAAGATTCCATCACAGTGGACGGCAAAAACATCAAAATCTATGCATTCCCGGATGCAAACAACTGCCCATGGGGAGAGCTTGGCGTAGACGTAGTTCTGGAGTGCTCCGGATTCTACACCTCCAAAGAAAAAGCTCAGGCACATATCAACGCAGGTGCTCGTAAGGTTGTTATCTCTGCTCCGGCAGGAAACGATCTCCCGACAATCGTTTATAATGTAAACCATGAGACACTGAAGCCAGAAGACACTATTATCTCTGCAGCTTCCTGTACAACCAACTGCCTGGCTCCGATGGCAAAAGCTCTGAATGAACTGGCTCCGATCAAAACCGGTATCATGTGCACCATCCATGCTTACACAGGTGATCAGATGACTCTGGACGGACCGCAGAGAAAAGGCGATCTGAGAAGAAGCCGTGCAGCAGCAGTAAACATCGTTCCGAACAGCACCGGTGCTGCAAAAGCAATCGGACTGGTTATTCCGGAACTGAACGGAAAACTGATCGGCGCTGCTCAGCGTGTTCCAACCCCGACAGGTTCTACCACAATCCTGACAGCAGTTGTTGAAGGAAACGTAACTGTTGATGAGATCAACGCAAAGATGAAAGCTTCTGCTACAGAATCCTTCGGATATAACACAGATGAAATCGTATCCAGCGATATCGTTGGTATGAGATATGGTTCTCTGTTCGATGCAACTCAGACTATGGTTCTTCCGCTGGATAACGGAACAACTCAGGTACAGGTTGTATCCTGGTATGACAATGAGAACTCCTACACAAGCCAGATGGTTCGTACTATCAAATACTTCAGCGAGCTGGCATAAGTATCTGGACAAGATATAATTCTTGTGAACCCAAAGGGTCCGGTCTTTTTAAGGACCGGACCCTTTTTGCGGAGGAGGAAAAAATTCCGCAGAATAATATTGTTGCGGGCAGTAGCCGCCGTCCGGCAGGATGCGCGCCGTAACCGAAGAATGGAGGATACCCATGTTAAACAAAAAATCAGTTGATGACATTAATGTAAAAGGCAAGAAAGTTCTGGTAAGATGTGACTTCAACGTTCCGCTGATCGATGGAAAGATTACCGACGAAAACCGTCTGGTAGCAGCTCTGCCGACGATCAAAAAACTGATCGCTGACGGAGGAAGAATCATCCTGTGTTCTCATCTCGGAAAACCGAAGGGAGAGCCGAAACCGGAGCTGTCTCTGGCACCGGTGGCAGCGCGCCTTTCCGAGCTGCTTGGACAGGAAGTAAAATTTGCTGCGGATCCTGAGGTAGTCGGACCAAACGCAAAGGCTGCTGTTGAGGCAATGAAAGACGGCGATGTGATCCTTCTTGAGAATACACGTTACCGTGCAGAAGAGACAAAGAACGAAGATAAATTCAGCCAGGAGCTGGCTTCTCTGTGCGACGTATATGTAAACGACGCATTCGGAACCGCACACCGTGCACACTGCTCCAATGTGGGTGTTACCAAATATGTAGATACCTGCGTGGTAGGATATCTGATGCAGAAAGAGATCGATTTCCTTGGCAACGCAGTGGATCATCCGACCCGTCCGTTCGTAGCGATCCTGGGCGGCGCAAAAGTTTCCAGCAAGATTTCCGTTATCAACCGTCTGCTGGACAAAGTGGATACACTGATTATCGGAGGCGGTATGGCTTATACCTTCTCCAAGGCACAGGGCGGAAAGATCGGTACTTCTCTTTGTGAGGACGATTATCTGGAGTACGCTCTGGACATGCTGAAAAAGGCAGAGGAAAAAGGCGTAAAACTGCTGCTTCCGGTAGACCACAGAATCGGCGATGCATTCTCCAATGACTGCAATACGCAGATCGTTAAAAGTGGCGAGATTCCGGATGGATGGGAAGGCATGGACATCGGACCTGAGACAGAGAAACTGTTCAGTGATGCGGTAAAAGATGCCAAGACTGTCGTATGGAACGGACCGATGGGATGCTTCGAGATGCCGAAGTTTGCAGAGGGCACCAAAGCGGTTGCAGCAGCTCTGGCTGAGACAGACGCCGTTACGATCATCGGCGGCGGTGATTCTGCAGCAGCGGTAAATCAGCTGGGATACGGTGACAAGATGACCCATATCTCCACAGGCGGCGGCGCTTCTCTGGAATTCCTGGAAGGAAAGGAACTGCCGGGCGTAGCAGCAGCAAACGATAAATAAAGGGGAAAATTGTCATGGAAAGAAAGAAGATCATTGCTGGAAACTGGAAGATGAATATGACTCCAAGTGAGGCAGTAGAGCTGGTAAATACACTGAAACCGCTGGTAAACAACGAAGAAGTTGACGTGGTATTTTGTGTTCCGGCGATCGACATTCTTCCAGTTGTAGAGGCTGCAAAGGGTACCAACATTCAGGTAGGCGCAGAAAACATGTATTTCGAAGAAAAAGGCGCTTATACGGGAGAAATCTCTCCGGCAATGCTGGTTGATGCAGGCGTAAAATACGTGGTTCTCGGACATTCTGAGAGAAGAGAATACTTTGCGGAGACTTCCGAGACTGTAAATAAGAAAATGCTGAAAGCATTTGAGCATGGAATCACTCCGATTATGTGCTGCGGTGAAACTCTGGAGCAGAGAGAGCAGGGCGTGACCATGGACTTTATCCGTCAGCAGGTAAAGGTCGGATTCCAGAACGTGACTTCAGAGCAGGCAAAGAAAGCGGTTATCGCTTATGAGCCAATCTGGGCGATCGGCACAGGAAAAACGGCTACTACAGAGCAGGCGCAGGAAGTATGCAAGGGCATTCGTGAGTGCATTGCGGAAATCTACGATGACGCTACAGCGGCAGAGATCCGTATCCAGTATGGAGGATCTGTAAATGCAAAGACTGCTCCGGAACTGTTCGCACAGCCGGATATCGACGGCGGACTGGTAGGCGGCGCTTCCTTGAAACCGGAGTTCGGCGAGATTGTAAATTATAGAAAATAAAACTTAAATGCCCGTCTTTGAAAAGACGGGCGTTTTTGAAAGCTGACATAATGCAGGGAGCATGCAGCCGTTCCACTGGCTGAGCGGCTGCATGAAAATGCGAAAATACAGAAAAAGAAAGGAAGAAAACAAGATGAAAGAAGTTGTAAATACCCAGAAAGCTCCGGCGGCGATCGGTCCATACGTACAGGCAGTGAAGAGCAATGGTTATCTCTTTATTTCCGGACAGCTTGGCTTTGACGTTGAAAACGGAAACGTGATCCCGGAGGCTGTGGAAGAGCAGGCGGCGCTCTCTCTGAAAAATCTGGACGCGATCATGACGGAAGCGGGAACAAGCAAAAAGAATGTTGTAAAGACAACCATTTTCCTGACAGATATGAATGATTTTGCAAAGGTAAATGAAGTGTACGGCGCATATTTCGGTGAAGACAAGCCGGCGCGTTCCTGTGTTGCAGTGGCAGCGCTTCCGAAGGACGGAAAAGTAGAGATTGAGTGTATTGTAGCGTTGGAGCGTGATTGAAACTTGCAGGAATGAATTTTCGAACATGCTCTAGCCTGAGCGTGAGGAGAGAGGCAGAATTATGGAAAACAAAGTCATCAAAGCTGCGATGCTGGGCCTTGGCACGGTGGGAACCGGTGTCTATAAAGTGCTGAAGCTGCAGAAAGAGGAGATGGAGGCAAAAATCGGAGCCAGAGTGGAATTAAAAAAGATTCTGGTCCGCAATTTACAGAAGGCAGCGCAGAAGGTGGACGATCCGTCCGTTCTGACCAATGACGTTCAGGAGATTCTGGACGACCCGGAGATCGAGATTGTCATTGAAGTGATGGGAGGGATTCAGCCGGCGCTTTCTTATATGCTGGAGGCATTGAATGCCGGAAAGAGCGTGGTGACTGCCAACAAAGATGTCGTCGCTTCCGAAGGAAAGAAGCTGCTGGAAGCGGCGAAGGCGAACGGCAGAGATTTTCTGTATGAGGCCTCGGTGGCGGGAGGAATCCCGATCGTACGTCCGATGAAACAATGCCTGGCCGGCAATCATATCACGGAAGTGGTCGGCATTTTCAACGGCACGACAAACTTTATCCTGACGAAAATGTCAAAGGAAGGGATGGAGTTTGAGGAAGCCCTTCAGCTGGCACAGGATCTGGGCTACGCGGAATCAGACCCGACCTCGGATATTGAGGGACTGGACGCGGGAAGGAAAGTGGCGATTCTTGCTTCAGCGGCATTTAATTCCCGTGTGGTGTTTGAAAATGTCTATACGGAAGGAATCGCACGGATCACCGCGAAGGATATTCAGTATGCAAAAGAAATGGGCTGTGAGATTAAACTTCTCGGAATGGCACGGCTGACTGCGGAGGGGATTGAGGCGAGAGTTCATCCGATGCTGATCAACAAAGACCATCCGCTGGCATCCGTACAGGATTCCTACAATGCGGTCTTCGTTCGGGGTGACGCGGTGCAGGATACCATGTTTTATGGACGCGGTGCGGGAGAACTTCCCACGGCAAGCGCGGTGGTCGGCGATGTGTTTGACTGTGTCCGGAATATTCTGGCGGATTGTTGCGGAAGGATCGGATGTACCTGTTACAAGGATCTTCCGATTCGCAAGATCAGCCAGATCAAGAGCAAATATTTCGTCCGGATGGAGGTGGAAGACCGCCCGGGCGTACTGGCATCGGTGACGGCAGTGTTCGGAAATAACAGCGTTTCCATTGCACAGTTCATCCAGAAGGAGAAAAAGGGAGAACTGGCGGAGATTGTTGTGATCACGGAAAAAGTGCAGGAACGCCATTTCATGGATGCGATCAGAATCCTGGAGGGCATGTCCATCATCCGGGAAATCTCATCGTTGATCCGTGTCTATGGATAAAAGTCGGATGTCCTGCCATGGATGTCTTTCCAGAGTGTGTTTTCGGCAACCTTTCAGTTACCTGAAAAGTTGCTTTCTCACACTTTTATGAAAAAAGATCTGAGATAAATATAAAAAATCGTGTATTTTTACTACTTGTTTTTTGCCTCAATACTGTTTATAATAGGGGACAGCTGAATAATTATACATTTATTGATGTATAAATGTATAAAAGATGGAGGAAAAAGTTATGAAAAATATGAAAAAGTTTGCAGCTCTGGCGCTGGCAGCTGTCATGACCTTCTCTCTGGCGGCATGCGGAAGCGGAGACGGTGAAAGCAGCAGCAATTCTGCCAGCGGAAGTGAGAGTGGAAGCCAGAGCGCGAAAGGTGTAAAAGTGATCGATGTAGATCTGACACAGGAAGAGTACGCATTCGGTGTGGACAAAAATCAGCCGGAGCTGCTTGAGCAGGTAAATACATTTATCGCAAAGATCAAGGAAGACGGAACACTGGATGAGATTTTTGACAAGTATTTCGGAAGCGGCGAGCCGGAAGCAGTGAAATCCGCGACCCTTGATACTTCCAAAGATCAGCTTGTAGTTGCAACCAACGCGGCATTCGAGCCGTTCGAATATACACAGGGTGAAGATTATTACGGAATCGATATGGAGATCGCTGCCCTTCTGGCGGAAGAGCTGGGACAGGAGCTGGTTATCCAGAATATGGATTTCGACGCGGTATGTCTTTCCGTAGGACAGCAGCAGTGTGATATTGCCATGGCGGGACTGACCGTCAGCGAGGACAGAAAAGAGTATGTAACCTTTTCTGATACCTACTACCAGGCTTCTCAGCGTCTGATCACCACAGCGGATGATACAACGTTTGATGACTGCCAGGAAGCGGCTGATGTGGAAGAAATCCTGAACGGACTGTCAGACAGTGATTCCATCGGCGTACAAAGCGGAACAACCGGACAGTTTTATGTAGAGGGAAGCGACGACCTGGATTTCCCGGGACTGCCGGCAACTTGTGTGACATATAGAAACGGTTCTCTGGCTGTACAGGATCTGGTAAACGGAAATCTGAAGTACGTGATTATTGATGCGGCTCCTGCAGCGAGCATCACAGAAGCGATCAACGCGATGCAGTAAAACTGGTACGAATGGAAAAGTGAAGATGCGGACAGTACAGCCTGTCCGCATTTTTACACGTTGAAAAAGGTGAGAAAATGGGTAATTTTGGACAGAAAATAGATAAATTTATCGAAATCTTTCTGGAGCAGAACGGATATGTCAGGGTACTGGAAGGTCTTCAGAATACGCTGCTGATCGCCATAACAGGTCTGATTATCGGTATCCTGATCGGTACGCTGATCGCAACTGTGCGGGTGGTGCCGAAATATAAACGGCTGCCGCGGATCCTCAACGGAATCTGCGGATTTTATGTGGCGCTGTTCCGCGGAACACCAATTGTTGTGCAGCTGCTGGTATTTTACTATGTACTGCTTCCGATGATGGGAGTCCGTCTGACCGGCGTACAGGTATCCATGCTGGTATTTGGTCTGAACAGCGGCGCGTATATTTCCGAGATCATGCGAAGCGGAATCCAGTCTGTGGATCCGGGCCAGCTGGAGGCAGGCCGCGCAGTGGGACTGGGATTCGGAGCAAGTATGTGCAGGATCGTAATTCCGCAGGCGGTAAAAAATATCCTGCCGACTCTGGGAAATGAGTTTATTTCCCTGATCAAGGAAACGTCCGTTGTCAGCTTTGTCGGCGCGGCGGATCTGTACGTGGCGTTTAACTATATTGGAAGCAACAGCTATGAGTTTATGGTACCTTACCTGGTGATGGCGCTGATCTATATTGTTCTGGTACTGCTGATCTCTCTGCTGATCAAATTACTGGAAAGGAGCCTGAAGAAGAGTGATAGACGTAATTAATCTGAAAAAAAGCTTCGGTGATACAGAAGTTCTGAAGGGCATCGATGTCACCGTCAACAAAGGGGACATTGTAGTTGTGCTCGGTCCTTCCGGTTCCGGAAAAAGTACCTTCCTCAGGTGCCTGAACTGTATGGAGGATCCCACGGGAGGAAGCATTATCTTCAACGGCGTGGATATTGCTGATATGAAGGTGGACATCAATGTTCACCGCCGTCATATGGGAATGGTATTCCAGCATTTCAATCTGTTCAACAATAAGACAGTGATCCAGAACATCATGCTGGCTCCGGTCTATGTAAAATGTCAGGAACTTCGCAAAACGAAACGGACAAATATGGCAAACCGGGTCAAGAATGTGTTCCGGAAAGACAAACAGCCGATCCAGAAGATCGATACCGACAAGACAAAGATCCGTGCGGAGGCAAGAGAGCAGGCGATGAACCTGTTAAAACGCATCGGCCTGGAAGACAAGGCGGATGTTTATCCGTCCACCCTGTCCGGCGGACAGAAACAGCGTGTGGCGATCGTGCGTTCGCTGGCGATGAATCCCGATGTGATCCTGTTCGATGAGCCGACCTCGGCGCTGGATCCGGAGATGGTCGGAGAGGTTCTGGATCTGATGAAAGCCCTTGCGAGAGAGGGAATGACCATGATCATCGTAACTCACGAGATGGGATTTGCCAGGGAGGTGGCAAACCGGATTTTGTTTATGGATGAAGGAGTGATCGTGGAAAATACGACTCCGGAAGAATTCTTCACAAATCCAAAGAGTCCAAGAGCCAAAGATTTCCTCTCCAAAGTTTTATAACAGAGACGATGTAACCGAAGAAACCGGGCATTGTGTTCGGCCGGAGCTTCAGAGAATTAACTGCTGAAGTACGGCGAACACAATGCCCGGTTTGCTTGTCTGCGGCCGCAGGAAAATTTTATCCCATATCATCACTTTGTAATGCTTCCGCCAGATTGCATTTCAGGATTTGCCTGCCTCCCAGATAGTATGCCAGTGCGACAAATCCGGAAATCGCCGCAAGAAAAAGTAAGATGGGAACAATCGGAGCCGATGCCAAAAATTCCATCGGATTCAGATAGCTTGCCGTTATCATCAATCCCGCAGACAATCCAGTGACCGGCAGTGTGATCAGGATAGGACGTCCCGCGATCACAAGGGCTTCAATACAAAACATTTTCCGCATACGATCCGGCGTCATACCGATGGACATATATCGCGCAAACTCTCTTTTCCTTTGCCGGATAAACCCCAGTGTGTTGGAAAATACGTTGGCTATTCCAATCAAGGCAAGCAGTGCACACAGCGACCCGATCATGATCTTGTATCCACTCAGCATAGTGTCATTATCTGTCTTCTCCTGAATACGGTTTTCCATCTCAAATGTAAACGTATTCTCAAGGATGTCTGTCAGCTCTGTTTCAATCGTATTCAATTCCGTCAAGGTTCTGTCTTTTTCCGCCAGCACGCGGATAGAAAGATCCGGTTCTGCATTTCCAATCACATCCTTGATCTGTTTCCATGTAGAAAGCGAAAGAAATTGAACCAAAGCATAATTGTCATATTCTTCTCTTAAAACAGGCGGTTCCTGTGTGCAGCCAAGAACAGGGAGCGTAACGGTGTCAGATGCCGGTTCCGGATTCTGTAAAGTAATGGTGCTCTGTCCCGCTGAAAGAAACGGAATGTATTCTTTGTACCGGAAATTGCTGTTTGCGCTGTCCCAGATACGGTTCAGAACAACGCTCCCTGTTCCTGACGAGGGAACGCCGATCTGTTCACAATATTCTGCAAAGCTGCTGTCATCCATAATGACAATCGGAGCCTGAATCGAATAGGAGCCATCGGTGGCACGGACAGAACTTCCGGCGATTGTCTCCAGTCCTCCCAGATTTTTCAGTTCATCGCTGATGGCAGCTTCCGGAACAGAACAGAAAGCATCCGCTTTCTGGTAGATCACACTGTCGACATTATCCAAAGCAAGGATTTCGTCTTGATGAGTAAAATCTTCTATCTTTGTGTCCTTTACAGTTGCCATGACATCCCAGGCATCCTGGTAGCGTTCAAAGTAGGTATGGTTGGTGCTGATCTCCGAAAGAGTGAAAAAGCACAGCATTAATGTAAAACCCAGGAAGGAAAGAGTCAATGATAGGGTAGAGGTTCGCAAGGCTTTCTTTTGTGCCTTCAGCGCATTTCCAGCCAGTTCTCCCTCGATTCCAAAGAAAAGCGTAAGAATGGAGGAGTTTTTCTTCCGCTTCAGCTGCAGCTCACCGGTATTCTTTATGGCTTCCAGAGGAGTTAGTCTGCTCAGTTTTCTGGCGGGCAGCCATGCGGAAACAAATACGGTCAGGGCAGACACCAGAATGGTAACAGCAAATACGAGAGGGTGGTAAGAAAATACCGCCTCATGTCTGCCGGCAATGCCATCCGCAAGGATATTGACGAGCTGTATGATCCCAAAGCTCAGGGCAATCCCGAGCAAACTTCCGAATAAAATGGGGAAGATGCAAAGAACGGCTGCTTCCTGCAAAAGGCAGGTACGGATCTGACCCGGCGTCGCACCTATGCTGGAAAAAATACCAAATTGATGAACACGGGTGTTCATGGATACGGCAAAGGAGTTGTGAATGATCAAAATCAAGGACGCCGATACGATCAGAAGCACTGTCAGATAAAAGGCCATCAATAAAGGCGGGTCTGCATCCTGCGGGTCGTGGACGAAATATCTTGACAGAAGTAACTCATGATAAGATACCGCGTCATCAGGGACACCCAATTGTTCTGCGATCAGGGGCATATCCTGATAAACGGTCCTCATATTCTGAAAGTAAATATCGATCACAAGGGTTTGCCCATCCGATAAGTCTTCATTGATGGCAGCAGCTTTCACATTGGCAAAGTTTTCGATATCAGACACCGCATCTTCATTAAATGTTCCCGTAATGCGCCCTTGCCAGGCTCCCTCTTCCAATGTAATGGATTCTATCTCGTAATTCCAGAAATTGTAAAACAAGCCGCAGAGCAAAGACAGAAACAAGGCGGAAATAAACGCCGCAGCAAGAACGGATAAGCTGGAAACCCGGTTCTTTTTGATAAATTCTCTCGAATAGTCTTTCCACATACCCTTACCTCCGTTTCTGATCGCTGATAATCTTTCCGTCCTCTATGGTTATCATGCGGTCTGCCTCCAGAGCAATCTTTTCATCATGGGTGATCAGAAGGATGGTCTGATTTAGGTTGCGGTTTGATAATTTCAGCAGATCGATAATTTCTTTTCCGTTTTTCCGGTCCAGATTTCCGGTCGGCTCATCCGCGAGCAGCAATGCGGGCCGATAGATCAAAGACCGGGCGATTGCCGCGCGCTGTTGCTGTCCGCCAGATAACTGACTGGGGAGAGCATCCAGTTTGTCTTCAATCCCAAGGGAATGGACAATCTGGTCAAAGTATTCCTGATTTGGTTTTCTCTTGTCTAACAGAAGCGGCATGAGGATATTTTTCCGGACAGTGAGCGTCGGAATCAGATTATAGAACTGATAAACCAACCCCACTTTTCTGCGCCGGAAAATAGCTGCCTGCGTTTGATTCATCGTGGAGATATCTGTCCCCTCTATCAAAACGTTTCCCTCCGTCGGCTGATCCACACTGCCCAGAATGTGCAGCAGGGTGGATTTTCCCGAACCGGACGCCCCCACGATTGCCACAAATTCCCCCTTTTGTACGGACAGATCAATGTGGTCCAGTGCCACAACCTGATTGTTTCCGGAACCATATACTTTTCGGACATTTTCACATCTTAGTATTTCCACGGTCTGTTCTCCTTTCTGATACCGCTGTTCGGATACGTACAGTATAACAAAGGAAAGTGACATCTCAGTGACTGTAGATCCTTATTTCAAAACACGCGCCGCCGTTTCGCAGATTATAGGCGGTAACCGTTCCGTTTTGCAATTCAAAGATAGAGCGGGCAAGCGCCAGTCCGATTCCGATTCCATTTCCCACAGCGCGCCTGCCCCGATAAAACCGGTCGAAAAGGTGTGGTATGTCCTCCGGGTCAAAGCCTGCTCCATCGTCCCATATCCGAACTTCGACATAAAGAGGATTTTCTGAATAACCGCAATGGACAATTCCGCCGGATTGTGAGTGCTCCATACAGTTTTTCATCAAATTCATAAGGGCTTCCATGGTCCATTCCAGATCACCGGAAAATTCTATACAGCCGTTTTCCGGAATTTCGACGGAAATATGTTTTTTTCGCAATAAGTCACTCAGATTTTCTGCGGCAAGATTCAGCGCCGTATAAAGATCGACTTGTTCCTGTTTGAACGGCAGAGTTCCGGAGTCGATCCTGGAAAGCGTGAGCAGGGATTCTTCCAGACGGTTTAAACGTTTCAGCTGCTTTTCCATCGAAGTGACATACTCATTGGCAGTTTCTTTCTTCATAAGCTGCAAAGACAGGAAAGCTGATGTGATCGGTGTTTTTAGCTGGTGTGCGATATTTGCCAGATTTTCAGCGAAATTCGACTTTGCAGCAACGGCTGCTTCTATGGTCTGACAGAGCATCGTAACTGTTTTGTAGATTTCATCCTGTAAATGCGAAAAATCATCTTCCTGCGCCTGTATCAATGTTCCGACAGCTCCTGTGTTGACCTGCTCCAGATATTCGGTTAAATCAGCGATACGTTTTTGAATTCGCCTGTGGAATGTCCGGATTACGAAAGCAAAGGCACAGGCAGTCGCAAGAAACAGAAGAAAAGGAAGAAGGAAAATATAGAGTGGAAGGTCTTTGCAAAATTCATCTGCGCGGTATCCGTATTTTTCTAAATGATGATTTTCAGCGACTTCTTGATCAGTCAATGCGTGAAAGTCTTTTAAAGCGGATAACAGCTGTGGTTCTGCTTCAGGGGTGTTTTCCAGGATGATTTCACAGAACGCCGAAATATGTTCATAGGCTGTCTGTTGATACACATGATAAAACAGCACCGATGTGAAACCCGTCCCCAACAAAAGAATAACCAATGGAAAAAGCAATAGGATTCCCTGTTTTCTCTTTTCATTCATTTCGTATCCTCCATGCGATAGCCAAAACTTCGGATTGTTTTCAGGCAGAGGGGGTGATGTAGATTTTCTCTCAGCCGTTTCATGGTAACCGTCAACGTATTGTCATTTACATAGTTTCCGCTGCTGTCCCAAACCTGCTCCAAAATCTGCCTCCTGGTGACGGTCTTCCCTTTATTCTCCATCAGCAGCAGGAGAAGCTGATATTCCGGCTGACTGACAACGATTTCTTCCTGCTGACAGTAGACGGCGGTTTTTTCTTTATCCAGCATCAGGTCATCGCAGAACAATTTCGTTTCTTTCGTGTTCCTTGCTCTCCTCAGCAATGCCAGAATACGTGAATACAGGACTGCGAGATCAAATGGTTTTACCACATAATCATCTGCGCCATTCTGGAATCCTGTGACAATATCATGAGAATCACCACGAACGGTCAGATAGATAACAGGCAAGTCCCTCCATCGTTCCCGGATCCACTGGCAAAATTCGTTCCCCTCACCATCCGGCATATTCCAGTCCAGCAAAAGAACAGAGGGCAGATGACCGATCAACGCCTTTCTGAGATCAGCAATCCCTCCAAAAACTACAACCTTACAGTCCTGCTGCTCCAAATATTCTTTTACGGATTTGGCGATACTTTCATCATCTTCCGCATAATAAACTTCAATCATAACAATATCCTCCTGTACAAACTCATTATATTTCGAGAACCCCAAAGAAGCAACAAAGAAAGCATAACCTGCTCCTCCTTTCCCCGTCCCCCACTCAAAAAAAGAAAAAAAGCCATTTACCGCCGTGTGATTTCGTGATAGAATGTTTCTGACAAGAAAATAACAAAACATCGTTTGTTATCACTGATAGAGAGGAGAAAATCATGAGCAAAAAACCAACCGTATTAATGATTCTGGACGGCTACGGACTGAACAAAAACTGTGACCACAACGCTGTCTGCGAGGCGAAAACACCGATTATGGACCAGTTGATGAGCCAGTGCCCGTACGTGGAAGGACAGGCAAGCGGAATGGCAGTGGGACTTCCGGAAGGCCAGATGGGAAATTCTGAAGTAGGACATCTGAACATGGGTGCAGGCCGTATTGTATATCAGGAACTGACAAGGATCACCAAAGCGATTGAAGACGGAGATTTCTTTGAGAATCCGGAACTGCTGGCAGCTGTTGAAAATGCAAAGAAGAATAACAGCGCCCTGCATATGTTCGGACTGCTGTCCGACGGCGGTGTTCACAGTCATATCACACATCTGTTCGGACTTCTGGAGCTGGCAAAACGTCAGGGACTGGAGAAGGTTTATGTACACTGCTTCCTGGACGGCCGCGACACACCTCCGGCATCCGGAAAAGGTTATATCGAAGAGCTGCAGAAGAAAATGGATGAGCTGGGCGTTGGAGAGATCGGCGTTGTATCCGGTCGTTATTATGCGATGGATCGTGACAACCGCTGGGATCGTGTAGAATTGGCATACAAAGCTCTGACCAAAGGAGAAGGCGTAAAGGGAACGAATGCCGCTGAGGCAGTACAGGCTTCCTACGACGAAGGAAAGACCGATGAGTTTGTAGTTCCGACCGTTATGGAAAAAGATGGACATCCGGTTGCAACCATTCAGGATAAGGATTCCGTGATCTTCTTCAACTTCCGTCCGGATCGTGCAAGGGAGTTGACCCGCGCGTTCTGTGATCCGGAGTTCAAGGGCTTCGAGAGAGAGAAGAAACTGGAGCTGACTTTCGTATGCTTCACAGATTACGATGAAACTATTCCGGGCAAACTGGTTGCTTTCAAAAAAGAAGAGATTAAAAATACATTCGGCGAATATCTGGCTGCGCACAATATGACACAGGCACGTATCGCTGAGACCGAGAAATATGCTCACGTGACCTTCTTCTTCAATGGCGGTGTTGAGGAACCGAACGAAGGAGAAGACCGTATCCTGGTAAAATCTCCGAAGGTTGCCACCTATGACCTTCAGCCGGAGATGAGCGCACCGGAAGTTTGTGACAAACTGGTGGATGCCATCAAGTCCCAGAAATACGATGTGATCATCATCAACTTCGCGAATCCGGATATGGTTGGACATACAGGCGTGGAAAACGCAGCGATCAAAGCCATCGAGACGGTAGATGCATGTGTAGGAAGAGCGGTAGACGCGATCAAGGAAGTGGACGGACAGATGTTTATCTGCGCAGACCACGGAAATGCAGAGCAGCTGGTGGATTATGAGACCGGTGAACCGTTTACTGCACACACCACAAATCCGGTACCGTTTATCCTGGTAAATGCAGATCCTTCCTATACCTTGAGAGAGGGCGGAAAGCTTGCGGATATCGTTCCGACTCTGCTGGAGCTGATGGGTATGGAACAGCCGAAAGAGATGACAGGAACTTCTCTGCTGGTGAGAAAGTAAATAATTATCCCCTTTTGTCTGCATAAGAAAGGCGGGCAAAAGGGGATTTTTTTGCGTATATCGGTTCTTTCTTTTGCCTGCTATGCATTTTGTTTATGACGCATTTCGCATCTGGTATTGTACTTTTTTTCAAAACAACGGTACAATCAGAAGTAGTAAATTATTGAAAAGTTATTCCTGCAGTCAAGTGAGGTGAGAAACAGATGCAGCGCGGTTTTGTGAATGACAATGTTTTGCACACAGAAGAGTATGGCGACATTCATTTCAGCAGTTATATCCCGGAAAGTTACGATGGAACCAGTCCTTACGCACTGTTCGTCACATTGCCCGGCTGGGAAGGTCTGTACTTTCAGGGAGTGGGCGCCAATATGGTGGAAGATTTTGGCACGGAAGCGGTGAACTACGATGACGAGATGATCGTTCTCTCTCCCCAGCTCTCCGATTGGGGAGAGACATCGGCGAGGGAAGCGATTGTATTGACGGAGTATTTTCTTGCAAACTACAGGATCGACCCGGAGAAAGTTTACCTCCATGGTATGTCCGGCGGCGGTGAGACCGGTTCTCTGGTCATGGGAATGCGTCCGGACTTGTATACGGCGTATCTGATGACCAGTTCGCAGTGGGATGGAGATCTGAAAGTTCTGGCGGAAGCGAGAACTCCCGTGTATATGGCGATTGGCGAGGACGACAGCTATTATGGCTCGTCTTCACTGAAAGAGGCATACGAAAGACTTCGGGAACTGTATCTGGAGGCAGGACTTACAGAAAGTCAGATAGAAAGCCTGGTTGTTCTGGATGTAAAAGATCAGGAATATTTCTCGGAGGCGGGCTTCTCTGATCAGCATGCGGGCGGACAGGCATTTGCCCACGATGAGACGGTTATGGGCTGGCTATTTGGTGAACATGAAATTCCAGCAGCGTAAGAAAGCAATTTTCAAATATGCTCTCATTCATATCCTTATTTATCCTTATAGAAAAAGGTTCTGATAATGAACAAACCCCCAAAGTCAATGAACAAAATCAGAATCTTTTCCTTTTTTGCTGTATCTGAACATGTCTTTGAAATATATATAAAAGACAGAAAATTAATAAAATAATAAATTGAAGATTGGAAATAAAAATAAAACTTAAAAATATCAAAAAAACATGTTGACATATTGTAAAATGTCTGTTAGAATAAAATCAACAAAAGAAAAGAACGAAACAAAAAGAAATAAGCAACAAGGAGGCGAGACCACCGAAAACATAACGAATTACCCCATAATTCATGAAAGGAAGGTACGGACCACCAGAAACGTAAGTAATTTCCAAAAGAAAAGAATAAGATAAGAAAATAAAACAAAGAAAGCAGAGGTATCGTCCAATGCACAAGGAAGAACAGTAAAAGCCATCCGGTAGATGGAAGAAAAGAAAACCGGATGGCTTTTATTATGCATAAAAATCCCGTTTCCTCAGATACTAAACGTAACATAAGGTTACCGATCAAACAGCAGGAAAAGAAACTGGAGGTTATGATTATGTTACGTTATTTACCTGTGAGGAAAATTAACGCGAGAGAAGTTCTGGATTCCAGAGGAAATCCCACGGTGGAAGTGGAAGTCACGGTGGGAGAAGGGGTCATTGGATTGAAAGGATATACAGGGCGTGCGATGGTGCCGTCCGGAGCTTCCACTGGAAAATTCGAGGCGGTGGAACTGAGAGACCGGGAAAAGAGATACCGCGGTATGGGCGTCCAGAAGGCTGTGGAGAATGTCAATACCGTGCTGACGGATGTGATCGTCGGAGAAAATGCGTTGAATCAGGCGCAGATCGATCATCTGCTGCGGCAGGCGGATGGAACGGCGAATAAGGAAAACATGGGAGCCAACGCGATTTTGGGTGTATCCCTTGCCGTGGCGCGGGCATCTGCGAAGGCGCTTGGCATACCGCTGTATCAGTATCTGGGAGGATGCGGAGCGGGAAGGCTGCCGGTGCCGATGATGAATATTCTGAACGGCGGACGCCATGCGGACAATACCGTTGATTTTCAGGAATTTATGATCATGCCGGTAGGAGCGTGCTGTTTTCGGGAAGGTCTGGAGATGTGTACAGAGACCTACCATGTGCTGAAAAAGATTCTCAAAGAACGGGGGCTTTCCACAGGAGTGGGAGACGAGGGCGGTTTTGCTCCGGATCTGAAGGATACGAAGGAGGCGCTGCAGCTTCTGGTGGAGGCGGTGGAAAAAGCGGGATATCGTCCGGGAGAGCAGATCTGTATCGCCATGGATGCGGCATCCAGCGAGCTTTACCAGGAGGACAGGCATGTTTACCATTTCCCCGGAGAGAGCGCACAGAGTGGAAAAACGGTTGAGCGGGATACCGCTGAGATGATTGATTATTACCGGGATCTGACGGAAGAATTTCCGATTGTGTCCATTGAGGATGGACTATATGAGGATGATTTTGACGGATGGAAGCAGATGACGGATGCTCTTGGAAAGAAAGTACAGCTGGTGGGCGACGACCTGTTTGTGACCAATCCCAAGCGTCTTGCCTGCGGGATCCGGCTGGGTGTGGCAAACGCGATCCTCGTCAAGGTGAATCAGATCGGAACACTGACGGAAGCGATGGAAGCGACGCAGATGGCGCTGCACGCAGGATATCATGCAGTGATCTCCCACCGTTCCGGAGAGACGGAGGATTGTTTCCTGGCAGACCTTGCCGTTGCCTGCAATGCGGGTCAGATCAAAACCGGAGCGCCCTGCCGCTCGGACCGGAACGCAAAATACAATCAGCTCCTGCGGATCGAGGAATATCTTGGAGAAAACGGATGGTACCGGTCTCCGTTTGAGAAAACTCTGGAAAACGGCTGATAACCGTTCCGCCAGCGGGACACTTACAGCGGCGGAACAAAAAAAGTGATAAAAATTGCCAAAACCAGTTGAAATCCCGCCGGTCCTATGGTAAACTGATAAAAGTTAGCCTAGGAGGTGCAGTTTTGGAGATTTTAAGAATTGTTTTAACAGTAATATATGTCATTGACTGTGTTGCATTGACCGTAGTTGTATTGATGCAGGAAGGAAAGCAGCAGGGACTGGGTGCTATTGCCGGTATCGCAGATACTTACTGGGGCAAAAACAAAGGCCGTTCTGCTGAGGGTGCCCTGATCCGCGCGACAAAGATTATGGCAGTTTTGTTTATCATATTGTCAATGGTTTTAAACATGAACTTTTAAGACACGGGAGCTGTGCAAACGGCTCCCGGTTTTTCGTTATACAGAAAAAGAAAGAAAAGAGAGAAGAATGAGCAGAAAAAGCAAAAAAGAATATGCAAAAAAGAAAAAGGACATGCAGGCACACAGAGGAAAACCGAGGCGCAGGGATCAGCAGCTGTTTAAAAACAGAAAGAAAATGATCCTGGATCTGTTGTCCTCCAAGAATTATGTGCCGATGCGTGCAAAAGATATGGCGATGCTGCTGCAGATCCCGCGGAATCAGAGATATGAACTGGCGGAGGTTCTGGAAGAACTGGTGAAAGAAGGCAAGGCGGATATCATTGCAGGCGGAAAGTATCAGAAATGCCGTTCGGCAGGGACTGTGCCGGCACATGGCGAAGATTATTCGGACAGCCCGTACCAGGACAGAGGAGCGGGAAGGTTCAGAAACCGTCCGGAACACCGGGGAGCGGGCCAGAAAGGCAGGGAGAAAGACCGGAGAAACGGAAGTTTCAGACGGGATGGAGATCAGGAGAAAAAACCGCGTCTTCAGACGATGAATATACAGGATGTTGTGGATGTCTATGAACTTCCGGAAGAATTTCCGCCGAAAGTACAGCAGATGGCATGCCGCTGTCCGCAAAGCGTGATCCCAAACGATTTTGACGGAAGGCTGGATCTGAGAGACTGGCAGATGGTGACGATCGATGGAGAGGATGCAAAGGATCTGGACGATGCGGTTTCTTTGACCATGGACGGGGATTGCTATCTGTTGGGCGTTCATATCGCAGATGTGAGCAATTACGTACAGGCAGGCTCTGCGCTGGATAAAGAGGCGTTGAAAAGAGGAACCAGTGTTTATCTGCCGGACCGCGTGATCCCGATGCTGCCAAGAGAGCTTTCCAATGGGATCTGTTCCCTCAATCAGGGAGAGGACCGTCTGGCTCTGAGCTGTCTGATGAAAGTCAGCCCGGATGGGCAGGTGACGGAACACAGGATCGCAGAGACGGTGATCCACGTAGACCGGAGGATGACTTATACGGCGGTGAACCGGATCCTGACAGAACCGGAGCAGTATCCGGAACTTATGAAAGAGTATGAAGTGTTGGTTCCGATGTTTCAGCGGATGGCAGAACTGTCAGCCCTGCTGCGCAGCTGCCGGCAGAAGCGGGGAGCTATTGAGTTTGAATTTCCGGAGAGCAAGATCGTGCTGGACGAGGAGGGAACGCCGGTAGATATCTATCCGTATGAATCCAATACGGCTACCAGGCTGATTGAAGATTTCATGCTGCTTGCCAACGAGACGGTGGCAAAGGAATACTGCACCAGGGAGATCCCTTTTGTCTATCGGACCCATGAGAAACCGGACCGGGAAAAGATGGAGGGAGCGCTGGAGTTTATCCGCGGTCTTGGAATTCCGGTCAGCAAAAAGGGACACGATATCACTCCGGCGGAGGTTCAGAAGATTCTTGCAGGCCTGGATGGAACAGCGAAGGAACCGCTGGTCAGCAGGCTGCTGCTCCGGTCGATGTCCAGGGCTGTCTATTCTACGGAATGTATCGGGCATTTTGGCCTTGCGGCAAAATATTACTGCCATTTCACATCCCCGATCCGTCGTTATCCGGATCTTCAGATCCATCGGATCATCAAGGATGACCTGAGGGGCAGACTGGAAAAAGGAGGAAGGATCGCCGGATACGCGCGGATGCTCCCGGCGGTTGCCAGCCAGTCCAGTTCCATGGAGCAGAGGGCGCAGGAAGTGGAGCGGGAGGCCGTGAAGCTTAAGAAGGCAGAGTATATGATGGAACATCTGGGAGAAGAGTACGATGGAGTGATCTCCGGTGTGACCGGCTGGGGCTTCTATGTGGAGCTGCCGAATACCGTGGAAGGGTTGGTTCATATCATGTCTCTCAGGGATGATTATTATGAATTTGACGAAGAAAATTATCAGCTGGTAGGAGAAGTGACGGGACGGCGTTTCTGTATGGGACAGAAAGTAAGGATCCGTGTCAAGGATGCGGCGCCTGCCAACAGAACGATCGATTTTGTCCTGTCCGGAGAACCGGATAGTATTGAGTGAAAGATTGGAAGAGACCGGAGCGGGATTTTCCGCTGCGGCGTGGAAAAAGGAGAGGAAAAAATGGCGAAGGAAAAAGGAAGCCGTCTGATAGCCAACAATAAGAAAGCCTATCATGATTATTTCATCGAAGATAAATACGAAGCAGGCATTGCCCTGGCAGGGACGGAGGTAAAATCCCTCCGGATGGGAAAATGCAGCATTAAGGAATCGTTTCTCCGGATCGAGAACGGGGAAGTTTATATTTACGGCATGCACATCAGTCCTTATGAGAAAGGAAATATTTTTAATAAGGATCCGCTGAGAGTCCGGAAGCTGCTGCTTCATGATTACGAGATCCGCAAGCTGCAGAATCAGATCAAGGAAAAGGGTTACACGCTGGTTCCGCTGCAGGTTTATTTCAAGAACAGCCTGGTCAAGGTGGAGATCGGCCTGGCAAGAGGTAAAAAGCTTTACGACAAACGTCAGGATATTGCCAAAAAAGATCAGCGCAGAGAGGCACAGAGGGATTTCAAGGTAAAAAATCTGTATTAAAAAGACAGCTGAAAGGAGCGTATGATCATGGATGAAATGCAAGTCAGAAATCTGAAACCACAGGACTGTATTCAGGGTTTTCAGGTACGTCCCGGATTCTATGAGATGAACGGCGCAACGGCATTCCCCAACGGGGTAAACTTTACGATGATTTCCTTTTCTGCCGTATCCTGTGAGCTTTTGCTGTTCCGGCGGCAGGAAAGCGTTCCCTACGCGAGAATTCCGTTTCCTCCCCATTACCGGGTGGGAAATGTCTATTCCATGTTTGTTTTTGGTCTGAAGATTGATGAATTTGAATACGCCTATTCTATAGACGGACCATATGAGCCGGAGAAAGGGCTGATCTTTGATCCATCCAAATATCTTCTGGATCCCTATGCGAAAGCTGTGACCGGGCAGAGTGAGTGGGGAAAGAAACTGTCGGAAGAGGGGTTTTATAAAGCGCGTGTCATCCAGCATAATTTCCGCTGGGATCCTCCGTCACGCTCATTTCCATCCCTGAAAGACTGCATCATCTATGAAATGCATGTGCGGGGCTTTACCCAGGATCCAAGTTCAGGGGTAAGCCATCCGGGAACGTTTGCCGGGATTCGGGAGAAGATCCCGTATCTGAAAGAGCTTGGGATCAATGCGGTGGAGTTCATGCCGGTGTTTGAATTTGACGAGACACGGGGAATACGGGAGGTGAATGGCCGTAGGCTTCTGGATTACTGGGGCTACAATCCTGTGTGCTTCTTTGCGCCGAATACCAGTTATACTTCTGAGGTAGAATATAACCGGGAGGGGAAAGAGCTGAAGGATCTGATCAATACGCTCCATCAGAATGGGATCCAGGTGATTCTGGATGTGGTGTTTAACCACACGGCGGAGGGAAATGAACAGGGACCGTATTTTTCCTTTAAAGGCATCGACAATCAGATTTATTATATGTTGACGCCGGACGGTCATTACTATAATTTCAGCGGATGCGGGAATACGATCAACTGCAACCATCCGGTGGTGCGTGAGATGATCCTGAATTGTCTGCGTTACTGGGTGACGCAGTACCATGTGGATGGATTCCGGTTTGACCTTGCTTCTATTCTGGGGCGCAGCGAGGACGCTTCGCCGATGAGCCGTCCGCCGCTCCTGGAGAGTCTTGCCTATGATCCGATTCTTTATGATGTGGAACTGATCGCCGAGGCGTGGGATGCCGGCGGGCTGTACCAGGTGGGAAGCTTTCCTTCCTGGAACCGCTGGGCGGAGTGGAATGGAAAGTACCGGGATGACCTGAGAAGTTTTCTGAAAGGGGACGGTGGTTTCGCACAGGCCGCTGCCAGCAGAATTCTCGGCTCGCCGGATCTCTATCCGCCGGAGAAGCGGGGAAAGGATGTATCCGTTAATTTTATCACCTGTCATGATGGCTTTACGTTATATGATCTCTATGCCTATAATCAGAAGCATAATGAGGCCAACGGATGGGACAATACCGACGGAAGTGATGACAACAGAAGCTGGAACTGTGGGGAAGAGGGAGAGACCGACAATCCTGAAGTACGTACACTGCGGTTCCGGATGATAAAGAACGCCTGCGCGGTTCTCATGTGCAGCAGAGGGACGCCGATGTTTTTTGCCGGGGATGAATTTGGAAACACCCAGTATGGCAACAACAACGCCTACTGCCAGGATAATGAAATCTCCTGGCTGAACTGGGAAAATGCGGAGAAAAACAGGGAACTTCTGGAATTTTTCCGGTTTATGATCGCCCTGCGCCGGGAGCATGAAATTTTAAGGAAAGATACTGCGCCGTGCAGTCTCGGATTTCCGTTCACAAGCCTTCACGGTACCATGCCGTGGGATCAGCAGCTCGCCTGGGATACGAGAGTCCTGGGTGTGATGTTTGCCGGAAGAGACGGACAGGGCAGGGATGATATCCTGTATCTCGCCATGAACATGTTCTGGAAGCCGGTGGAACTGCAGCTTCCTGAACTGCCTGCGCCGTACTGCTGGTACCCGGCAGTGGACACTTTCCGGGGAGCGGAGGCGGTGATCCGGAAGGAAGAGCTTTTGGCTGACCGCAGGTATGTGCTGCAGCCGCGCAGTGTCTGTGTGTTTCTGGTGAAAGAGAGGTAACAGTTTCACTGGCAGAAATGTTACAGAGAATGACAGGAAATTTCTTCCGTCTATTGACAACGGCAAAGGTTTTAGAGTATAGTAATAAAGATAAAAGGCTCGGGTACAGAGAGCCTTTCACAGACTTTCATTTGTCTGCGTCAACCAGTCACAGAATCTTTTCTGTCAAAAGCATTCGGGCTTGTACTGGTTTCGACGGGGGTTTTGAAGTTTGGGAAGCCATCCGCGGACTCCGGAACCGCGTACCAATCTGGAACTTAAAATTAAACGCAGATAATAATGAATTAGCGTACGCTGCCTAATGGCAGCTGTCGGAGCGTGAGAATCCCGCGGCTCATTCTCCGGCATCAAAAACCAGCGGGGCACTTCATTTCCTAAGCTTTGCGGAAATGGAAGAATTTATGAAGCTACTGATGTGCCAAGCCTGTCATCCGGCGTGACACAGAGGGAATGCCAAAAGAATGACTGTGATGGGAGATGCCTGAATGGATAGGCTTTCGGACGCGGGTTCGATTCCCGCCAGGTCCATATTCTAAAACCGCGAAAAACCTTGATTTTACTAAGGTTTCGCGGTTTTTTTGTCCAGAGCGTGTTTGAATCACAATAAAAAGAGCGGAAGAAATCCCATTTGATCCATGGATCTCTTCCGCTTTTTGCATATAAAAATGGAGCATATGGGATTCGAACCCACGGCCTCAACAATGCGAATGTTGCGCGCTCCCAACTGCGCTAATGCCCCATGTCTTGTAGTATAGCACTTTCACTGAAAAAATCAATATGTTTTTTTGAAATCCAAGATGCACAGCGAAAAAATATCTGCTGTGTTTTTATATGTCCTGCATTCTGAAATCCCCGCGCATGGAAAGGAACCTCCGTGTACTTTTGGAATATATGATAGTAAGAAGTCAAAAAGGAGTTTTTTATGGAAGAGCAGAGTATCGCCATGGCAGTCTTTACGTCCATCGTACAGGGAATTCTGGTGGCGGGGCTTTCAACCTATATCAATCAGACAGTAAAGCAGATTAAGAAAGAGGAATAAGGAAGGAAAAAGAATAAAGCAAAAAGAGGAACCAAGAAAGGAGCAAGAAAAAAGGAAGTAAGAAGGAAAGAAAAAAGGAAAGGAGAATAGAAAAGCAGGAATAAGGAATGCAAAATGAAAGGAGAGGAATATGGGCAGAGAAATTAATAAGCTGCATCCGCGGCTTCAGAAAATAATTTCACAGCTTCAGGAAGAGTGCCGGAAGGAAAATCTTGTCCTGGGAATCGGGGAGTGTTTCCGGACGGTCGCGGAGCAGGATGCGCTGTATGCGCAGGGAAGGACAAAGTCAGGATCGATCATCACCAATGCACCGGGCAGTTCCTATAGCTCCCAGCACCAGTGGGGGATTGCTTTTGACTTTTACAAGAATGTCAGCGGTCATGCATATGATGACGACGCGTTTTTTCAACGGGTAGGCGACATCGGAAAATCCCTGGGGCTTGGCTGGGGCGGTGACTGGTCCGGTTTTGTGGACCGGACACATCTGTATCTGCCGGACTGGGGCAGCACTACGGCAAGGTTAAAAGAACAGTATGGGAATTTTGAAAATTTCCGTTCCAGCTGGGAGAAATCCGGAGCCGGTACGCCGTCCGACGGCGGAACACCGTCTGTATCGGGCAGTATTGTGGTGCATGCCGGTCAGATACATGCAAACAATTTCTGCGGAGCCGGAATCTCTGCGGATGGGATCCGTGGAAGCCGAACGAAAAAAGCCGGGATCAAGGTGCTGCAGCAGGCGCTCAATCTGGATTACCAGGCAGGGCTGTCCGTGGACGGCATTTGGGGGTCAAAATCCCGACAGGCGCTTGGCTCCCATTATGTGCGAAGAGGAGAGCGACAGTATCTGGTGACGGCGGCAGAAATCCTGCTGATGCTGAAAGACTATACGGTCAACGGAGTAGAATCTCCAGGAATCTTCGGCAGTGGGCTGGAACAGGCGGTGAAAAGTTATCAGAAAGCACAGGGACTGGCGGTGGATGGGGTGGCAGGTTCTGCAACCTTCCTGTCACTGATCGGCTGACCGGAGAAAAAACGGTTGCTGTACCGTGGTGCAGGACGTATAATACAGAGAAGAACAGAGAAAGAAACATTGCAGAAAGCAATTTGAAACACGCTCTGACATGGAGATTCTATTTTCCGATGCTCTGGAGCGTGTTTCACAGAATAAACATAAACCTTTGCTATAATTTGCTATAATAAGAATAAAAGATGAAATCCGGAGTTACGGAGAAGAGAGGACGTGGAGAAACATGGATAAGATAAAAATTCTGGTGGTAGATGATGAAAGCAGGATGCGGAAACTGGTCAAGGACTTCCTGAGCAAAAGCGGCTACGAGGTTTTGGAGGCCGGCGACGGAGAAGAAGCGGTGGATATTTTTTTCAAGGATAAAGAAATCGCTCTGATCATCCTGGATGTGATGATGCCAAAGATGGATGGATGGCAGGTCTGCCGGGAGATCCGCCAGTATTCCAAGGTGCCGATTATTATGCTGACGGCAAAAAGTGATGAGAGGGACGAGCTTCTGGGATTTGATCTGGGAGTGGATGAATATATTTCCAAACCGTTCTCTCCCAAAATCCTGGTGGCACGGGTGGAAGCAATTCTGCGCCGTACCGGACAGACAGATACGGAAAGCGTACTGGAGGCAGGAGGTATCCGGATCAACAAGACCGCTCATCAGGCAACTCTGGATGGAGAGCCGCTGGAACTGAGTTACAAAGAATTTGAACTTCTGACCTATTTCCTGGAGAATCAGGGAATCGCTCTGTCCAGGGAGAAGATCCTGAACAATGTCTGGAATTACGATTATTTTGGAGATGCCAGAACGATCGACACCCATGTAAAAAAACTCAGGAGCAAGATGGGAGAGAAGGGCGAATACATCAAGACCATCTGGGGAATGGGTTATAAGTTTGAGGTAGACAGATGAAATATTCGGTAAAACGAAAAATTGCCGTGGCATTCATCGGGGTTATGACGGTGGCGCTTCTTGGAGTGGCGATTTTGAATTATGCGTTTCTTGGCACGTATTATACGTATCAGAAAGTGGATACGTTAAAACAGGCGTGGAATGTGCTGGACCGTTTGAATATTCAGGATTCGGATGATGTTCCGATGAGTTTCACACAGTTTTGCGCGACAAATAATCTGAAGGTACTGATTGTAAATTCGTATTTGAATGATAAACTGTACGCGAATACCATAGACAGCGAGGTGATGCAGATTCGTCTGGCGGGAATTCTTCTTGGGATGGAAGGAAGGAACACAACGGTTCTGGAAAGAGTGGAAAAGGAAGACTGCAGCTATGAAATCCAGAATTTTCATGAGACGCAGATGAATTTGGACTACCTGCAGCTGGTGGGAAGAATGAGCAACCGCACATACTGTATGGTCCAGTGTCCCATCGACAGTATCACGGACGCAGCGGCAATTTCCAACCAGTTTTATACTTATGTGGGAATTGTGGCGATCATCCTTGGTGCAGTGGTAATCTGGCTGGTGACCAGCAGGATCGTTCGCCCGATCAAGGAGCTTACAGAAATCTCCAAGCGTATGGCGGCGCTGGATTTTGACGCCCGGTATGTCAGCGGCGGAGAGGATGAGATCGGAGAGCTGGGCAATAATTTCAACAAGATGTCTGACAAGCTGGAGCTGGCGATTTCGGAACTGAAGACTGCCAATATGGAACTTCAGAAGGATATTGAGAAGAAGACACAGGTGGATGAGATGCGCCGGGAATTTCTCTCCAACGTCACCCATGAGCTGAAGACACCGCTGGCGCTGATCCAGGGCTATGCAGAAGGTCTGAAAGATAATGTCAATGAAGATCAGGAAAGCAGGGATTTCTACTGTGATGTCATTGTGGATGAGGCGTCCAAGATGAATGAGATGGTGAAGAAGCTGCTGAACCTGAACCAGTTGGAATTCGGAAATGACCAGGTGACCATGGAACGCTTTGACCTGGCGGAAGTGATCCGGGGCGTGCTCCAGTCTTCGGCGATCCTGATCGAACAGAAGGAGGCAAAGGTTGTCTTCAACCAGCAGGAACCGGTGATGGTATGGGGGGATGAGTTTAAGGTTGAGGAAGTGATCACCAACTATCTGACCAATGCCCTGAACCATCTGGACTATGACCGGATCATTGAAATAGACTGCAAGACAGAGAATGGTGTGGTGGCGACCTCCGTATTTAACACCGGAGATCCGATTCCGGAGGAAGACATCGATAAGATATGGATCAAATTTTATAAGGTGGACAAGGCACGCACCAGAGAGTATGGCGGAAGCGGAATCGGGCTTTCCATTGTAAAGGCGATCATGGATTCCATGAATCAGAAATGCGGAGCCGATAACTATGAAAACGGCGTCGCCTTCTGGTTTACGCTGGAACAAAGCCAGTAGTCAGGCAGCCGTTCAGCTGGGGAAATCTAGTACAGCGTTTGGTCCAGTTATTTAGCGAACGCTCTAGCTGACCGGTTACGCATTCAGGGCAGAAGGATTCCGGAGGGGATGTCTTCCGGAAGTTTTGGGCGCCGGTACTGCATGGAAAGCTCTTTGAGCCTCTGCATGGCAGGGGTGAAGGTTTTGTTTTTGTGGGTGACCAGGAAAAACTTCCGGTCCCACTCGGAAGTGCTGTTTCGGATCACATGGATGTTTCCGGCGCGCATCTCGTTCTCAATCAGCCGGATGGAAATCACAGTGAGACAGTCGTTGTACATGACCATATTGCGGATTGCCTGCGGAGTATTTGCTTCGCAGGCAATTTTTATATGGATGCCGCTGCCCTGGAGGGTCCGCTCAAACAGGTCTCTGGTTCCGCTGCCTGGTTCCCGCAGAGCGAAAAACTGGTCGTTCAGCTCATGAAAAAAGATTTCCTTGCGGGACGCGAACGGGTGGGAGGGCGCGCAGGCAAGAACGAGAAAATCGTCAACCACCGGAATGCAGACCAGGTCCGGATGTGTGATGATACCTTCCACCAGTGCGATGTCCAGGGAAGAATTGAGAAGATTTTCCTGGATCTTCCGGGTATTGCCGACCTGTGCGTACAGTTCCAGCTCCGGTTTTTCTTTCCGGAGATGGGAGATCATTTCCGAAAGTAAGCAGTTGCCGACGGTTATGGTCGCGCCGATGCGCAGCCGGTCCACCATCCGGTCTTCCCGCATGGCTTCATCGAGAAGTTCAAAGGAGCGGACAGTCTGACGGGCGTAGGTCAGGAGTTTTTTTCCGCTTTCGGTGATATAGAGCCGTTTGGAAAGGCGTTCGAACAGAAGGACTCCGTAGTGTTCCTCCAGTTCCCGGATCGCCTGGCTGACGGTAGGCTGGGAGAGGTAGCAGTTTTTTGCCGCAGCGCTCATTTTTCCGGTTTCAGCCACTTCGATAAAAATTTTCAGATGTCGGATTGTCATTGGTATCTCCAATCATTGGTTTTATCTATTAATATGATTAGATAATATCATTTTCAAAATGAAAGAACAAGTAGTAAAATAGAGATGAGAAATTGTTAAAAAAAGGTAAAATCGTAACCGTTCCGCTGGCGGAAAGATTATGAGAAATCTGTAACGGGAAACATGCACAAAAGAGGAGACGATATTGTGAAAGTATTGATCATCGGCGGTGTGGCAGCCGGAACCAAAGTAGCCGCAAAGCTGAAACGGGAAGACAGATCCTGTGAAGTTACCATTTTGACCAGCAGCAAGGAGATTTCCTATGCGGGATGCGGACTTCCTTATTATGTGGGAGAAGTGATCCAGGAGAAAAGCGCGCTGATCGTCAACACGCCGCAGAGCTTTTCCAGACTGACAGGAGCAGAGGTCCTGACGGAGATGGAAGCCACTGCCATTGACCGTGAGGCGAAGGTTGTAAAAGCGCGCAGCCTGAAGGACGGACAGGAGCAGGAATTTTCCTATGATAAACTGGTACTTGCGACGGGAGCTTCCCCGATCCGCCCAAATCTTCCGGGGATGGATCTGGAACATGTATTCTATATGCGCACGCCGGAGGATGCCTATGCTCTTCGTGATGCGGTGAACGAAATCCCCGCGAAACGTGCCGTTGTCGTCGGAGGCGGATTCATCGGACTGGAAGTGGCGGAAAATCTGGCAGCGAGAGGCGTCCGGGTCTCTGTGATCGATATGGCGGAGCATACGCTGCCGGGATTTGACCCGGAAATCGCGGAGTATGTGGAAAACCGTCTGGCGGATGCGGGGATCATGGTGTTCCCGGGAACGAAGCTGGAAGGGCTGGAAGGAGACGGCAAGGTGGAGAAGGTGCTGACCAGCCGCCGGGGAATGAAGGCAGATCTGGTCGTTATGTCCATTGGTATCCGTCCCAATACGGCATTTCTGGAAGGCAGCGGCATTGAACGGAACCCGAACGGTACGGTTGCTGTAAATGCACAGATGCAGACCAATGATGAAAATATTTACGCGGTGGGCGACTGTGCCAGTGTGACCAACCGGATCACGGGAAAAACGGTATGGTCTCCGATGGGATCCTCTGCGAATATCGAGGGACGCAGAACAGCGAAAAATATGGCAGGGGAAAACCGCCCGTATGCGGGAGTTCTGGGAACCGGTGTGTGCAAACTTCCGGGCATGAATGTGGGACGTACCGGTCTTTCCGAGACACAGGCGCTGGAAGCGGGATTTCATCCGGTCAGTGTGGTCTGTGTTGTGGATGACAAGGCGCATTATTATCCGGGCGCGGGCAGCTTCGTGATCAAGATGACTGCCGACGCGGAGACCGGAAAATTCCTTGGCGTTCAGGTGGTTGGTCCGGGCGCAGTGGACAAGATTGTGGATATTGCGGTGACAGCGCTGACTCTGAAGGCGGATCTGTCCCAGCTGGAGGATATGGATCTGGCTTATGCTCCTCCGTTCTCCACAGCGATCCATCCGTTTTCACAGGCGGTGAACATTCTGGAGAATAAGATGGCCGGTGAGCTGGAAACCATGAGCCCGAAAGAGTATCTGGACGGAAAGGCAGAAGGCTGGCGTGTCATCGACTGCGGAATGACGCCGAGTATTGAGGGCGCACAGTATCTGGATGTGGCTGAGATTCAGGGAGAGGTTCCGGGAATCGCAAAGGATGAAAAGATTTTGCTTGTCTGTGCCAAAGGAAAACGGGCGTACCTGACCCAGAACCGTCTGAAATATTACGGCTACACCAACACGAAGGTACTGGAGGGCGGACTGAGCGTCAATGAAGTGGAACTGTCGGAATAGGAATCAGACTTTTTTTGAGGCAGCGGCAGAACGAAAAAGAAAAGGAGAAAGTGTATGGCAACATTAACAGTAAGCGCAGCAGATGAAAAACGAGTAAAAGGAATGGGATTTCTGAGCAACAAAGGAACCGATAATTTTTCCGCCCGGATTATTACTGTAAACGGAAAAATCACCACCGCTCAGATGCGTGCGATCACAGATGCGGCAGAGAAATATGGAAACGGAATCGTGACCTTTACCACCCGTCTGACCGTGGAGGTGCAGGGAATTCCTTATGAAAAGATCGACGAGTTCAAGGCGGCGATCGAGGCGGCAGGCATGAGCTGCGGAGGAACCGGTTCCAAGGTGCGTCCGGTGGTTTCCTGTAAGGGAACGACCTGCCAGTATGGACTGATCGATACCTTCGCTCTGTCGGAGGAAATCCACCATCGGTTCTATGAGGGCTATCGGGAGGTAAAACTTCCGCACAAATTCAAAATCGCGGTGGGCGGATGTCCCAATAACTGTGTAAAACCGGATCTGAACGATCTGGGTATCATCGGACAGAGAATCCCGAATTTTGATGAAGACAGCTGCAACGGATGTAAGAAATGTTCCATTGAGGCAGCCTGTCCCATGAAAGCGGCAAAAGTTGTGGACGGTGTTCTGGAGATCGACAAGAGCATCTGCAACAACTGCGGACGCTGCATCGGAAAATGTCACTTTGACGCGATCGAGGACGGACAGACCGGATACCGGATCTATATCGGCGGACGCTGGGGCAAACAGGTAGCGAAGGGCAAGACGATTTCCAGGATCTTTACCGATAAGGAAGAGGCGCTCAATGTGATTGAAAAAGCGCTGCTGCTGTATCGCGAGCAGGGAAAGACCGGCGAGCGTTTCGCAGCGACCATCGAACGTCTGGGATTTGAAAATGTGGAAAAACAGCTTCTTTCCGATGACCTGCTGGAGAGAAAGCAGGAGATTCTGGATGCGAAACTCCATGAAACGGGAGGAGCGACCTGCTGAATGGGAAACGTACCGTATTTTCCGGTTTTTTTCCGGCTGGAGGGCAGACGGATCCTGGTGGCGGGCGGTGGAACCATCGCCTGCCGCAGGGTTCGTACGCTGCTGAATTTTCAGCCGAAGATCACGGTTGCCGCGCCGGTGCTCTGTGAAGAACTGGAGCAGCTGGCGGCGGAAGACCGGATCACCGTTTTTCGCGGAAAGGCACAGGAGGCAGCGTTTGAAGATCTTTTTCTGTTTCTTGCGTGTACCGATGATCCGGAGGAAAACCACCGATTATGTGAGAGAGCCAGGGCGGAAGGAGCGCTGGCGAATAACTGTTCCCGGAAAGAGGACTGTGACTTCTATTTTCCCTCTGTGGTACAGAAGGATGAGACGGTCATCGGGATCAATGCCGGAGGAGTGGATCACGGCAAAGTTAAGGATCTGCGCATAAAACTGGAAAAATTGCTGGATGCCCCGGGAGAGTACTGATTCAGTCGGGGCTGTGCATTTACTGCGCAGACCGTGTGGGAATATAATGTCTTTGGGCATCCGGGTCAGGAAAAGACTGGAATATAAGAAAAGAAAGTATTATAATGATTCAGGAAGCGAAGGAAACCTGCTTCCTGAATTTTTTGTTGGAAAGAAGGATGATTATGGATATGACAATCAGGCCGCGGCGTCTCCGCGGAAGTGAAGTTTTGAGAAAAATGGTGCGGGAAACACGTATGGATAAATCGTCTCTGATTTATCCGCTGTTTGTGCGGGAAGGAAAGAACATCCGGGAGGAGATCCCGTCCATGCCGGGACAGTATCGTTATACCCTGGACCAGCTTCCGTACTGCCTGGAGGAACTGACGAAAGCCGGAGTGGGCAGTGTTCTGCTCTTTGGAATTCCGGATGTCAAGGATGAGGTCGGCTCCGGCGCCTATGCCCAGGACGGGATCATTCAGAAAGCTCTGCGCCTGGCGAAGAAAGAATTTCCGGATCTGTATTATATTACCGATGTTTGCATGTGCGAGTATACCTCCCACGGTCACTGCGGCGTGCTGTGCGGCCATGAGGTGGAGAATGACGCGACGCTGGAGCTGCTGGCAAAGACTGCGCTTTCTCATGCCCAGGCGGGAGCGGATATGGTGGCTCCGTCGGATATGATGGACGGACATACCAGAGCTATTCGTTCTCTGCTGGACGCCAATGGCTACAAGGGAACGCCGATTATGTCTTATGCGGTGAAGTATGCGTCTTCGTTCTACGGACCGTTCCGGGATGCGGCGGGAAGCGCGCCGTCCTTTGGCGACAGAAAGAGCTATCAGATGGATTTCCATAATAAGCGGGAGGGCGTCAAGGAAGCGCTTCTGGATGTGGAGGAAGGCGCAGACCTTCTCATTGTCAAACCATCTCTGGCTTATCAGGATATGATCACGCGGGTTGCTGAATGCACCAATATCCCGGTGGCTGCCTACAGTGTCAGCGGAGAGTATTCGATGGTGAAGGCAGCGGCAGCCAAAGGCTGGATTGATGAGGAGAAGATCATGTGTGAGATGGCAGTGGGCGCTTACCGTGCAGGCGCGCAGCTGTATATTACTTATTTCGCGAAAGAACTGGCAGCGTGCATGGATCGGGGAATCATCGGCTAGTACAGCGAATATTAAATAACTGCTACATTCGCGCAGAATGCTTTTTCGAGTGTGCAGGTCAAAAAACGCAGGCGTAGCGGGCTACGCTGAGTATTTTTGACCTGTGCAATCGGGAAAGCAGGCAAGTGAATGTGGCGGTTATTTAGTAGTCGCTGTACTGGAAAGGCTGGAGGAAAAAGAATTCCGGGAATAATTGTCAGAGTGTGTGGGAATACTTCTGAATAAGAAGCACAAAAAGGAGTAGATACACATGAATGACAATGCCAGACTGTTAAATTTTGTTTACCAGAACGCGCAGATGGGAGTGGATTCCATTCGTCAGCTGATGGGGATTGTGGAGAATAAAGAACTGAAGGAGCATCTGAAGGCTCAGTTTCAGGGATATGAGGAATTTCAGGATACGGCACGCCGGATGCTGGAGGAGAACGGTTTTGATGAAAAAGAGATCAGTGCGTTTTCCAAGATCAGTACGTATCTGATGATTAATATGCAGCTGCTGACGGATAAATCCACGACCCATATTGCGGAGATGATGATCCAGGGAAGCAATATGGGTGTGATCGACGCGATCAAAAATCTAAACGACTGCGAGGACGCGGAACAGGAAATCCGCAACCTGATGGAGAAGCTTCAGAAGTTTGAGGAACACAATATCGACAAGCTGAAGGAATTTTTGTAAAATCAGATACAGAGTTTTTTGCAGAAATTTTTGAGAACATAAGAAAACAGAAGTGAGCATCAGAGCATTGATTTCGTATCGCTAAACCATGGAAGATACGAAAATCAATGCTTTTCTTTTTGCTTTGCATCTTTTGAAGAATGTGGTAAAGTATATTTGGTATTAGTACAGCGACTACTAAATAACTACCACCTTCACTTGCCTGCTTTCCCGATTGCACAGATCAAAAATACTCAGCGTAGCCCGCTACGCCTGCGTTTTTTGACCTGCACACTCGAAAAAGCATTCTGCGCGAATGTAGCAGTTGTTTAATATTCGCTGTACTAGTCTGCGCAGGAAAGATGCAGATTGAATTGATACACAATCAATGAAACAATGGATAGGAAGAAAAATCATGCGGAAAAGAATAGGAAAAAATGATCCCTGCTGGTGCGGGAGTGGAAAGAAGTACCAGGATTGTCATCTGGAGCTGGATGAAAAGATCAGAAATTATAAATTGAGAGGGTATAAGATCCCGCCGAGGAAGATTATTAAAAATCAGGAACAGATTGAAGGAATCCGGACCAGCGGAAAGGTGAATATTGCTGTACTGGACTATGTGGCGGAGAATATTCACGCAGGCATGAGTACCGAAGAGATCAACCGCCTGGTGGACAGCAAGACCCGGGAGCTGGGAGGTATCCCTGCGCCGCTCAATTATGAGGGATTTCCAAAGAGTGTGTGCACCTCCATCAATGATGTGGTGTGTCACGGGATTCCGTCGGAAGAGGAGGTCCTGCAGGACGGGGATATTATCAATGTCGATGTCTCTACCATATATCACGGATATTTTTCGGACTCCTCCCGGATGTTTTGCATCGGAAATGTGCCGGAGGAAAATAAGAAACTGGTGGCAGATACGCTGGAGTCCATTCAGGTCGGACTTTCCGAAGTACGGCCGTTCAACCGACTGGGAAATGTGGGCGCTGCGATCCATGAATTTGCCCTTGGGAAAGGCTATCGGGTGGTCAGGGAGATCGGCGGCCACGGCGTTGGCCTGGAATTCCACGAAGATCCGTTTGTCAGCTATGTGACACGAAGGGATACGGGAATGCTGCTGGTTCCGGGAATGGTATTTACCATTGAACCGATGATCAATCTGGGAACCGATGAAATTTTCATCGATGAGGAGAATGACTGGACGGTTTATACGGAGGACGGAGCTCCTTCGGCACAGTGGGAAGTCACGGTGGCGGTGACGGAAGACGGATATGAGATCCTTGCTTACTGATTCCGGCTGCAGGCTTTGCCCGAGAAACTGCGGGGCGGACCGGGAACATGGAAAGACCGGCTTCTGCAAGGTTCCGGCAGAACTGTATGCGGCGCGGGCGGCGCTGCATTTCTGGGAGGAACCCTGTATTTCCGGAGAGAGAGGTTCCGGAACCGTGTTTTTCAGCGGATGTACGCTCCGGTGCGTTTACTGCCAGAATGCGTCCATCGCCCGGGCGGATGCCGGAAGACGGATCACCTGGGAACGGCTGACAGAGATTTTTCTGGAGCTTCAGGAGCAGGGCGCCCATAATATTAATCTGGTGACGCCGACCCATTATGCGCCGTGGATCTCCAAAGCGCTGCAAAGAGCCGTGGATCAGGGTCTGAAGCTTCCGGTGGTCTACAACTGCGGCGGTTACGAGGGTGAAGAATCCCTGCGGTGGATGGAGGGGCTCGTGGATATTTACCTGACGGATTTCAAATATATAGACAGCGCCCTGGCGGCCCGGTATTCCCAGGCACCGGATTATCCGGAAGAGGCAAAAAAAGCCCTTGACCGGATGTTTCAGCAGGTGGGAACGCCGGTGTTCGACGGGGAAGGAATGATGCAGAAAGGGATTATTGTCCGCCATCTGCTGCTTCCGGGAGCGCTGAAAAACGCAAAAGCAGTGGTGAAATATGTGTATGAAACGTATGGGGATGAAGTATACCTCAGTCTGATGAACCAGTATACGCCATTGGAGGGAGCGAACCTGCCGGAATCTTTGAACCGGAAAGTTACGAAGCGGGAATATGAGCGGCTGGTGGATTATGCACTGGACCTCGGTGTCACCAATGCCTTTATACAGGAAGGGGATACGGCGAAGGAGAGTTTTATCCCTGCGTTTGAGGGAACCGGACTGTAATCGGAATGTGATGGACAACAGAACATGCGGCGGCAGAAAAAATTTTTATGGAATGTATCTGGTTCGGATGTGATTTTGCAGAAAAAAGGAGAGAAAGAAGATGAGTCATGCAGTTGTAACGCTGAAAAAGGGCGAAGGGAGAATGCTGAAGTCCGGCGGGCTGTGGATTTTTGATAATGAGATTGCTTCCGTCATGGGAAGCTTTGAGAACGGCGATGTGGTGATCGTCAGAGATTTTGACGGTTATCCTCTTGGCAGGGGCTTCATCAATGAGAATTCCAAGATCCGTGTCCGTATGATGACGAGAAACAAGGATCAGGAAGTGGATGAGGCGTTTCTGGAAATGCGTGTCCGTGACGCATGGGAATACAGGAAAAAAACGGTGGACACCTCAAGCTGCCGTGTAATCTTCGGGGAGGCGGATTTTCTGCCGGGCCTTGTGGTGGATAAATTTTCGGATGTGCTGGTGGTACAGTCTCTTGCGCTTGGAATTGACCGGATGAAGGAGACGATCGTCGCGCTGCTGAAAAAGGTGCTGCTGGAGGACGGAGTAACTGTCCGGGGTGTTTATGAGAGAAGCGACGCGAAGGTCCGGGAACAGGAAGGAATGGAGCGCGCCAAGGGATTTATCGGCGAGCCCTTCGACACGGAAGTGGAAATTGTCGAGAACGGCGTGCATTATCTGGTGGACGTGAAGGACGGGCAGAAAACGGGATTCTTCCTGGACCAGAAATATAACCGCCTGGCGATCCAGAGACTCTGCAGGGACGCGAGAGTGCTGGACTGCTTTACGCATACCGGTTCGTTTGCACTGAATGCCGGCATCGCCGGGGCGCGGGAAGTGACTGGCGTGGATGCTTCCGAGCTGGGCGTGGAACAGGCGGGAAAGAATGCAAAGCTGAATCATCTGGAAGATCGGGTGAAATTTATCTGCGAAGATGTCTTTGAACTGCTTCCAAGGCTGGAAGAGCAGGGAGAGAAATATGATGTTGTCATTCTGGATCCGCCGGCGTTTACAAAATCCAGAAACTCCGTGAAAAATGCCGTCAAGGGCTATCGGGAGATCAACCGGAGAGCGATGAAACTGGTGAAGGACGGGGGATACCTGGCAACCTGTTCCTGCTCGCATTTTATGACCTATGAGCTGTTCACAAAGACGATCCATCAGGCGGCACAGAATGTACATAAGCGTCTCCGCCAGGTGGAATACCGCACCCAGGCGCCGGATCATCCGATCCTGTGGGCAGCGGAGGAATCTTATTATCTGAAATTCTACATTTTCCAGGTGTGCGACGAGAAATAGATGTGACAATCCAACAGGCTGAACGGTTACAAAAAGATGGATTTTATGGAGAGGAAAAGGATGAAGAAGAAAACGGTAAAGCGGCAGACAAGCTGTGATTCCTGTGCGAATTATGTGTATGACGAGGATTATGAGTGCTATACCTGTGATGTGAATCTGGATGAAGATGAGATGGCGCATTTCCTGGCGGATACCTTTTATCAGTGCCCTTATTACAGGCTCGGCGATGAGTACGCGGTAGTCAGAAAACAGATGTGACGGCACAGACGGAACCTGGTTGTGGCGGCGGTAGGGTGAGGGCGGATGTTTATCAAAAAAAATGTAATGTGAGGAGGAACTTGCAGTGAAAACATTGATTATCAATGGATCTCCCAGGAAAAATGGAGATACAGTTCAGCTGATCAGAAAACTGAAAGAAAAGATTCCGGGAGAGGTTGTGGAGTTTGTCTGTTATCAGAGTGATATCAAAGGCTGTGTGGACTGCCGGTATTGTTGGGAGCATGATGGATGCTGCCGGAAAGATGGGTGGCAGGAACTGGAACAGGTGATCCAGGAGTGTGACAATCTTTTGATCGCGTCTCCGGTTTACTTTTTCGAACTGCCGGGTAAGCTGCTGGATATTTTCAGCCGTGTGCAGTCTTTCTGGTGTGCCAGACATTACCGGAAGACAGAACTGATTCCGAAAGAGAAAAAGGGTGGAATCCTTCTAGTCGGCGGTGGTAATGGGAGCATGGACCGGGCGGTGGCTACGGGGTCCTGGCTGCTGAAGGATATGAACTGTACCAGGATCGCCCCTCCGGTCTGCTGCCACGGCACGGATCGGGTGCCGGCGGAGCAGAATCCGGAGATGGACGGGGAGATTTCCAGGCTGGCAGAATTTTTTTCTCAACCGTAAGTTACTCTGACTCAGCTACAGAAGCATCTGCCCAGAACAGAATGGCCTGTTTCAGAAACTCGGCACAGCCAGGTGTTTTACGGTCATAGTACCCCTGAAAACGACTGTCCGAACGCCGGAGTGAGAAGCGAATGCACACACGCTCCGCTCGCAGTTTCGCCGCAGGGGACATCCCCCGCCCGGCGTGTTCGGCATCGTCCCCCGCTTTTATAAGTTGTTTCGCAGAAGTTTACTGATTTTTTAGAAGATTAAGAAAAAGACTATTAGCCATTTCCCCCTCCCCTGTTATATAATAAACCTGTACCCAAACAACAGGTTCTCTCCTGACAGAGGATCACAGAACAATCCCCTGTTGCGGAAGCGGAACACAGTCATACAGGACGAAAGGAACAAAGCATATGAGAATAAAAGAGATGATTGATCAGGATATAGAAATAATCAGAGAACTGCGTACCAGACTTCTGGTTCACCTGGGAATTCTGAAACCGGTAAAGGTGACAGCGCGCAGAGAGATGGAAAGAAACCGCCGCAATTTTTAATCAAAAAAACTGCTGGAAGGAATTCTCAAACACGCTCTAGCACTACGAAACGGTGTCAGGGGTGTTTTTTTGGTTTATAGTATCACATTCTCGGTAACAGAAGGGAAAGGATCATCCCAAAGGGTGAAAAGCAGCCTTGGAAATGTCATAAGGGACGCGGTGTTTTGCATATGCTGAACAAAAGGAATGCCAGAGGATAACAGGAAATGGCATATGAAACATATCAGATAGTGACAGGTATCATCACAGCAATCCAGGATCAGTCCAACGACTGCTGTTCCAAACTGCTCACGATCCGTGGTGACGGACAGGAAACACAGTTTGCGGTGTCCGGACGAACGATGGTGATCAACAATACCATGCTGCGATTGGGTATGAGGATCGCGGCGTTCTATGACACCAGCCTTCCGACGCCGGCAATTTATCCGCCGAGGTACCAGGCGGAGCTCATCACAATGCTCTGGAGAAATCAGAGTGTAAAGCTGGGATATTTTGATGAAAATCTGCTGGCAGGTGACGGTTCCCTTCAGCTGAATGTGGACCGGCAGGTGAAGATCACAACGGCAAATGGCCAGCGGTTCAGCTGCAGCCCGGGGAATGAGATGCTGCTGGTCTATTATACGGCGGTGACAAGAAGTATTCCGCCGATGACAACGCCACAGAGGATCATCGTAATGTGTCCATGAAAAAAAGAAAGTCGAAAGTAATCCGATCAAACGTTACAGGGGAAGACTGCTGGTTACTGCATGACCAGCGGTCTTCCCCTGTACTCTTTTTTGCGGTGGTTAAGACAGAAGAATGGTTTTCTGCATGTAAGCATTCAGCAGGCAAAACAGTTTTCCTTACTTTGTGTCAGATTTCAAAAAGCTTAGTGAAATCTGTCCGTATCTGTGCTATTATGACATTGTATGAAAAAGCAGTGAAATATATTTGAAAAATCCAGTCAGTGGATTTCGTGAAAGGGAAGATTCAGATATATTTACAGAAAAGGAGGATTTTGTCATGGAAAATACAGTATTGACGGCGATGAAAGAAAGAAGAAGCATCCGGAAGTACAAAAAAGAACAGATCAGCGACGAACAGCTGCATGCGATCCTGGAGGCGGCGACGTACGCGCCCACAGGAATGGGAATGCAGTCTCCGGTTATGGTCGTTGTTCAGAGACCGGAACTGATCCAGAAGCTGTCCCGGCTGAACGCACAGGTGATGGGGTCAGAAAATGATCCCTTCTACGGCGCACCTACGGTTGTGGTTGTTTTGGCGGATTCTTCCCGCGGCACCTGTGTGGAGGATGGTTCGCTTGTAATGGGATCGCTGCTTCTGGCGGCGCATGCGGTCGGCGTGGATTCCTGCTGGGTTCACCGGGCAAGGGAAGTGTTTGAAAGCGCCGAAGGCAAAGAATTACTGAAAGAATGGGGGCTGTCGGAGAATTATATCGGTATCGGAAACTGCATTCTCGGTTATCGTGACTGCGAATATCCGCAGCCAAAGGAAAGAAAAAAAGACTATATTATTTACGCGTAAAGGATAGGCATATGTATCATATTATGATCGTGGAAGATGACCCGCTGATCGCGAAGGCGGTCGGTGAGACGCTCTCTTCCTGGGGAATGGAAGTACATTGCGTGGAAGATTTTCAAAATGTGATGGCAGAATTTACATCTTTCGCGCCCCAGCTGGTGCTGCTGGACATTTCTCTGCCTTTTTACAATGGATATCACTGGTGCCAGGCAATCCGCCAGGTATCGAAGGTACCGGTGATCTTCCTTTCGTCAGCGTCGGACAAGATGAATATTATCCTGGCGGTCAATATGGGAGCGGATGATTTTATCGCAAAACCTTTTGACCTGAATATCCTGACGGCAAAGGTACAGGCGCTGCTGAGGCGGACCTATGATTTTGGCAAAGAGACAAACCTTCTGGAACACAGGGGAGCGATCCTGGATACCAGCAGCGGAATCCTGAATTATCAGGGGCAGCGCGTGGAACTGACGAAAAATGAGTGGAGGATCCTTCAGGTCCTGATGGAGAATAAAGGAAAGGCTGTGAGCAGGGATACGCTGATGATGCGGCTCTGGGAGTCCGACAGCTTTATCGACGACAATACGTTGACGGTCAATGTGACACGGCTTCGCAGAAAGCTGGAGGAAGCCGGGCTGGAAAATTTCATACGCACGAAAAAAGGCGTAGGGTATCTTGTGGAGTGAAGATGAAACTATTTGCCAATTATCTGAAAAAAAATGTCCCGATCTTTCTCTGGACGGTATGCTTCCTGGGAATGTTCGTGCTGGTCTGCTTTCTGTACGGCGTTCCGGTACAGCCGGCTTTTTATACCGCTCAGGTATCCGTGGTGTTCGGAATCCTGGCGCTGACGGTTGGTTTTTTCCGTTTTCGCAGAAAATGGAAGGAACTTGCCAAAGCGAAGGAGGACATCCTCTATACGGAGGAACTGCCAAAGGCAGAGACTGTTATTGAAAAAGAATACCAGGAAATTGTGGCGGAACTGAAAAAAAAGATGAGTGAGCTGGAGGAAAAAGACCAGTCCTCCTACCGGGAAATGATCGAGTATTATACCATGTGGGTGCATCAGATTAAGACGCCCATCGCTGCAATGCGCCTGCTGCTGCAGCAGGAGGAGAGCGACAAAAACAGAGAACTTTTGTCAGAACTTTTCAAGATTGAACAGTATGTGCTGATGGTCCTCCAGTATCTGCGGCTTGGAAGTGAATCCAACGATCTGGTGCTGAAGCGGCAGAGCCTTGACGATATCATTCGCCAGGCGGTTAAAAAATATGCGCCGCTGTTTATCCGGAAAAAACTCACGCTGGTGTATGAGCCGGTGAACTGTCAGGTGCTGACGGATGAAAAATGGCTGGAATTTGTTCTGGAACAGATTCTGTCCAATGCGATCAAGTATACGAAACGGGGAAGCGTGGCAATCTATATGGATGAACAGGCAGAAAAGACCCTGGTGATTGCAGACACAGGAATCGGCATTGCCGCCGAAGATATCCCGAGAGTCTTTGAGAAGGGCTATACCGGCGGCAATGGAAGATATGAAAAGAGTTCCACCGGGATCGGCTTGTATCTGTGCCGGCGTGCGCTGAAACGATTGTCCCATACGATCCGGATTGAATCAGAACTGGGACAGGGAACAAGAATCTATATCAACCTGGAAACGGTTCACCTGGACAGTGACTGAATATGAGAAAGCGTAACTGTTCAGCCTGCTGAATGGTTAGGAGGAGGAAACAATGAAAGGAAAATGGAAAGCATCTGATTGGTATACCATCCCAAATCTTCTGGGATATTTCCGGATTCTTTTGATCCCGGTATTTGCGTGGCTGTATCTGCAGGCGGAAACGTCACAGGAGTGTTTCACGGCTGCGCTGGTCATCGGCTTGTCGGGACTGACCGATCTGTTTGACGGAAAAATTGCACGAAAATTCAATCAGGTGACGGAACTTGGAAAATTTCTCGATCCTGTCGCGGACAAACTTACCCTTGGAGTGATCATTGTCTGTCTTGCCACCCGTTACCGGGAAATATGGCTCCTTGCCGGATTGTTCCTGATCAAGGAAGGCTTTATGGCAGTGATGGGCATGCTGCTGCTCCGCAGAAACGGAAGAAAACTGGACGGAGCCAAATGGTTCGGAAAAGTCTGCACAGCAGTTTCCTATGTAGTAGTATTCTTTTTGCTCCTTCTGCCGGATCTCCCCCTCGCAGCAGTCCGGACCCTTGTCATCCTGTGTGCGGTAGTAATGGTTTACACCCTGTGCTGCTATATTCCCGTATTCCGAAAAATGTGGAAAGAACCATAACACCTCATGATCAGGAAAACGGCCGCCCGCAGGGCGCCGCGCCGCAGACCGGGAGGGCAAATGGCAATTCAGTTCTTGCGACTGCAGACGAACATGGCGGGGAAATCTGTACGACACGTCGAAAGACGTCCACGGGCAGCATAAAAAATACCGTGGCGAACAGATTTTCTTGCCGTGTCCGGATGCCGGAGTGAGAACGAATGCCATTTGCCCTCCCGGTCTGCGGTGCGGCGCCCTGCGGGCGGCCGTTTTCCGTCCGACCCCAAAATGACAAGAATGTAAGATTACGGTGGGAAATGTAAGAGAAAGCTAAGGCGTCCGAACCGGACCTTTGTTATAATGAAGCCATCAAAAACAAGGAGGCATAACAAATGGCAGTTTTGGAAGTCAATCATTTAAAGAAAGTATATACTACCCGACTGGGAAACAACCATGTACAGGCACTGAGCGACGTGAACTTTACTGTGGAGAAAGGAGAGTTCACTGCGATCATGGGTGAATCCGGAAGCGGAAAGACGACCCTGTTGAATATCCTGGCGACCCTTGACAAACCCACCTCAGGAGAAGTGAAACTGAACGGCAGATCCCTGAATACCCTGAAATCCAAGGAAGTGACAGCGTTCCGCCGGGAAAACCTTGGTTTCGTTTTTCAGGATTTCAACCTGCTGGATACCTTTTCTCTGGAAGACAATATTTATCTGCCGCTGGTGCTGGAGGGAAAATCTTATCCGGAGATGAAGAAGAAGGCGGAACCGCTGGTGAAAAAACTGGGAATCGAAAAGATCCTATCCAAGTATCCTTACGAGGTATCCGGGGGACAGAAACAGAGAACGGCAGTGGCGCGGGCGCTGATCACCGGTCCGCAGATTATCCTCGCCGACGAACCAACCGGAGCGCTGGATTCCCGTGCGTCGGACACTCTGCTTCAGCTGTTTGAGGACATCAATGAGGAAGGGCAGACAATCCTGATGGTAACGCACAGTGTCAAAGCGGCATCCCACGCCGGACGGGTACTGTTCATCAAGGACGGGGAAGTCTTCCATCAGCTGTACCGGGGATCTCTGTCCAGAGAGGAAATGTATCAGAAGATCTCGGATACACTGACGATCATTGCGACGGGTGGTGAGCATTATGAGTAAGTTACTGTATGCAAAGCTGGCGGCGAGCAACCTGAAGAAAAACCGGCAGAATATCCTGCCCTACCTGCTGTCCAGCATCGGAACGGTCATGATGTTTTTCATCATGGCATCCATCTCCGCCAACGAAGGCCTGAACCAGATGTATGGAGCGCAGTATATCACTATGGTGACAGAATTTGGCGTCGGGATCATCGGGCTGTTTTCCGTGGTGTTCCTGATTTACAGCAACAGTTTCCTGATGAAACGGAGAAAAAAGGAATTCGGGCTTTTTCATATTCTCGGAATGGAGAAGAAACATATCGCGCTTGTCCTGTTTTTTGAAAATTTGTACCTGCTTGTGATCGCGCTTGCGGCTGGAATCGGACTTGGAGTTTTGCTGTACCGCCTGATGTTTTTGATCCTTGTCAAGCTGACGGGCATTGAAGGAACCTTCGGTTTTCAGTTTTATGGGTCCGCGCTGGGAAACACAGTGATACTGCTGGCGGTAATCTACCTGATTAATTTTCTGCTGGGTCTCCGCCAGATTCAGAAATCAGAACCCATCGAATTGCTCAAGGGCAGCCAAGTGGGGGAGAAAGAGCCTAAGGCAAAAATTTTGAGCATCCTTACCGGTGTGGTCACATTGGGAGCCGGCTATTATCTGGCGATCACCTGCGAGAGTTCACTGGAGGCATTTACCACATTCTTTCTTGCTATTGTGCTGGTCGGTGTGGGAACCCAATGCCTGTTTTCGTCCGGAAGCATTGCACTTCTGAAAGCGATGAAACGAAACAAATGGTACTATTATAAGCTGAATCATTTCACCGGCGTTTCCGGAATGCTGTACCGGATGAAGCAGAATGCTGCAGGACTGGCAAATATCTGTATCCTTTCCACCGGAGTGCTTCTTGTCATTTCCATTACTGCATGCCTGTGGACTGGAGTGGATAATTCTGTAAAAAACCGTTATCCATCCCAGATTAGTGTCAACGGAAACAATCTGAGTGATGAACAGATTGAAAGTTATGTACAGCTTATTCAGCAGAGTCTTTCGGACCAGGGGCTCACGCCAGAAACCTTTACGGATGAGAGAGCGATCACTGCGACAGTGCTGCGGCATCAGAACCGATTTTACGCGCCGGATGAAAACACGGCTGTTACAGAGTTGAGAAACAGCGAAGGTATTTATATTCTGACGGCGGATGATTATCAGATCTGGACAGGAGAAAGTCTGCCAGTGGAAAAAGGAACCGCCGTGGTCATCCCGGAAAAGAAAGATGATACATTTGCATATGAGACAGTTGAGATTGGTGAGAAGGTTTGGAAAGCACAGGCAATGACCAGTGATGTGCTTCAGAAAGAGGAAGGGGATGTGATTGTTACAACATACTTGATTTTTTCCGATCAGGAGGAGGTGCAGACGGTTCTGGAAGCACTTGGCGTCACAGAGTATGTTGGGACAAGCTGGAGCTGTGATATGGATTTTCATCTGTCGGAAGAGGAACAGATAACCGTCGGTCACCGGATTGACGAAGCATTGGCAGCGTCTCAGGCGGATAGTGCCGGTGTATGGGTGGAGATCCGGGAAGAACAACGTCCGGGGATGGAAGCTCTCTATGGAGCGGTCTTGTTTTTTGGAATTTTTGTAGGTCTTCTGTTCCTGATGGGAACTGTGATGATTATTTATTACAAACAGGTATCGGAAGGCTATGATGACAGAGAACGGTTCCAGATTATGCAGAAAGTCGGCATGAGCCGGAGAGAAGTGAAGAAATGTATCCATTCCCAGGTGCTGACGGTATTTTTCCTCCCGCTGGTGACTGCAATGGTCCATACAGTGGTTGCATTCCCGTTTATGACCAAGATCATGCGTCTGTTGAATTTCAGTAATGTCCATGCGTTCATGATTGCCACAGGAATCACCATTGCTGTATTCGCGGTTGTGTATGTGATCGTATATGCGGTTACCGCAAGAACTTATTACAATATTGTGGAGGAATAATTCTCTGAAGTGTGTTTGAAACTTAAAGAAACGAATGTTCATACACACACCAGAGAAGCAAAGAAAGCTGTAAAATTTGGCGTTGAATTTTACAGCTTTCTTTCATATAATGATATCGTTATATCACCCGGTGAAAGCAGTTCACTTTGGCCGGTTTTTTGAATGTTGTTTCTATTCCCGCGAGCAACGAGCCAAGCGGACATGCTTGCATGTCCATTTGGCGACTGCCGCGAGGGTTAAAGACCCCGCAGCTTTGCTGCGCTGCAAGTTTCATGCTCGTAGCTTGCTGCGGGGTCTTTGACTTTCACCGAAAAGAGAAAAAGGAGAGCGAAATGAATTATAAAATGGTGATCCAGTATGATGGCACCCGCTACGACGGATGGCAGAAGCAGGGAAATACAGACCGGACCATTCAGGGCAGGCTGGAGCAAGTGCTGTCCAGAATGGAAGGAGAAGAGATTGAGATACACGGGGCAGGACGGACCGACGCAGGCGTGCACGCAAAGGGACAGACGGCTAACGTGAAACTTCGCACAGAGTATTCGCCGCAGGAACTGCAGGAGACGATGAACCGGTATCTTCCGGAAGATATCGAAGTGACGGAAGTGACTGTGGTTCCGGAGCGGTTTCACAGCCGCCTGAATGCGGTGGGAAAGACATACTCCTACCGTCTGTCGGTGGATCGCCGGAAACATGTGTTTGAGCGGAAATTTCTGTATCAGTACGGCAGGCCGCTGAATCTGGATGCCATGCGGGAGGCGGCAGGATATTTTATGGGAACCCATGATTTCAGAAGTTTCTGCGCAAATCGCAGGATGAAAAAGTCTACGGTCCGGACGATCAGCAGCATCAACATGAAAGAAGAGGATGGGATCCTTACGATTATCTTTCAGGGAGATGGTTTCCTGTACCATATGATTCGGATTCTGGTGGGAACACTGCTGGAAGTGGGGGAAGGAAAAAGAAGCCCGGACGACATGGAGGGAATACTGGAAGCCAGAGACAGGCAGGCGGCAGGACCGTTGGCTCCTGCGGAGGGACTGACTCTGGAGGAAGTTTATTATCAGAAGATATGACAGGCTGTCACAGTTCCTCACTCTGTTGCGGGCAGGTGGAAACAATCTATTATGACGGGATGGATTATCAGCCAGGCACCCGGGCGGCTGGCTTGACGGGCAGTTTTATCAATGATAAACTGATAGCAGAAAGAGGGGGAATACAGACAGAAAGGCAGGGTGAAGCGGTTATGACGATGAATGAACTGATCAAAGTGCTTGAAATGCAGGAGGAAATTCTGCAGTTTTCTCATTTTACAAACGCAGACGCATGGGAGCTTGGAAGTATGATTCTTCTGGAGGCCAGAAGACGGGGTGTTTCAGTGGCAGTGAGTATCCGGCTGAATAACGGACTTACCGTGTTCCAGTACTGTGACGACGGTATGACGAAATACAACCAGGAACTGATGCGTAAAAAATGCAACACGGTACAGCTGACGGAACACAGTTCCCTGCATCTGTATATGATGGGCACGCAGAGTGAGGAGAGCCTGAATCAGATGGCTCTGGATCCGGCGGAATATATTGCCCTTGGCGGCGCGTTCCCGATCCGTGTGGAAGAGGTCGGAGTGATCGGCGCGGTCGTGGTTTCCGGACTTGGACAGGTTTCGGATCATGACCTCCTGATAAAATGCATCGGAAAATATCTTCATGTGGATGAAGTGCCGAGAATCCGCCAGATGTAAGAAATGCGGACGAAAGCGGTCAGAACCAGTACGTGTGTACGGCGGGTCCTGACCGCTTTCGTTTCACTTTCAAATGTGTTTTTAAATGGATTCCAGAAGCGTTTTCATGTCCTTGGGAAGCGGGGAGGTAAAGTGCAGCGGCTCGCCGGTGATCGGGTGAAGGAATTTCAGTTCCGCGGAGTGCAGTGCCTGGCGGCTGATCGGATGGACCGAGCCCGGAGCATAGAGCGTATCGCCGAGAAGCGGGTGACCGATGGAAGTCATATGCACCCGGATTTGATGGGTACGTCCGGTTTCCAGTTTCAGGCGGACATGGGAGAAGGCTTTGCCGGCATGCAGCGTTTCAAAATGCGTGACAGCGGGATCGCCGTGAATGGGATCAGGTACCCGTTCGATGGTGGAACCCTCCTTTCTTCCGATGGGGACATCAATGGTTCCGGAGGGAGCGGCTGTACCGAACACAAGTGCTTCGTAGGTACGTGAAATCTCCCGGCGGCTCATCTGCGCCGACAGGATGGCTCCGCTCAGGGCGTGTTTTGCAATGATGAGCAGACCGGTGGTATCACGGTCCAGACGATTGATACACCGGAAAGTGAACGGCTGGTTTTTTTGCTGGAAATACCACACCACTCCGTTTGCCAGTGTGTTTTCGTAATTCCCCTGGGAGGGATGCACCGGTGTATCCGCCGGTTTGTCCGCGACCAGCAGGTCTTCATCTTCGTAGACAATACGAAAAGGAACGGGAGCCGCGGGAATCGCGTCGGAGCCCTCTTCCGTGAGAAGAATGGTCAGAAGGTCTCCCGGTTCTGGTTTCTGATTGGCGTATGCCCAGGTGTGGTTCAGGCAGATACCGTTGACCGTGCGTTTCAGATGGGTGAGGATGTGATGGGAATATCCCCGGTTTCGCAGGTACTGTTCGATGGTCTGCTTTTCGTCACCTGGCTGGATGGTATATTTAAAAATTCTTTCCATATGTGCTCTTTTCTGCGCGTTCTGCCCGGGATATCTAGGAGCGGATCCAATGGTGTTTTCAGAAGAAAACAGGTATGAGCGCGCTGGTGTACTTCAGAAACAGTATATTCGCAAACCGAAGAGAATGCAAGGGATGGAAAGGTTTTAAGAAAAAGGAGGGCAGCCATTCGGCAGGATCCGTTCATTTGCTGCGTGGATTGTCTAAAAATGCTATGCTGTAAGTATTAAAATTTCATGAATTGTCAGATAGTTATTGATTTTGAGGAAAAGTAACGTATAATAAAAAGAAGAATACGTTGCTGTGCCGGCGAAAGTGGAAGACGAACGGCAGAGCCGTATGGAAAATACAGCGGTCTGTATAGTCCGAGTTTCAGGTAAAACCGGGAAACAAGGTGCAGGCTGCCGAAATGGAGGTGCAAATGGATGAAAGAGGTAAAAAAGCCTAAGAAATTTATGATATCTTATTATGCGATTGCGCTGATCGTACTTTTGATCCTCAACTTTTTCCTGTTTCCCCGTCTGATGTCTCCGAGAGTCACAGAGGTAGACTACGGAGAGTTTCTGCAGATGGTAGAGAACGGCGAGGTCAAAGAGGTGCAGATCGAAAGCAATCAGATCATTTTTGGCGATAAGTCAGAGCCGGAAAATTATTACAAGACCGGAATTATGAATGACTATCGTCTGATCGACCGCCTGTATGATGCGGGGATCACAGAGTTCGGAAGCCCGATCATCGAACAGATGTCACCGATCCTCAGTATGCTGATCAGCCTTGTGCTGCCCATCGTGCTGATCGTAGCAGCGGGTCAGTTTCTGATGAACCGTATGGCAAAAAAGATGGGCGGCGGCATGGGAAATGCCATGAGTTTTGGAAAGAGCAACGCAAAAGTCTATGTGCAGTCTGAGACGGGAATCAAATTTTCCGATGTGGCGGGTGAGGACGAAGCAAAAGAGATTCTTTCGGAAATTGTGGATTTCCTTCATAACCCGCAGAAATATACGGAAATCGGAGCAAAAATGCCAAAGGGCGCCCTGCTGGTAGGACCGCCGGGTACCGGTAAAACCCTGCTGGCAAAGGCGGTCGCAGGAGAAGCGGATGTGCCGTTTTTCTCCATTTCGGGTTCCGAGTTTGTTGAGATGTTCGTCGGAATGGGAGCGGCAAAGGTCCGCGACCTGTTTCAGCAGGCAAATGAGAAAGCGCCGTGTATCGTCTTCATCGATGAGATTGATACCATCGGCAAGAAGCGTGACGGCGGCGGATTCTCCGGAAATGATGAGCGCGAGCAGACACTGAACCAGCTGCTGTCCGAGATGGACGGTTTCGACGGACGAAAGGGCGTTGTTATTCTGGCAGCCACCAACCGTCCGGATTCCCTGGATCCTGCCCTTCTGCGTCCCGGCCGTTTCGACCGCCGTGTTCCGGTAGAACTTCCGGATCTGAAAGGCCGTGAAGAGATCCTGAAGGTACACGCAAAAAATATCCGCATCGGCGACAACGTGGATTACAACGCCATCGCCCGAATGGCGTCCGGCGCATCCGGCGCGGAACTTGCCAATATGATCAACGAGGCTGCGCTGCGTGCCGTACGCGACGGAAGAAAATACGTCACTCAGGCGGATCTGGAGGAAAGTGTGGAGGTTGTTATTGCCGGATATCAGAAGAAGAACAAGATCATGTCCGACAAAGAGAAGCTGATCGTAGCCTACCATGAGATCGGACATGCCCTGGTAGCGGCGCTCCAGAGCCATTCCGCTCCGGTTACCAAGATTACGATCATCCCAAGAACCTCCGGTGCACTGGGATACACGATGCAGGTGGACGAAGATGAACACAACCTGATGAGCAAAGACGAGCTGCAGAACAAGATCGCCACACTGACCGGCGGCCGGGTGGCAGAGGATCTGGTCTTCCATTCCATCACCACCGGAGCTTCCAATGATATTGAGCAGGCGACAAAACTTGCCCGTGCGATGGTGACGAGATTCGGAATGAACGATGAATTCGGAATGGTAGCCTTTGAGACGGTGACCAACCAGTATCTTGGCGGCGATACGTCTCTGATGTGCTCCGACAAGACCTCCGCAACCATCGACGGAAAAGTGGTGGAGATTGTAAAGCAGCAGTACGCAAAAGCAGAAGAACTGCTTCGCACCAATATCCAGAAACTTCACCAGCTGGCGAAATACCTGTATGAGCGGGAGACGATCACCGGTGACGAGTTTATGGAAATACTGAATGCGGAGCTGCCGCAGATTGAGACCTGGCAGACCACAGAAGACAACGGATAATTTTATTCTTTATGAAATAAGTTTACGGACAGGCTTGCGGACGGATCAAAAAAATGATCGGTCCGCAAGCCTGTCTGTTTTCTGCTTTCTGTAACGTGTTCTGCAAGCAGCAGTGACAAGAATGAGACTGATTTCATGTGAAATTTGTTGTATTGAAGAACGGTTCTAATAAGTATATAATGAAGATAAAGAAGTTTGATTATTATACATTTTTGAAAAAGAAAATAATGAATAAAAACACTGATTCATAAATTTTTGAAAAATAGACGGAAAGATAAAAAATTTATTGATAAAGCATTGACAAAAGAGTTCTATAAGTGTAGTATATAAATACACTACAAGAGTAGAAAAATAAAAACAAAGATGCAGGAAGCAAAGAAACGTATCATCGGAATTGTCAGGGAACGCTGACGATTTCCCGTACAAAGGAGGTGCGGAATATGCAGAAAAACTGGAGAAAGAAAGTCCTGACAGGCATGGGAATTCTGGCATGCGCGTTTGTGCTGACGACAGCAATGGATCCTGCAAGCGTTTCTGCGGAACCGGATGCCATGGAAGAGATCATCGGGCACGGAGAATGGAAGCAGGAAGGAGACCAATGGTATTACTATCAGGATGGAGAAATGCTGAAGAACTGTTGGGTAAAGGACGGGATCAACTGGTTTGTTCTGAACGAGGACGGAAGCATGAAAGCGGATGAACTGATCGTCATCGACGGCGATCTGTACTATTTCCGGAGCTGGGGAGCGATGCTGTACAACAGCTGGCATATGGATGCAGCTGGAAATCTGTATTATTTCCGTGACTGGGGCGGCGCGCTGAACACCGGCTGGAACGAACTCGACGGCGACTGGTACTACTTCGATCAGGAGACCTGTGCGGCGAAAAGAGATGTAATGGAAACGATCGATGTTGATTTGTATGCTTTCGACCGGAACGGAAGAATGATTCATGATACCTGGCAGGCGGATGGGGACGGAAACCGCTACTATTTCCGCAGCTGGGGAGGCGCACTGAATACCGGCTGGAAGGAACTTGACGGTGACTGGTACTACTTTGACCAGGAAACATGTGCGGCGAAAAGAGACGTGATGGAAACCATCGATGTCGATTTGTATGCCTTTGATCGGAGCGGAAGAATGATTCATGATACCTGGCAGTCCGATGCGAACGGAAACCGGTATTATTTCCGGAACTGGGGCGGCGCACTGAATACCGGCTGGAAAGTGCTGGACGGTGCCTGGTATTACTTTGACCGGGAAACCTGCCGGGCACATGCGGATTGTGTAGAAACCATCGAAGGAAATGTTTATGCGTTTGATGAAAACGGAGTCATGAAACACGATGTCTGGGTACAGGACAACGGCAAGCTGTACTACCTCCGGGACTGGGGCGCTGCACTGAATATCGGCTGGAGGCAGATGGACGGCGAATGGTATTATTTCGACCAGGAGACCTGCGCCGCTTATGCAGACACGATCCGGAAAATCGACAACGATGTTTACGGATTTGATGCAGACGGCAAAATGCTCCATGACTGCTGGGCAGAAGCAGACGGAATCCATTACTACTTCCGCGGCTGGGGCGGCGCATTCCACGACCAGACCGTTACCATTGACGGAAAAGAATATGTATTCGATAGCAGCTGCAACGGAGTCTTAAAAGAAGAAGAGCCGGAAGAAATCAAAGTGACTGAGATCACAGTATCCGGACAAACAGAAATGTATGTGGGAGATACCCAGAAGCTGGAGGCGGCAGTCCTTCCGGAAAATGCATCCGACAAAAAGGTAACCTGGACCTCCGACAATGAAGAAATCATCACAACAACAGAAGACGGAACCATTACAGCGGCAAAAGCAGGAACCGCAGTGATCACAGCGAAAGCAGCCGACGGCTCAGAAGTAACAGGCACGCTGGAAATCACGGTAACGGAGAAACCGGTTGCTGTGACAGAAATCACCATCACCGGACAGAACGTGATGACCGTCGGAGACAGCCAGATCCTGAAACTGGATATTCAGCCTGAAACAGCTGCCAGTCAGGAAGTAACCTGGAGCTCCGATCATCCGGAAATCCTTGCTGTTACCCAGAAAGGAAAAGCAGAAGCGAAAACACCTGGCACAGCAACCATTACAGCCGAAGCAGAAGACGGATCAGGCGTAAAAGGAACTATCCAGATTACAGTGGAAGAAGCAATCGTTGAAGCAGAGAGCCTGACCATCACAGGCGTTGAAGGTGACACCCTGCATCTGACAGAAGCAGGCCAGACCGTACAGCTCGGTGCAGAAATCCTGCCGGAAAACACAACAGACAAAACCATAACATGGGAAACAGACCAGCCGGAGGTAATAACCATCGATGAAACCGGCCTGGTAACAGCCAAAACAAATGGAACCGCGAAAATCACCGCGAAAACCACCAACGGCATAAAAGCAGAACTCACCGTAACGGTAGAAATCACATCGGAAGAAACGACGCTTCCAGAAGAGACATCTCCAGAAGTGACACCTCCGGAGACAACACCTCCGGAAACAACACTCACAGAAGAATAGACTAAAACACAACAAATGATCAAAAGCAAAATAATCTAAGGTAAAATAATACGAAAGAAGCCCTCATCCACCGCATTCATCCACCAGAACACGGCAGAAGGCTGCGGACGCCATCGGGCGGCATTGGGATGCCGGGGAAGCGGGCGGGACGGGCAGGGGATTCTGGAATGCGTGCTCACTCCGACATCCGGACAGAACCGGGAGGGGTGTTCGCCGGCCTACAGAACGGAGTGGTCTTTTGACTTCGATTTGTTTTGTTCGTTCTGTGCCTGGCGGACACCCCTCCCGGTTCTGTCCGTCTGTAGTCGCAAGCACTGCATTTCCAGAATCCCCGGGCCCCCCCCCCCCGTTTACCCGGGTTAGGGGGATTTAAAACAAAGGGGC
>JACJJN010000139.1 GCA_016899975.1 Lacrimispora saccharolytica | reverse complement strand
CTGATAACTGGGGTGAAGTCGTAACAAGGTAGCCGTATCGGAAGGTGCGGCTGGATCACCTCCTTTCTAAGGAAGAATGAGTATGTACTGAACACTTAGTGAGCCGTAAGGCGAACTTAGTGAGAAGACACGCCGGCGCAGTTAGTGAGTGCGCAAGCACGAACTTAGTAAGCCGGTGGAAGATGTGTTTTGCTGTTTAGTTATTAAGGAATACCGAAACGGTATAGACTTTGCAGTTTCAAGAACTGGATAACTACTGCTGGTGGCGATGCGCTTTGGGGAAACACCCGTTCC
>JACJJN010000138.1 GCA_016899975.1 Lacrimispora saccharolytica | reverse complement strand
CCCCGCTGGAAACCAGTTGTGGAAGGCCACGTAAAGATCATTACCATGCACATCCTCATGGATATGGAAGATATGGTCTTTTATTCGCTGGATGATTTAAACCGTGTCCTGATGGAAAAGGTGGATGCCGAGAACCGGAAACCCTTTGAAGGACTCACCTATTCCCGGTACGATCTCTTTACAACAGAAGAGAAGGAGACACCCTCCTGCCTCTTCCGCCCAGCCGTTTTGAATATCTTGAACGAAAGACTGTTAAAGTAGCACAAGATTTCTCCTTCACCTTCGACAAGGTCCATTATAGCATGC
>JACJJN010000137.1 GCA_016899975.1 Lacrimispora saccharolytica | reverse complement strand
AAATCGGAATCTATGGTAGTGATCGTCCATGGTTTCACCCATTGGGCTTTAATCCCCATTTCCTTCATATATTTTCCAACGGTACGTTCTGAGATGGTCTCTCCCTTCTGACGTAGTTTTCTGGTGATTTTTGGAGCTCCGTAGTTTTGCTTTGATTCATCATAAATATCCTGTATTTTGGCTTTTATGTATTCCCTGCGCTTTTCTGTATCAGAAGGGGTACGGTTTAGCCACGAACGATATCCAGACCGTGAAACGCCTAAATATTTCAGCATTCCGGAGACGGAGACCCGGCGATTCTGTTTTCTGGC
>JACJJN010000136.1 GCA_016899975.1 Lacrimispora saccharolytica | reverse complement strand
GCATGTACGAATATTACTTAACCTTGTCCCACCATTTTTTTCCAGAAAAATCGCCAAAAGAATCAATGCAGTTCCACCAAAAAAAACAACTCCAGCCAACGCCATATTCATCGGAAGCAACCACAGCGTCTCCTGTGCTACATCCGCCGAAAACATTTCCAATTTCTGGAAAATATCCTGAAATTCCTCTGTATAATATCTGATATCTAAAATATTTTTCGATGGAAGCAACGAAGAAGGAAACTGAATCTGTTTCACCAGCAGCGCAAACATGCCAAACAAAGCAATTCCTGTAATTCCATGTGTAAAAAGCCGCC
>JACJJN010000135.1 GCA_016899975.1 Lacrimispora saccharolytica | reverse complement strand
TTTATGGCGGCATATGAAAACCATATGGTTGCCAACCAGATGGGCGCGATCGCCCAGGGAATCTGCGAAAAGTATTTGAAGCATATCATAACCGAATATTCGGTGGTTCATAACGAGCAAGAGATGCAGGAAAAAAACAGCATCCTGCGAACGCATAGCCTTACGAAGCTTATAAAATATGCAAGGAACCATATCGAGGATTTTGAAATTGACAGGAAACAGATCCAGATGATTGATGGATATTATTTCTCTACCAGGTATCCGGGAGAAGAGAGCATTGCCATTGACCAGGAAGATATTGAGGATTGTAAGGCGGCGGTAGA
>JACJJN010000134.1 GCA_016899975.1 Lacrimispora saccharolytica | reverse complement strand
CTGCTTGAAATTGTAGCGCCGTCCGGGAATGTAAGCCTTCAGCTGACCATTCCCGGGCTGGATGACTGGGAAATTTCCGTCCAGGGAACGATTTTTGGGATAATGATGGGGCTGCTGTTTCTAATCGTAGCCTTAGCGGGCGTGATCGTGATTTTGTGGACAGCCTATAGTGTATTTTTCAAGCTATTTTTTTATATCGCAACGGCGCCGTTGGCGATGTCTACCATATTGGGGACACAAGGCATGAGCCATAGCGCCTATGCATGGATCAAGACTTTTTTGTGCGCGTTGGGAGAGATTGCCGGGATCGTCCTGGTGCTTCG
>JACJJN010000133.1 GCA_016899975.1 Lacrimispora saccharolytica | reverse complement strand
TGACAGAGAAGTATTCGGAATACTGAATCTTAACACCCAGAATCAGGTGATTAACATGAATATTGTTTCCGTCGGAGTGATCGATCAGGCGATCGTATCTCCCAGAGAGATCTTTAAGAGCAGTATCCTTTCCAACGCTACGAGCATCTTGCTGCTTCATAACCATCCGAGCGGAAAGGTAACTCCCAGCCGTGAGGATCTGCAGATTACCGACCAATTATGCAACGCGGGAATGCTGTTGGGTATTCGTGTATTGGACCATGTGATTATTGGCGGACGAAATGGTTGGAACTATAGTTTTCTGGAACATGGAGATATGGAAGCTGGGCG
>JACJJN010000132.1 GCA_016899975.1 Lacrimispora saccharolytica | reverse complement strand
TGACAGAGAAGTATTCGGAATACTGAATCTTAACACCCAGAATCAGGTGATTAACATGAATATTGTTTCCGTCGGAGCGATCGATCAGGCGATCATATCTCCCAGAGAGATCTTTAAGAGCAGTATCCTTTCCAATGCTGCGAGCATTTTGCTGCTTCATAACCATCCGAGCGGAAAGGTAACTCCAAGCCGTGAGGATCTGCAGATTACAGACCAATTATGCAACGCGGGAATGCTGTTGGGTATTCGTGTGTTGGACCATGTGATTATTGGCGGACGAAATGGTTGGAGCTATAGTTTTCTGGAACATGGAGATATGGAAGCTGGGCG
>JACJJN010000131.1 GCA_016899975.1 Lacrimispora saccharolytica | reverse complement strand
CGCTTTACTTTTTCCCCCTCTTCGCTGTTTAACATTTCATTCCATCTTGTCTGGAAATTCTCCAAAAATTCAGAGGGTACCATGGCAAATACTCTCTGGAGCGTATCATGCGAAGGGATTCCATAAGGAAGCTCCAGATAATTGCGCAGAAAATCCTCATGTTCTTTCCCAAACACTTCGATCTCTACCCAGTCATCCGCATTAGCAAGTGTGGCAAAGAACACAAGCATGATGATATCCATCATTTTATGCCGGACCTTTTTTTCCTGTCTGCAGTCTGTTACTGTGCTTACATAATCTAAAAGTGCTTTCATAGAAGAACCCCATCCTTTTTT
>JACJJN010000130.1 GCA_016899975.1 Lacrimispora saccharolytica | reverse complement strand
GCAATGCCGCCTTGAAATAACCAGGAACCATTCAGGAGATCTGTGATGAATTCAATCATATTATCAAACATATACTCTCCTTTTTGTCAGAGGGCATCATGCTCTCTGGCATTCTTATGCAGCGGTTATCCGATCATTGCCGTTGCAATCGCTGGAGCAACCAGCATGACAAGCCCGCCTCCGACACGCTGCAGCGCACGGGTGGTTGCCCCGCCTTCCTGCTGCTGCATCGAGTTACCAAACTCGAACGCTCCCCAGACCAGGATCACAGCACCGATCGCCTGGATGACCGAGGATACCAGCTGGTAGAAAACATCAAATTTCTCGGTAATCGCCGTTGTCGCATC
>JACJJN010000012.1 GCA_016899975.1 Lacrimispora saccharolytica | reverse complement strand
TGAATTTAACTTTCAGAACTTTCGAGGATGTGTTTCACTGTTCAGTTATCAAGGTTCGTTCCGTTTCTGGAACTCTTTGTTCCTGCCTCAGCAGCAACTCGTTTATTTTATCATAACGTTTTGTGCTTGTCAAGAACTTTTTTCAAAAGTTTTTTCGGTTTTTGTTCTCCTCAGACCGATCATTTCTGATCTTCTTTGGAAACTCAGGAACCGAAGCCTGTCGCTTCCTGACTTCTCGTCGTCAGCGAACTTTTAAATCTTATCACAGCGCCCGTTCTCTGTCAAGCACTTTTTTAAGATTTTTTTCTTTCTTCAAGCATTTAAAAACGGAGAAGGAGGGATTTGAACCCTCGCGCCGCGCAAACGACCTACACCCTTAGCAGGGGCGCCTCTTCAGCCACTTGAGTACTTCTCCAAATGCCTAAATAATAGAAAAATATTGAGCATCACATAACTGTGACGCATGGATAATTATAGCGAATGCTTTACTTGTTGTCAACACTTTTTTTACAATTATACATATTTTTTGGTAATAGTTCATCCAGGTCTGCGCATTTAATGCGCAGGTCGTGTGAAAACATAGTGCTTCGGGCATCCGCCCCATCGCGAAGCGATTTTCCATGGGCAGATGCCATAACAGTTCAGCTGGCTGAATTGTTATATTTTTTGATTGTTTCTCTTATTGCTTCTTCCACTCTGGCAGCAATTTCTGTCGTTTTCATATCTTTATACTCTTCATAGGTAATCGGAGTGAGATAGTGCACCTGTACAACCACCTTCTTTGTTGACTTCGAATCGAACGGAAGAAAACTGTTGATCAGCGCCACCGGTACGATCGGGCACTTTGCTTTGGTTGCACATTTAAAGCTTCCGCCTTTAAAGCTCTGAATCGTATTTCCCTGTCTGCTCCTGGTTCCTTCTGCAAATAGGATAAAGTTCTTGCCTTTCTTTACATCGTTCGCAACATTATTGATAATCTCCATGGATTGACGGATATCATCCCTGTCAATGCAGTATCCTTTCATACATTCCATCATCTGTTTAATGAAGGGAACGTTCTGAACCTCTTTTTTTGCAACAACGGAAAACGGATATGGAAATGCATCCGCTATGGCCAGGGTATCGTACAGTCCCTGATGATTCGGGTACAGCATAAATCCCTGCTCTTTCGGCAGATTTTCCACGCCGTAGCTGTCCACCTGCACTCTTCCGCCTTTGTTGGCGCGGTGTACGATCGTCTGTATCATTTCATAATGTTCTTCATCCGTATATTCATCTGCATGTTTCGCATGGCGGCAAAGCTTGATCCAGTATCCGGGAACCAGAAAAAGATTGTGAAGCACCATTACCAGGATTCTCCTCATACAGTTATCCTCCTTTTCCGTGATAAAAAATGTGTCCGGCTACAGGATTCCTGTCTTTCACAGAAATTCCGTAGCCAGACACTTGTATCTTTTATTCGTAACAGTTCAGCCCTGCTGAACCGTTACATGCAAAATCCATTTAAAATCGCCTTCGGCGATGGGATTTTGCACTCCTGAATCACGTTCTTACGGTCTGCGCAGCATGTGCGCAGACCTGAGCTGAACTGTTACGTTTATTCTTCTTTTTATTCTTCCTCTGCTGTCTGCTCAGATTCCACCGTTTCTTGTGTCATTTCCTCTTCCGTCTCTACTTCGGTTTCTTCTGTATTTTCTTCTTTCTTCTCACGCACTTTGGCGATACTTGCAACGCTGATATTTTCTGCCATATCCATCAGCTTGACACCGGAAGTGATTCTGCCAAGGATCGAAATGCCGGAACACTGCAGACGGATAATAATTCCCTCTGTCGTGATCAGCATGATCTCATTTTCTTCATTGACTGCCTTAACGCCCACAACGTTTCCGGTCTTTTCCGTGATCTTGTAGCATTTCACACCTTTGCCGCCTCTGAGCTGTACGCTGAATTCGCTGACAGCAGTGCGTTTGCCCATGCCGTTCTCCGATACGATCAGCAGATAATCTCCCTGATTGCTCATCTGCATGCCGACAACTTCATCATTGTCCACGAGATTGATACCGCGGACTCCCATGGAGACACGTCCGGTCACACGAACGTCTGTCTCTTTGAACCGGATACACTGTCCATATTTTGTTACCAGAATAATGTCTTTCGTATTATCTGTCGCTTTTACTTCGATCAGTTCATCTTCTTCACGAAGAGAAATCGCTGCAAGACCTGTCTTTCTCACATTCGCATAGTCCAGGATCGGGGTCTTCTTTACAACACCCTTTCTCGTTGCCATAAACAGGTAATGGCCTTCCTCAAATTTGCTGATCGGAATCACGGCTGTGATCTTCTCTTCCGGCTGCAGCTGGATCAGATTTACGATTGCCGTACCTCTCGCCGTTCTGGAGGCTTCCGGAATCTCATATGCTTTCAGACGGTACACCTTACCTGTATTCGTGAAAAACATCAGGTAATGGTGGGTCGTGGTCATCAGAAGCTCTTCGATGTAATCATCCTCGATGGTCTGCATACCCTTAATACCTTTTCCGCCGCGATGCTGGCTGCGGAAGTTGTCCACGGTCATACGCTTGATATAACCAAGACGGGTCATGGTGATCACCGTGTTGTCCCGCGGGATCAGATCCTCCATGGAAATATCAAACTCATCAAAACCGATGGAAGTTCTCCGGTCGTCGCCGTATTTTTCGGAAATCGCCAGAATCTCCTTGCGGATCACGCGCAGAAGTTCCTTTCTGTCTCCAAGGATTGCTTTCAGGATGCGGATACGCTCCATCAGCTCTTTGTATTCGCTTTCCAGCTTCTCACGTTCCAGACCGGTCAGTGCACGCAGACGCATGTCTACGATTGCCTGTGCCTGTGCATCGGAAAGTTCAAAACGTTCGATCAGGTTATTCTTCGCTTCCGCCGTATTGGCGGATGCACGGATAATACGGATCACCTCATCGATGTGATCCAGCGCTTTCAGCAGACCTTCCAAAATATGGGAACGTTCCTGGGCTTTGTTCAGATCATACTGGGTCCGGCGGGTGACAACCTCTTCCTGATGATCCAGATAATGCTTCAGCATATCCAGAAGATTCAGAACCTTCGGCTGTCCATCCACCAATGCAAGCATAATCACACCGAATGTGTCCTGCATCTGGGTATGTTTATAAAGCTGGTTCAGGATGACATTGGCATTGGCGTCTCTTCGAAGCTCAATGCAGATGCGCATTCCTTCCCGGCTGGAATGGTCGTTGATATTTGTAATGCCGTCGATCTTTTTATCACGCACAAGAGATGCGATCGTCTCGATCAGACGTGCTTTATTTACCATATACGGAAGTTCTGTCACAATAATCTCCGATTTTCCGTTCGGAAGCGTCTCGATATTGGTCACCGCACGGACGCGCACTTTTCCCCTTCCGGTACGGTACGCTTCGTTGATGCCGCGGGTTCCGAGAATCTGCGCGCCGGTTGGAAAATCCGGACCTTTGACGATCTGCAGAATCTCATCCAGCTCCGTTTCACGGTCTTCTTCAATGATATTGTCGATGATCTTTACGATCGCGCCGACAACCTCCCGCAGATTGTGCGGGGGAATGTTCGTCGCCATACCTACCGCGATTCCGGAAGTACCGTTGACCAGCAGGTTTGGATAACGCGCCGGCATTACCACCGGCTCTTTCTCCGTCTCATCGAAGTTCGGTGTGAAATCAACAGTATTCTTGTTCAGATCGGCGATCATCTCCATGGAGATCTTGCTCAGACGAGCCTCCGTATAACGCATCGCCGCCGCCCCATCACCGTCCACGGAACCGAAGTTTCCATGACCGTCTACCAGGGGATAACGGGTCGCCCAGTCCTGCGCCATATTGACCAGGGCGCCGTAAATAGAACTGTCTCCATGAGGGTGATATTTACCCATCGTATCACCGACAATACGCGCACACTTACGATGCGGTTTGTCCGGCGTGTTATTCAGTTCGATCATTGAATATAAAATTCTTCGCTGCACCGGCTTTAATCCGTCCCGGACATCCGGCAGCGCACGGGATGCGATGACACTCATGGAATACTGCAGATAGGACTCTTCCATGGTCTCCTTCAAATCCACTTCCTGAACTTTATCAAAAATATTATCTTCCATCTTTACCTCCAATGCCGCCTTCGCCGCAATCTATCAGATATCCAGGTTCTTTGCGTCTTTTGCTCTTGCTTCGATAAATTCACGCCGCGGTTCTACCTTGTCGCCCATCAGAGTCGTGAACGTCAGGTCAATCTCCGAAGAGTATTCCTCATCGTAAGTTACACGCTTCAGGATCCTGTGTTCCGGATCCATCGTGGTCTCCCAGAGCTGCTCCGCATCCATCTCACCCAGACCTTTGTACCGCTGGATCTTGTTTTCTGTCCCGCGGCCAACCTCCTGAAGGATTGCCTCCAGCTCCTGATCCGTATAGGCATACCATACCTTTTTGTTCCGTTCCAGCTTGTACAGCGGCGGCTGTGCAAGATAGACGTGACCCTGACGGATCAGTTCCGGCATAAAGCGGTACATGAACGTCAGAAGCAGCGTCGCGATATGCGCGCCGTCCACGTCCGCATCGGTCATGATGATGATCTTGTCGTAACGAAGCTTGGTGATATCAAAATCTTCATGGATACCTGTTCCGAACGCTGTGATCATCGCTTTGATCTCAGCGTTTCCGTAAATTTTATCCAGGCGCGCCTTCTCCACATTGAGGATTTTACCTCTCAGCGGCAGGATCGCCTGTGTCGCACGGCTTCGGGCAGACTTGGCAGAACCGCCTGCAGAGTCTCCCTCAACCAGGTAAATTTCACAATTTTTCGGATCTTTATCCGTGCAGTCTGCCAGTTTTCCGGGCAGCGCCATGCCATCCAGCGCAGATTTTCGCCGTGTCAGATCTCTCGCCTTGCGGGCGGCGTCTCTGGCGCGCTGTGCCAGCAAAGATTTTTCAACAATCACCTTCGCCACCGCAGGGTTCTGCTCCAGATAGATTTCCAGCTGGTTGCTGACAATATTGTCCACCGCGCCTCTTGCCTCGCTGTTGCCCAGCTTCTGCTTCGTCTGTCCCTCAAACTGAGGATCCTCGATTTTGACGCTGACGATCGCAGTCATACCCTCACGGATATCCTCGCCGACCAGATTCGGCTCGTTTTCTTTGATCAGCTTGTTTTTCTTCGCATACTCATTAAAGGTCTTGGTCAGCGCGTTACGGAATCCCATAATATGGGTACCGCCTTCCGGCGTCGTAATGTTGTTGACAAAACCATAGGTATTTTCCGTATAGGAATCATTGTGCTGCAGAGCTACCTCCACCAGCACTCCGTCTTTTTCCCCTTCACAGTAGATAATATCCGGATACAGAGCGCTCTTGCTCTTGTTCAGGTACTGTACAAACTCTTTGATACCGCCCTCGTAGTGGAAGCTCTTCTCCACCTCATGGCCTTCCCGCTTATCACGGAGCGTAATCCGAAGCCCTCTCGTCAGGAACGCGATCTCGCGGATCCTCGTCTGTAAAATCTCGTAATCAAAAACAGTTTCCTCAAAGATTGTATCATCCGGAAGGAAGCTTACCTCCGTTCCTGTCTTTTCCGGATCACATTCGCCGATCACCTTCAGGCTGTACATGGTCTTCCCGCGTTCATATCTCTGACGATAAATCTTTCCTTCACTGTAGATCGTAACCTCCAGCCAGTTGGAAAGGGCGTTTACCACCGACGCACCTACGCCATGAAGTCCTCCGGACACTTTGTATCCTCCGCCGCCGAATTTTCCGCCGGCATGAAGAATGGTGAATACCACCTCAACCGCCGGAATTCCTGCTTTGTGATTGATTCCAACCGGAATTCCGCGCCCGTCGTCCACAACGGTGATGGAATTGTCCGGATTAATGGAAACTTCGATATGTTTACAGAATCCAGCCAGAGCCTCATCCACCGCATTATCCACGATTTCATAGACAAGATGATGCAGACCTCTGGAAGAGGTGCTGCCGATATACATGCCCGGCCTCTTTCTGACCGCTTCCAGACCTTCCAGAATCTGAATCTGGTCGGCACCATATTCTGCGTTGTTTAAATTTTCTGTACTCATTTGGATTCCTCCTGTTAATTTTGGTAACTGTTCTGACTTACGGTTCCCTCTACCACCCGGAACACCCGGTTGATCTTAAACTGATTTTCCACAAAATCATCCAGGCCGGTACAGGTAATCAATGTCTGTATGTTATGAATACTCTGAAGAAGGTAGTTCTGTCGGCTGCTGTCCAGCTCGGAAAGCACATCATCCAGCAGCAGCACCGGCGTATCCTTGATCTCCTGCTCCACCAGATAAATCTCCGCCAGCTTCAGGGAAAGCGCAGCAGTCCTTTGCTGCCCCTGAGAACCGAAACGTCGGATATCAATCCCGTTGACCCGCACGCAGAGATCATCCCTGTGAGGTCCGATACAGGACTGGCGAAAATGCAGATCCCTCTCCCGGTTTCTCACAAGTTCCGATTCGAACATCTCCTCGGACACACTGGGCTCATACACAAGTTCAATCTTTTCTTTTCCTCCCGTCAGGCTGCTGTGGATATCTTTCAGAATCTGGTTGAGTCTTTCCACAAAGTGCATTCTCTCCCGGATCACACTTCTTCCATAGCGCACAAGCTGGAGATCCCACACCTCCAGAGTATCAGAAAGGTTCGCTGAAAATGAAATTTCCTTCAGAAGCTTATTTCTCTGGACAATGATTTTATTGTAATTCATCAGCTGGATCAGATAAAGCCTGCTCAGCTGACAGATTTCACTATCCAGAAACCTCCGCCGTTCCGAAGGTCCGTTTTTTATAATATTCAGATCTTCCGGCGAAAAAAACACAATGTTCAGGATACCGAACAGCTCGGAAGCCTTCCGGATGGGAATTCCGTCGATGGCAATCCCCTTGGTCCGGTTCTTTTTCAGGTGCATGTCCAACTTATGTGTGATTCCATTTCGAAAGACCTGCATCCGGATATGAGCTTCCTCCTGACCGAATCTTATCATTTCCCGGTCCTTGCTGCCCCTGTGTGACTTTGTGGTACTGCATAAATATGCAGCCTCAAGTATATTTGTCTTGCCCTGAGCATTGTCTCCGTAAAGGATATTTGTTCCGGAATCAAAATTCATCGATAAACTTTCGTAATTCCGGTAATTTTTCAGTTCCAGTGATTTGATATACATAATGGTTCCCGTGTCTATTTCACAACTTTTATCTCATGGCCGTCATAACGGACAATATCTCCGTCATATAACTTCCGTCCGCGGCGTGTATCCGTCTCGCCGTTGACAGATACTTTTCCGTCCTGAACGGCAAACTTCGCTTCCACTCCATCTTCCACCCAGCCTGCAGCTTTCAGCACCTGGCCAAGTTTGATAAACTCATCTCTCAGTTTGATTGTTTCCACTTTTTTCCTCCAACACCGCATCCGCGGCAGAAATTCTTATCTCAATGCATTAAAGTTTACCGGCAGAATCAGGTAAATATAGCTTTCCTCATCATTCCTAATAAAGCACGGCGCTTTGGGATTTACCAGATAAATGGAAATCTGCTCGTCGTCGATGACTTTCAGCGCGTCGATCAGGAATTTCGGATTAAATCCGATCATGATATCCTTGCCTTCCTTGGCAATATCAATATCCTCGTTCATAGAACCCATCGCAGAATTGATCTTCAGTTCCATGGAACCGTCGGTGATATCAATGATGATCGGCTTTTTGTCTCCTTCTTTTACCAGCAGCGTAGCACGGTCGATACAATCCAGGAATTCTTTCTTGTTAATGACCACTTTCGTCTCATAGTCGCTGGAAAGCATCTGGTCAATCCGGAAATACTCTCCGTCGATCAGACGGGAGACAACGGTTGTCTGATCAAAGACAAACATGATATGGTTCTCAGCAAAGTAAATATCTACCAGATCATCCACTTCACCGGACAGGATCTTGCTGATCTCGTTCAATGTCTTTCCAGGAACGACAACCTTGCGTGCCGGATAGCTTTCCTTCAGCTCAATCTTGCGGATTGCGATCCGGTGTCCGTCCAGAGAAACCACTTTCAGAGTGTTGTCTTTAATCTCAAACAGCTCACCAGTCATCAGCTTATTGTTCTCATTTGCAGCGATAGAAAAAATCGTCTGACGAATTACTTCCTTCAGTGTAAACTGGGAGATGGTGATATTATCAGTTTTTTCGATAAGAGGAAGATAGGAAAAATCTTCACCGGATTTTCCCGGAATACTGAACTTCGCTTTCTCACAGGTGATGGTTGTCACCAGGTTTTCATCTGTCTGAATTATTACCTCATTCTCTGGCAATTTACGGACAATCTCTGAAAAAATCTTTGCATCCAGGGCTACCTGGCCTTTTTCCAGGATCGTACCCTGAACAATTGTCTCGATTCCAAGTTCCATATCGTTGGAAGTAAATTTTATTTCATTGGATGTCGCATCAATAAGAATACATTCCAGAATCGGCATCGTTGTTTTTCCCGGTACCGCTTTCATGGAGATGCTGACACTTTTCAGAAGTTCGCTTTTTTGAAATGTAAGTTTCATGTTGTGTAAAAATCTCCTTTCCCCAGTCCTGGGTGCGAATGGGCATAAGTAAAAAATATATAAAAAATCCGTAGTAGCCGCCGTAGGGGGCGTGTAAATGTGGAAATGTCCCTCAAAGGCGCATGGATCCTGAAAAAATGAACCTGTATAACTTTGTGAATAGCCATGTGAAAACCTGTGTAAGAAATGTAGACAACTTCAGGTCCTATTTTTATACACAGAGAATCCACATGTTGTCCACATAAGGTTTGTGCTCTTATTTGGAGGGATTGATCTTTTTTTTCAGAATATCAATGGTTCCTCTTGTGTTATCGTTGTTTTTCAGTTCTTTTTCGATTTTTTCAATTCCGTGCATGACCGTTGTGTGATCACGGTCACCCATATATTTTCCGATCGCTGTGAGCGGAGACTCCAGCATTTCGCGGCAGAGGTACATCGCGATCTGACGCGGATATACGATCTTGCTGCTTCGTTTGCTTCCTGTAATATCAGAAGCGGTAATGTCAAAATGCTCTGCTACCGTATCAATGATGAACTGCGGAGTGATGACTTTCTTTTCATTTGGAGAAATAATATCGCGAAGCACCTGTTCTGCAAGGTCCAGGTTGATCTCACGTTTCTCCAGATTGGCATATGCTATGATTTTGTTTAAAGCGCCTTCAAGTTCACGGATGTTGGACTTGATGTTGGACGCAATGTATTCGATCACATCGTCTCCGACGTTGTAGCCGTCCAGCTCTTCTTTTTTCCGGAGGATTGCGATACGTGTCTCGTAATCCGGACTCTGGATGTCGGCAAGAAGCCCCCATTCGAAACGGGAACGGATCCTGTCTTCCAGGATATCCATATCTTTTGGCGGCCGGTCGGAGGAAATGATGATCTGCTTGTTGTTGGCGTGCAGGGTATTGAATGTATGGAAAAATTCCTCCTGTGTGGACTCTTTTCCTATAATGAACTGCACGTCGTCGATCAGCAGAACGTCAATATTTCTGTATTTTTCCCGGAATTTTGTCATCGCGGTGTTGTTGCTGTTACGGATGGCTTCGATGACTTCGTTGGTAAACTCCTCACTGGTAACGTAGAGGATCCGGGATGCAGGATTTTTTTCCAGTATAAAATGCGCGATGGAGTGCATCAGGTGGGTTTTTCCGAGTCCAACGCCTCCATATAAGAAGAGAGGGTTATAAATTTCACCCGGTGACTCCGCTACTGCGAGGGAGGCTGCATGGGCAAATTTGTTGTTGCTTCCGACCACGAAAGTATCAAAGGTATACTTTGGGTTTAAGTTGGGTGCATAAGGATTTTTCTGCAGAGAGGGCTTCTTCTCTTCTTTTTTGATCTCTTCCGGCAGTGCGAAACGGATATCATAATTGATCCCGGTAATTTCCGCGATTGCCACTTTAATAGGAAGAGTGTATTTTTTGCTGACGTATTCAAGCCCCATTTTCTCTGACGGAACCAGAATTGTCACAAGATTGTCCTCGACACTGTGGACAGTCAGAGGTTTGATCCAGGTGTCGAAAGAAATCTCGGATAATTCATGCTCATCCCTGACTCTCTGTAATATTTCTTTCCATTTTTCTCTTACGATTTCCATGTTTTTTCAGTCTCCGCTTCTATATGTGTGGGATTTTGGGGATAAACAGGTAAGCCTTCCGGAAGTTTTGCACAGAAAAACGCAAAAACACTCCGCAAAGCGCTGCTTTGACGAATACCTACAATATCCCACTATTACTTATCTATCATATAATAAAATACAATTTTAAGCAACCCAAATGTGAAAATTCACTGTGGATAACTGAAAAACAGGAAAAATATATGTGGAAAAATTCGTGTAAAAGCTGTTGGAACCTGGGGAGAACATCAGACTCACCGTGAGGTTCAGGTTGAAAATGTGTATAAGTCGGTATAGAATTACACATTATACAGTCAGGAAAATACGGAATTTCCTTGAATCACCCACAGTCTTTACACAGACGGAAAAAAGTTATCCACAAGTTATCCACAAAATGTGGATAATGTTGGTGAAGCTTCCCACATATTGTGGGTAACTTTGAAATGGATTTTTTTTTGTGAAAACGGCTACATTTTGCTTGACTTTGCAATATTTTATGAATATAATTGAAATGATGTTTTCTGAGTTACCGCAGCGCCTGCAGGCGGACGGTAACATTTTCTGACATACATGTGCTTAATATTTGCCGTCCCGGCGTGGAAGGATCGGAAAACCTTCCGGAAGATGCCGCGGGGCAGAAAGTTCGAATATGAAGGAGGTGCCTTACTTATGAAAATGACATTTCAGCCGAAGAAACGTTCCAGAGCGAAAGTTCACGGATTCAGAGCGAGAATGAGTACAAAAGGTGGAAGAAAAGTTTTAGCTGCAAGAAGATTAAAAGGAAGAAAAAAATTATCAGCATAAAACCAAAGGCCGCATATGATTATGTGGTCTTTTCTTCTATGTAATTGAAAAAGGATTCTAATGGAATATTCAGAAAGTTTGAAAAAGAACAGAGATTTTCAGGTGGTATACCGGCAGGGAACATCGTATGCAAACAGGTATCTGGTCATGTATGTAAAGGAAAATCATCTGGAAAAAAATCGAATCGGAATATCCGTGAGTAAGAAGGTGGGTAATAGTGTCGTCCGCCATCGTCTGACGCGATTGATTCGTGAAAGCTACCGTTTAAATGAGCAGAAATTTCGCAGCGGGCTGGATATTGTTGTAGTAGCGAGAGTGAACGCAAAGGGAAGAAGCTGCCAGGAGATCGAGAAGGCGCTGCTTCATTTGGGGAGGCTTCAGAAGATTCTGAACAAGAAGAAAGAGAAGTCTTCGGATTCGTACGATTGTTTGTGCCGCAGTGAAAATGGTAATGGAGGCAAGGATGAAAGTCATACTGATTAAGATGATCCGTTTTTATCAGAAATATCTGTCGCCGCTGAAGAGGACAAGGTGTCCTTATATACCCACCTGTTCTCAGTATGGATTGGAAGCAATTCAAAAATACGGAGCTTTAAAAGGAAGTTTACTGGCAGCCTGGAGAATTCTGAGATGTAACCCGTTCTCACACGGAGGTTATGACCCAGTGCCGTAAACGCAAAGGAGGAAAAGACGTTTGGATATTATATTGAGCAAGTCAACCTGGCCGATTATTGGATGGGTGTGTGAGATCCTCGGCTGGCTGATCAATGGCATTTATGTCTTACTTGAAGCGATCGGCATACCGAACATCGGTATCGCGATCATCCTTTTTACCATCGTCATTTATGCTCTGCTGACTCCGACGCAGATCAAACAGCAGAAATGGTCAAAAATGATGACGGTAATACAGCCTGAATTACAGCAGATTCAGAAAAAATATGCAAACAAAAAGGACCAGGCTTCTCAGATGAAAATGAACGAAGAAACCATGGCCCTTTATCAGAAATATGGTGTTTCACCGACAGGAAGCTGTCTGCCTCTGCTTCTGCAGATGCCGATCCTTATGTCCCTGTATCAGGTTATCTATTATATTCCAGGATATGTGGGAAGCGTAAGGAATATCTTCAGCTCACTGGCGGATCAGATCATGAATGTGAGCAACTATTCAGATATTTTGAGAACGTTCGTTGAGAGTAATCAGATCCGTGTATACTCTTCGTTGGGTGAAACGATTACAGAAAACAACATCTATGATATTCTGTATGTTCTGAAGCCAAGCCAGTGGGATAAACTGGCTGATATTTCACAGTTTTCCGGACTTTCAGATCTGATCGCCCGTACAGCGGAAGATTCCGCCAGCGTAAATATGTTCCTGTCCTACAATATTACCGAGTCCCCGATGGATCTTCTCCAGCGAGGCATGCAGGCAGGATCGGTCGTGATGATCATTTTAGCGGTTCTGGTGCCGGTGCTGGCGTGGTTTACCCAGTGGCTGAACTATAAGCTGATGCCGCAGTCCGCGATGGCAGATGATAAGAACAAAAAAGGCAATATGGAATCTTCCATGAGAATGATGAACACATTTATGCCGGTTGTCTCCGCTTTTATGTGTCTGTCTTTCTCCATCGGTATCGGTATTTACTGGATCACCGGTGCGGTGGTGCGAAGCATCCAGCAGATCGTCATCAACCGTCATATGAAAGCGATCGATATTGATGAATTGATCGCAAAGAATCAGGAAAAAGCCAATAAGAAGCGAGAAAAAGCAGGTTTGCCGCCTCAGAAGATCACACAGCAGGCAAGACAGAATGTGCGAAATATCGAGTTTGAGGAACGGGCAGAAAAAGAAACTCAGAAGAATCAACCGAATGTCAGCGAGACAACGGCATACTACAGGGAGAATACGGAATACGCACCGGGAAGTCTGGCTGCCAAAGCAAATATGGTACGGCAGTTTGATGAGAAAAATAAGCGTAAGAAGTAGGGGGTAGGACTTATGGAGTTTATCGAAGTATCTGCAAAGACAGTAGATGATGCGATTACAAAAGCATGTATTGAACTTGGCGTATCCAGCGATAAACTGGATATTCAGGTCATAAGTGAAGGAAGCTCCGGTTTTCTCGGATTCGGAAGTAAGCCTGCGGTGATCCGTGCAGGAAAGAAACCGGAAGAAGAGGTTGTTGTTGAGAAGAAAGAAGTTCGTCCGGAAAAAGAAATGAAGGAAGAACCCCACGTGAAACCTCAGCAGGAGAAAAAAGAGGTAAAAAAAGAAGTTTCAAAGCCGGCGAAAAAGCCTGCGGAAGAAAACAAACCGGAAATCCGTACCGAGGAAGAGATTGCGGCGATGAAAAAAACGGCGCAGGATTTCCTCAGCGGAGTGTTCGGAGCAATGGAACTCCCGGTGGAAATCACAATGGAGTATAATCAGGAGAATGGAAGTCTGGACATTGATTTTGCCGGAGAGGATATGGGTATCCTGATCGGTAAAAGAGGTCAGACCCTGGATTCCCTGCAGTATCTTACAAGCCTTGTGGTAAACAAAGAACAGAAGGAATATGTAAGAGTTAAACTGGATACGGAAAATTATCGGAAGCGCAGAAAAGAAACCCTGGAAAATCTGGCAAGAAACATCGCTTACAAAGTGAAGAAAACCAGAAGACCGGTATCTCTTGAGCCGATGAATCCGTATGAGAGACGGATCATCCATTCCGCATTGCAGAACAATAAGTTTGTAGAAACCTACAGCGAAGGCAATGAACCATACCGTCATGTGGTGGTAGCACCGAAGAGATATTAAAAGCAACAGGAAAACAGCAGTTCGTACAGCACCCTAAAGAGAAAATCTTCCGGGTGCTGTTTCTCTGTAACAGGTCACCAGGCGTGATCGTTCCGTGAGCGGAACGGCTGCCGGCAGAATGCTCTGTTACGTTTCTCTATGAAAGAAAGCAGGTTTGAGATGGAAGATACCATAGCGGCAATTGCGACGGCAATGGCGCCTTCAGGAATCGGGATCGTGCGGATCAGCGGTCCGGAGGCAGTTGCGGTGGCGGACCGGTTGTACCGGGGAAAAAAGAAAGAGAAAAAACTGGCGGATATGAAGTCTCATACGATCCATTATGGGTGGATCGTGGAGCAGGAGCAGGTACTGGATGAAGTTCTGGTCATGCTGATGAGAGGACCGCACAGTTATACGGGAGAAGATACGGTGGAGATTGACTGCCATGGCGGAGTTCTGGCGGTGAAGCGTGTGCTGGAGGCGGTTCTGCATGCGGGTGCAAGGATCGCAGATCCGGGAGAATTTACGAAGCGCGCATTTCTCAACGGAAGGATCGACCTGTCACAGGCGGAAGCGGTGATGGATGTGATTTCCGCAAAAAGCGAATATGCGCTCCAGAGTTCTGTGAGCCAGCTGCAGGGATCTGTGCGCAGGGCGGTGAAGGAGATCCGGGAGAAGCTTTTGTATGAGATCGCGTTTATTGAGTCTGCGCTGGATGATCCGGAGCATATCAGCCTGGACGGTTATCCGGAAAAGCTGGAAGGCATTGTACAGGAGGAAAAAAGACAGATTGAAAAACTTCTGAAGTCTGCAGATGATGGAAAAATGCTTCAGGAGGGGATCAAGACCGTCATCCTTGGAAAACCAAATGCCGGAAAATCTTCGCTTCTGAACCTGCTGGTGGGAGAGGAGAAAGCGATCGTCACGGATATCGCGGGCACGACGAGAGATGTGCTGGAAGAGCAGATCAGCCTGGGAGGAATTTCCCTGCGTATGCTGGACACCGCGGGAATCCGCAGCACGGCGGACAAGGTGGAGCAGATCGGCGTGGAGCGGGCGAAGGAGCATGCGAAAAATGCGGATCTGATCCTCTATGTGGTGGACGCTTCAGTGCCTCTGGATGAAAATGACGGACAGATCATGGAACTTCTGAAGGGAAGAAAAACCATCCTTCTGCTGAACAAATCAGATCTTGAGACAGTGATCTCAAAGGAGGAGCTGACAGCCCGGATCGACGCACCGGTACTGAATATCTCGGCGAGGGAAGAGACGGGTCTTGCGGAACTGGAAGCGTTGATCAAGGAGATGTTTTTCCAGGGTGAGATTTCCTTTAATGATGAGGTTTATATCACCAACATGAGGCAGAAGAGAGCATTGGAGGAAGCGCTGGAAAGCCTGAAACTGGTGGAAAACAGCATTGCGCTGGGAATGCCGGAGGACTTTTTCTCCATCGACCTGATGAATGCCTATGAGAGGCTGGGAAGCATCATCGGGGAAGCTGTGGGAGAGGATCTGGTCAATGAGATCTTCAGTAAGTTCTGTACAGGAAAATAGAGACAAAAATGTGTGGAAGAAGAAGCAGGATTGTGGATATCGGAGGCAGAAATGGGAGCGATTGTGGAAAATTATGATATCGTGGTGATCGGCGCCGGACATGCAGGATGTGAGGCTGCGCTGGCAAGCGCAAGACTGGGACTGGAGACGATCGTCTTTACCGTGAGCGTCGACAGTATTGCAATGATGCCGTGCAACCCGAACATCGGAGGTACTTCGAAAGGGCATCTGGTAAGGGAGATCGACGCCCTGGGCGGAGAGATGGGAAAGAATATCGACAAAACGTTTATCCAGTCGAAAATGCTGAACAAGTCCAAAGGACCGGCGGTTCATTCACTGAGAGCGCAGGCGGACAAAAGGGCGTACAGCAATGAGATGCGGAAGGTGCTGGAGAATACGGAGCACCTGACCATCAAGCAGGCGGAGGTAGCAAGTCTGATCGTGGAAGACGGCGTGCTGAAGGGAGTAAAAACCGTGTCGGAAGCCAGCTATTACTGTAAGGCAGCGGTTCTCTGTACCGGGGTTTACCTGAATGCGCGGTGTATCTATGGGGATGTAAGCATGTACACAGGGCCGAATGGTCTTCAGGCGGCGACGCATCTGACGGATTCCCTGAAGGAACATGGTGTGGAGATGGTACGTTTTAAGACCGGTACGCCGGCGAGGGTGGATAAGCGTTCCATTGACTTTTCGAAGATGGAGGAACAGTTCGGAGATGAGAGGATCGTTCCGTTCTCCTTCTCGACGGACCCGGAGAGTGTTCAGATCGATCAGGCGTCCTGCTGGCTGACGTATACCAACGAGCGGACCCATGAGATTATCCGGGAAAATCTGGACCGTTCTCCGCTGTATTCCGGAATGATCGAAGGGACAGGACCGAGATACTGTCCGTCCATTGAGGATAAGGTCGTGAAATTTGCGGACAAGAACCGCCATCAGGTATTTCTGGAGCCGGAAGGACTGGATACCAATGAAATGTATGTGGGCGGTATGTCCAGTTCTCTGCCGGAGGATGTACAGGAAGAAATGTATCATTCGGTGCCGGGACTGGAACATGCAAAAATCGTCCGCAATGCCTATGCGATCGAATACGACTGTATCAATCCGCAGCAGCTCTATGCGTCGCTGGAATTCAAGGCAATCCATGGGCTGTTTTCCGGCGGTCAGTTCAACGGAAGTTCCGGATATGAGGAAGCAGCCGCTCAGGGTCTGGTGGCAGGAATCAATGCGGCGCAGCAGGTACTTGGAAAGGAAATGCTGATCCTGGACCGTTCCGAGTCTTACATCGGCGTTCTGATCGATGACCTGGTGACCAAGGAAAATCATGAGCCTTACCGGATGATGACCAGCCGGGCGGAATACCGTCTTCTGCTCCGTCAGGATAACGCGGATCTGCGTCTGCGCAAATATGGATATCAGGTGGGATTGATTTCAGAGGAAGATTATCAGGCGCTTCTGCGGAAAGAGCAGCAGATCGAAGAGGAAATTCACCGGGTGGAACACACATATGTGGGATCTTCCGCCGCAGTGAATGAAGTGCTGCAGAAATATCAGTCCACACCCCTCAACGGAGGAAGCTCGCTGGCGGAGCTGATCCGCCGTCCGGAACTGAATTATGAGGTTCTGGCGGAACTGGATCCGGAGCGTCCGGAGCTTTCGGCAGGGGTAAAAGAGCAGGTAAATATCAACATCAAATATGACGGATACATCCGCCGGCAGATGAAACAAGTCGAGCAGTTCAAGAAAATGGAAAAGAAGAGGATCCCTGAGAATCTTGATTACGATCAGGTGCAGAGTCTTCGGATTGAGGCGAAGCAGAAACTGAAAGCTTACCGTCCGATGAATATCGGACAGGCATCCAGAATTTCCGGTGTTTCTCCGGCGGACGTATCGGTGCTGCTGGTTTACCTGGAAAATTACCGCGGCGGGCAGGAGGAGAAAACAAATGAGTGAAAGAGATCTTACCGTTTTCAGAAACGGACTGGAGGCACTGGGGATTGAGCTTTCCAGGGAGCAGGAAGGACAGTTTCTTCAGTATTATGACCTTCTGACGGAGTGGAATTCTTTTATGAACCTGACGGCGATCACAGAGTTTGAAGAAGTGCTGAGAAAGCATTTTCTGGACAGCCTGGCGCTGGTGAAAGGGTGGAAACCGGAGGCAGGCAAGAAGGTCATTGATGTGGGAACAGGAGCTGGATTTCCGGGAATTCCGCTGAAAATCGCATTTCCGGAGCTTGAGATCACGCTGCTGGATTCCCTGAATAAGAGAGTAAAATTTCTCAATGAAGTGATAGAACGGCTGGGCCTTACCGGGATCCGGGCGGTACACGGAAGGGCAGAAGAACTGGTAAAACAGGCGGGAGAGCGAGAGGGTTATGATCTTGCTGTCTCCAGGGCGGTGGCAAATCTGAGTACGCTGTCGGAGTACTGTCTGCCTTATGTGAAAGTGGGAGGAATGTTCCTGCCATACAAATCCGGGAAAGTGGAACAGGAGCTGGAGGACGCCAAAAAGGCGGTATCCGTCCTGGGAGGCAAGTGCCTGGAAACGGTTTACTTCACTTTGGAAGGAACGGATATGGAACGTTCCCTGATCCGGATTGAAAAAGTAAAACATACGCCGAAGCAGTATCCCCGCAAGGCGGGATTGCCAGGGAAAAGCCCGATTCAGTGAGGGGACGAAATCATCCCAACGCAGAGGAGGTGCGTGTCCCTGGGACGGCTGCAAAGTCGTGGAAAATCTTAGTGTTCCGAAACCCCTCCGGAACACTAAGATTTTCTCACAGACTTTGCAGATGTCCCAGGGACACGCACCTCCTCTGCGTTGGGATGATTTCTGGTTGTCTAAGGCGTTTGGGTGAGAAGGCGGAGTTTGTTTTGAAAGTGTTTTGGGTCTTTTAGAGCGTGTTTGAAAATTGCTTTCGTCCCCTCTTTCACAATTTCATCACAGAATAAACCATAAATGAACACAGTTTACGGCGGAATGGAAGAATATAACTGCAGCGATATGTCTCAGTATGGACTTGCAGAACCGGCGGCAACCGTCAGAGTACATTATACGGAAGAACAGACGGTGGAGGATTCCGAAGACACTTCAGATTCCGGTGAGTCATCCGATTCCAGCGCGTCGTCTGACTCGGGGGATACTTCTTCTTCCTCCAGCAGTTCTTCAGAGTCTGAGGAAGAGACTACGGTTACAGTGGAAAAAGATCTGGTGCTTCTGGTGGGAAATCAGAATGAAGAGGGAAATTATTACGTGACGATGGAGGGCTCCAAAGAGGTTCACACACTCAGTGAAGATACAGTGGATTCTATCCTGAATACGGAAATTTCCAGTTACTGGGATCTTGCCGTGAGTCCGGTAACCGTATCGGATATCACCAGTCTGGATGTGACCTATCAGGGACAGACCAATACGATCGTGCGGAATACGGAAGAGACCACGGATGAGGATGGAAATACCACACAGACGATCACTTATACCTGGAACGGAGAAGAAGTAGATAAGACAGAAGCCTCCACGCTGTATTCAGCGGCAACTTCCATGAGCGCCCAGAGCAAGGACAGAAGCCTTGAGAAGACGGGAGAAGATGAGATTGTTGTGGTAATGCATACGGCGGATGGAGATTATACGGTAAGTTACAGTCCGTATGATTCCAGTTTTTATTATGCGGAGGATCTGCAGGGGGTACCATCCCTGATCAATAAGAATAACGTGAACAACCTGATCGATGCGTATCTGACGGTGATCGGCGAGAAATAAGTTAAAGTTCAGACAGGTCTGTGCATTTACTGCACAGACCGTATGAAAGCGTAGTGTCTGTGGGCATCCGCCCCATCGCGAAGCGATTATTCATGGGCGGATGCCGTAACGGTTCAGCTGGCTGAACTGTTGCAGAAATAGCGAAACAGATTTCGTACAGAGACATCTGCTGGCGGTTTTGTCCGGATGGCAGAAAAAAGCTGCGGAACACTGAGGAGATCAGTTGTACCGCAGCTTTTTGTTAAAACTCTTTTCGGTTCATGACAGCCATACTGATTTTCAGTGAAAGCAGCAAAAGGAGCAGCATGACAGCAATCGCGCCAAAAATCAGCGCGCTCATACTCAGGGATGACAGGCTGTTGAAAAGAAACGCCAGGTTGATGTGCAGCGCTTCCGCTGCTTTTACAGCCAGAACACCCAGAAGAAAGATCAGTCCGATGACGCCGATGAGAACGATTCTTCCTTTTTCACTTCCGAATTTCAGCTGAATGGGCAGCATCACAGCCAGGAGAAACAGCATAAAAGGAAGGAGCGCCAGAGACGGCAGGAGCAGGTCTGTCAGGGAAGCAGCGCCTTTTGTCAGCTGAACAATGACCACCAGCAGTGTGGAAACAAACCAGGCGGATCCTCCGAGAATCAGTCCGAAACAGTATTTTTCGAGAACATACCCTTTTCTTGTGACCGGCAGCGAGAACAGAAACGGATTCCCGTTGTCAAATTCATCGTAGCTGACCGTGCTTGTGGAAAAAAGCGAGAAAATAAAGGTGGCAAAGCTGACGGCAAAAAAATTGTCCTCAGAAAAAAGAATCATTCCCAAAAGGATAAAGACAATCAGCGTAAAGAAGTTTTTCTGAACCTTTAATAAACGAAAATCTTTGATCAGTAAACCAGTCATAATTTTTCACCTCTTATCATCATTGTGACTACATTGTCTATGCTGCCTTTTTCAACGGCGATTTCCGGATAATTTTCCAGATAGAACTGTTTCTGATTGGTCAGGCAGCTGTAGCCGTAGCTTTCCTTTCTGGAACATAAAAGATATTGCGTGTCCAGACGGCGGTATTGCTCCTCATTTACTTTCAGCAGCGCATAATCACTGAGAAGGACATCCGTGTCTTCGTGGAGAATGATCCTGCCTTCATGGATCATATAAAGATCGTCGCACATGGTTTCCAGGTCGCTGGAAATGTGGGAACTGATCAGAATAGACCGCTGTTCATCCTGTTCCATAAAAGTTCTCAACATATCCAGTAATTCATCCCGTGCGACCACGTCCAGACCTGCGGTCGGTTCGTCCAGGATCAGAAGCCTTGGATTGTGGGAAATTGCCGCCAGGACTTTCAGTTTTGCTTTCATGCCGGTGGAAAATTCCCGGATCTTTTTGCCGCGCGGCAGGCCGAATTTCTGAAGGTGCTGCAGGAAAAAGGATTGGTCGAACGAATCATAAAGGTGTGTCAGAACAGGAATGATATCATCTACGGTGAGATATCCGCTGAATCCGGAATCGGAAAGGACAACACCTAATTTCTGCTTATCCTGTACCTGAAATTCCTGCAGATTCTTATCAAAAATCTGTATGGATCCACCGTCAATGGAAATCAGTCCCAGAAGTGCCTTGAAGGTTGTGGTTTTTCCGGCGCCATTCTGTCCGATGAGACCGGTGACGCATCCCTGTGGGACTTCCAGGGAGCAGTCCAATGAGAACGTATCATAGTTTTTTCTTACATGTTCGATTTTCAGCATCATAAATCCTCCAAAATCAATTCAAATAAGCTCCGGATCTCTTCATCACTGAGTCCGCACCGCCTGCCTTTCAGAACCGCTTTTTCCAGATCTGTTTCCACTTCTTTTTTCTGTTCTTCCAACAATAGTTCTGTATTGCTTGCTGTTACATAGGTCCCTTTTCCATGAATGGTTGCCGTGTAACCTTCCGCTTCCAGACTGTCATATGCCTTTTTGACTGTAAGCGCGCTGATTTTCAGTTCTTTCGATAAAGACCGCACAGACGGAAGACTGTCGTTTTCCTTCAGCTCTCCGCAGCGGATCAGGGCTTTGATCTGGTCTGTGATCTGTTCATAGATCGGGATCATCAGAGAGCTGTTTATGATGATCTTCATGTTTATAACCTCCTCTATTTACAAACATTATATAACAGTAGATAACTGTTGTCAAGTGTTATATACTGTTTATTCCCGCGGGCAACGAGCCAAGCGGACATGCTTGCATGTCCATTTGGCGACTGCCGCGAGGGTCAAATACCCCGCAGCTCTGCTGCGCTACAAGTTTGATGCCCCGTAGCTTGCTGCGGGGTATTTGACTGAGATGGTTTCATAAAATTTCGGAAAAATCGGCGTATTTACTGCGCAGAACGTAGGAAACTACCGTGTCCGCGGATATTTTCTCCATCGCGAAGCGGTTTTTCGTGAGGCTGACATATCGGTAGTTTGTAAAATATGAAAAGGGTTTGGAAATAGAATAGAGCGTGTTTGAAAATTCATTCCTGCAATCTGCACGTCACAATTTGCAGGAATGAATTTTCAAACACGCTCTAGTACTTACGTGATTTACACGAATATATGCGATCGGGTGTTTTGATGTTAAAAGAAAATTTTAATACGTTCCAGAACCTCCACAGGAGTTTCAAGCTGCGGCAGATGTTTTGCCTTGGAGATCAGTTCCGTTTCAATGGATGGATTCAGAGACGTATAAAGCGCCAGGGTTTCCTGGATTCCGTCTTCTGCGGCTCCGCCGAGGATATAAATGCTGTTATTGACATTCTTCAGAGCATGCGTCAGATTCAGGTTGACATAATTTCCAACCAGGCTGGACAGAAGATACTTTCCGTTGCCGTTGCCACGGTGTGCGCCTTCATAATAGGTGTCAATATCCTGCTGATTTTCGTGGAACGGGTTGTACAGCAGTTTTTCGGTGAAAAGCAGTTCGATATTGGAATGAGCGGTCACCGTATGGTAGAGCAGGGTGCCAATCAGAGGAAGTTCGATCAGGCATTTTACGAATTTGCTCTTTTTGTTCGGAATCTGATTCAATCGGGACAGGTCTTCCGGATTGATCAGCATGATTTTCTTAAAGCATTCCGGAACTGTATTGCATGCTGTGATCACAAAGGAACCTGACATGCCGGTAGCGATCACGTCTGTGGGACATCCGATCACGTTTTTGATAAAGTTTGTGATCAGCTGCACATAGAGAAAGTTTGTGTAAGTGATCTTTGGTTTATCGGAACGTCCGCAGCCAAGCAGGTCCAGGGCATAAACGGTATAATCTTTTGAGAGAGTGTCGATCAGGTGTCTCCATTCATAGCTGCTGCTGGAGCATTGCAGATCATGGATCAGAAGCAGAGGCGCTCCGGTTCCTTTTTTCGTATAAAAGATTTTGCCGAACTGCCAGTCGTAATATTGTTTTTCTTCGGCAGGGAGCAGGTTTTTCATCACAGAGGTCGTAGAAATAAAACGGTTGATGGCGTAAATCGCCACACCGGAAAGAGTCGTCAGGATACTGATGGTGACAAGTTTTTTCTTCGAATTTTTCATGCGGTTCTCCTTTCTGAAGCTACTACTCTTATTATAAGATAAATGACTCCAAGTTACAATGGGAAGTTGTAATTTTAAGGTTTACATAATGATGAGAGGCACTTTAGTGGTTAAGCGGACGAAAGCAGTCAGGGGCAGGTGGTATGCGTGTACGACGGGCGGCTGGAAAGATGCGGAAACTCTAAACGTTCCGAAGCCCCTGCGGACGGGCACCGGAGCGATTCGATAGGAATTGTTGATCAATTCCCATCTCAGCGCTCCTCAGGCTTAGAGCGTGTTTGAAAATTGCTTTCTGCGAGATGTGCGTCACAGTTTGTGGGAAATCTGCCCCGAAATTAGGAGGCGTAGCGGGCTACGCTGACTGATTTTGGGGCAGATTTCCTGCAAAGTGGGGCGTGCAGATTGCAGGAATGAATTTTCAAGCACGCTCTAGTGCGTGTGGCACTTCGCCTGACCCGTCCTCCGGGACTTCGGAGCGTTAAGAGTTTCTCACATCTTTCCAGATGCCCGCCGTACACGCATACCACCTGCCTCTGACTGCTTTCTGGGCTTTGGGGACGGAAAGGTGTATATTTTGTTTGAGTGCTTATTTAGTCTTTTATTGATTGTGGGTTTTGTACTTGCTGGTTTTGTGTTTTGCGAAAGTTAAGATTGATCTTAGATATGGTTTATATTTCTCTAAATGTTTTTTTTATTTCTATCTTATTTTTTTGAATATCAATAAATCTGGAATTTTTGTGATAATAAGTTTTTTGTCTAATGGTATAAATATAGATGTAAATATAGATATAGATATAACAAATTATGAGAAGGGTCAAAAGTTTTTTGGAATTTCAGTTTGAGAGAAAATGAAATGCTGAATTTTAACTTTATAATGTGTATAGAAAAATAGTGAAATCCCATGAATCTACGGAAAATAGGATTTTGGATTATTGAAAAGAGTTGAAGAATAAAAATGAAGTTGAATGTTTCACGTGAAACATTTAGAGATTTAGTTTGTTTCGATATAGCTACTTGTTTGAGTGTACAGAGTAAAAGAAAGTGTGTTTATTGTATTTTTTGATTATAGACATTTCCTAAAATTATATGTAGCTTTTGCACAGGGACTTACTTAAAGTTTGGTCGACATAGTCGGTTGTGACTTTTTGGCTTCGGAATTTATTCTGAATAAATTGTGGTGTGTAGTGGGAAGAAAGTATTTTGAGAATATTTGATAAAATAAAGGAAATGAAATTATGCATTTGAAATGTTTCACGTGAAACATTTTGCGGAATGGTTCAGTCGGGTCTGAGCATTTACTGTGCGGACTGTGTGAAAATATAGTACTTCGGGCAGCATTCGATCACGAAGCGATTTTTGGCATGGGTGGAGGTCGTAACAGTTCAGCTGGCGGAATTGTTACCATTTAATGATTCATATCCTTTTATTTTGGTCTCAATGTGTTATGGGACTTATTATAAGAATTAAAAAAATACTGCAGGAAAGATAACGTATCACAATTTGAATGATTGTATCAGATGACTTCAGTATTCTGTGTGCCGTTAGAACTATCTCTTACTTTTGCATCTTCTGAAAGAGTTTAGTTGTAACTTTTTCCTTGAGTGGTATATTTAAAAAGTGAAAGAGTGTGTTTGGGGGATAAGTGAATTTGTAGAAGAAAATGGAAAGATTGATTTATTCACAAAAAAGCAAGGATTATCCTGTGAAAAACAGTAAAAACATAGAAAATGTTTCACGTGAAACATTTTCAGTGGTATTTCAAAGTTTTCTATGTTATTATGAAATCAGGATATTTTAGATAACGCATTGAGATAATGAATTGCAATAATAAGTTGAAATAATATATTGCAATAGTGCATTGAGGTAATGGTTCGACTGGCAATGTGATTTGATTTGTTGAATGGTTACGTTTTGATTGTTTGTTTCTGCAATTTATGTTTGGTAAATTGTCAGAAATTTCTTTTGCGTTTTGAAAACATCCTGTGTTTTTATGATTTTAAGAAGGAGGAAGTGTTTTGGGAAGAACGATTGCGATAGCTAATCAAAAAGGCGGAGTAGGAAAATCCACGACAGCTATCAATCTTTCTGCATGTCTTGCTGAGATGGGGAAAAAGGTTCTGGCAATCGATATTGATCCGCAGGGAAATACGACCAGTGGGCTTGGCATCGAGAAAGATGATGTGGAAAATACGGTTTATGAGCTGTTGTTAGGCGATAGTTCTATTCAGGAGTGTATCATTCCGCTGGAATTTGACAATCTGTCTCTGATTCCTTCGAATGTTAACCTTGCCGGTGCGGAGATCGAGCTGATCGATGTGGAGGGAAAGGAATATGTCCTGAGAAATGCAGTTGACGAGGTTCGGGAGGAATATGACTTTATTATCATTGATTGTCCGCCCTCACTGAATATGCTGACGATCAATGCGATGACAACGGCGGATTCTGTGCTTGTTCCGATTCAGTGTGAGTATTATGCACTGGAAGGTTTGTCACAGCTGATGCATACGATTGATCTGGTACAGGACAGACTGAATGCTTCGTTGGAAATTGAGGGCGTTGTGTTTACCATGTATGATGCCCGGAGAAATCTTTCTCTGCAGGTTGTGGAGAATGTAAAGAACAGTCTGAATCAGAATATTTATAAGACGATCATTCCAAGAAATGTGCGTCTGGCGGAAGCCCCAAGTTATGGTCTCCCAATTAACTATTATGACAGTAAGTCCACAGGAGCGGAGAGTTACCGTCTGCTGGCGGAGGAAGTAATACATAAGGGGGATGAGTCATGGCAGTAAGAAAGGGCGGTCTTGGGAAAGGTCTGGATTCGCTGATCGCACCATCTTCGGCGGCGAAGTCTTCCGCAGGATCCGCAAAGAAAGAACCGGAAGTAAAGGTTGTAGAAAAAGTCGTTGAGAAAGTTGTCGAAAAACCTGTAGAAATGAAGGTTCGTATCAGCGAGGTAGAACCTAACCGGGAACAGCCGAGAAAAAACTTCGATGAGGATGGGCTGATCGAGTTGGCAGATTCTATCCGTCAGTTTGGAATCCTGCAGCCGATTCTCGTTAAGAAAAAAGAGGAGTATTACGAAATTATTGCAGGAGAACGTCGATGGAGAGCCGCAAAACTGGCTGGATTGAAAGAGGTTCCTGTGATTGTCAAGGAGTTTTCTGACCAGGAAGTGGTAGAAATTTCATTGATTGAAAATATTCAGAGGGAATCGCTGAATCCGATTGAGGAGGCGGTTGCGTTCAAGCGTCTGATGGAAGAATTTCATCTGCATCAGGATGAGATCGCGGAGAGGGTTTCCAAGAGCCGTACTGCGGTGACAAACTCCATGCGTCTGCTCAAGCTGGATGATCGTGTGCAGCAGATGGTCATTGATGAGATGATCACCACCGGTCATGCGCGTGCTCTGCTGGCGATTGAAGATAAGGACGAGCAGTATATTCTTGCCGGAAAGGTTTTTGATGAGAAGCTGAGCGTGCGTGAGACAGAACGGCTGGTCAAGGAGGTGCTGAATCCGAAGGTTAAGAAGCCGAAGGAGACGGATTCTGCACAAGATGCGATCTATGAAAGTCTGGAAGAAAAGATCAAGGGAATCGTTGGAACCAAGGTTTCTATCCGGAGAGGAAGCAAGCAGAAGGGGAAAATAGAAATTGAATATTATTCCCAGGAAGAACTGGAGAGACTGGTGGAACTGTTTGAGTCCATAAACGAATAAGATAAGGGGAAATACAATGAGCAGTCTGTTTGAAAAAGTCGGAATCGATCTGGGAATCGTAGTACTTCTCCTGATCGTTCTGGTTATTATACTTATGATTATGACAGTGAGCATGTCATTGCGTCTGACCCGTCTGAATCAAAAATACAAAAGTTTTATGAAAGGACGGGAGGGGCAGTCACTGGAGAAGCTGTTTTCGGCGAGATTTAAGGAAATTGACCGTCTGACAAAATATAACGAGGTCAATCAGAAAGATATCAGTGTTCTGAAAAAAGTTTTTGGAAAGACTTTAAACAAGTATGGAATTGTCAAATACGACGCGTTTGATGATGTAGGAGGAAAGCTGAGTTTCGCACTGGCTATGCTGGATGAAAACAATACAGGATTTATCCTGAACGCAATTCACAGCCGTGATAATTGTTTCCTTTATATTAAGGAGATTGTCAAAGGGGAATCCTACATTATGTTGAGTGATGAGGAAATTGATGCGCTTCGCCAGGCAGTTTCCATGGATGATACGCTGGACCTGCTGGACGAAGGGTTCAATGCTTGAAAAAATGTATATACTGGTATATGATAGCCTTAACAATACGAAGTGAGGGAAATACAGGAGGAAATTATGTTAGACATTAAGTTTTTAAGAGAAAATCCGGAAGTGGTAAAACAGAACATCCGCAATAAATTTCAGGATCAGAAGCTGGAGCTTGTGGACAAGGTTATTGCTCTGGACAGAGAGAACCGTGATATCAAGCAGGAAGTGGAATCTCTTCGTGCAAAGAAAAATAAAATTTCTAAACAGATTGGCGCGCTGATGGGTCAGGGCAAGAGAGCGGAAGCGGAAGAGGTAAAGAAGCAGGTAGCTGCTGACGGCGAGCGTATCTCGGAACTTTCCGCAAGAGAGAAAGAAGTAGAAGAAGAAATCCAGAAGATCATGATGATTATTCCGAATATCATCGATCCATCGGTTCCGATCGGAAAAGATGACAGCGAGAACGTAGAATTAGAGCGTTTTGGCGATCCGGTCGTTCCGGATTTTGAGATTCCATATCACACAGACATTATGGAATCTTTCGATGGTATTGATCTGGACAGCGCAAGAGAAGTTGCCGGAAACGGTTTTTACTACCTGATGGGAGACGTTGCGAGACTGCATTCCGCTATTCTGTCTTATGCCCGTGACTTTATGATCGACCGCGGATTTACCTACTGTGTGCCGCCTTTTATGATCCACGGAAATGTCGTGAACGGCGTTATGAGCTTTGCGGAGATGGAATCCATGATGTATAAGATCGAGGGCGAGGATCTGTATCTGATCGGAACCAGCGAGCATTCTATGATCGGAAAGTTTATCGACAAGATTATTCCGGAAGAAAAACTGCCTCTGACACTGACCAGCTATTCTCCGTGTTTCCGTAAGGAAAAAGGCGCTCACGGAATCGAGGAGAGAGGTGTGTACCGGATCCATCAGTTTGAAAAACAGGAAATGGTTGTTGTATGTAAACCGGAAGACAGCATGATGTGGTATGAGAAACTGTGGAAAAATACTGTGGATCTGTTCCGCTCTCTGGATATCCCGGTTCGTACGCTGGAATGCTGCTCCGGAGATCTGGCAGACCTGAAAGTGAAGTCTGTGGATGTGGAAGCATGGTCTCCGCGTCAGAAAAAATATTTTGAAGTGGGAAGCTGCTCCAACCTGGGAGACGCACAGGCAAGAAGACTGAAGATCCGTGTCAACGGGGAAAATGGCAAGTACCTGGCGCATACACTGAATAATACGGTAGTTGCTCCGCCGCGTATGCTGATCGCATTTCTGGAGAACAATCTGAATGCAGACGGAACCGTAAATATTCCGGAACCGCTGCGTATGTACATGGGCGGAAAAGAGAAACTGATCCCGAAGAAATAAAGAAAGAGGAGGTGTTTTTCATGCATGCATTTATGAAAGCAGTGGGATTTTCCGGGCTGGAAAACAGAAAAGATCTGGAGCGGATCATCAGGGATGTCCTGGAAAATTACGACACCAAAAAGATAGCGGAAAATGAAAAACACCGCTCTTTTGTGGAATTTTCCAGAGAGTATGGATATGACTGTGGAATCACTGTCTGCGGGGAATACGATGAAAATGGTGAGTTTCAGATGGAATATTATCATCCGTATTTTACCGGCGGACAGATCACCACGTATGAGGAGGTTTCCATCGAACGCCATATTGCGAGGGAGTCTTATGTCGGCGGCTGCGATGATCTGAGGCTTGGGATCACGCTGATCTTTTATCTGATCAATACGGCGGATTACCTGAATTCCCGAAAAGAGATGAGGGACTGGAAGGAACAGCCGCCTCTGATGCTTTCCGGGCTGGCAAAGGAAGGAATGATCCTGCTGCCGGTCAGAAAGGACCCGGCAAAGGCTGCCGAGGCAAAAGCATCCTGGCAGCAGAAAAGTTCTCTGCTGGCAGCGGCCAGAAACGGTGACGAGGACGCGATCGAGAGCCTGACGATGGAAGATATCGATACATATGCGATGATCTCCCGGAGGATTGTCAATGAGGATGTTCTGTCTATCGTGGACAATTATTTCATGCCCTATGGGCTGGAATGTGACCAGTACAGTATTCTGGGAGAGATCACGGATGTCAGCAAGACAGTAAATTCTTTTACGGGAGAACAGCTGTGGCAGATGAGTATTTTGTGCAATGACGTTCCCCTGGATATCTGCATCAATGCCAAAGACCTTCTTGGTGAGCCGGAGGTTGGAAGGCGTTTTAAAGGGCAGATCTGGCTGCAGGGAACGCTCAGTTAAGGGAAGAGGGAAATGAAAAAGACAATTCAATTATTGGACGGACCGATTTTTCCGTCCCTGACGAAGCTTGCGCTGCCGGTGGTAGGGGCTTCCCTGGTTCAGATGGCTTACAATATGGTCGATATGATCTGGATCGGAAGAGTGGGAAGCAATGCGGTTGCTGCCGTCGGCGCTGCGGGAATGTATCTTTGGCTTTCCAACGGGATCGCGTCCCTGTCGAAAGTCGGAGGCCAGATCAAGGTCGCGCATTCCCTGGGCGCAGGGGATCACGAGGATGCCGCGATATATGCGCGGAGCGCTCTGCAGCTGGGAATTTTTACCGGTGTATTATTTGGCATCCTTGCGGTTCTGCTGCATGGGCCTTTGATCGGATTCTTTAATCTCAACAGCCCTGAGGTAATCGGGCAGGCGGAAATTTATCTTATGATCACCAGTGGTCTGGTTGTTTTCAATTTTATCAACACCATTATGACAGGAATTATCACCGCCATGGGAAACAGCCAGACGCCGTTTCTGGCGACTTGTATGGGACTGGGTGTCAATTTCCTGTTGGATCCGGTTCTGATCTTCGGGATGGGACCTTTTCCGGAAATGGGCGTTGCCGGCGCTGCCCTCGCGACCATTCTGGCACAGGCAATCGTTACCTTTACGCTGGCTTTTTCTGTGAGGAAGGATCGTATGGTTTTTGATAAGATTCATCTTCTGCAGAAACCGGATCGCAAACATATGGCAACGATTGTGCGGATCGGAGTTCCGATGTCACTTCAGAGTATGATCTTTACGTTTATTTCCATGATCATAGCAAGGATTATTGCGGAATGGGGAGACGCGGCGGTTGCGGTTCAGAAGGTGGGGAATCAGATCGAATCCATTTCCTGGATGGCGGCGGATGGTTTTTCGGCGGCGGTGAACTCCTTTATCGGACAGAATTATGGAGCCGGGAATATGAGACGTGTACGGAAAGGATACCGGGTGGCATCTGTGATTACCATTGTATGGGGAATTTTCTGTACGGCGATCCTGCTTTTCCTGCCCCAGTATATTTTCCGGATTTTTATTCCGGAACAAGAACTTGTCCCTATGGGTGTGGAATACCTGCAGATTCTCGGAATGTCTGAAATTTTCCTTTGTATGGAAATTATGACCACCGGCGCGTTTTCCGGTCTTGGAAAGACGATTCCGCCCGCAGTGGAAAGCGTTGTGCTCACATCGGCGCGGATTCCGATGGCGCTGATCCTGTCCGGCACAGCGCTGGGGCTGAATGGTATCTGGTGGAGTATCAGTATTTCAAGTTTCCTGAAAGGTGTCGTACTGGTAACCTGGTTTATCATTTATTTATCCAAATTGAAGCGGAAGGGAAAATGAGAATATAATCCGTAACCGTTCAGCTAAATGAACCGTTACAGTGATCCTGCAGCAGCGGAGTTGTTGATAGCTTCGCTGCTGCTTTTTTGTTTTGCAAAGAAAACTTTGCAAAAACAATTGACAAGAAAACTTGGCATGATATAATAAAGGTGCAAAGAAAACTTGGCATGGGAGGAGGTATCTATATGAACAGAGAAGAGATTTTGGAGAAAAGCAGGAAGGAAAAACAGGATGAAGGTATGTTGAATGCGGAAAACAGAGGACGAAAATTGGGGATGGTAGCGTTCTGCATTGTTTTTATAGCTATTATGCTAATCAATTTCTGTACCGGACATTCCAATCATGCACCGCTGGCAATGTTCTGGGCATTTCTTGCGGCGGAGGCTTACCCGAAATATAAATTTACGGGAAGAAAATCTTATCTGGTTATCACAGTTGCCGGAGGGCTGGCTTCTCTCTTCGCTCTGCTGAATTATCTTGTGGAGATCATGGGGTAGAAGTTTGGAAGTGAACTTCCAAATCTGCCTTGCAGACGCAGCAGGTGCGTCCGATGGAGGAAACAATGAACGAAGAATTAGTACTGAAAAATCATTTAAAAGAGGTGCGGACGGAGAAAAAGCTTTCCCAGGCGCAGCTGGCGGAGATGGTCGGCGTGTCCAGAAATACGATCAGTTCCATTGAAACCGGGCAGTTCAATCCCACGGCAAAGCTGGCGCTGATCCTGTGCATCGCCTTGGATAAAAAGTTTGAAGAATTATTTTATTTTTGAGAAGTTTTCCGTAAAGGGTGACCTCATCACAGAAAAATTTAAAAAAACAGGGTATCCTTTAAGTAGAAGAAAAAAAGGAGGAACGTGCGATGAGGTTAAAGAATAAAGTTGCTGTTATTACCGGCGGAAGCCGCGGTATTGGTTTTGCTACTGCTGATAAATTTTTGAAAGAAGGCGCCACTGTTATTATCACGGCGAGTTCTCGGGAAACTGTGGATCGGGGCGTTGAGCGTCTGAGAGAGAAACATCCGGAAGGGGTCGTGGAAGGGATCAGCCCGAATCTGGCAAGTCTGGATTCCGTAAGGGATGCATTTAAGAAAGTGGTCGAGAAATATGGCCGTGTAGATATTCTGGTGAATAACGCAGGAATATCGGAGAGTACACCTTTTGCAGAATATACGGAGGAGCTTTTCGATAAGGTTATGGATCTGAATGTCAAAGGTGTGTTCAATGCCACACGTGTGGCAAGTGAATTTATGGCTGCACGCGGCGAGGGAGTTATCCTCTCTACGTCATCTATGGTAAGTATCTATGGACAGCCAAGCGGTGTTGCTTATCCTGCTTCAAAATTTGCGGTCAATGGACTGACGGTTTCTCTCGCCCGTGAACTTGGTCCGAAAGGTATCCGTGTCAATGCGGTAGCGCCGGGTGTTACGGAGACGGATATGATGAAGGCGGTACCGAAGGAAGTGATAGAGCCTATCATTCAGCAGATTCCCCTTCGCCGTCTGGGACAGCCGGAAGATATTGCAAACGCGTTTGTGTTCCTGGCTTCGGAGGAAGCATCTTATATTACCGGCGTTGTGCTGAGCGTGGATGGGATGGTAAGAGTTTGATGCCGTCAAGGATTGTTCAACTACAATCCTCAGCTACAAAATAAATCTTGAAAACTTAATATTTCAGCCAATATAAGGCATAAATTTCATCTGTTTGGTATAATGGAGTTGTTTCAACGTCATTTTAACCAATCAAGAAAAATTTATGCCTTTATTTTTTTGTATAAGCTGAAGCTGCAAAAAAAAGGTACAATTTGAAGGAGGCTGCAGTGTTTGATGATCATCAGAAAATGTTGGCATCCGGGTTGAAGATTGACCTGGTGCATATATGTACACCGCCGTCCTGTCATGCGGAAAGTGCAATCAATTCCATGAATGCTGGAAAGAACGTTTTGGTGGAAAAACCTATGGCGCCGAGTCTAGAATGTGATGCACGATAATTCTGAGGTGGAAGTGGGTGTATGATCCGGATCCGGAAAAGGTACGGAAATTCTGCGAGGTATTTCCGCAGGCGAAGCCGGCGGCTTCGGAGGAGGAAATTCTGAAGGATCCAGAGGTAAAGCTGGTAGCGGGAGCAGCTGTGACCAGCGAACGTTGTGCGCTGGGGCTTCGGGTCATGGCGGCGGGGAAGGATTACTTTACGGATAAGGCTCCGCTGACTACACTGGAACAGCTGGAAGAAAGGGAATATCGTGCTGCTTCATCAATTCCAGCAGCTTCCAGAAATCCAGGCAGTTATAAAAGGCATCCTGCATCTGCCTCCAGGTCATAGAATCCAGTTTTTTGCAGTTATCCTCCGAAAAGATGTAGCAATGTTTGCACCGTTGATCACACTCGTCTGTGATGTGCCACTGAAAAGAAAAATATTGTTTCATTTCGTTTGACCTCTCTTATATAAAAATCGGATTTGTCCGAGTAACCTTTCAAATGTCCCCGGCGAGAGTGTTTCCGCCGGGAACGGATTTCATGGGAATAAAACAACTTATTTGTCACCGGCGCCGCAGGCAGAGCCACAGGAAGCAGCAGGAGCGGTCTCCATTTTTTTGTTCCATCCAAATAAATTAGAAAGTGCCAATGTTTTGACCTCCATATAAGTATTCAGAGTGCTGTTTTTGTGACAGTTTCACTGGCTGAACTGTTACCTGTTTTGCCCTCTGTGCTTTCTATTGTATGGATTCTCTTTCGCTCTACAAGTACGCACTTTTTTATAACCGGGTTACTTTTTTGTGACTTTTGAAGGAACCATTCAGCTGGCTGAATGGCTGCCAGATTTTTTCAGAAATTCAAACGGTATGCTTGATTTTATAGGGATGCAGCATTATAATTCTTATGTAACATTCATATTTAAACTATTGGGAATTCCGGAGGTGTCACACATGCTGACGAAAGAAGAAATGCCAGCTTGTCCAGTTGCAACAACGGTTCAGTTGATTGGAAGCAAATGGAAGCTGTTGATTATGCGAAATTTACTTGCCCGTCCATGGCGCTTCAATGAACTTCGAAAAGATTTGGATGGGATCAGCCAAAAAGTTCTGACGGACAGTCTGCGTTCCATGGAGCAGGATGGAATCATTACCCGCACGGTTTATCCGGAAGTGCCTCCAAGAGTGGAATATGCCTTGAGCGAATTGGGCGAATCTATGCGGCCGATTATTAATGCTATGGAAGTTTGGGGAAAGAATTACAAGGAAAAATATCCGGATCATTAAGAATGGATTTTTGTGCAATAAAATAGATTTTTGAAAAAGAGACAATCCTGCAAAGATTCAAGGTTAAAGAAACCTGAATTTCCGCAGGATTGTCTCTTTCTTTTTTTGCTGTTATCGAGTTGTTTTTTTCAATTCCATTCATCTTCCAGCAGGAAGTCCCGGATATTGCGATGTTTGATTCCGTCCCGGCTCATGTCAAATTCGTCCAGGGTGACGACATATTTGGGAAAGTTGTCACGGACATGGTCATAGACGCCAAACTCACGCTGAATGGTGTCCTCTGAAGCCAGAAGATAAGCAACCTGAACGTACAGCTTGTTTCCATGATCTTCACATACGAAATCAATCTCTTTGCTGCCTACTTTTCCGACCGTGACGGTATAGCCACGGCGCAGAAGTTCCATGTAAACGATATTCTCCAGGACCAGATTGATATCTTTTTTGTTTCCTCCGAACACCGCTTCCCGAATCCCGTGATCAGCGACATAGTATTTCTCGTTGACGGTGAGTATCTTCTTACCCTGTAAGTCCTGGCGTTTTACCTGGTAGAACAGGAAAGCGTCAGTGCAGGCCTTAATGTAGCCCAGTACTGTTTCCGGTGATACGGATCGTCCCTCGCTTTTCAGATATTTGGATATGGCTGTGGAGGAAAAGGTGGTGCCGATGTTGGAGGTCACATAGGCGATAATACGTTCCAAAAGATCCACATCCCGGATTCTGTTGCGTTTGACGATATCTTTCAGCTCCACGGAATTGAACAGATCACGTAAATACTGGCGGCTTGCCGTTTCATCGTAGTGAAGATTGGAAAGGTAAGGCATGCCTCCTGCGGCCAGATATTTGTTGAAGCACTCACGGGTATCGGTCTCCGGGTATACGGTGTGATACAACTCAGTAAATTCTGCAAAGGAGAACGGGTAGATTACAAATTCCACATATCGTCCGGCAAGATAGGTCGCAAGCTCACCGGAAAGCAGTTTGGCATTGGAGCCGGTAATATAGATATCACAGTCGAGTTCAACACGAAAGGAATTGATACATTTCTCCCAGGCGTCCACCTCTTGTATTTCATCAAAAAAAAGATAGACCTTGCCATGGATTTCCGAGGCTCGGCGGATGATCTCATCATGAAGCGCCGTGGCGGTACAGAGATGAGCATTACTCATATTCTCAAAGTTAATGGATATAAACTGACTGCTGTCTGTACCAGAGGCGCACAGTTCCTCCTTGATCAGATCCAGCATCACTGATTTTCCGCTTCGCCTAATGCCGGTCAGGACTTTCACCAGGTCGTTTCCGATGAAAGGACGGATACGGCTCATATACGTTTCACGTTTGATCATAACAACCAGTCTCCTTTCTGAGATTGTTATCATAATATCACGGATATAATTGAAATTCAAGCGTAATATATTTGATTTAACGGTTATAGTTGATAAAATTTAAAAATCGACATGGATTGAAAATGTCATTGATCAATTTCCTGGACACCGGTTTGGCATCGTATCTCTTAAAATGGGGCAATCTTTATGTATATTCTCTCTGAAGTTCGTGTATAATAAACTTATGCCATATACGGCAAAAGTTAGAGATGACTTATTGGATTTGATAAACAAAGATGTTATAATTATCTATATCTTATGCCGTTTACGGCAAAAGTTAGAGGTGATATTATGATTAAGCGAGATTATTATTTGGATCGTCTGATTCACAATATGTGGAATGGTGAAATTAAGGTTATCACTGGAATCCGCCGCTGCGGAAAATCAGTGCTTCTTTTTGACCTGTTTTATGAGTACCTTCTTTTTCAGGGGGTAAAAGAAGAACAAATTATCCGTCTGGAACTTGACCAACGAAGAAACTATAAATACCGCAATCCCATTACTCTCTGTGACTATGTGGATTCTATCGTAAGCACCAGGAAAGACGAGAAGTTCTACTTGTTTATAGACGAGGTCCAGTTCACGATTAAAGTAAAGGATGAAGAAAACGCCGGAATTGTAGTTACCATCTATGATATGCTCAACGAATTGAAGGCATATAAAAACCTGGATGTCTATGTGACAGGAAGTAACTCCAAAATGCTTTCCAAAGACATCGCCACAGAGTTTCGCGGCAGAGCCACACAAATCCATGTGTACCCGCTGTCATTTGACGAGTTCTATGCCTATGTTGGCGGCGAAAAGAAAACTGCGTTGGATCAATATATGCTTTACGGTGGAATGCCTCGTATTCTTGCTTTGGAGGATGAAAAAGATAAAAAAGCCTACCTCTCCAATTTATATGAAGAACTCTATGTGAAAGATATTGTAGAGCGCAACAAATTGGAAAGGGAAGATATTCTGAACGCTATTCTCGATTTCATTGCATCACAAATTGGTTCTCTCACAAACCCGACTAACATTGCAAATGCTTTGACTTCTATGCGGCACGAACCTGTCAACAATAATTTGGTTTCCTCTTATCTCACTCACACTATGGATGCCTTCTTAATAGAAAGAGCAAGAAGATATGATGTGAAAGGAAAGACTTATTTTAATTATCCCAATAAGTATTACTACACTGATCTGGGGCTTCGCAATGCCCGTTTGAATTATAGACAGTATGATCCAGGACATATCATGGAGAATATCATCTATAATGAGTTGGTGAAGCGCGGTTATTCCGTAGATGTCGGCGTGGTCACGGAACGAAAAAATGACGAGCGAATCCAGCGTGAAATTGACTTTGTTGTGAACGATGGAGACCGCCGCATCTATATTCAGTCTGCTTATCAGATGGATACGGAACAGAAAACAGAAACTGAGTTACAATCCTTAAAACTCACAGGAGATTTCTTTAAGAAAATTGTAATCCGTATGGATATTCCCCATAACTTTTACGATAACAACGGATTTTATCATTGCAACCTGATTGACTTTTTGCTTGGGACAACAACATTGTTTTAATTCAAGCATCAAAATCCCAAGCCATCTTGCATTGTCACAATTTCTACTTACTTCCATCACCTGGAGGTGCATGTGGTCGAGAGCGATCCGGTGCATTTGGAGATAAAATTTTGAATTACTATAAAGGAAGTTAATTAAACGTGTTTTCTGCAAGAAAAAACGCCACAAATCCTTGGATTCATGGCGTTTCTACGTTCCTGACTGGAGTCGAACCAGCGGCCTATTGCTTAGGAGGCAATCGCTCTATCCTACTGAGCTACAGGAACATGTTCTATAATACCCACTCAGTTTACTACATTTTCTGTTATTTTGCAAGCAGCAAATCTTCGCAACGGTTCGGCTGGCTGTCTTCGTAATAATCCGGCTGGCGGAACGTTTACAAATATTCAGACATCCGTCTGGCAAACCTTGCAATTTGAGACAGCGGATTGTACAATGTTTTCAGAGTTTGTTTAAGAATTGCTTTCTGCAGAAGCATTCTGACGGAGAAAGGAGAGAAAAAATGGCTGATATTCAATTGATGGAAGAGCTTTCCAATGCATTTGGTCCCAGTGGATTTGAAGAAGAGGTGTGCCGGGTGATTTATCGTCATACACGGGAATTCCAGGTCACCAATGATGCGATGTGCAATGTTTATATGAGACGGAAGGATTTTTCCGGGAAAAAGCCGGTGGTGATGCTGGATGCGCATCTGGATGAGTGTGGATTTATGGTACAGTCGATCCGTGAAAACGGATTGCTGAACATTCTGACACTGGGAGGATTTCATCTGACCAGCCTGCCGGCACACTCCGTGATCGTCCGGAACGGAAAAGGGGAAAGGATCCGGGGAATCATCACCTCAAAACCGGTGCATTTTCTGAAAGAAAGTGAAAGGGGAAATCAGGATCTCGATATCGAAAATCTGGCGGTAGATGTAGGCGCCGGAAGCAGAAAGGAAGTGGAGGAATCCTACGGAATCCGTCCGGGGGATCCGATCATGCCGGATGTATCGTTTGAATACCAGGAAAAGAGGGGAATCTGCTTTGGAAAAGCTTTTGACAACCGCCTGGGCTGTGCCTGCGTGGTTGAGACGATGAGAGCGCTGGAGCAGGAGAATTCCCTTGGCGTGGATGTGGTTGGAGCATTTGCGGCTCAGGAGGAAGTGGGCACGAGAGGAGCGGCTGTCACTGCCCAGGCGGTGAAACCGGATCTGGCGATTGTGTTTGAGGGTTCGCCTGCCGATGATTTCTATTATGCGCCGGGACTGGCACAGTGTGTGATGGGCGGAGGAGTTCAGATCCGCCATATGGATAAAAGTTATATCTCCAATCCTGTATTTATAGAGCTTGCCCATCGGATCGGTGATGCCATGGGAATTTCTTATCAGGATGCGGTACGCAGAGGCGGCAGTACCAATGCGGGCAAGATCAGCCTGGAGGGACAGGCAGTGCCGGTTCTTGTGCTGGGGATTCCGTCCCGCTATGTGCACAGCCATTATAATTTCTGCGCAGTGAAGGATATGGATGCGGCAGTGGATATGGCAGCCGGAGTGATCCGCAGTCTGGATCAGGAAACGATCTCACGGATCCTGCGGAAAGATTTGGTGTAACTGGATGTAATCTTTCGGCTGGCTGAGCGGTTATTGAAAAGTAATATCAAAGAAAGTAAGGGAAAAGAAATGAAGGTAATGACGTTTGGTGAGATTATGCTGCGTCTCAAAACGCCGGAGTATCTGAAGATTCTTCAGGCGGACGGGTTTGAGGCAAGCTACGGCGGTGCTGAATCCAATGTAGCGGTGTCCCTTGCCATGTTCGGGGACGAGGCGGCTTATGTGACAAAAATTCCGGATAATCCGGTAGGACTTGCGGCGCTGGGAGCGGTGCGTCGGTTCGGGGTGGATACCTCCTGTGTGCTCCACGGAGGCTCCCGGCTGGGAATCTATTATTTTGAAAAGGGAACCAATATCCGCCCGACCAATGTTGTTTATGACCGGGAATACAGTGCGCTGGCGCTGGCGGATGCTGCGGAGTTTGACTGGGAAAAGATCCTGAAGGATATCGACATTTTTTACTTTTCCGGTGTCACGCCGGCAATCAGCGGGCAGATGGAGCAGGCGGTACTGGAGGCGCTGGAATATTGCCAGGCTCATTCGATCCAGGTAGTCTGCGACCTGAATTACCGTTCCAAAATGTGGAGCACAGAAAAGGCGCAGCAGGTTATGAAGCATCTGATGAACTATGTGGATCTCTGTATTGCCAATGATGAAGATTTTGAAGCGACACTGGGAATTCATGCGTTTAACGGTGATATGGCGCATGGTATCGACCAGATCGACAGCTACAAGAGGGGGATGGAAGAAATTCTCCGGCAGTATCCGAAGTGTAAGGCGGTGGCGAGTGTTCTGAGAAATATATGCACCGTGGAGGACGGTGACTGGATGGGAATCTATCTGAAGGATGGAGTCTTTTACGAGAGTCCGGTACATACGGTGCACAGTCTGGAGGCAGTGGGCGCCGGGGATGCTTTCGCGGGCGGGCTGCTGCATGGAATTGTACAGGGATTCGACCCTCAGAAAACCATAGATTTTGCCATCACTGCAAGTGTTCTGAAGCTGATGATCCAGAAGGATTTCAATGTGATCAGCGAGAAGGATGTTCTTCAGGTTATGAAGGCAAAGGATACAAATCTGCAGCGGTAATCCTGCGTGAAATGCAGTGATGATCCTATGCGAAAACAGTGGATGAATTTCTGTAACGGGAGTAGAATAAAAGTAATGGCGTTTCCGTGCAACGGACACCGATAGCGGCTGTTCGGACGAAAGTTCAGCGGCGGCGGGATGAACGGTTAAAAAATACAACAGAAAGGGTTTTGAGTATGAAGTACGATTTTACGACGATTTTGGACCGTAAAGGTCATGACGCAATTGCTGTGGATACCATTCCGATTCCGGATGCAGAGGTAGCGGAAGGATTTTCTGTGATTCCCATGTGGGTGGCGGATATGAATTTCCCAACGCTGCCGACGATTCTTGAAGCGGTCAGTGAACGTCTGAAACATCCCCATTTTGGTTATTTTATGCTTCCGGATGAGTATTTCGACAGTATTATCGGATGGCATAAAGATCGTTTCGGCGTGGAAGGACTTACAAAGGAATGCATCGGTTACGAGAACGGAGTGCTGGGCTGCGTGGCCTCTGCGCTTCAGGCGTTTACCGCACCGGGTGAGGCGGTACTGCTGCACTCTCCGACTTATATCGGATTTACCGGAACCATGAACAATAACGGACGGAAAATGGTTCTCAGCGATCTTGTGAGAGATGAAAACGGCGTTTGGCGTATGGATTATGAGGATATGGAGAAGAAGATTGTCGAGAATCACATCCATTGTGCGATTTTCTGTTCTCCGCATAATCCGACCGGAAGAGTCTGGGAGAGAGAAGAGATCGAAAAGGCGATGGAGATTTATCAGAAACATGACTGTATCGTGATTTCTGATGAAATCTGGTCAGACATTGTGCTTCCGGGAGCAAAGCATATTCCGACGCAGAGCGTGTCCGAGGATGCAAAGAACCGTACTATCGCGGTGTATGCGCCGACCAAGACCTTCAATCTGGCAGGATTGGTTGGTTCCTACCATGTGATTTATAATTCTTATCTGCGGGATCGTGTGGTGAAGGTGTCCGAGATGTCCCACTACAATATGACCAATGTGCTGTCTGTGCATGCTCTGATCGGCGCTTATAAGCCGGAAGGACGTGAGTGGGTGGATGAGCTCTGTCAGGTATTAGGAAGCAATGTGGACTATGCTTATGATTATATCACGAAGAATTTCAAAGGCGTTTCTCTGGCGAAGCCTCAGGGTACTTATATGCTCTATTTGGATTGTGAAGAGTGGTGTAAGGAGCATGGAAAGACCATGGACGAACTGCTGAAGGCGGGAGTCCGTGTCGGAGTGATCTGGCAGGATGGACGTCCGTTTAACCGTCCGTATGCGGTTCGTATAAACCTGGCGGTTCCTCATGTGAGAGTTGTGGACGCAATGGACCGTCTGGATAAATATGTGTTTAACGGAAGTCTGGATGAGTAAAGAGAATGCCACACAGGAATAAAAGTTTTTATCTGTTTTGAGAATCTTGAACGGATGAAAAGGGATTTTTATGAGACGTTCCCCCCAGGTCTGTGCACTTATTCCCGCGGGCAACGAGCCAAGTGGACATGCTTGCATGTCCATTTGGCGACTGCCGCACTGCGGCGGAGTGGAAGATGTCGCTTGTGCGACCCGCCGCAGGCGGAGAAATTCGGGCTTGCACATTGAAAAAAATGCAGGTAGAATTAAATTTTAGATAGAACTAAAATAATTTCCGAATGTAAGGAAATTGAGCAGCCGGATTGGAAGATCCCGAGAATAGAAAATATATTGCAGGGGGATGAATTATGCTTCATTTAAAAAATCTTGATGAAGGATTGCCGGTCTTTAAAGCATTGGGATCGGAAATCAGAATTAATATTATTAAAATCCTGTTGGAAAAACAGCAGATGAATATGAATGAACTGGCATCCAGCCTTGGCATTACAAACGGAGCGCTGACCAGCCATATCAGGCAGTTGGAACAAACCGGTATTGTGAAGGTTCTGACAGAACATACGGGGCATGGGAATCAGAAAATCTGCCGTGTAGATGTGGAGAAGATTCTGATAGATATTGTGGAAGATGAGGAGGAAGTTGGAAAAGATATTTATACCACTTCTCTGCCGGTGGGACATTATACGGATTACAGAATTCTTCCTACCTGTGGGATCGCAACCGGCGAGGCACTGATCGGGACAGTGGATGACCCAAGATATTTTGCACATCCGGATCGTATGAATGCGCAGATTTTATGGTTTTCCAGAGGTTATGTAGAGTATATCATACCAAATTTTCTGCCCGCGTTACAGAAAATTGATCAGATAACAATTTCGGCGGAGATCAGTTCAGAAGCGCCGGGTTACAATAACGACTGGCCGTCCGATATTTCATTTTATCTGAATGATGTGGAAATCGGCACGTGGACAAGCCCGGGTGATTTTGGAGATGTCCGGGGGATTTTTACGCCGGATTGGTGGCTTCCGGAATGGAATCAGTATGGCTTGCTGAAAATGATCGTGATCAACAGTAAGGGAACTTTTGTTGATGGAGTAAAAATATCGGATGTGAACATCCGGCAGTTTGATTTGAATTTCAAGAGCACGATCCGTTTCCGGTTCATGGTGCGTGATGATACGGAGAATGTGGGAGGACTGACCATTTTCGGCAGCCAGTTTGGAAACTATAATCAGGATATCAATGTGAGGATTAACTACAGTCCGATGAAGAGTAACAGTTCAGCAGGGCTGAACTGTTACGATGAAGACAGGAGAATAGAAAAGTCTTCAGAGATTGAGAGAAGTCTCTTACAATAAGGCGGATAAAAACAGTCCGGGGAAGACAGTATGCGTGCGGCGTACATCGGTAAAGATGTCTGCTGCGTGTACATGCTGTCTTTCCCGGGCTGTTTTTGATTTGAAACTGTTGCGATCAGATTGAAAGAATATAAAAAAATACTGGAAAAAACCAATATAAAATGTTAAAATATTTTTGAAATAACTAAAATATAGGTGTGAGTGTGTTCCGGCAGTATGACGATATCATTTAGCCGAGAGGGCTTTGAGAAAGGAGATTATGGTTATGGCAAAATTAGTCATCAACGCAAACAGAAAATTGAGCAAGATCAACAAGGAGATCCAGGGGCATTTTTCCGAGCATCTGGGACGCTGTATCTACGAGGGAATCTATGTCGGAGAAAATTCCGAGATCCCGAATGTCAATGGGATGCGTACCGATGTTGTGGAAGCGCTGAAACAGATCCGTATTCCGGTGCTTCGCTGGCCGGGCGGATGCTTTGCGGATGAATATCACTGGAAAGACGGAATCGGTCCGAAAGAAGAGAGAAAGAAGATCGTCAATACCCACTGGGGCGGCGTTGTGGAGGACAACAGCTTCGGTACCCATGAATTCTTTGAGCTGTGCCGCCAGCTGGGATGTGAGACTTATGTCAATGGAAATATGGGAAGCGGTACGGTGCAGGAGATGTCCGAATGGGTGGAATACATGACCTTTGAGGGCGTATCTCCCATGGCGGAGCTGAGAAAGAAAAATGGCCATGAAGGATCATGGAAGGTGGACTTTTTCGGTGTCGGAAATGAAAACTGGGGCTGCGGAGGAAACATGAACCCGGAATTTTACGGAAATATGTACCGCAGATATCAGACGTATGTGAGATGCTATGACAGCAAGAAGCCGATCAAAAAGATTGCCTGCGGACCGAATGTGGATGATTATGAGTGGACAGAGGAAGTGATGAAAGCAACCTTCCGCAGATGCGCGCCGGATCAGCACGGATTTATGGACGGACTGTCTCTGCACTACTACACACATCCGGGCGGATGGGAGCACAAGGGAAGCGCTACGGAGTTTGATGAAAAAATATGGTATCAGACTATGAAGAAAACCTGGTATATGGATGAACTGATCCGCCGCCACGGAGCGATCATGGACAAGTATGATCCGCAGAAGCAGGTGGGCATGATCGTCGACGAGTGGGGCACCTGGTTCGACGTGGAGCCGGGAACCAATCCGGGATTCCTGTACCAGCAGAATACCATGCGTGACGCTCTGGTAGCCGGCATCAACCTGAACATCTTCAACAAACACAGCGACCGTGTGAAGATGGCGAATATCGCGCAGATGGTCAATGTACTTCAGTCGGTGATTCTGACCGAGGGCGCGAAGATGGTCAAAACACCGACCTACCATGTGTTTGACATGTATAAGTATCATCAGGATGCGCAGCTGCTGGACAGCACGCTGGAGACGGAACTGGTAGGCCTTGAGGAGTGCAATATGGTTCCGAACCTGAGCGAATCGGTGTCCGAGGATGCGGACGGTGTGCTGCACATCACGATGACCAACCTGGATCTGGAAAAGGATTATACCATCGACACCACGATTCTTGGCAGAAAAGCCGGCGAGATCACGGCTCAGATCGTGACCGGAAAAATGAATGCCAAGAATACCTTTGAGGATCCTGACCAGGTGACCGTGAAATCCTTTGATGGAGTGGAGCAGGTGCATGGAGGAATCCGCTTTACGATTCCGGCATGCAGCGTGCTGCATATTGCTGTAAAATAAAAAGTGACAGTCCGGTCAGACCCGCGCAGCAAACGCGCAGACCTGACCGGACTGTTATGATAAAAAAACGGAAACGCTGCTTAAAGAGTTTTTTTGAGCGGCGCTTCCGTTTTTCTGTATGCCAATCCGCAAAGTACGGTCACCATCCTGCGGACCGGCAGTTTTCAAATTTATTCTGGTTTAACCTGTCTTACGCTGTTTGATTACTTTCAGCCGGGTAAATTCTTCCCGTTCTTTTTCCTCCAGGGCGTCCGAGATATCCTTGGACAGCTGCATATAATGAGGAATTGTAATATTTTTCAGGGCGTTTGCCCGCTTCTGTGTTTTTTTGATCGCTGCGGCAAGCCGGTAGGCGGAGTTCTCGATCATCGAAAGCTTCAGGGTCAGTTCTTTTACCTTCTCAAAGGCAAGACGTGCCACATCCAGGGATTCTTTGGTGTTGTAAAACGCATAGGTCGGAACCTCGCCGGAAGGGTCGGATTCCACCAGGGGGATCTCCACGCCCATGATACTTCTTGTCTTGATGCGGATGGAATCTTCCACAGGCACCGTATAGGAAAACGTCTGTACGTTGTTGATGCCGATTTCCATATTGGCAACCTGCAGAGCCTTGTAGGCTTCCCGGAAGGTGACGTCGATCTGCGTCTGGATATCCTTTGCCTCGTCGATCATGCCCATCAGCTCGCGGATCAGGATGTTCCGCTTCTTGTCCATCAGATCATATCCCATATGGGCCAGCTTCAGTGAATTCTTCGCCAGAATCAGGTTTCCCTTGGTGGGAAAGGTATTCGGATCCATCGGTCATCACTTCCTTTCAGAGTTTGTTTTTCCGGTTACTTCATCGCGTCGGCTTCTGCCTTTGCCTGAGCCGCCAGATCGATCTCTGTCGGGTGATAATACTGGTCAAGTACCTTTGTATCCACACGGTCCAGTTCCTCGCGGGGAAGCAGTCCCAGCAGATCCCAGGCTTTGTTCAGGGTATCTTCCATGGAACGGTTTTCGTCCATGCCCTGCCCGATAAATTCTTTTTCGAAGGCGTTTCCGAAGATCAGATACTTTTTATCAATGGGTGAAAGCTCATCCTCACCGATAACGGAAGCCAGGGAACGCGCGTCTCCCACCTTCGCGTAGCAGGAGAACAGCTGGTTTGCTACATCCTGATGGTCCGCTCTGGTATAGCCTTCGCCGATGCCGTCCTTCATCAGACGGGACAGGCTCGGCAGTACGCTGATCGGCGGATAAATGGACTGTCCGTGAAGCTGGCGGTCCAGAACAATCTGTCCCTCCGTGATGTAACCGGTCAGGTCAGGGATCGGATGGGTGATATCATCGTTGGGCATGGTCAGGATCGGGATCTGGGTAACAGAACCGGTTCCGTCCTGGACGATGCCGGCGCGCTCATACAGAGTTGCCAGTTCACTGTACAGATATCCCGGGTAACCCTTACGGGAAGGGATCTCTCCCCGGGAGGAGGAAACCTCACGCATCGCCTCACAGAAGGAGGTGATATCCGTCAGGATGACCAGGATATGCATACCCTTTTCGAACGCCAGATATTCTGCCGCGGTCAGGGCGACTTTCGGTGTGATCAGTCGTTCTACCACCGGATCGTTTGCCAGGTTCAGGAACATGACGACGTGGTCGGATACGCCGCTTTCCTCAAAGGTACGGCGGAAAAATTCTGCCACATCGTATTTGACGCCCATGGCGGCGAACACGATCGCGAATTTTTCATCGCTGTCGCTGCCGAGGGAAGCCTGCTGTACGATCTGTGCGGCAAGCTGGTCATGGGGCAGGCCGTTTCCTGAGAAGATCGGCAGTTTCTGTCCGCGGATCAGCGTGGTCAGGCCGTCGATGGCGGAGATACCGGTGTGGATGTAGTTTCTCGGGTATTTTCTGGTTACAGGGTTCAGCGGAAGCCCGTTGACGTTCAGGCGCTTTTCCGCATCCACCGGGCCCAGGCCGTCGATGGGGTTGCCGATACCGTCAAAGGTACGTCCCAGGATATCCGGGGAAAGACCGATCTCCATCGGGTGGCCGGTGAGGCGGGTGTGGGTATTCTGCAGGGACATGTTTTCGGTGCCTTCAAATACCTGGATGACCGCCTTATCCTCATAGACCGCGACAATGCGGCCCAGTTTCTTTTGGTTTCCGTCGATGGTAAATTCCACCATCTCCTCAAAAAAGGCATCCTTTACGCCTTCCAGAACGACCAGAGGGCCGTTGACTTCACTCAGGCCAAGATATTCAATTGCCATTGCCGTTTTCCCTCCTTATCCGTTTCTTTCCAGCACGTTGTCATAGAACCGGTCGATATCTTTTTTGTATTCGTCAAACATTTCCGGTTTGTCGTTGGGTATGTCGTATTTGATGGAGATGACCCGGTCGAAGATCTTGTCTTCCTTCAGTACCGACATCGGCATGCCCATGGTTACCAGGGCTTTGGATTTCCGGTACAGGTAGAGGATGATCTCCATCATCCGGTACTGCTTGGACAGCGGTACGCAGGTGTCGTCCTTGTGGAAGGCGTTCTGCTGCAGAAAGCCCAGGCGGATGACTCTTGCGATCTCAAGTACCAGCTTCTGGTCATCGGGAAGCACATCGCTTCCGATCAGTTTTACAATCTCCATCAGAGAGCTTTCCTGATTCAAAAGCCCCATCAGCTGGTTTCTCATGGATACAAAGTTTTTATTTACATTGTCTTTGTACCAGGGAGCCAGGTCGTTCAGGTATTCGCTGTAACTGGTCAGCCAGTGGATCGCCGGGAAGTGGCGGGCATAGGCGAGGGATTTGTCCAGTCCCCAGAAACAGCGGACGAAACGTTTGGTGTTCATGGTTACAGGCTCCGAGAAGTCGCCGCCCTGGGGCGATACGGCTCCGATGATGGAGACACTGCCCTCCAGGCCGTTGAGGGTCTGCATCATTCCCGCACGCTCATAGAAAGCGGAAAGACGGGACGCCAGATATGCCGGGAAACCTTCCTCCGCAGGCATTTCCTCCAGACGTCCGGAAAGCTCACGGAGCGCCTCCGCCCAGCGGGAAGTGGAATCCGCCATGATCGCCACGTCATACCCCATGTCGCGGTAATATTCCGCAAGGGTCAGGCCGGTATAGATGGATGCTTCACGGGCAGCCACCGGCATATTGGAAGTGTTGGCGATCAGAGCGGTCCGGTCCATCAGAGGGTTGCCGGATTTCGGGTCTACCAGTTCCTGGAATTCCTCCAGAACCTGTGTCATCTCGTTGCCGCGCTCGCCGCAGCCGATATAAATGATGATGTCCGCATTGGACCATTTCGCGATCTGATGCTGTGTCATGGTTTTGCCTGTTCCGAATCCGCCGGGCACCGCTGCGGTGCCGCCTTTTGCGATGGGGAACATGGTGTCCAGGATCCGCTGTCCGGTGACTAACGGTTCGCTTGCCGGATATCTCTTCAGAGTCGGGCGGGGAACACGGATCGGCCATTTCTGACACAGGGTCAGAGTGTGTTCTGTTCCGTCCTCGGTTTCCAGTTTTACGATGGGATCCAGGATCGTGTATTCTCCGTCCGGGGCAGTCCATGTGACCGTTCCGGCAAGGTTCGGAGGAACCATGGATTTATGGACAATGGAACGGGTCTCCTGGGTTTCGGAAATGATCGTGCCGCCGCTGACCGTCTCGCCGGCCTGTACGGTCACATGGACGTTCCATTTTTTCTTTGTGTCCAGGGAATCGACGCTGACACCTCTGGTGATGTAGTCGCCGGACTGCCGCGCGATCTCAGACAGAGGACGCTCGATACCGTCGAAAATATTGTTCAGGATTCCAGGACCCAGAATTACAGAGAGCGCGTCTCCGGAGGCTTCGACGACAGCGCCCGGTTTCAGTCCGGTCGTTTCCTCAAAGACCTGGATGGTCGTCGTATCTTTGGTAAGACCGATGACTTCGCCGACAAGACGTTCTTCTCCAACATAAACCATTTCGGACATCTTGAATCCGGTGTTGCCCTTCAGGTAAACGACCGGACCGTTGATGCCGTAAATGACGCCAGTCTTATTCATGTGTCATACCTCCGTGAAAAATAAAAGTTTCCTGTTCTTCCGCGATAAGTGAGTCGAAAGAATTGTCGATCAGAATATTTTTTTCCGGAATGACCGCCCGCATACCGCCGGTAAACGGTATTTCAGAGCGGATCAGGGAGACGGACAGCTTCTCTTCCAGTTCCTGGCGGTATTCTTCGTCGGAAGGGTCCAGATAGATCCGGACGGTGTCGCCGGATGCGAAGGACACAGCATCCTGTATCTTTGTTTCCAGCCAGGTTTTATATTCCGGTGTCTTTTTGAAATCCGCCATTTTCTCCCGGACTTCCGCAAACAGTTTCTTTTTCAGCTCCATGTTTTTGGCAGAAAGGCTGCGCTTGATGGAAAGCTGTTCCGCGGACAGCGCTTTGTTGGCTTCCCGTTTCAGTTTTTCCGTCTCTGCGGCAATCTCTTCCTCCGCCTGCTGTTTCCGCAGGAGTTTGTGCTCTTCAAAGAGCTGGTTCAGAGCGGCCTGGTGTTCGTCCACCAGGCGCTGTGCTTCCGCGTTGGCGCTGTCGATGGAATGGCGGTAAAAATTCTCTAATTTTTCCTCGGTTGTCAAGGTTGTCACCTCCAGATTTCTTACAGTTTTAATCCGATGGATTCGTTTACAAAGGAAGTGATAAAGTCAGGTTTGCGCCCCGTTCCGTGACGGTCGGGGATTTCAATCAGCAGAGGCAGTTTATGGTTCAGCCGTACGTCTTCCAGAATGTCCGGAAATTCTTTGCCGAGCTTTTCGGTCAGAAGGATGATTCCGATCTCTTTGTCTGAGAGTGCATTCTGGAGCGCCTGAAACAGTTCTTCCCGTTCATGAACGACAACGCCTTCCACGCCGGTCAGCCGCATGCCTGTCTCTGTATCGACGTTATCACTGATCAAAAACATTTTCATAAAGATACTTCCTTTCGGATTTTATGCTGCCGTCTCTTGCGTTTCCGGCAGCGGCTTCATGGGCCATGCTGCTTACAGCTGGCCAAGAATCATGAAGGAGATGATCAGGCCGTACAGTGCGATACCTTCGGCCATGGCTACGAAGATCATGGATTTACCAAAGATGCTTCCGTCCTCACTGATAGCGCCGAGCGCTGCGCTGGCACTGGAAGCAACCGCGATACCGGAGCCGATGCCGGAAAGTCCGGTAACAAGAGCTGCGCCGATGTATCCAAGTCCGGTTGCAAGTCCTGCGCCGCTGTCTGTTGCTGCAGATACCGTGGTGGTTCCTGCGAAGGAAACGATGGTGACAACCAGCATCAGTCCAAAGAAGCCTGCCACATTGGCTGCGAGGGATTTTTTGTAGCGTTTTTTTGTTTTTTCTCCGCTGAAATATACTGCCATCGGGATGATGATGCTTAAGATCATAGCTGCTGCGGTAAGTACCTGGATAATTAATGTATTCATAATACAATCCTCCTAAAAATAAAGTTCTTATTTTTTGTTATTCCTGGTTCTTTTTCAGGAATGGCTGGAAAGGTCTGCCGTCTCCTTTGTAGAAGCGGCTGAACAGCTCATAATATTCCAGACGAAGTACCTGAATACCTACGATCAGGCCCTCCATCGCACATACAAAAATGTTTCCAAGAACGACGACCAGCCAGTTGATACTGCCGCCGTCTGTGGCTCCTGCGAGCATCAGTACAACTTCCATCATTGCCGCATGGCTGACAGCGAATGCGCCGATACGGACAAAGGAAAGTGTGTTGGAAAAATAACTCAGCAGGATTTCAAACAGTTCGAAAAAGCTCTGTACGAAGAACATGACTTTTCCGGTTTTCGGAAATGCATTCTTCTTTTTCTCCACAAGTTTTTCCAGTGGTTCTTTCAGGAAAATAGCGATCAAAGGAATCACAAACATGACCACCAGTACACCTGTGGCAGGGAGTGCATGACCCGACAGATACAGAACGATGGTCGCAACGACTGCTCCGTAAAATATCAGACCGGCAATGGCATTCTGATCAAAAAGCGCTTCCCCTTTTCTGTGCGCCCGCAGGGCGTTGATGATATGGAAGATCATCGTCACAAGGATCAGGAACATGCCAAAGGCGATCGCCACGACGAATACAGTGTTCATCTGGCCGATCAGCGGCAGGGTGATCATCGCTTCTTTGGGTTTCAGCCACAGGGCGGGAAGAAGTTCTTCAAATCCGAAGAAGCTTCCGTACAGGAATCCGAAAAGCGTGGAAAAGATGCCCGCCAGGCTGATGATCGCAGCCAGTGTGATCTTCCTGAATTTATAAAGGAGCGCTCCGCCGATCACGAGGCACAGTCCCTGCCCCACGTCGCCGAACATGGCGCCGAAGATAAACGCATAGGTCAGTCCCACAAAGATCGTCGGGTCCATCTCGTGATAAGACGGAAGGCCGTACATCTGAACATACATTTCAAACGGACGGAACAGTTTCGGGTTTTTCAGCTTTGTAGGAGGCTCACGCAGAGGGTTGTGGTCCTCGTCCTCGATAAAGCAGTAAAGGTTTTCGTCGTTTTCAATATCATGCTGGAAAGCTTCCGTGTCTGCTTCCGACATCCAGCCGCAGAGAATATAAAACGTTTCAGATCCCTTACGGTTGGAGGTACATGCGGCAAGCCTGCGCACATCAAAATTTCCCGAGAGTGTTGAAAGCTCGTTGACGGCGCCCACAAGCTCTTCGGCATGTTTCCTCAGGCAGTCCTGCATCTGGGCTTTACAGTCGGACATCGTCCGGTAAGTGTCCAGAATCTGCTGGTGAAGCTTACGGTGAGCATCTTCCAGGGTGCCCTCATATTCGTCAGGAACGTAGACACGTTCAAAATGCATCGACGCATAAACGGCGTCGATCTTGTTGATCTCTTCCCGGGGAGCGAAATAAACGCCCCAGACATACCGGTCATCACTGTTGCAGCGATAAAATACCGTATCGCAGCTTTCGTAGACGTAGTTGTTGAATTTCTCAAAATATTCTTTCGGAATACGTCCGAACCGCAGGCGGATGAATTTAAAATCCAGGATGGACGACAGGCTGCAGGGAAGATTCTGGAACGGAGCGATCTTATCCGCTTTTTCCTTATAGATCTTCATCTGTTCCTGGAGCCGGTTGTGTTCCTGATTCAGCCTGGTCAGTGTCTGGTCAATATTTTCCACACATGCGATCGCCTCTTCCAGGGAAAGCTTTTTCGCTTTCTCCCGCATATTGACCGGGAGCATTGCGGCATAATCATTGGCCAGTTTCAACGTGTCCTTATAAGGATTGATCTGTAGGTAGGGCGTCAGGCTTTGTATGGTCTTAAGCTCTGTCAGCGCATTTTCCAGATGTATCTCATATTTGGACAGGTAGGTATTTACCACACGGTCAATGTCGGATTTCGGACCTGTGATACTTATAAATTTCATCTTGACTATCAAGCAAAAACACCTCCCCTTTGATTAGGTTTTGGTGACGTACTGCATTGCTTCATCCGGAGAAATGCTGTAACGTACACATTCCAAAGCGATAATGAGCCGGTTGACTTCATGTTCCTTATGGTACAGATAGGAGTAGACGGTCGCCAGGGAATAGGGATGGTTCCTGGATTCCGAGGAAAGGATGTGCTTCATGATCTGGGCGTACATGCTTTCCATGGTTTCTGTCGTAAACTGCTCAAAATGCTTTGCGTAATAGGTCTGGCGGACCAGCTGGCAGAAGGCGTCAAAATTCTCCTCCTCCACAAGCGTCTTGACCTCGGATTTTTTCAGGCGGTAATGAACCGGAATGATCAATGCGTAAATGTTGGCGCTGGTCATATGGTAATACCGCTTGGACCGATAGATCCACTGGAGATTCAGCATATCAAATTTGCTTCCCCAGGCTTTGGTCAGCTGTTCCAGATCTTTTTTTGATGCGATTTTTTCCCGCTCTTTCCAAAGATGGGAAAAGTAGTAGAGATCCAAAGTCATCTCATAGTCAAACAATGTCGGATGTTCCATTGTATTCAGGTGTACCAGAGGATCGTAATATTCTGTCCCTTTCAGATTGGAAACCAGTTCCTCAGGGGAAGAGGACGAGGTGACCAGGGCAAAGTTAAGCTGAGAATGACGGTCAAAGAAATCCTGATAGACAGAGAGATTCAAAGTAACATCCCTGTGGTCAAAAATTTTGTTCAGGCATTCTTTTAACATGGCGATCTCATAACGCTTAAAATAACTGGTCAGAAATTTCCGTTGTTCCAGATTGGAAAAACGGTAAAGCTTACTGAAATCTCTGTACACGGTCAGACGGAGCATCTGTTCAATCTGTCCGCGGTGTAGGTCTGATTCCTCGCAGCCCTGAAACAATTCCGCGTAAGAGGGCTGTTGTTTCAGGTAGGAAACGGCTGCCGGTACATTAGGAAGCTCTACGATCTCACGGAAATTTTTGTCGTCCAGCAGATGACTTTGCATTGCGCGGATTTTTGTGGTCAGTCCGCTGTAAGATAAAAGACCGCTCATACCATCACTTCCTTATCAGTTTTTCACAAATCTGTGTGGACAATGTATCATGGTTTTTATTATAATAATCATCCAGCGAAGCCAGAAGATCAGCGGTTCCAGAACGCAGGTGCAGAAGTTCGGTATCTGTCCTGTTTTTCAGTTCGGATTGGACATTTTGCAGCCGGCGGACCGTATCGGCATCCAGTTTCTGGTCGAAAGCGGCAATTCGCTCACTGTGCTGCTGGTCCAGAACCTTGTTCTGGTTGGCGGCGCCTTCCAGAATTCCGGACGCGGCCGCTTCAATCTCTGTCAGCTTATTGATAACAGATTCCATAGCTCTCCTCCTTTGCAAATTCGACAATATCCCATCGCCGAAGGCGATTTTAAATGGATTTTGCATGTAACGGTTCAGCAAGGCTGAACTGTTACTATGTCACGACACTTATCATACACCTTTTTGTTAAAAATGTCACATGTAATTTGAAGAAATATAAAAAGAATCGAAGGATAAACAAATTTGGGTGGAAGATATTGTCGGGATTAGAAAAAATTCACCAAAAAAGATAGACAAAACAGGGAAAAGAACTGTTCTATTTTCAGCAAATAGGAATATTCAGACAATTAAGGAAAGGACTTTTCTTTCCGGGAAATCTATAGTAAGATATAACAAGTCCGCAAGTCTCCGCCGGAAAGGCAGGGAACGTGATTTGTGGAAAAGTGAAATCAAAAATAAAGGATGGTAAAATATGAGACTGAGAAATATACAGGGGGCGAAGGAAGTGATCGCCAACAGCCCGTGGGTGATCCAGAAACCGGAAACCCATCGTGGGAATTGGAATACAGTTTTTGAAAAAACGCAGCCGGTCTATATTGAGGTGGGGATGGGAAAAGGCCGTTTTCTGATGGATATGGCGAAGAAACATCCGGACATCAATTATATCGGAATTGAGATGTATGACAGTGTGCTTCTGAGAGCCGTACAGAAAGCAGAACAGCTGGAAGAGAAACTGACGAATCTGTACTTTATCCGGATGGATGCAAGGGAACTTCCGGAGGTTTTTGAAAAAGGTGAGGTTGCTGGAATCTATCTTAATTTTTCCGATCCGTGGCCCAAGGACCGCCATGCCAAGCGCCGTCTGACTTCCCATGAGTTTCTGGAGCGGTATGAGAAGATTTTGCCGGATGAGGGGAAGGTGGAGTTTAAGACGGACAATAAAGATCTGTTTGACTTTTCACTGGACGAAATCGGGGCGGCAGAGAACTGGATCCTGGAAGCGTTCACTTATGATCTGCATGCAGATAAGGAAATGAACCGGGGAAATGTGATGACGGAATATGAAGAGAAGTTCTCGTCGATGGGGAATCCGATCTGTAAGCTGATCGCCCGTATAGGGTTCGCTAAATAACGGGGGTTTCTCCGGTATCATCTTTCTGAGTTTTTTCATATATTGATTCTGAAAAGGCAAAAGGCAGCGATAAAATGAAAAAGCAGGGTTCCATGCAGCAGAAGCTCACGGAAGTGGAATATGAGAGCAAACATAAAGGCGGAAAGATCTTTCAGATGCAGAAATCACTGAAAGATCTGGAAAAACTCCTGAAGAGCGTGGATCTTTCGAAGAAAAACAAGTAGGCGGGAAGCAGCCTGCGGCAAAAGGTGTCATCATTCAGCTGAAAGCTGTTACAAGAGGTTTTCGATGAATGGATACACCTCCTGCCGCAAGCTGTGATGGCATCTCTTAACGAAAGTAATTTTCAAAGCATCTACGGTTCAGCAAACTTGTGCATTGTGTTGTGAAAATAAAGAAATTATAAACAATTATTTGTAAATCATAACAAAACAAAAAAGATCATAAAAAAAGGGTTGATTTTTGACATTGTATCGCATATAATAATTCTTGCGTTCCGGTGAGGAATGAAACAAAATAATGAATGCGCCTTTAGCTCAGTTGGTAGAGCAGTAGACTCTTAATCTATTTGTCCAGGGTTCGAGTCCCTGAAGGCGCACTGAAGGCACTGTTTTTGCAGACGTGTGAGCTGTGGGGACGGTGCTTTTTATTTCCGCTGGCAGCGAGCCAAGCGGACATGCCGCGGGAGTAAAAAAACATTGACAAATAGATGTCGGAAGTATATATTGAGTATGTAATTTTGTGGCGCTCCGGATAAAGATTCAAAAAGGGAGCGCAGAAAACAGAATATAAAACAAATGAGAGTGAGCAGTAAGAGTTCATGAAGGGGTACACCACCGCGGGTGTATTTCTTTGTGAACTCTTTTTTTGCAGGTCCATTTGGTGACTGCTGCGCTCACTGGAAGGGAGGAGAATCATGATTACGGTAAATGGAAAGCCGGAAGAGCTGGAAGGGTCTGTCACGGTGAAAGAATATCTGGAGAGTAAGCAGTACCGTACGGACCGGGTTGCCGTGGAAAAAAACGGGGAGATCGTTCCGAAAAGCAGATATGAAGATACGAAGATCTGTCAGGGAGACTGCCTGGAGATCGTAAGTTTTGTAGGAGGGGGCTAAAACGGTGGAACGTGATACAAAGATTCCTTCTCGGGAAGAAATCAGGGATATCCTGGAACTGCGCCATGGAAAGGAGATTCAGCAAAAACTGTCCGATGCCCGCGTGGCGGTGGCAGGGCTTGGAGGCCTGGGATCGAATGTGGCGGTACAGCTTGCGCGGACGGGCGTGGGACATCTGCATCTGATCGACTATGACTGTGTGGATTTGAGTAATCTGAACCGCCAGCATTATTTCATCCGGCACCTTGGAAAGCCAAAGACCGACGCGCTCAGGGAACAGCTTCTGGAAATCCATCCGTATCTTGATATACGGACAGATACGGTGAAGGTCACACAGGACAATGTGGCGGAGCTTTTTACAGAGGATGAGATTATCTGTGAAGCCTTTGATGTGCCGGAAAACAAGGCGATGCTGGTCAACGGGATCATGGAACATTTTCCGGAAAAATATCTGGTGTGCGGCAGCGGAATGGCAGGATTCGGGGACAGCAATGCGATACATACCAGAAAGGTTATGAAGAGGATCTATCTTTGCGGAGACGAGACGACGGAGGCGGTGGAAGGACGCGGGCTGATGGCTCCGAGAGTCGCGCTCTGTGCCGCTCATGAGGCAAATATGATCCTGGAATTGATTTTAAATATTATGCAGCAGGGAGGAAATTGAACATGGATAGAAAAATGGGGACAACCGACGGTACTTTGGAGAAGATTGTGGAAAACACTACGCAGAATCAGGAACAAGGTGGAAAACAGGATGTATGGAAACTCGGAAATCATACCTTTACTTCCAGATTTATTCTGGGTTCGGGCAAATATTCTCTGGAACTGATCCGGGCGGCAGTGGAGCGGGCGCAGGCGCAGATTGTGACACTGGCGCTGCGCAGAGTCAATGAAGGGGGAATGGCAAATATCCTGGATTATATTCCGGACAACGTAACACTTCTGCCGAACACTTCCGGCGCCAGAAATGCGGAGGAGGCTGTGCGGATTGCCAGATTATCCAGAGAGGTATGCGGAAGCGATCTGGTAAAAATTGAGATCATGAGAGATACCAGGTATCTCCTTCCGGACAATCAGGAGACCGTGAAAGCCACGGAAATTCTGGCGAAAGAAGGATTTACGGTAATGCCATATATGTTCCCGGATCTGAATACCGCGCGGGATCTGGTGGAGGCAGGCGCGGCATGTGTGATGCCTCTGGGAGCGCCGATCGGTTCCAACAAAGGGCTGTGTACGAAGGAATTTATCCAGATCCTGGTGGATGAAATTGATCTTCCGGTGATCGTGGACGCAGGGATCGGCAGACCGTCCCAGGCGTGTGAGGCGATGGAGATGGGTGTCACGGCAGTTATGGCAAACACGGCCATTGCGACGGCGGGCAATATTCCGCTGATGGCGGATGCTTTCCGCAAGGCAATCCAGGCAGGAAGGGAAGCTTATCTCTCCGTTCCCGGCAGAGTGAGAGAAAAAGGAGCCAGTCCGTCCTCACCGCTGACCGGATATCTTCGGGAACAGGAGGGCTGATCCATGAGCACGGAAAACCATGTAAATGAAAGTATTCTGAACGATGAGATCCGGGAGTTTCAGAAGAAGAACCGTATCGATCATATGAAATATCTTCCGGATATGGAGGTTCTGGAAAGCGACGTCATGGATCAGGTGCTCTCCGCCGCAGAACAGTATGATCCGGACATGTTTACGGCGGAAGATGTCAGAATGGCTCTGGCACATGAATACCGGACGCCGGAGGATTTCGGGGCGCTTCTTTCTCCCGCGGCACTTCCGCTGCTGGAAGAGATTGCGGTCTGTGCAAAGAAGGAAAAAGAGAAATATTTCGGAAATTCCATCAGCATGTTCACGCCGATCTATATTGCCAATTACTGCGAGAATTTCTGTATTTACTGCGGATTCAACTGCCATAATAAGATCCGCCGGGCACAGCTTACCCCGGAGGAGATCGAGAAGGAGATGGAGGCGATCGCTAAAAGCGGCCTTCAGGAGATTCTGATCCTGACCGGGGAGAGCAAAACGAAGTCAACGGTGGAGTATATAGGAGAGGCATGTAAGATTGCGCGGAAATATTTCCGGGTCATCGGCCTGGAAGTCTATCCGATGAATACGGAGGATTATGCGTATCTCCATGAATGCGGAGCAGACTATGTGACAGTTTTTCAGGAAACCTATCATGCGGATAAATATGAGACGCTGCATCTGGCAGGGCATAAGAGAATCTTTCCGTATCGCCTGAATGCCCAGGAAAGGGCGCTGAGAGGCGGAATGCGCGGCGTGGGATTCGGCGCGCTGCTTGGACTGGACGACTTCCGCAAGGATGCTTTTGCCACCGGCATGCATGCATGGTATCTGCAGAAAAAATATCCCCAGGCGGAGATTGCGTTCTCCTGTCCGCGCCTGCGTCCGATCATTAACAATGACAAGATCAATCCGATGGATGTCCATGAGGCGCAGCTTCTGCAGGTGGTCTGCGCTTACCGGCTGTTTATGCCGTTCGCGGGCATCACCGTTTCCACCAGGGAATGCGCCCGAGTGAGAGACAATCTGATGAAGATCGCTGCCACAAAGATCTCCGCCGGGGTCAGCACGGGAATCGGGGAGCATGTGGAAGAGATGGAAGACAAGGGAGACGCTCAGTTTGAGATTTCTGATACTCGTTCTGTGCAGGAGGTTTATGACGGACTGCTGGATGAGGGACTGCAGCCGGTGATGGCGGATTATATTTACGTATAAGAAAACTGTATAAGTAAAAGAGTATAAGGAAAATGAGCGCATCACTTTGCGGGAAAGTGTAATGCGCTCATTCTTTTTTCCGTTACATGGCATCGGACAGTTTGATGATCACGATTCCGTTCATTTGCTGCACGCTGCCGGCTGCGGGCCAGACGGGCATGGAGACTGCCTGAGCCTGAGCAAATGAAGCCTGTTCCTGGGTAGGCTTTTCCATATCGTATCCCAGCGTGTCACAGAAATCTATAATGCGGTTCGTTGAACCACAGTAGCTGGAGGCATCCCATTCGAAAAAGGATGCGCCGATCATCTCGCCTTTCCGGGCGTCTTCGGTAAAATTTGCGCTTTTCGTTCCCACAAATACCACGGGATATTCTTCCAGCCCGGCGTCTGCTGCTGTCTGCGAAATTCTTTCGTAGAGGGAAGCTGCAAGAGCCTTGTCCTGATTGTAGGTAACAAAGGCGGTATGGAAAAGCTGTGTCATCCTCTGACCCTGCTGCAGCGATACGAAGACGCCTGCCAGGCAGCAGAGAATGGCAAGGGATTTCCGGGTAAGGGTTGTCATTCCCGCCAGGAAAAAGGCAAAGACAAATACATAGGAAAACTGGCCGCGCAGTGGCTGATGGGAGCCGCTGATGAAAGAGAGGAAAACCGGAGACAGCACCAACAGCGCCAGCGCCGCCACATAGAACGGAAATCCATTTCGTTCCATCTTCCGTCCGCGCCGCAGCAGCAGGAGGGAACAGATCAACATGGCAGGAGCAAACATCCAGTGGAAGAATTCAGGCCAGTATCCCAGGTAGACCCGTGCACAGTCAGACAGAACACTTCGCAGGGATGCCCTGAAATCGGTGCTGTTCCAGAAATACATGTTGTTGACATAATCGGTGGCTTCGATCCCGGAGGACAGCCGGATGATTTTTCCGGCCATCACATAGAGCAGGAGACCGACGCAGAAAACAGTGACATACTTTAAGCAGCAGAAGAGCCATGACTTCTTTTCCTGCAGCCGCACGGAGGGATTCTGATAAGACAGCAGAAAAGAAACCAGTGCGACTGAGAGAAACAGACTGGCAAATGCCTGGTAGGAACCAAAGGACCAGACCATAAAGACCGTTCCCGGTATGATCCAGAGAAAACTTTCCTGGTAAAACAGCCAGCGGCTGAAGCAGTAGACGGCTGCCATACAGAGGAGCCCCGCCCAGGCAATTTCAAAAGACTGCAGGGTAAAGAAAAACTGTTCCGCCAGACAGGGAGCGCTGACGTAAGCAATGGGGAAAATGTAAAAAAACATTCGGTAGCGGGAGTCTTTTCCGCGCCATTCTTCCACACAGAAGTCAAAGAAAAAGGCGGAACATCCCAGAGCAAGTATCATCAGAAAGTTAGACACATAGGGAACAAACCGGCTCATGAAAAACAGTTTCTTCGTGAACACCAGACCGAACCGGTCAATGGTGAGCCAGGAATCCAAAAGTTCCTGCTGTGAAGAAAGAGCGGCTTCGCTGTCGATGGAAATATCATAATAAAAAATCCGGACACCGTACAGAAACAGAAGCCACAGCGCCAGAATGCTGATGACTCCTTTGTGGCTCTTTGCAAAGGAAAAAAATCTTTCGGCAGATTTTCGTATCTCCGTCCCGAAAACGGAACATTCTTTTCGCATAGTACAATACCTTCCTGTTATCTTTTTTAGAACCGCGAATGAATCGCAGAAGGGGTTCGTATCGGTGTATTTCTCTGAGAAATCTTGCTCTGACACGAACCCATTTGCCGTGAAGCGGATATTGTTTTTTATCCATGTTGATGAAGATATTTCTCTCTCGTAGCCATCCCCCCGCGGATATGACGTTCTGATTTGTTCGTATCCAGGACCTTCCGCGCTTCCCGGGCAAGAGACGCGTTTATCTGGAGGAGACGATCGGTGACATCTTTATGTACCGTACTTTTGCTGACTCCAAATTTTTTCGCCGTCTGCCTCACCGTTGCCTTCTCTTCAACAATATAATTTGCGATTTCTATTGCCCGTTCTTCGATATAATCTTTCAAGGAAAATCCCCCGAAATCTCCTCTTTTTACAATCTATGCGGGGAGACTTCAGGTCATGCAGGATGAGAGTCGGATGACAATGATTTCATCCGCTGCTCTGACACTTCCGGAAGCCGGCCAGACAGGCATTTCCGGTGCCAGCTGATTCGCTCTTTGCGCCTGTTCTTCCGTCGGCACTGCCATGTCATATCCAAGTGTGTCACAGAAACCGATGATGCGGTTTGTGGAACCGGCATATCCGGTTGCGTCCCACTCGAAGAAAGAATGGCCGATGACATCGCCGCGCAGGGAATCCTGCGGAAGATTTGCACTGCGGTTTCCCACAAATACCACCGTATAGGTATCCAGCCCGGCATCCGTACCGGTCTGCTCAATGGACTCATACAGGGATGCGGCAAGCGATTTATCCTGCTCATAAGTCATATAGGAAGTATGGAAAAGCTGTGTCATGATCTGCCCCTGATGCAGGGAAGCCAGAGCGGCCCCAATACAGCAGAGGTAAGAGATTGCTTTTTTCTGGAATGTGGTAATTGCCGCCAGGCAGAATGCATATACAAAAGGAAAAACGATCTGTCCGCGGATCGGCTGGTAGGAACCGCTGATAATCGTGAGAAACAGCGGAGAAAGTGCCAGCAGGCCGGCGGCAATCAGATACATGAGGAATCCTTTTCTGTGCATGCGCCATCCTCTGAAAATCAGCAGAATCAGGCAGAGAATCAGAACCGGCAAGAATAATTTCGGAAAGAAGGTACTCCATACTGCCCGGTAGATTCTTTCGGCATCACCTTTGATATTATTCAGGGCGGCAGAAATTCCTACCGTCTTCCATCCGAACATATTGTCCACATAGGAAGAATCCAGGTGGTAATAGATCCGCACCAGTTTTGATGTCAGCCCGTAAGCGATAAATCCGACGGCAAATACTGCGATATATTTAAAACCGCAGAAAAACCATCCCCAGCTTTTCTGGAATTCGATGCGGTGATTCTGATAGCAGATCAGAAAAGAAATCAGGGTAACCGTGATAAACAGGCTGACGAAAGCCTGATACGATCCAAAGGCCCAGATCATCATGAAAATACCCGGCAAGATCCAGAGCATGCTTTCCCGGAAAATAATCCGTCTGCTGACGCAGTATACCGCCAGGATACATAAGAATCCTGCCCAGGCAATCTCAAAGGACTGCAGCGAAAAATAAAACTGTTCTGCAAGACAGGGTGCGCTGACATAAGCCACCGGAAAAATATAGTAGAACAGTTTGTAAGACTGTTCCTGGTCTTTCCATTCCTGAATACAAAAATCAAAGAAAAATGCGGAAAATCCAAGGGTCAGTACCATTAAGAGATTGGACGCTGCCGGCACAAACCGTGTCAGTCCGAATAATTTTTTTGTCAGTACCAGGCCGAACCGGTCAATAGCCACCCAGGAATTTAAAATTTCAGCTTGGGATGAAAGCGCGATCTCGCTGTCAATAGAAATGTCATAATAGAAAATTTCCTGGCCATACAGGAAAATCAGCGCCAGAGTCAGAATGGCGATGACTCCCTTATGGCATTTGGTAAATTCTGAAAACCGTCTGGCGGAGGCTTTTATGTCTCTCCAGAAGTCTGCACAAACTGCACGCATGCTCAGTATCTCCTCTCTTCCATTTACAGTGGCTTCATTATATCTCGTTTTGACCTAAAAGTCCATATTCAGACGATTGGGAGCAGCAGTGTGGATTAATTGCTTTCCTGTTTGGTAAAAAACAGTTGCTTTTGGCTGCTGGGCTTTTCCGGTATACTTAACTGAAGAATGCCCTGTTCCACCAAAGGCATGATGTATCGTTGGATTGCGTAGGTTGTGGAAGATAAGCCTAAATAATCACAGATTTCTCTGCGGGTACGTGGAGTTTTGCAGAAAAGAATCAGATTTCGCGTGTTTTCTGTCGGTTCTTCCGCCTGTGTTTGCTTCTCTTCCGGTTCTTTATAGAGTGTTACAAGAAAACTTCCACGTACATCCTCAAATACCGGATCAGGAAGACAATAGGATGCCATGGCTCTGCGAATGGTGGGGATTCCGGAATAACGGTTTTCTGTAATGTCAAGAACTTCCAAGGCGGAAGCCAATACAGGGTTTCTGGTATCCGGCTGAACCTTACCTAATTGATCCACCTTTAAGCGGCCGTAGATTCCACCGGGATTTCTGATTTCCAATCGATCATCGAATAAAAGCAGCTGAATGGGCATACCTTCGGTGTGGAGACTGTAATCCCGATGTACCAGCGCATTCAGGATTGCTTCCCTGACAGCTTCTATCGGATAATCGGTATGGTCCGTCCTTCTGCCGGTCTCTGGATCGATGATGGTTTTTGTCCGCATATTTCTGCGAACAAATTGAATGGCGGTTTCCAGCATTTCCGGAATGGTGCCTTCAATTCTCAGGTTATCCAGAAATCGTTCTCCGTGAATTCCGATATCTCCCATTTCTGTTCCTGGTACAACCACTGCAGTGATACACAGCTGCGGCAAATATGCCTGTGGATAGGGACTGAACAACAAAGCTGCGCTTAAAGTAACTGCACCGTTTCTGGTAATGCTCATCAATTCGCAAATTTCCGGATCGGATAGATGTGAAAGACGTTGCTTTCCGGTTTTTAATCTCCTGATATAATCGTTCAGGAGTTCCTGATCCAGAGAAGAGAGAGTTATTCTTGGGATTTCGCGAATATCGTCCTGATATTTTTTGCGAAAAGCTTCGTAACTATATATTTCATACTCTGTCATAGGTTCATCGCTGTCACCCACACGGATAAAAGCGCCTTTGATTCGTCCATGTCCACGATAATAGCAGGGACGTTCTGCCAAATCTATACCAGGTATCTCGGCAGCGACAAAACTCTTTCCGTCCTTTTCCAATACTGTGAGCAGTGGTCTGACAACCGGTTCCATCTGGAGGCACTGTGCATTGATTTTCTTTTGAAGATCCTGTGCGTCATAAACTCCGCATTCAAGGTATCCCTGTTCCTCGTCGATTCCGAAAATAATAACACCACCGTCATCCTGGTTGGAGAAACTGGACAATGTGTCATACAAACGTTTCGGGCAGCCCATTCTGGCACTTTTTAATTCAAGAAATTGAGATTCACATTTGCTTTTTTGAATTAGTTTTAGTTTTTCTATCAATTCATCTGTTGTCATTTCAGTTTCTCCTTTCTTTATTTTAGATTTTATCACTATATTTCATTTTATACAAGAAAATAAAATTATATTACTTAAATTTCAATTTTATATTTGAGTTTTAGATATAAGATTTCATTTTTTATAATTTTTGAACGTGCTCTGGGTTTTGATTTGTCAAAGAAATAAAAAAGCGAAAAATCCTTTCTTTGATAAAAAAGATTTTCCGCTTTTTTGATGTATCGGCACATCGAAAAGTAAATATTCAGAGCAATGTTCAAACACGTTTTATCCAGTGATCAGTTTCACGACAGCGATCAGGATAGAAAATACCGCGACGCCTTTTTTCAAAAGTTCCGGTTTCAGGAAAGAGGTATTATGGCTTCCGAACCATACGCCGATCCCGTGGCTGATCATGGAAACAGCCAGCAGTCCTCCGATGGAGAGAATATCACACTGCATCGTATATCCGATACAGGACGGAATGGCGATAAAGATGGAGTCAAAAAGTGCGACGCCCACGGCTGTTTTGACCGGAACGCCCATGACTACCAGCAGCGGCATGACAAGGATCGGGCCGCCGGCGCCGGACAGCGCGCAGACAGCGGCGGTGATCAGGCCGAAAAGGATACAGACTGGAAGAGGAATCTGCCTGTTTTTCGTCTGCGCCCGGCTGTCTGCGGAGACATCCGTTTCCGGTGTTTCTTTTTTGTCCTTCCGCAGAAGGATGGAGAGACCGGAGAGTAGGACGACCGTGTAGAGGATACGTTTTACGATTGCCTCATCGATCAGAAGATTCAGTCTGACGCCGATGACAGCGCCGATCAGGCTTCCGACGCTGATGAAAACCGCCAGCTTTAGATCCAGGTTTTTCGCCTTGTAATAATTCCAGGATCCCAGGATTCCTGAGATCAGGAAGGCGAAGAAACTCAGCGCCAGCGCCTGGACGGCGGGCATTCCCATAAAACCGCTGTACAGCATCGGGAGCAGGAATCCTGCGATTCCGGTGAGTCCGATCATTCCTCCGATGAGGAGATTGGCTATGATGACAATCAGATAAGTAAGCATAAATAAAACTCCAATGTTACGGATGATAGTTTTTGGCTTCTGCCAGGATTTTCTCCTGGTCAAGCGTCAGGATTTGTCCTTTTTCCATCAGGACGCGTCCGCCGACGATGGAATCTGTCACGTCGGAAGCATTGACGCTTTCCAGCAGGGTATTGGAAAGGTGCCCGTAAATTGCCAGGTGAGGTTTCTGCATATCGATTCCGATCAGATCGGCGGAAGCGCCTTCCCGGATCACACCGCCGTTGGGGTTTCCGAGACATTTCTGTCCGTTGACCGTCGCCATTTTCAGGATGGCTTTGGCGGGCATGACTGCAGGGTTGGACAGGGGAACTCCGAAATGGAGATTCATCACAGAGCGGAAGATTTTCATCTCATTCCAGAGACTCAGGCCTCCGTGGGCGGCTCCGTCGGTTCCAAGGCTGACGGGGATTCCCTTACTCATAAGGGAAGGGGTATCCGGCGCTGCTTTTCCGCAGTTGCTGAACGGGCAGTGGCATACGTTTACGCCGCGCTGTGCGAGAAGCTGTTTCTCATCTTCTGAAAGCAGAAGACTGTGTGCGCCGATAAAATTTTCACCGAGGATGCCGAGTTTCTCCAGATACTCATAGGGACGCATCTGTTCTCTTTCCATAAAGAAATTGATCTCGCCCGGGTACTCGTTCATGTGAGCCTGGAGCATAGTGCCGCGCTCTCTGGCACGGGAGCCCGCTGCTTCCATCAGTTCCTGGGAGCAGGAGATCAGGGAACGAAGGGAATAGTAAACTTTCAGATTTCCTTTGCCGTGGAATGCGTCGTACAGAGCGTCGGTGCGCCGGATCGCTTCGTCGGCGTCCATTGCGATGGAAGCGGGAAGTCCTTTCTGGTCCATGGTGGAGAAGGACAGCGCGCCCCGAAGACCGCTTTCGCGGTAGACTTCGGCGGCCTCTTCCATATAATAGCTTCCGGCGTCGATGAATCCGGCGGTTCCGGACTGTATCATGTCAAGGGCGGCAAGCTGGGCGCTGAGACGCATTTTTTCCGGTGTCAGGGTACTTTCGAAAGGCAGCATGATCCTTGTCCAGATCATCGGCATCTCATCCAGGACACGGCCCCGCAGAAGCTGCTGGCCGGTATGCATATGAGCGTCTACCAGGCCGGGAAGATAGACACAGCCTTTTCCGTCCAGCGTCCGATCGAAGGTATAGGTTTCGTTCAGCTGTTCCAGCGTGTCAATTTTTTCTATTTTTCCGTCTGCAACCGCAATGCTGCTGCCTTTCTGAAGTTCGAAATTCTCGTCCAGGTAGTCGGCATGGCGGATCAGCAGGTCTGCATGTTTTTTCATAAATCAAAATCTCCTTTCCGACAGGCGGCAGGTATCTGATCGTAACCGTTCAGCTGGCTGAACCGTTGGATCAGATTGCCCCGGCAGGGAATCCATAAATCCTACCTGAAATCCGACAAAATTTGCCAGGCCGATGCCAAGGCCTGAAATTACCAGTAAAAGAATCCATTCCAGATATCTCATGTTATTTTTCCTCGTCTTTCTTCTGTGCTGTTTCGGTGGTGGTCTGTGTCAGAACCTTACCAGGTTCCTGAGTTTCGTTTTCTTTTCCAGTGAGCGCTTCAGCGGCTGCCTGACGTTCGGCTGCTTTTCTCGTGAGGACTTCACTGGGTTCGTGACGCAGACGGGCAAATTTCGGTTCCATAATTTCGTAGAGCTTCTGGGTCAGCGGGATGCCGACGAAAATCGCCACGTAAATGCCGGTCAGTCCGGACAGGGTTTCGCTGGTGCTTGCCAGTGCGGAGAGCTGTGCAGCCATATCCGGATAGATGACGGAAAGGCTTGCCGTGGCGCTTGCCATCAGGATACCGGCTCCGACACCGGAGGCCATGCCGAGGGCATATGGGTGAAAGATGTTCAGGGAAGCAACCATGGTGGTCATAAAACCGAAGAAGATGGTTCCGACCATACCGCCTACCACATAGATGGAGAGGCTTCCCTGTGTTTCCGGGGAATCCGGACCGAACATATCGGTGATCAGCGCAAGGTTTGACTCGCGGTTGATGGAGTGGGTGGCGCCGATCGCTTCACGTTTCAGGCCGAGCAGCAGGGCAACAGGCAGGGCGAAGAAAATCGTTCCAAGGTTTCCGATTTCCTGGAAGATCAGAGCCGGGCCGGCGGAAATGACGGTTTCAATGGTGGCGCCGGCATTGATGCCCAGTTTTGCAATGAAGGGACAGATGGCGACGATGACCAGCTTGGATGCCGCCTTCACTTCTTTGGTTTTAAATATTTTCAGAGCTTCCGGTCCGGAGAGTACGCCGAGAAGAAGGGCGTAGAAGATCGGAAACAGGATCAGTGTTCCTGGACCGACGGGTATCTGAATCTGACCGATGGAATCGGCGATGATGATAAAGAGAAACGCCAGCAGAAAGATTTTATATTCGTTGCGCAGGCGATCCCAGGTAGAAGAATACAGGTAGGTTTCTTTTTTCATGATAGGCTCCTTCTTTAGAGCGTGTTTGAAAATTGCAGGAATGAATTTTCAAACACGCTCTGGTGTTTTCGTGTGTTTTCAACGGGGGTTATTATAGCGAAGAACGATCCGGGAAAAAAGGACAAATGGGTTGTTTTGTGAGAAAAAGGACGAAAACGTTCCTGGGCAGGTGGGGGTGGTGAATTCTCAGGCGGAGGGTCGGTGAGAGATCGAAAGTAAAATTTTATGTGTAAGATCTCGGGAGAGGGGCGGTAAGTTCTTCGTGGACTTTGGGGTGGATTAAGGATATAATAAAATGTGAATTACCTGAAAAGGTCTTAGGTGCAGGATCAGGATTATGAATAGTAAGTTCAAGAGTGGAATCATGCGGTTTGTTTGAGGATTGGCATGGAGTGGAAGGATGAGAGGGAGGAGTTTATGACGCTGGAAGAGTTGATCCGGGAGGTTCCGGAGTTGGAGGGGTATCTCAGGTTTATGCCGGAGGAGCTGAAGTTGAGGTATACGATAAAAACTTACCCGCCGGGGACGATCATTCATCAGAAAGATGAGGTGCTGTCTTATTTTGGGATTGTTTGTAAGGGGTATCATCGGGTGATCAATGAGTTTGAAAATGGAAATGTGTTTATGATCGAGCGCAATGATCCGATTGATTTTGTCGGTGAGGTGACGATCCTGGCGGAAAAGGAGAAGACTTCGGTGACGATCGAGACGTTGACGGAGTGTACGGTTCTTTATTTTTCCAGAAAGGATTTTGAGTGGTGGATCTCGCAGGATATCCATTTCCTCAGGCTTGTATCCCATAAGGTGGCGTATAAGCTGTACCGTTCTTCTTATAACAGGGGCAGGAGGTTGTTTTATCCGCCGCAGCACCTTTTGATGGTTTATCTGACTCAGTATATTGAGGAGAGGAAGCCGGAAGGGGAGGTGAAGGTCATTTCCCGCACGCGGCAGGAGTTGTATGAGGAGACGGGGATCAGTATCAAAACGCTGAACCGGACGATCCAGAAGATGAAGGCGGAAGGAGCGGTCGGGATTTATAAAGGAAAGATTTCTCTGACCAGGGAACAGTACCAGAGAATGAAAGAGTATCTGAAACAGAATCCATAAAAATGTATAAAAATATCCCCTGCCCGGGCTTGTTGGCAGAGGATGCCGCAAAAACAGAACTCCCGGCCCCTTTTCGAAGAAAGGGACCGGGAGTTCTGACTTTTATCTCCGACGGTGTTCACCGCCATTATATGTAAACTAAAGCTTCTGTCTGTGTTCCTCAGATCTCTGACCACCACAGGACAAGCCCTTTTGTCAAGCCCCGCAGCCATCTGCACAGAAAAATCATAAAACCTTATAGTCATATTATGCCAGAAATGCTTTGGACAATCAATGAAAAAACTGTAAAGTTTTTGGAAAGAATCTTAAAAAAATTCTGAACAGACCGTAAGGATCATGTTAGTCTTGACTTTTGGGTAGTGGTTGATAAAATATGGATAAACAAAAATGGAAAGTGAAAAACATCATGACGGAATATCTTGTAAAAAAATTTGTAAAGGATTATCAAAACACGGAAGACGCGCAGGTACGCACCCGTTACGGCATTTTGTCCAGCTGCGTGGGTATTTTGTGCAACGTACTGTTGTTTGGTACAAAACTGGTGATCGGGCTGCTGATGAATTCTCTGGCGATCATGGCGGATGCCCTGAACAATCTTTCGGACGCCGCGTCGTCTATCATCAGCTTTGTCGGCGTAAAAATGGCGAGCAAGCCGGCAGACAAGGAGCATCCGTTCGGACACGGGCGAATTGAATACATCGCGGCGCTGATCGTCTCGTTCCTGGTAATCGAAGTGGGAATTACCTGTTTCAGAAGCTCTTTTGGTAAGCTGTTTGATCCGGAACCGATTGCTTTTGAGTGGGTTCCGTTTCTGATCCTTCTGTTGTCTGTGGGCGTTAAGCTCTGGATGTCTCTTTTTAATCGCAAGCTTGGAAAGAGAATTGACTCCAAAGTTATGCTGGCAGCGGCGGCGGATTCCACCGGGGATGTGATCGTCACCAGCGCAACTCTTGCTTCTATATTAATAGGTTATTTTACGTCGGCAAATGTGGATGCGATTGCCGGCCTGGCGGTTTCCCTTCTGGTTATCTGGTCCGGTATCAATATTGCCAGAGATACCCTGGAACCGCTGATTGGTCAGAGACCGGATCCGGAACTGTACCATCAGATCCAGGAGATGGTGGAATCTTATGACGGCATTGTCGGCACTCATGATCTGATCATCCACAATTATGGCCCCAACCGCAGTATGGCTTCGATCCATGCGGAAGTACCCAGGGAGACAGATATCGAAGTATCCCATGAGATCATTGACCGGATTGAGAGGGACGTTGCAAGAAAGCTGAATATTTTTCTGGTGATTCACATGGATCCGGTGGAGATTCATGATGAGAAAGTACTTGCCGTAAAGACGAAACTGAACGGTGTTGTTCAGGCGCTGGATCCGCAGCTGTCCTTTCATGATTTTCGTGTGGTTAACGGGCAGGAGCAGATCAATCTGATTTTTGATCTGATGATCCCGTTTACCTATACGCCGGAAGAGGCGAAGAAGGTGGTCCATCAGGTGGAATCCCTGATGAAAGAAGTAGATTCCAGGTATCAGTGCGTGATAACAGTAGACAAAGATTATCTGACAGAGTAAAATAGAGGTAACACTTCCGTCTGCCTGACTGCTGATGAAAAGAAAGTGGGTTTCCAGCAGAACAGTAGTCGGAAAAAATGGAAACACAAATAATAATGGAAAGTAATAACGAGGAGGAAACAAAGATGTTAGATAGAAATGTAATGCTTTGTAACTGCAAACAGGTATCCTATGCGGATGTGGAAGATGCGCTGCATCAGATGGATAAATTTTCCGATGTTGTACAAAGCTTTGACGAAGTACAGAAGATCACCCATTGCTCTACAGGCTGCGGCGGATGTCATGATAAAATTATGGAAGCAATTTCCGAGATTATGATGGCATAATGGGACGAACACGTAATGCGGTCGAAAAAAAGAGCATCACGCAGCCGGCGGACGAAAAGTCTGCCGGCTGCGTGTCATTTTCATGATTTTCTGGTTATAACAAAAAAAGGAATTCTTTTCTCAAAGAATTCCTTCAGCTGGGCTACAAGGATTCGAACCTTGAAATGACGGAGTCAGAGTCCGTTGCCTTACCCTTTGGCGATAGCCCAATGTCTCACAACAAAATGTATTCTACCAGATGATCTTAAAAAAAGCAAGCCTTTTTTTGAAAAATTTTTAAAAAAACAAAATTTAAAAAATATGGGTATCCGTAAGGTTTCGTGTTATAATGATTTACAACGATTTTGGAAGAAGGAGAGAAGAATTGAAATATTATTTTGACAGCAGAATCCGTTACAGCGAGCTGGATGAGAATCTGTGTCTGCCGCTGCACGGATTGATCAATTATTTTCAGGACTGCAGTACCTTTCAGTCAGAGGAACTGGGGATCGGGGTTCAGTATCTGAAAGAAAAGCGCAGATTATGGGTGCTCACTTCCTGGCAGATTGAGATTTCCCGGTATCCGTCGCTGGGTGAAGAAATCCGCACCGGAACATGGGCGTGCGGATTTCGCGGATTTGTTGGTGCGAGAAATTTTGTGATGGAGACGGAGAAAGGGGAAACTATTGCCTGTGCGTATTCTGAGTGGGCGTATATGGATCTTGATGCAGGACGTCCGGTGCGTGCGGATGCCAGTGAGACGGAACGTTACGGAATGGAAGAGCCGCTTCCGATGGAATATGCGGGAAGAAAGATTATTGTGCCCAGCGAGCAGCAAATTCTGGAAGCAGTGATGGTACATTCTCACCATCTGGACAGCAACCATCATGTAAATAACGGACAGTATGTGGCGATTGCCGCCGAGTATCTTCCAAAAGAGTTTCAGGTGCATCGGCTGCGGGCAGAATATAAGCGCCAGGCGCATCTGGGGGATGTGATGACGCCGGGAATTTCACAGAAGGACGGGGTTTATGTGGTGACATTGAATGATATCTCCGGGCGTCCGTATGTTATTGTAGAGTTTACAGAGTAACAGTTCCGTCAGCTGAACTGTTACTGGAATTTTCCTGCAAGTAGTATTATAATGGACGTAATTATCCGGTAGAACGGAGTTTAACTGCGCAGGCCGTGAAAAAACATAAAAATAAGATGAGGAGATTTGTTATGAGAACACAAACGCAAAATCTTACATTATTAACGGACTTATATGAATTGACAATGATGCAGGGATATTTTAAGAATCCCACAGACCAGATCGTCGTATTTGACGCATTTTACCGCAAGAATCCATGCGGCGGCGCCTATGCAGTGGCGGCAGGCCTGGAACAGGTGGTAGAGTACATTCGCAACCTGCATTTTTCGCCGGATGATATCGATTATCTGCGCTCTCTGAATATTTTTGATGAAGATTTTCTGGAATATCTGAGAGGATTTCATTTTACCGGAGATATCTATGCGATCCCGGAAGGAACCGTGGTATTTCCGAGAGAGCCTCTGCTGAAAGTGATCGCGCCGGTGATGGAAGCGCAGCTTGTGGAGACAGCGATCCTGAATATCATCAACCATCAGAGTCTGATCGCCACGAAGGCTTCCCGTGTCGTCTATGCGGCACAGGGAGATGGGATCATGGAATTCGGACTTCGCCGCGCCCAGGGGCCGGATGCGGGTATTTACGGCGCCCGCGCCGCGATGATCGGCGGATGTATCGGCACTTCCAATGTTCTCACCGGAAAAATGTTCGATGTGCCGGTAAAAGGAACCCATGCCCACAGTTGGATCATGAGTTTTCCGGATGAGTACACGGCGTTCAAGACCTATGCCAACCTGTATCCGGATGCCTGCATCCTGCTGGTGGACACCTATGATGTGCTGGAATCCGGCGTGCCAAACGCAATCCGAGTATTCCAGGAAATGAAGGCGGAAGGCAGAAGCATGAAAGGCTACGGAATCCGCATCGACAGCGGCGACCTGGCATATCTGTCCAAAAAAGCATACGAAATGTTGAATGCTGCAGGGTTTGGGGACGCAGTGATCTCCGCGTCCAGTGATCTGGACGAGTATCTGATCGACAGCCTGAAGACCCAGGGAGCGAAGATCAATTCCTGGGGCGTTGGAACCAATCTGATCACCTGCGGCGACTGGCCGGCATTCGGCGGTGTGTATAAGCTGGCGGCAGTGAAAAATAAAGAGAACGAAGAATTTACGCCGAAGATTAAACTTTCCGAGAATTCCGAAAAGGTGACCAATCCGGGCAACAAGACGATTTTCCGTATTTATGACAAGGAGACGGGAAAGATCCGTGCGGATCTGATCTGCCTGGCGGACGAGACCTTTGACGAGAGCAAGGATCTGATCATTTTTGACCCGATCGAAACCTGGAAAAAGACAAAGATCAAGGGCGGAACCTATACCTTACGTGAACTTCTGGTGCCGATCTTTAAAAAAGGAATGTGCGTATACGAATCTCCGTCTGTTATGGAAATCCGGGATATCTGCACGAAAGAAAAAGCAACCCTGTGGGAAGAATCTCTTCGTCTGGTAAATCCTCATGAAGTGTATGTGGATCTGTCAGATAAGTTATATAAGATCAAAACGGAACTGCTGGAGGAGATGAGCAAAAAGGCACTGGATATGCAGTAAAACCGGCCCATCGAAAAGCAAAGGAGAATTATGTTAAATTTAGGAAGAAAACAGAAACTTACCGTAGTAAAAAAAGTAGAGTTCGGTATCTACCTGGGCGAAAGCCGGGAAGCCGGAGAAAAGGAGCGGGTGCTGCTTCCCGCGAAGCAGGTTCCGGAAGGGACAAAGGAAGGAGATATCCTGGAAGTCTTTCTCTACCGTGATTCCAGTGACCGGATGATCGCGACGACGAGAGAACCAAAGCTGACCCTTGGCGGCCTTGCCGTTCTGGAAGTTGTACAGGCAGGAAAGATCGGCGCTTTTCTGGACTGGGGACTGGAGAAAGATCTGATGCTGCCGTTCCGGGAACAGACCAGAAGAGTTCAGGCGGGAGACCAGGTGCTGGTGTCTCTGTATCTGGATAAAAGCAGCCGTCTGTGCGCCACGATGAAAGTCTATCCGTTCCTGAAGACTAGTTCTCCTTATGTGATCGGAGATACGGTGGAAGGACTGGTTTATGAGATCAGCGATAATTTCGGTGTCTTTATCGCTGTGGACAACCAGTATTCCGGTCTTATCCCGAAACGCGAAGCACAGGGAATCTATAAAGTGGGGCAGAAGCTGAAACTGCGCGTCACAGACGTAAAAGAAGACGGAAAACTGACCCTGTCTGCCCGGGCAAAAGCCCATGAGCAGATCAAGGAAGATTCTGAGAATGTTTATCAGATCATAGAAGAATTTGCAGGCGTCCTTCCGTTCGACGACAAAGCTTCCCCGGAGATTATCCAGCGGGAATTCGGTCTGAGCAAGGCTGCCTTCAAACGTGCCGTCGGTCACCTGCTGAAGGAAAAACAGATCGAGCTGAGAGACGGAAAAATCTGGATCAGAAGGTAGCAGCCGTTTAGCCGACGGAACTGTTACAAAAAGTAATCGTGCAGCAGAAAAGACAATAGGAAAGAGAACAGAAAAGACAGCAGGAAAGGAGATCCAATGAGCTTTGCACATCTTCACGTCCATACAGAATACAGTCTTTTGGACGGATCCAATAAAATCAAAGAATACGTCGCCAGGGTCAAAGAACTCGGGATGAACAGCGCCGCCATCACGGACCATGGCGTGATGTTCGGCTGTATCGATTTTTATAAGGCAGCCAAAGAGGCCGGGATCAAACCCATCCTGGGATGTGAAGTGTATGTTGCTCCCGGATCCCGCTTTGACCGGGAGACGGTCAAAGGAGAAGAACGTTACTATCATCTGGTGCTTCTGGCAGAGAATGATCTTGGATACTCCAATCTGACCAAAATCGTCTCCAAGGGGTATGTGGATGGCTTCTATTATAAGCCCCGTGTGGACATGGAGATCCTCGAACAGTACCACGAGGGTATCATTGCCCTGAGCGCCTGCCTCGCGGGAGAAGTTCCCCGTTATCTGGTGCGGAATTTTTACGAAGAAGGAAAAAAAGCCGCGCTGCGTTATCAGGAGATTTTCGGAAAGGGAAATTTCTTTCTGGAACTGCAGGATCATGGAATTCCCGAACAGCGCCTGGTCAACCAGCAGCTGATGCGGATGAGCCAGGAGACGGGCATCGAACTGGTGGCGACCAATGATGTTCACTATACTTACGAATCGGATGCGGATTCCCACGACATCCTTCTCTGTATCCAGACGGGCAAGAAGGTCAGCGATGAAGACCGTATGCGCTATGAAGGCGGACAGTACTACGTCAAATCGGAAGAGGAGATGCGCAGTCTGTTCCCCTATGCGCTGCAGGCGCTGGAAAATACTCAGAAGATCGCGGACCGCTGCGAGGTCAACATTGAATTCGGCGTGACGAAACTTCCCTGGTTCGATGTGCCGGAAGGCTATACCGCATGGGAATATCTGAACAAGCTCTGCCGTGAGGGACTGGAGCGTCTCTATGATCCGGTGACGGAGGAGCTGAAGGAACGGCTCGACTATGAGCTGAACACCATCCGGACCATGGGATATGTGGATTACTTCCTGATCGTGTGGGATTTCATCAAATTCGCCAGAGACCATGAGATTATGGTTGGCCCCGGGCGTGGATCGGCGGCGGGCAGCCTGGTTTCCTATACGCTTGGGATCACACAGCTGGACCCGATGCGCTATCAGCTCCTGTTTGAGCGTTTCCTGAATCCGGAACGTGTGACGATGCCGGATATCGACGTGGATTTCTGTTTTGAACGCCGCCAGGAAGTCATCGACTACGTTACCAGAAAATATGGAAAAGACCGGGTGGTTCAGATCGTTACTTTCGGTACGCTGGCGGCGCGCGGTGTGATCCGTGATGTGGGCCGTGTGCTGGATATGCCTTATGCTCAGGTGGATTCCATCGCAAAGATGATCCCCACGGAGCTGAATATCACCATCGACAAGGCGCTGACCATGAACCATGAGCTGAAGGAGCTGTACGAGTCTGACGATGAGGTCCATTACCTGATCGACATGTCCCGCCGTCTGGAGGGACTGCCGCGCCATACCTCCATGCATGCGGCAGGCGTCGTGATCAGCCAGAAGCCGGTGGACGAATATGTCCCCCTGTCCAGAGCCAGTGACGGAACGCTGGTTACCCAGTTTACGATGACTACGCTGGAGGAACTGGGGCTTCTGAAGATGGATTTCCTGGGGCTGCGTACACTGACAGTCATCCAGAATGCGGTGCATCTGGCGGAGCGCAGCAGCGGACAGAAGATAGATATCTCTGCCATCGATTACAACGATCCGAAAGTACTGGAAATGATCGGCTCCGGCAAGACGGAAGGTGTGTTCCAGCTGGAAAGCGGCGGCATGAAGAACTTCATGAAGGAGCTGAAACCCAAAAGCCTGGAAGACATCATCGCCGGAATCTCCCTGTACCGTCCGGGACCGATGGATTTTATTCCTCAGTACATCAAAGGAAAGAACCATCCGGAGACCGTGACCTATGATACGCCTCTGCTGAAACCGATCCTGGAACAGACTTACGGGTGTATCGTTTATCAGGAGCAGGTCATGCAGATCGTACAGGCGCTGGCGGGTTATTCTCTGGGGCGTGCTGATCTTCTGCGCCGTGCCATGTCCAAGAAAAAAGCAGCCGTCATGGAAAAAGAGAGGGAAAGTTTTGTCTACGGAAATCCGGAGGACGGGGTGCCGGGCTGCGTCAACAACGGGATCAGCGAGAAGATCGCCAACAAGATCTATGACGAGATGATCGATTTTGCCAAATATGCGTTTAATAAATCCCACGCTGCCGCCTATGCGGTGGTTTCCTACCAGACGGCATGGCTGAAATATTATTATCCGGTGGAATTTATGGCGGCGCTGATGACTTCCTGCATCGATAATCCGGGCAAAGTGGCGGAGTATATCCTGAATTCCCGTCAGATGGGAATCTCGATCCTTCCGCCGGACGTGAACCAGAGTGAAGGAATCTTTACGGTAGAGGGAAAGAGCATCCGTTACGGAATGTCCGCGATCAAGGGAATCGGGAAACCGGTGATGGAGGCGGTGACAAGGGAGAGAGAAGAGAATGGTCCCTTTGTCTCCCTGCAGGATTTCGCCGGGCGCATGACCGGAAAAGAGATCAACAAAAAGACGGTGGAGAATTTCATCAAATCCGGAGCCTTCGACAGTCTGGGAGCCACCAGAAAGCAGATGATGCAGATTTATATTTCGGTGCTTGACGCGGCGGCGCAGGAGAGGAAGAATTCGCTGACCGGCCAGATGAGCCTGTTCGATTTTGTGGACGCTGAGACCAAACATTCCTATGAAATCCCGCTGCCGAATGTGGGAGAGTATGGAAAAGAGGAAAAGCTTGCCTTTGAAAAAGAGGTGCTGGGAATCTACATCAGCGGCCATCCTCTGGAAGAGCAGGAGGAATGCTGGAGAAAAAATATCACGGCGGTGACCACGGACTTCCTTCCGGATGAGGAAACCGGATTTCCAAAGGTTGTGGACGGAGCGAAAGTGATCGTCGGCGGAATGATCACGGATAAAAAAATAAAATATACAAAGAATAATAAAACCATGGCATTCCTGACGCTGGAGGATCTTCTGGGAACGCTGGAGATCGTCGTGTTCCCGCGGGATTACGAGCGCAACGCGGCGCTGATGCAGGAGGACGCGAAGGTGTTTATCCAGGGAAGGGTATCTGCGGAGGATGACAAGGCGAGCAAACTGATCTGCGAGAAGATGTATGCCTTCGAGGATATGCCAAGAGAGCTTTGGATCCAGTTTCCGGACAAAGCGGCCTATGAGCAGGAGGTGGCGGAGCTGTACCGGGTCCTGGCGGCTTCCGACGGCAGCGACCAGGTGGTGCTGTATATCCGGGCTCAGAAGGCGATGAAGCGGCTTCCTCCGAGCAGAGGTGTCAAAATCGGAGAGGAACTGCTGGGTATTTTGAATGAAAAATATGGCAGTGAGAACGTGAAAGTTGTAGAAAAGAGTATTGAAAAACGCCGGTAAATGCTTTAGAATGAAGATGTGTGTGATTGTTAAAAAAATTTCATAATTGTGTGTGATGAGATGGAGGAATTTCATATGGCAACGACAAGCAAGGTAAAAACAATCGGAGTTCTGACCAGCGGTGGCGATGCACCTGGAATGAATGCGGCGATCCGTGCGGCAGTACGGCGCGGCCTGCAGCAGGGAATCCAGATGAAAGGTATTCTCAAAGGTTACGACGGACTGCTGAACGAAGAGATCATAGATCTGTCAGCCCGTGACGTATCGGACACGATTGAGCGTGGAGGTACGATCCTCTATACTGCCAGATGTGCGGAGATGCGTACGGAAGAAGGAATTGAGCGGGCAGTTGCAAACTGCAGGAAAAACGGGATCGACGGTCTGGTAGTCATCGGAGGAGACGGTTCCTTTGCCGGCGCGCAGAAACTGGCGAACAAAGGGATCAACACCGTCGGTGTTCCGGGAACCATTGACCTGGACATTGCATGTACCGAGTATACGATTGGTTTCGATACCGCAGTCAATACGGCGATGGAAGCCATCGATAAGGTGCGTGATACCTCTACTTCCCATGAGCGTTGTTCGATCATTGAGGTAATGGGAAGAAACGCAGGTTATATCGCTCTGTGGTGCGGTATCGCCAACGGCGCCGAGGACATTCTGCTGCCGGAGAAATATGATTACGACGAGCAGAAGATCATCAACAATATTATCGAGAACCGGAAACGGGGCAAGAAACATCATATCATCATCAATGCAGAGGGCATCGGACATTCTACCAGCATGGCACGCCGGATCGAGGCAGCGACAGGCGTGGAGACCCGTGCGACGATCCTGGGCCACATGCAGCGCGGCGGAAGCCCGACCTGTAAAGACCGTGTTTATGCGTCCATTATGGGAGCCTATGCGGTGGATCTTCTGATCCAGGGCAAGACCAACCGGGTGGTTGCCTATAGAAACGGTGAGTACGTGGATTTCGATATCAACGAAGCACTGGCTATGCAGAAAGCGCTTCCGGAATATCAGTGGGAGATCGCGCGCGCACTGTCCTATAACTACAATAAATAAGAGGAACAGCAGACGGGGCTGCCGCATTTCAGATACGGCAGCCCCGCTTTTATATCTATGTTTATGATGAAAGAAAGTAAAAGGAAAAAAGAAAAAATACTGAGGCGCCCGGAAACAAAGCGTACGCTTCCGGCGGAACGTTTTCTTTCTTTGGGATTCGCAGGGGTGATCCTTGCCGGAGCGTTCCTACTGTGTCTGCCGGTATCATCCGCTGATCACAAGGCGACCAATTTTATCGACGCGTTGTTTACGGCGACTACGTCCGTGTGTGTGACCGGACTTGTAACTGTTCCGACCGCGGAGCACTGGAGCTTGTTCGGAAAAGTCATTATTCTGCTCCTGATCCAGTTCGGCGGGCTTGGGATCATGGCATGTATGATGATGGTTTATCTGATCTTTCACAGGAGGGTCAGTCTGTATAACCGCAAACTGATTCAGGATACGTACAATCTTCCGGCGCTGGGGGGAGCAGTGGGCATCGTACGGAGGATCCTGCTGGGAACCTTCTTTGTGGAAGGTGTGGGCGCTTTTTTTTATTCCCTGTATTTTATACCGGAATACGGGGTTCTGAAGGGCATCTGGTATTCGGTGTTCCATGCCGTTTCCGCATTTTGCAATGCGGGAATTGACATCGTAGGTACATCATCCTTTGCGCCGTTTTTAACGAACCCGCTGATCAATTTAACGACGATGGGGCTGATCATAGTCAGCGGCCTGGGTTTTCCGGTCTGGTGGGAAACCATCTCCTATATCCGCACTTCCATCCGGAAGAAGAAACATCCGGAGATTATCCGAAAGCGATTTTCTCTGCATGCAAGGATTGTCCTGACCGTCACTGTATTTCTGGTGTTGGGAGGAGCCCTGATGATTCTGATCCTGGACTGGAATCATGCGACCTCTCTGGGACCGCTGGATGCTCCGCATAAGGTGATGGCGGCTTTCTTCCAGTCAGTCACAACAAGAACAGCTGGATTTGAGACGATTCCTCAGAAAGGATTTAGTGACGCTTCGGCGATGGTCAGTATGATACTGATGTTTATCGGCGGTTCTCCGATGGGAACGGCAGGCGGAGTGAAGACGACGACAGTTGCTGTGATCCTCCTGATGATTTGGGCATATATCCAGGGCAGGGAGGACACAGAGGCATGCGGCAGGAAACTCTCGCTTGGAAATCTCCGGGTTGCAGTGGTGGTCTTTTTCTACGGGCTTGGAATCGTGATCCTGGCGACGATGGGGCTGACAGTGATCACGGGAGCAGATTCTTTGGACTGTATGTATGAGATTATCTCCGCCATGGGAACGGTAGGGCTGACTCGTTCTCTGACACCGTCGCTGCCGGCTGCCGGGAAGATCCTTGTCATCCTGATCATGTTTATGGGCAGGATCGGACCGGTGACTCTTGCTGTTGCTTTGGGCAGAAGATATTTCAAAAGAAAGACTCATCGGACGCTGCCGGAACAAAGAGTGCTGATTGGATGAAAGGCGGCCATTTGAGAAAAAACTGAGAGACGGATATGTTCGGATCCGTGGAAAAAGCAGGAGAGGAGCAGAAGAATCATATGAAAAAACAGTATGCAGTGCTGGGACTTGGAAGATTTGGCTATGCGGTGGCAGTGACACTGGCGCAGGCGGGCAATCAGGTGCTGGCGGTGGACAGCAGCGAAGAGCTGGTACAGGAGATTTCGGACTATGTCACCTATGCGGTGCGGGCGGATATCACGGATACCAATGTGTTTGCGTCGCTGGGCATCAGCGATATGGATGTGGTGATCGTCGGGATCGCTCAGAATATGCAGGCAAGTATCCTTGCGACGATCCAGTCCAAGGAGGCGGGTGTACCTTATGTGATTGCCAAATGCCTCAGTAAGATCCATGCGGATATCCTGACCCGCGTGGGGGCGGACAAGGTGATCATGGCAGAATATGAGACAGGTGTCCGTCTGGCAAAAAATCTTATTTCCGGCGGATTCCGTGATCTGTTTGAGCTGTCGGATGATTTTTCCGTGGCGGAGCTTACCGTGCCGGCGGCATGGGTTGGAAAAACACTGGAACAGCTGCAGATCCGCGGAGAGTACGGAGTAAACATTATCGCATTAAAAGGGGAGAACGAGATTCAGGTGAATGTGGATCCGCGCCAGCCGCTGCAAGCCGGAGAGTTTTTGGTAATGGTGGGAAAAAATGAGGATTTGGCAAAGGTTCCGAAGGAGTAAGAAATGATCACAAGCAGCAGTAATCAGCAGATGAAAAATATTGCCCTTTTGAATAAGAAGGCGAAGACACGCAGGGAACAAGGGATTTTTGTTGTCGAGGGCAGAAAGATGTTTCAGGAAGCCCCGGCGGAATGGATCAAAAAAGTATACCTTTCCGAGTCTTTTGAGAAGGCGAATGAAATTCCGCTGGACGGTATAGAATATGAGGTAGTGGATGACAGGGTATTTGCGGCGGTCTGTGATACCAAAACGCCCCAGGGGATCCTGACGATGGTAAAAATTCCTTCTTACACAGAGGAGCAGGTACTTGGCGGAGACTGTCCGTTCCTGATCGTGCTGGAGGACCTTCAGGATCCGGGAAATGTGGGAACGATCCTGCGGACGGCGGAGGGCGCAGGAGTCACCGGGGTCATCGTGAGCCGCAAGACCGCGGACCTGTTCCAGCCAAAAACCATACGGGCGACCATGGGCTCCATCTATCGGATGCCGTTTCTGGAGGTGGAGCGTCCGGCGGAGTTCCTCTCCAGGCTGGCGGAGCGGGGAATCCGGACATTCGCGGCACATCTGAAAGGGACGGAATCCTACCGGACACAGGATTATACCGTTCCCACAGCGATTTTGATTGGAAATGAAGGCAATGGGCTCAGCGGTGAACTGGCGGGAAAAGCTGACAAGCTGGTGCGTATCCCGATGGAAGGGCGAGTGGAATCGCTCAATGCGGCGATCGCTTCAGCGATTTTTATGTATGAGGTACACGGACAACGGGCGATAGAACAGGGGGTATAACTGTTCGGCCAGAGGAACAGTTATTAAGGTTTTTGCAGTTTTATTACATTTTTTTAAAAGGTATCGACATTTTCCGCGGTTTCGTCTACAATACTGTGTAAATCGTAACGGTCAGCAGTGGGACAGTTACTGCAAATCGTAACAGCTCAGCCGGCTGAACAGTTACTTGAAATCAACTATTATGGGGAGGAAGGAAATGGCGAATAAAAAGAAATTGACCAGAAGGGAAATGAGAAGAAGACGCCGTCAGCGGATTCTGATCATTAAGACAGTGGCGCTGTGCGCGCTGCTGGTAGTGCTGGGTGTGGCTGTCTGGTTCCTGGCAGGAAGTCCCCGGATCGGCTCCGGCGGAAAAGGAGAATCGGCATCCAACAGCGAGGACCAGAAGGAAGATGAGACACAGGATGCTTCCGATGACACACCGACCAAAGAAGAGCTGATCGCCCAGGCGGACGCGCTGGCGATGACCTACGATTATGACGGAGCGATCAGCCTGCTCCAGAATACGGAGGGAGCAGCGACAGATCCGGATATGATCGCGAAGATTTCGGAGTATACAGAAGCGAAAAATGCCTGCGTCAAAGTGGATATCAACCAGGTGACACACGTATTTTACCATTCGTTGGTTGTAGACCCTCAAAAGGCGTTCTTTCAAGATAACGCCCAGACAGAAGGCTTTTGTGAATGGATGACAACGGTGGATGAGTTTAACAGGATCACCCAGCAGATGTACGACAACGGCTATGTGCTGGTTGCCCTGCATGATCTGGTAAATCAGACGGTCGATGAGAACGGTACTGTGCATTTTACCCCGGGAGAAATTTATCTTCCGGAAGGCAAGAAACCGTACGTGCTTTCTCTGGACGACCTGAGTTACTATCATTCTTATGACGGCCGTGGAATTGCCAGCAAGATGGTGCTGGATGAAAACGGAAAACCGACCTGTGAATATATCCAGGACGACGGAACCGTTGTGACCGGCGCTTACGACTGTGTACCGCTGCTGGATCAGTTCCTGGAGGAGCATCCGGATGCAGCCTACCACGGAGCCAAGGGAACCATCGCCCTGACCGGATACGATGGAATCCTCGGTTACCGCACTGACAGCGCATATAAAACCCGGGAAAATCTCAGCGATGATCAGGTAAAATGGCTGGAAGAACATCCGGATTTTGACTGGGAGAAAGAGTGCGAGGAGGCAAAGAAGGTAGCGGAAGCGATCAAGGCGGACGGCTGGACCTTCGCAAGCCATACCTGGGGACATATCCGGATCGGTGATGCGTCGCTGGAACATATCCAGACGGATACCGAGCGATGGCTTCAGGATGTAGCGCCGCTGATCGGCGGATCGGATACTATCATCTTCGCCCATGGACAGGACCTTGCGGACTGGCATGATTATCAGGCTGACAACGAGAAATTTAACTATCTGAAGAGCAAAGGATTCAATATCTACTGCAACGTGGATTCTACCCAGTATTTTGTACAGTGTCGTGACAATTATCTGAGAATGGGAAGAAGGAACCTGGACGGCTACCGTCTGTATCAGGATGCCATCAACGGCGGAACAAAGACCAGCGATCTTTTCGATGCCGCAAGCGTCTGGGATTCCCGGAGACCGACCGATCCTTCGCTGTACGATCTGCAGTAAATGCGCAGACCTGGTTGAATTATTACGTAAAAGCATCGTCTGATATTTTTTGATTGTTACAAAAAGTTCAGAGCGTATCTGAAAATTCAGAAATGAAGGTTCAGATGCGCTCTGTTTTTTGCTTTTTTATGGAGGGCTTCATTTTTATGGTGGAGGAAAGATTCGACAGAAAGGGGAGAAATAACCGCGAAGTGGGAGATGTTTGTGGATTATTATAGAAAAAACAAAGGATTTCTGCGGAAAGTTGTAGGAAAGTTATGATTGACAAAAAGTTGTAATGCTGATAGAATCAGTTCGTAACAAATCGTAACAAAAATGTAACAACTAGCAGGAGGTAAGTATGACATTGAAACGGAGCCACGTGATTGGCGCACTTGGGGGAGCACTGACAATGACGGCGATCATGGCTGTACCGGCATATGCAGACACTTTAACCGACGAAACAACGAATGCTACGAATGAGGAGAGTATTTTATATACAGAAGGCTGGAATCAGAAAGCGGCGGCCAATGTGGAGAGTTACGCGGTCATCCGCGCGGCTGCTTCTTCCGATTCCGAACAGACAGGCGTCCTTTTGCCGGGACGCGCGGTAACGGTCGAGGGACAGGAAGGCGACTGGAGCAGGGTAAGCTCTGATGGAGTAGAAGGGTATATCAGAAGCGACCTGCTGGTATTCGGAGAGGAAGCGCGTGTTCACTATCAGAATGTATGCGGCTTTACCGGTACCGTAACGGCCAGCAGCCTGAGAGTCAGAACTCAGCCGTCTCTGGAGGCGGAAACCGTCGGGAGCCTGGGGAATAACAGACAGGTCAAGGTACTGGGCGCTGAGGGAGAATGGTATCAGGTAAGCTACAATGGAAGCAGCGCGTACGTATATTCCGATTACGTGAGTCTTGAAAATGCAGTCCAGGGTGCAATGACCGTGGACGAGTACCAGGAAAGTCAGAGCCAGGCGGTATCCGGAAGCGCGGTATCCGCAGACAGCGGCGATCTTGCAATGCTGGCGGCGCTGATCGAATGTGAAGCCGGCGGAGAAAGCTATACCGGAAAGGTAGCGGTAGGAGCAGTTGTTCTGAACCGTGTCAGAAGCGGATCTTTTCCAAACGATATCGCGGGAGTCATCTATCAGAGCGGTCAGTTTTCACCGGTATCCAGCGGAAAATTCCAGAGCGTTCTTTCCAGAGGGGCGAGAAGCGACTGTTACGAAGCGGCAGCCGCAGCACTGGCAGGCGAGAACCCCGTTGGAAACTGCCTGTACTTCAACAGTGGATCAGGCCGTGGAATCCAGATTGGAAACCAGCATTTTTATTAAAAATCGAAGATTGACCCATCATAAAAGAGGACAACCGGACGCAGACAGCAGAAAATTCTCTGCCGCTGCCTGTATCCGGGTGTCCTCTTTTTTGTCTGCATTCTTTGTTCTGTGCGGTAAATGCGCAGACCTGATCGAATCGGTGCCTATTTATTCTTTCCATATGTCCAAAAAATGTAAGAAATCAGAAAGAATTGCGTTATTAAATTAACAATCTTTCGCTTGTATTTTGGGAAGAAATATAGTATTATGATGACAAGAAAATTTGTATATACAAAAGAATGAACAAACGTCTTTTTTCTGTCATGAATCCGATATTAGCTGCAGAGAATCGGAAAGATGAAAAAAAGTCAGTTCCGGAAAGGGGATGGAGAGATGTATGAGATCATCTGGCTGGCTGCTCTGGTGATTTTACTGATTGCGGAGGCGTTGACATGCGGGCTGACGACCATCTGGTTTGCGGGAGGAGCGCTGATCGCGTTGGCTGCCGCTTTGTTCGGGGCGAATGTATGGATACAGCTTGGCGTATTCCTGGCTGTTTCCCTGCTTCTGCTGATCTTCACGCGGCCGGCAGCATTAAAGTACATGAATAAATCAAATCTGAAAACCAATGTGGATTCGCTTGCCGGAGAACAGGGTGTGGTGGCGGAGCGTATCAATAATCTGGACGGAACCGGAAAAGTAAAACTGAACGACGTGTTCTGGACAGCGCGCTCCGAGGACGGCAGTATCATCGAACAGGGAGCGGTCGTTCAGATTGTCCGTGTAGATGGAGTGAAGCTGATTGTAAAAATGAAGGAGGAAGAAAAATGGGTGGAGGAGCATTGACAGGTATTATTATTGTATTGGTTGTGGCAGTTTTATTGATCGTGGCGGCATCCTGTGTAAGGATCGTGCCGCAGGCAAATGCGATCGTGTTGGAGCGGCTGGGCGCTTACCGGGCGACCTGGTCCACGGGGCTTCATTTTAAAGTGCCTTTTATCGAGCGCGTGGCGAAGAAAGTCAACCTGAAAGAGCAGGTCGTAGATTTTCCGCCTCAGCCGGTAATCACAAAAGATAACGTTACGATGCGGATCGATACGGTCGTATTTTTCCAGATCACCGATCCGAAGCTTTTCGCCTATGGTGTGGAAAATCCGATCATGGCGATTGAAAATCTGACAGCCACGACACTGAGAAATATCATCGGTGATCTGGAGCTGGACGAAACACTGACTTCCAGAGAGATCATCAATACCAAGATGCAGTCCGCGCTTGATATGGCGACAGACCCATGGGGCATCAAGGTCAATCGTGTGGAGCTGAAGAACATCATGCCTCCGGCAGCCATTCAGGAAGCGATGGAGAAACAGATGAAGGCAGAGCGTGAACGCCGTGAGTCCATCCTGATCGCGGAAGGTGAAAAGAAATCTACGATCCTTGTTGCGGAAGGTAAGAAAGAGTCGGCAATCCTGGACGCGGAGGCGGAGAAACAGGCAGCTATCCTACGTGCGGAAGCGGAGAAAGAGAGAAAGATCAAAGAGGCGGAAGGCCAGGCGGAAGCGATCCTCAAAGTTCAGCAGGCGAATGCCGACGGTATCCGTGCCCTGAAGGAAGCGGGAGCGGACGAAGCAGTTCTGACTCTGAAGAGCCTGGAGGCGCTGGGCGTGATGGCTAACGGTCATGCGACCAAGATCATCGTTCCTTCCGACATTCAGGGACTGGCGAGTCTGGCGACGTCACTGAAGGAAATTCTTGTGGATGAGGAGAAAAATCCGCTGAAGTAAAAGTGCTCTTGGCGGGCAGTGAATCATAACAGGTAAATAGAGAGACAACGGACGAAATCCGGCGAAATGGGGCGTGCGGACTGTAAAAAGCAGTTTTCCGACACGCCCCGGCGCAGAATCTGTGCGCAGACGGCGGATTTTCGTCTGTTTTTTACGTGGAACCGACACAAAACAGTAGATGGAAGCGTAAGAATGCGTTATAATAAACAAGATATCAAAACAGGATCACAAGAGGAGGAGATACCCATGAATTTACAGGGACGTGACTTTTTGACACTGAAAGACTTTACGCCGGACGAGATCGGTTATCTGCTGGATCTCTCAGCAGAACTGAAAGACAAAAAGAAAAAAGGCATTCCGGTGGATGTGCTGCGCGGAAAGAATGTAGCGCTGATTTTTGAGAAGACCAGTACGAGAACTCGCTGTGCATTTGAAGTGGCAGCCCATGACCTTGGCATGGGAACGACTTATCTGGATCCGACCGGTTCCCAGATCGGAAAGAAGGAGAGTATCCGTGATACAGCCAGAGTGCTGGCGGGAATGTATGAGGGAATCGAATATCGCGGGTTCGGTCAGGAGATCGTGGAGGAACTGGCGAAGTATTCCAAGGTTCCGGTATGGAACGGCCTGACCAATGAATATCACCCGACACAGATGCTGGCGGACATGCTGACCATTCGTGAGCAGCTGGGACATCTGAAAGGCGTGAAGCTGGTGTATATGGGAGATGCCCGTTATAACATGGGAAATTCTCTGATGATCGCTTCCGCGAAGATGGGAATGGATTTTGTTGCCTGCGCGCCGAAGAAGTATTTCCCCAATGACGAGCTGGTTGCGCAGTGCCGGGAATACGCAAAGGAAAGCGGTGCGACGATCACACTGACCGAGGATGTGAAAGAGGGTACAAAAGACGCCGATGTAATCTATACGGACGTCTGGGTATCCATGGGTGAGCCGGACGCTGTATGGGAAGAGCGTATCCGGGAACTGACGCCGTACCGTGTGACAAAAGAAGTGATGGCAAACGCAAAGGAAACAGCGATTTTCCTTCACTGCCTGCCTGCGTTCCATGATCTGGACACAAAGATCGGAAAAGAGATGGGCGAGCGTTTCGGCCTGACCGAGATGGAAGTGACCAACGAAGTATTTGAATCTGAGCAGTCGAAGGTCTTTGAGGAAGCAGAAAACCGTATGCATACGATCAAGGCGGTTATGGCTGCGACTCTTGGAGCCTTTGGAAAGGAATGACAGAAAAGGGATGCGGGAAAATAAGAAAGCAGAGGTTCTGCGCCTGCTGAGAGAATCCATGGAATTTATTTCCGGGCAGGAGTTATGTGAAAAATTTTCCGTTTCCAGAACAGCCGTGTGGAAGATCATCAAACAGCTCAAAGAGGAAGGATATGAGATAGAGGCGGTCCAGAACAAAGGATACCGCCTCTTAAAAATGCCGGATATCCTCAGCCAGAGCGAGATTGAGAGCAGGCTGGAAGGGGAATGGATCGGCAACCGGGTATATTTCGCGGAGGAAGTGGATTCCACCAATACCTGGGGCAAACGGCTGGCGGAGGAAGGCGCGCCTCACGGAACGCTGGTCGTTGCCGATGAACAGACCCAGGGCAGGGGACGGCGCGGCAGAAGCTGGGAATCGCCGAGAGGGACCACGGTGAGCATGACGCTGATCCTGCGGCCGGATCTGGAACCGGTGCGGGCTTCCATGCTGACGATCGTTATGGGGCTGAGCGTGGCGCAGGGACTGCAGGAACTGCTGGATGTGCCGGTTCAGATCAAGTGGCCCAACGATGCGGTGCTGAACGGCCATAAACTCTGCGGGATCCTGACGGAGATGAGCGCCCAGATCGATTATATCAATTATGTGGTGGTCGGAACCGGGATCAATGTGAACCAGACGGAAGTTCCGGAAGCATTGAAAGAGATCGCGACCTCTCTTCGGATCGAGACGGGACATCCTGTAAAACGGGCGGAGGTGATCTGTGCCGTGATGAAAGCATTTGCGCGGAATTATCAGGTGTTCATGGAGACGGGAGATCTTTCCGGGCTTCAGGACGCATATAATGAAATACTGGCGAACAGAGACCGCCAGGTGCGTGTGCTGGACCCGAAGGCGCCGTTTGAGGGCGTTGCGCTTGGCATCAACGAGAGGGGTGAGCTTCTGGTGAGGCAGGAGAACGGAACCGTCTCGGAGGTTTACGCGGGGGAAGTGTCTGTGCGCGGCCTTTATTCTTATGTATAAGTCAAACACCCCGCAGCAAGCTACGGGGTATCTGACCCTCGTGGCAGTCGCCAAATGGACATGCAAGCATGTCCGCTTGGCTCGTTGCCCGCGGGAATGGAAAAAAGAAAGGAGTTCCGGATGTATTCCGATGATGAAAAGGTAGTGCTCTGCGGTGCGAGCGCTTATGAACAGAAGTATTATTTTAATCAGGATTTTTCCAGCCTTCCGCAGAGTGTGCAGGATGAACTGCATGTGATGTGCGTGATGTTTACGGTGGAGATTGGAGGAATCTTCACCCTGTGGTTTGACGGGGAGGGAAACCTGCAGTTTGAGACGGAGGCGGTGGATGCCGACGCCATGTATGATGAGATCGGCGGCGCGCTGAAGATCAAGCAGCTGCAGCAGGACAAGCAGGAGCTGCTGCAGTCTCTGGAACTGTATTACCGGGTATTTTTCCTTGGGGAAGAGTGCTTATGAAGCCGCTGAAGATTGGAAATGTGACGATCGACTGCCCGGTTGTCCTGGCGCCGATGGCAGGGGTGACGGATCTGCCGTTCCGTCTGCTGTGCCGGGAGATGGGCGTCGGGCTGCTGAGTATGGAGATGGTCAGCGCCAAGGCGATCCTTTACAAAAACAGGAACACAGAGTCCCTGATGGAGATTGCGCCGGGGGAGAATCCCATTGCCCTGCAGCTGTTCGGCAGCGATCCGGAGATCCTGGGAGAAATTGCGGCGCAGATCCAGAACCGTCCCTTTGATATCCTGGATTTCAATATGGGATGTCCGGTGCCGAAGGTCGTCAACAATCAGGAGGGCTCTGCGCTGATGAAACAGCCGGAGCTGGTGCGGGAGATCGCTTCCAGTCTTGTGAAAGCCTCGGAGAAACCGGTCACCGTGAAGATACGCAAAGGATTCGACGATGCCCATGTCAATGCGGTGGAGATTGCCAAAATCCTGGAGGACTGCGGCGTTGCAGCGGTTGCGGTCCATGGACGCACCAGAGAGCAGTATTATTCGGGGAAAGCGGACTGGGAGATCATCCGGAAAGTGAAAGAGGCGGTATCCATCCCTGTGATCGGAAACGGCGATGTGGACAGTCCGAAGGCGGCGGTGGAGATGCTGGAACAGACAGGCTGCGACGGTGTGATGATCGGACGGGCGGCACAGGGAAATCCGTGGCTCTTCCGGGAGATCCGTCATTATCTGGAGACCGGGGAAGAACTTCCGAGGCCTTCCATGGACGAGGTCAAAGAAATGATCCTGCGCCATGCGCGCCTTCAGGTGGAATATAAAGGCCCGGATGTGGGAATGCGGGAAATGCGCAAGCATGTGGCGTGGTATACCGCTGGATTTCCCCATTCCGCAAAGCTGCGTTCGGAAGTGAATGCGGTGGGGACGATGGAAGAGCTTGGGGAGCTTTTACAGAACTGGACGTTGGACAGGCGTTGAAACATGCGGACATAAAAGAGGAAAAGAAAACGAAAGAAAAATGGAGTGTAGCGAACTATGAAAATCAAAGAGATCTTTGCCCCTTCGGATATGACGCAGGGGAAACCATGGGAAAAAATTCTGGTTTTTACGATCCCTATGCTGCTGGGGAATATTGCACAGCAGCTTTATAACACCGTGGACAGCATCGTGGTGGGAAGATATGTGGGAGATAATGCGCTGGCGGCGGTGGGAAGCGCCAGCCCGATCATGAATCTCCTGCTGGTGCTTTTCGTCGGAATCTCTGTGGGCGCCGGCGTTATGGTATCCCAGTACTTCGGCGCGAAGGAGAGGGAAGCGCTCTCCAAGACGATCGGAAACTGTATCACACTGACCGCTGCTGCGTCGCTGTTCATCATGGTCGTGGGGACACTGTGCGCGCGGCCTTTGCTGGAACTTCTGAATACACCGGAAAGCATCATTGACTGGTGTGCGTCTTATCTGATCATTATGATGCTTGGTTCGTCCGGAATTGCATATTATAACATTCTGTGCGGTATATTAAGAGGACTGGGCGATTCCGTATCCGCTCTGATCTATCTGCTGATCGCGACGGTCATCAACATTGTCCTGGATGTTACCTTTGTGGCGGTGTTCCATATGGGAGTGCCGGGAGTGGCGCTGGCAACGGTGATCGCGCAGATTGTCTCTGCGGTCATGTGTATGATCAAATTGAAAAGAATGTCAGATTTGTTTGATTTGAAACCGCAGTATCTGAAACCAAACGGACATCATGCATGGAACATCATCCGCCTTGGGCTTCCGTCCGGTATCACCCAGGCGATCTTTTCCATGGCGATGGTCGTAGTACAGTCGCTGACCAACAGCTTCGGAGAGATGGTCATTGCGGCAAACGTCATCATCATGCGTGTGGATGGCTTCGCGATGATGCCGAACTTTTCCTTCGGAACAGCACTGACCACCTTTGCTGGACAGAACGTGGGAGCCAGAAGATATGACCGCGTGGAGCAGGGAGCCAAACAGGGTACGTTGATGGCGGTGGGTACATCCACGGTGATTACTGTGATGATCCTTGTGTTTGGAAGGTATCTGATGGCGATTTTTACCAACACTTCCGAGCTTGTGACGCTGAGCGCCAATATGATGAGGATTCTGGCGGTGGGTTACATTGCGATGGCAGTGACCCAGAGTCTTTCCGGCGTTATGCGCGGAGCGGGAGATACAATGACGCCTATGTGGATCTCTCTGATCACAACCGTCGTGATCCGTGTGCCGGTAGCTTACGGAATTTCCTGGCTGACCAGAACCCCGGAGCTGCCCAACGGACGGTACGAATGTATCTGGATTTCCCTGCTGTCTTCCTGGCTGATGGGAGCCCTGATCACCTTCATCTTCTACCGCAGAGGAAAATGGAAAACCAAGGGTCTTGACGGGAAAAAAGGAAGCCAGACGGTGTGAGAATAGTTCCGCCAGCGTAACAGTTCAGCAAGGCTGAACTGCTGCCCGCCAGCTTTTTCTTGACAAGGCCAGATATTTCTTTTATACTACTGTAATTGTTAGGATAGGCGGAGTCTGTCCTTTGGATTTTACATGAAGAGAACCATCAGCAGACAAAGGCGCGCAGCTTTTGTCTGCTGATCATAACCATTCAGCTTGCTGAACGGTTATGGCACCCGCCCATGAAGATCGCCTCGCGATGGGGCGGATGCCTGCAGGTACTGTGTTTTCATACGGTCTGCGCAGTAAATGCGCAGGCCTGATTGAATTGTTACGGCTATCATACATTGACAGATATAGATAAGGAAAGGGTGTAGAAAATGGCAGAGAAGAAAAATATTCTTACTTATGCAGGTCTCCAGAAACTGGAGGAAGAACTTCATGACTTAAAGGTAAACCGGAGAAAAGAGGTTGCCGTAAAGATCCGGGAAGCGAGAGAGCAGGGCGACTTATCTGAGAATGCGGAGTACGATGCAGCGAAGGACGAACAGCGCGATATCGAGGCGCGTATCGAAGAGATTGAGAAAATCCTGAAAAACGCAGAGGTTGTAGTGGAAGATGAAGTGGATTCCGACAAGATCAATGTGGGATGTAAGGTAGACGTGTATGATGTGGAGTTTGAAGAAGAGATCGAATTCCAGATCGTAGGTTCCACCGAGGCAAACAGCCTGGAAGGCAAGATCTCCAATGAGTCTCCAGTTGGAAAAGCTCTGATCGGCGCCAGCATCGGCGACGTTGTGGAAGTGGAGACACCTACCGGCGTTATGCAGTACAAGGTACTGAAGATCCAGAGAAACGTCTGAACACTGGAAGAAAAATACAGAAAAAGGGAGTGAGAGAGATTGGCACAGCAGAAGCAGACACAGGAACAGGATATTAATCAGTTATTGAAGGTGCGCCGTGATAAACTGAAGGAACTGCAGGAGAACGGTAAGGATCCGTTTGTTATTACGAAATATGATGTGACACATCACAGTCAGGAAATCAAAGACAACTATGAGGAGCTGGAGGAAAAAGAGGTTTCCGTAGCGGGACGTATGATGTCCAAACGTGTGATGGGAAAGGCTTCTTTCTGTAATGTACAGGATCTGCAGGGCGGTATTCAGTGCTACGTGGCACGCGACAATATCGGTGAGGAAGCTTACAAGGAATTCAAGAAAATGGACATCGGCGATGTCGTAGGTGTGAAGGGAACTGTTTTCACAACGAAGACAGGTGAGATCTCCATTCATGTGACCAGTCTGACGCTGCTGAGCAAGAGTCTTCAGATCCTCCCGGAGAAGTTCCACGGACTGACCAATACGGATCTTCGTTACCGTCAGAGATACGTGGACCTGATCATGAATCCGGAGGTAAAGGATACCTTTATCAAACGTTCCAGGATCATCAGCGCGATCCGCAAATACCTGGATGGCGAAGGATTTATGGAAGTGGAAACCCCGATGCTGGTAGCAAATGCCGGCGGCGCGGCGGCACGTCCTTTCGAGACGCATTTCAATGCGCTGAATGAGGATCTGAAGCTTCGCATTTCCCTGGAACTTTATCTGAAACGTCTGATCGTCGGCGGTCTGGAGAGAGTGTATGAGATCGGCCGTGTATTCCGCAATGAAGGCCTGGACACCAGACACAATCCGGAATTTACGCTGATGGAGCTGTACCAGGCATATACCGATTACAACGGAATGATGAATCTGACTGAGAATCTTTACCGCCATGTAGCGCAGGAAGTTCTTGGCACCACAAAGATTGTTTACAACGGAATCGAGATGGATCTTGGCAAACCGTTTGAGCGTATTACGATGGTTGATGCGGTGAAGAAGTATTCCGGCGTGGACTGGAATCAGGTAGAGACTCTGGAGCAGGCGAGAGAGCTGGCAAAAGAGCATCATATTGAATTTGAAGAGAGACATAAAAAAGGCGATATCCTGAACCTGTTCTTTGAGGAATTTGTTGAGGAGCATCTGGTTCAGCCGACCTTCGTTATGGATCATCCGGTGGAGATTTCTCCGCTGACCAAGAAAAAACCGGAGAATCCGGAATATGTGGAGCGTTTCGAGTTCTTTATGAACGGCTGGGAGATGGCAAACGCTTACTCCGAGCTGAACGACCCGATCGATCAGAGAGAGAGATTTCAAGCACAGGAGGAGCAGTTCGCTCAGGGCGACGAGGAGGCAAATCATACGGATGAGGACTTCCTGAACGCTCTGGAGATCGGTATGCCTCCGACCGGCGGTATCGGATTCGGTATCGACCGTATGTGTATGCTGCTGACAGACAGCGCTGCAATCCGTGATGTGCTGCTCTTCCCCACCATGAAGTCACAGGGCGCTTCCAAAAATGAGGCAAACAATGCGGCACAGGCAGGAAAAGCCGCTGCCGCTGAAGTGAAAGCAGAGGAAAAAGCAGCGGAAAAGATTGATTTTTCCAACGTGAAGATCGAGCCGCTGTTTGAGGAAATGGTGGACTTTGACACCTTCAGCAAGTCCGATTTCCGTGCTGTGAAGGTGAAAGACTGCGTGGCAGTGCCGAAGAGCAAAAAACTCCTTCAGTTTACGCTGGACGACGGCACAGGCACAGACCGTACGATCTTGAGCGGTATTCATGAGTATTATGAGCCGGAAGAGCTGATCGGAAAGACCTGTATCGCCATCGTAAATCTGCCGCCGAGAAAGATGATGGGAATCGATTCCTGTGGAATGCTGATCTCTGCGGTACATGAGGTGGACGGTCAGGAAGGACTGAATCTCCTGATGGTGGATGACAGGATTCCAGCAGGAGCGAAGCTGTATTAATTGATAAACTGAGTCAAATACCCCGCAGCTTGCTGCGGGGCATCAAGTTTGCAGCGCAGCAGAGCTGCTGGGTATCTGACCCTCGCGGCAGTCGCCAAATGGACATGCAAGCATGTCCGCTTGGCTCGTTGCCCGCGGGAATGAAAAAAGACTGCACTGGCTGAAATGGGCTGGTGCGGTTTTGGTATATCTGTATCAAAAATTTTGATACGGACGAAGTGCCAGTTAGGAGGTTTTTATGCTGAGTGTATTTCTGGGAGAAATGGATCAGGAACAATTTTTTTTATAGATGAAGAAAATGCGTTTATTCATACGGAAGAATTTGCAGCATCTGTCAAAAACTCCGATAATTATTATGTTTTGGTTACCAGGGAAAATTTGTATAATCTTCCATACAGTGTAGAAGAGATCTATGGAATACATTGCTCCGGGAAATACCATGACACAAGGAGAATGTACCAGCAGATGTATCAGATATATTCGAACTATCAAAATTTTCCGGTTGTCCCGGAAAATGCTGGAGCATATTGAAAATGAATGCGTATGTGTGATTGCGGATGGAGCAGCGATTGGTCCTGAGATGGATCGTTTGTACAAATGTGCTCTTAAAAAGAAAATTATATTGACAGCAGAGAGTATTTCAGCTGGGAGAGATTTTTTACAAGTGTGTTAATAGAGAGAACGAAAGATTCTTATCTTAGTTACAGAAAAACAAAATTGAATGAAGTATATTTGCATGAAAATAATAAGAAGTCAATTCTTAAGAGTATAGAGGGAGTAAAATTATAAGTATTGGGATTGATCAATAAGTAAGGCTAAATTTTTGAAAATGAGGATGAGTTGGATGGGTTTAGTGAGGACTCGATTGAAGCGGTAAAATTAATTTTGATCAGATAAGGCTGGCTTAGTGCAATCCACTTTAAATATTTCAGTGTTTCGTAAGGCACGCAAACGAAACACTGAAATATTTAAAGTGGATTGCACTCGCTCAGTCAGACCTCCATTTTTTTCATTCTGCCCATCTCTCTCCGGACCAGAAGGACGGATACGAGGAACGCCGCGGTGTCGGCCGCAGGTCCGGCAAAGGCGATTCCGTCGATCCCCAGGAACAGAGGAAGGATCAATACAAGCGGGATCAGGAAGAAGACCTGTCTTGTCATGGAGAGCAGAAGTCCTTTCAGTGGTTTTCCGATGGCGGAAAAGAAGTTGGAGGAGATCATCTGGACTCCATTTACGAGGATCATGAACAGGAAAATGCGCATAAAGCGGACCGCAAATTCATAATAAAGCGCGTCGCCGCTTCCGAACAGTGAGATCAGCTGTCTGGGGAAAAACTGGAACAGGACAAAGCCGATCGCGGTGATCACGAAGCTGCAGGAGATGGCAAGACGGTAAGTGCCGCGCACGCGGGAATACTGTTTTGCGCCGTAGTTAAATCCAATAATGGGCTGGGAGCCCTGAGACAGACCGATTACAAAAGCGAGCAGGATGGCGTTGGTCTTCATCACGATGCCGCAGGCGGCGAGCGGGATATCGCTTCCGTAAACGGTTGCCGCGCCATAATAAGTCAGCGAATTGTTCATTACGACCTGTACCAGAGTAAGCGCCACCTGGTTCAGGCTGTTGCTCAGTCCAAGAGAGGCCGCGGCAAGACTGTCCTGGACTGTCAGACGAAAATGTTTCCTGCATAGCTTCACACTGTGGAATTTCCCGAGATAGAGGAGGGCGGCGAGGAAGGAAAAAAACTGCCCGATGACCGTTGCCCATGCGGCGCCCGCTACTCCAAGGTCAAAGACAAAGATGAACAGGGGATCCAGGATCGTATTTAAAACTGCTCCGATCAATGTGCAGGCCATAGAGTATTTAGGGCTTCCGTCCGCGCGGATGAGATTGCTCATGCCGGTTGTGACAATCTGGAAAGGCATGCCAAGTCCTATAATCCGGGAGTAGGAGGCGGCATAGGAAAAATTCTCCGGAGTCGCGCCGAAGGCATTCAGCATCGGATGGAGAAAAAGCTGGATGAGGACGGCATAGCCTATGCCGGCGAGAACCATCATGCAGACCGCGTTTCCTACGACATGGCAGGCCGTTTCATCTTCTCCGGCGCCAAGGCTTAAGGAGAACCGGGACGCGCTTCCGACTCCGATCAGCAGTGCGATCGCAAGGGAAACCGTCGTAAGCGGATAAGAGACATTGGTGGCTGCATTTCCAAGGTATCCCACGCCTTGGCCGATAAAAATCTGGTCCACAATATTGTAAAGTGAGCCAACGAGCATTGAGATGATGCTTGGCACTGCAAAGGTTCGCAGAAGCCGGGGGAGACTTTGATATCCCAGTGGATTCTGGTCGTTTTTTGTCTGATCCATTTTGAATCTCTCCTTCCATGGTATGAAGCATATAGGTTTACCTGGGGATTTTCGCAGGGGTATGAGAAACCATTCAATTTCTTTCTGAAAATTAATATATCATATTTTTTGGGGGCGGGCAATGAGCGGGGCAGGTTTCCCGCGCGTTTTTCTGAGAAAATCCATGAAATAAGTGTGTGATATGCCGTTTTGCTGTGATATACTGACAATAGTGAAGTCAGATTATTTTTGATAAAAAGAACAGAATGCAAACATGGAGGATCAATGAGATGGCAGAACAGTAAAGATGTAATCAGCGTTTTATGGAGCAGGGCCTACACAGATGAGAAAAATATTCTGTGCAATATGGAGAAATACCAAACGAGAGTGTGATCAAGGCAACGATCGATTATCAAAGTTACAAATCCGTACAGGAAAAGGCATTGCCCAAATTTAAATATTATGCGCAGTGTATGACGGAGCTAAAGAAAATTTTAGAAGAAGAAATACAAGAAAGGTGCGATCAGAGAAGCAACGCTGATTTAAGAAAATGTGACATATCTGAGAAGATTTATAGAGGAGGCAATTATGAGCAATACAGAAAATCAGAAAATGAATCCTATCACCCGCTTGGATTATCCGGACCCGGATGTCATCAGGGTCGATGATACTTACTATATGGTCAGTACAACGATGCATTTTATGCCCGGATGTGAAATTCTGCGTTCCTACGATCTGGTAAACTGGGAGCATGTATCCTATGTCTATGATGTATTGGATTCCACTCCGGCACAGAAAATGGAAAGGGAGGAAAATATATACGGAAAGGGGATGTGGGCGGCTTCCTTGCGTTATCATAAAGGAATCTTTTATGTGTGTTTTGTGGCGAATGATACCGGAAAAACATACCTTTATTCAGCGCCATCTATCGAAGGACCGTGGAAAAAGAGTTATATCGAAGGCTTTTATCATGACTGTTCCATTTTGTTTGACGATGATGACAGAGTCTATATAGCATCGGGAAACAAATACATTCGTCTGCAGGAATTGCGTGCGGATTTGAGCGGTCCGAAAGAAGGCGGTATCGACAGAATTGTTGTCAAGGACGAAGGGCATCCCGGCCTTGGGTATGAAGGAACTCATTTTTATAAAATAAACGGTAAATACTATCTGTTCTTTATTCACTCTCTGAGAGAAGAGTGGAAACGGGTGGA
>JACJJN010000129.1 GCA_016899975.1 Lacrimispora saccharolytica | reverse complement strand
TCGAGCGCTGGTTCCGCAGCTTTAAGTATGAAGAAGCTTATCTGACGCAATATAACAACATCCGTGAAGCAAGGAGTGCCATTGGGAAGTATATCCATACTTACAACTTTGAGCGCCGTCATTCCGCACTCGACTACCAGACACCGGCTGAATGCTACTATCCGGCAATGTTGTTGCCATATGTAGCTTAGCATATATGGGAATGGGAGTATTCCACCGTCCTATACCTCATCCCTGTAACTTATCCACCGTATCAGTTCATTATAAAAATCTTAGATGTGAACTTCCATGAAAATTAACTCTCGTTCAAATAAAATGGCTTATTCATGCGCTTTATGAGTGTTTTGGAGTCA
>JACJJN010000128.1 GCA_016899975.1 Lacrimispora saccharolytica | reverse complement strand
CCAAACCAGGCATGGTCTATTGATATTACCTATGTTCCCATCCGGCGAGGGTTCCTGTATCTGACAGCCGTAATCGACTGGTACAGCCGCTGTATTGTCGGCTGGGAAGTAGATGATACTCTCGATACAAGGATGGTGATCAACGCCCTGAAAAAGGCTTTCAAAGTAGCAAAACCGCAGATCCTGAATTCTGATCAGGGATGTCAATTCACAAGTCAGCAGTACATTGACTTCGTAAAGGAAAACGGCATCCGTCAGAGCATGGACGGGAAAAGCAGGTGGGCAGATAACATCATGATCGAGCGCTGGTTCCGCAGCTTTAAGTATGAAGAAGCTTATCTGACGCAATATAACAACATCCGTGAAGCAAGGAGT
>JACJJN010000127.1 GCA_016899975.1 Lacrimispora saccharolytica | reverse complement strand
TTATCCGATCTTGCTGAGTGCCTGAAGCAGCAGCCGGAACCTGAGACAAGGGATCTCTATGGTGCGCTGGAGGCGCATATCAGCCATGGGTACCGGACACTATCCGGGCAGAGTACCATCACGGAAGACAGCCGGTTAAAAGTATATGGGATGAAAAATGTACCGGAACCTATGCTGGAAACGATCATGATCACCGTTATGCATATCCTATCCCAGCGTATTAATTACAATGTGAAACTGCAGCGGGCGACCCATGTCATTGTGGATGAAGCCCAGTATATCTGTAAACATGAAAGTTCCTGCAATGAGCTGAACAAAGCTTATCTGACCTACCGAAAATTCGGCGGCATTTGTACAATCTGTCTCCAAAATGTATCCGC
>JACJJN010000126.1 GCA_016899975.1 Lacrimispora saccharolytica | reverse complement strand
TTATCCGATCTTGCTGAGTGCCTGAAGCAGCAGCCGGAACCTGAGACAAGGGATCTCTATGGTGCGCTGGAGGCGCACATCAGCCATGGGTACCGGACACTATCCGGGCAGAGCACCATCACGGAAGACAGCCGGTTAAAAGTATATGGAATGAAAAATGTACCGGAACCTATGCTGGAAACGATCATGATTACCGTTATGCATATCCTATCCCAGCGTATTAATTACAATGTGAAACTGCAGCGGGCGACTCATGTCATTGTGGATGAAGCCCAGTATATCTGTAAACATGAAAGTTCCTGTAATGAGCTGAACAAAGCTTATCTGACCTACCGAAAATTCGGCGGCATTTGTACAATCTGTCTCCAAAATGTATCCGC
>JACJJN010000125.1 GCA_016899975.1 Lacrimispora saccharolytica | reverse complement strand
ATCCCTGTAACTTATCCACCGTATCAGTTCATTATAAAAATCTTAGATTTTTGTCTTGACAACTGAGCCACTATAACTCTGCATTTGTAGAGAGAAATACACGCAATGCTTTGGGATTCCCAAATTCATCCTTCGGATAGCTGAGGATCACCGCTGCATTTGGAATGCCATTCAGCTCCCCTTCGTAGCGGTATACATAGAATTCACGGCTGCCAACGGTCACGAGGCTGACATCCGGGTCTGTTTTCCGCAAATGAAGGGCAAATGCACTGGCTTTTTGACGGATCCCGCATGGATAAAGGATTCGGTTGGTCTTTAATGCCCCAACCGTATAGAATCCTTTCCGAATAAAACGGTCCATCACTTTTGCAGTGGTATACCA
>JACJJN010000124.1 GCA_016899975.1 Lacrimispora saccharolytica | reverse complement strand
TTAAAATCATCACTCTGTACCAAAGGAAGATATTCATATCCCGGTCTGGTACTTACCGTTTCAAAATCAGCCGGTACTTTTCCGTCCACACCAAACACCGGATAATCCTCTTCCCACCGGATCGGAACCAGTACCGGAATACGCCCCACTGCCCCTCTGTCCTGAAACAACACTGCATACCATTTCCCATCCGGAGTGTCTACAATTCCTCCCTGGGCAACTCCCTGATTACAATACCCCATATCATCATTCAGCACATCACCGCCTGTGAATTCTCCTTCCAGAGAATCCGACACAAAACATGCCTCCACCCGTTTCCACTCTTTTCTCAGAGAGTGAATAAAGAACAGATAGTATTTACCGTTTATTTTATAAAAATGAGT
>JACJJN010000123.1 GCA_016899975.1 Lacrimispora saccharolytica | reverse complement strand
GGTATAGACTTTGCAGTTTCAAGAACTGGATAACTACTGCTGGTGGCGATGCGCTTTGGGGAAACACCCGTTCCCATCCCGAACACGATGGTTAAGACCAAAGCGGCCGATGGTACTGCACTGGAGACGGTGTGGGAGAGCAGGTGGCTGCCAGCGCCCAATCAAAAAGCATGGGAAAGTGCTTATGAAAATAGAACGGGCACCCACAGAAGCGTGCCAACCTGATACAGCGGGGAAGCGCTGTTGATATAACTGGTTTGACCAGTGATCAGAGGTTAAGAAGGAAGTTCTTAGGTTCTGATGGCTGATGAAACCAGCCAGAAAAGAAGATGTACCTTGAAAACCGCATATACAAACATCTAGATCAAACGTAAAACGTAAGAGATAGGAAAA
>JACJJN010000122.1 GCA_016899975.1 Lacrimispora saccharolytica | reverse complement strand
GCGTCTGGAAGGCGTTCAAAAACAGCCTTTATGAGAAAGACTGGTGCCCATATATCAAAGAAACCTTCAACGGTTTCGGGAATGCGATCGAATACCTGGGACGGTATACCCACCGGGTCGCCATCTCCAACAACCGGATCCTGTCCGTGACGGAAACAGAGGTCACCTTCTCCGCACGGGGGAAAAAGCCCGGTGACCCAAAACGGGAGATCACCATCAGCCACGAAGAATTTATCCGCCGGTTCCTGATGCACGTGCTCCCCGCCGGTTTCCAGAAGATCCGGTACTATGGTTTCCTTAATAACCGGATGAAATCCAGGAACCTGAAAGTAATCTTCCGGATCCAGGGCGGCCAGAGATTCCGGAAGCGTTATGCCGGGCTGTCCATGGCAGAACTGCTCAA
>JACJJN010000121.1 GCA_016899975.1 Lacrimispora saccharolytica | reverse complement strand
AATGTCAGGGGACGGCTGTCCCTTCCCCATTCCTGCATTGGTGTGATCCCCTGGGCGGGAACGGGGCTGCCCAGGCTGTTTTTTGGCGAGCAATTTTCCCCATTTTCATCGTTATGATTCCCTAAAATCAGCGTTGTATATTCATGCAGTTTCAAAGAATATCAATACATTTCTGAAAAATCAAGGACGCATTCGCGCCGCTATCGCGGTTAAAATCCTTGATTTTACGGTAATGTATCGATAATGGTAATCAAGGCATGAATGAGTAATTATAATTGTCTGACAATGATGATTTTAAGGAAGTGCCGCGCCAATTATGAGGAATTGACCTCGCTCATAAACAGGCGCGATCAGCTGGTACCGCCGCAGTGCCTGTTCTTCCTGCCACTTTATAGTTTCGTTTGTTTTCATTGGTATAAC
>JACJJN010000120.1 GCA_016899975.1 Lacrimispora saccharolytica | reverse complement strand
TCTTTAGTCGTCAAAAGGTTTTGGACTAAATTTACTCTCGTAGTCAGGTCCGCAAATTTCTTCAGATTTTTTTTTGAGCCAGTCCACCTGCATGGTTAACTGACCGACTTTCTTGGCATACGCCGCTTTCTCTTTCCGTTCTTCGGCAAGTTTTTCTTTGAGGTTCTCCTCACGCTTGTCATCGAACACAAGGGATGCATTGTTAAGGAACTCTTTTTTCCAGTTCCGCAACAGATTTGGCTGGATGTTATTTTCTGCTGCAAGGGTATTGAGATCTTTCTCTCCCTTTAACAGCTCAATAACAAGATCTGATTTAAATTTGGCGCTGAAACTTCTTCTTTGTCTGGACATAGTAATGAATCCTCTCTTTCGTATTGATTTTAGTATATCAGATTCATTAAAAATTGTCCGAAAAAGTGTCTTAATTTATGAGACCATTATA
>JACJJN010000011.1 GCA_016899975.1 Lacrimispora saccharolytica | reverse complement strand
AGTATGAAAAAGAAAAGGTATGCGATCGGAACAAATCCGGAAAAATATCTGGATGAACTTATGAATTTGTAAAAAAACGAAAATCGATAGGTTTAGTTGGGAAACACATTCATGCGTTTGTCGTGGTTCTCATAAAGGCGGCACTTTACAAATTGCAGAGTGCGTGCTATAGTAAGGAAATCGTGGAATTCGTTCCCGATTTTACTTTTGACAGTTTATGACTCAGAAGGGAGTTTTCACTATGAGAATTATTGCTACTTTACTGAAACCTCTGTCTTTTGTCCCGGCTTTGCTGATGATGTATGTGATCTTTACCTTTTCCTCCCAGACGGGAGCGGAGTCTTCCAACCTCAGCAACAAGGTGACTGAATCCGCTCTGATCGTTGTGGATCATGTCCTGGATAAAGGCTGGAGTGAAGAAGATATCCAGGTGCGTGTGGAAAAATATGGTTTCTATGTGCGCAAGCTGGCGCATATGACCGAATACTGTATTCTTGCCATCACCATTTCTCTGCCGCTGTATGTTTACGGTCTGAGAGGCTTTCCGCTTCTTCTGCTTGCCGGAATCATCTGTGTCGGTTTTGCCGCCACGGATGAGTACCACCAGTCCATGGTGGCAAACCGCGGGCCTTCCATAACCGATGTGGGGATCGACAGTATCGGTGCGTTGATCGGCATTACGCTGGTTCGCCTCTTTTCATGGATTGCGCTGGGCGGAGACACCCGCCGGCGGAGACGCAGGCATCGTCGATGATCCGATAATTCCGGCTGCGGAGCAGATCGATCAGCTGTCCTTCGGACTGCAGCGGCTGCTCCGTCTCGATTCCGCCTCTTCCCACATCCTCTTCCCTGTGGCTGTCGCTTCCGCCCGTCGGTATCAGCCACGGGTGAACCGCAAGGATGTGTTGTGTCTTTTCATTTCCATTTTCATGGCGGGGACTGGTATTGACCGCCTCCATCCCGTGCAGCAGCTGAACCGGAGCCGGCGCGGAACTTCCCTCCCGATTGGGATGCGCCTGAATGATCAGCAGCCGATTCCCATACGCGGCATAAAAACTTTTCAGATTCATTTCCAGCCATCGTTCCCCTTCCCGGCACAGAAGTTCCTCCGTCATCCCATACAGCAGATAATCGTTGGGATCCTCGTAAAAACGGATCTCCATCCCAAGGCCTACCAGCAGCCTGCTGCCTCCCAGCTCTTTCCCCTTACGATAGGGCTCCAGGAAAAACTCTGCTTTTTCTTTCCAACACATTCCCCGCGTCATTTCTTCAAATTCCCGGTGAAAATGATTGGTCAGCCAGATTCCGCTGTATCCTTTTTCCTCATATCTGCTCACCATCTCCTGCACATTCAGATGACCGCAGGGACTTACTTCGCTGGTATGCACATGCAGATCATAAAGATTCATTTTCTTACTGTCCTTTCTCTGTCACCTTCCAGCCGGCTGAACGCCTGTTTTCCTGTCAAAAACGTTCTGGATATCTTTTTTTCAATATGTGAAGCCTTGACAGACTCTGCGCTGTCTTTTCTTTCGTCAGATTGGAGACCAGCAGCACAAGCGCATCTACCACTGCCGCCGGAGCTGTCATGGAATGGTATTCCTTTTCCTCTCCGCGGCATGCATAGAGATTGATATCCGCACACTCCTCTTTCATCAGATACGTTCTCCCGGTAAATGCCAGCGTGCGGTAACCTGCTTCTTTCTGACATTCAAGGATCACACGTCCCTGCGCAGAAAGTTTGGAGTAGGCAAAAAAGATCACCAGGTCCCCCTCGCCTGCCTGCGCCAGGCTTTCCAGCATCTCAGATCCTCCGGAAGAGATTTTCTCAACCTGAATCCCGATTCTGCGCAGCCGGAAAAACAAAAGTTCTCCCATTGCGTCCGACGCGTTTTTCGAAAAAATAAAAACCCTGTTCGCCCGGGCGATCTCCCTGGCTGCAGATTCGAAAAGTTCTGGCTCCATCTCCTCAATGGTTTTCTCCAGACATTCTTTCTGATATTCCATCCATTTTGTAATCTGAAAACTGTCCTCTTTCTGCAGCGTGCGTGCGATCTTTCTGGCTGGCCCCTTCTCCCTGCTCTGCTGCATGACGCTCTGCTTGAGGTGCTTGAAATCCCTGTATCCGGCGTGACGGGCAAATCTGGAAATGGTCGCCTCCGACACCTCCAGACGCTCTGCCAGCTGTCCGATTCCCAAAAACAGAAATTCCTCCGTATTGCTTCCTATAAATTCCAGAATCTTACGATCTGCCCTGGTCAATTCTTCTTCCTTTTTTAGTAATTCAACTGTCATACACCGCTTTTCCTCCGGCTGGTCCTTCTTTGTGGCAGTTCCCCTCACTGAACGGCTGCCATACGTTCCTATTTACGATATCACAGAGCGGTTCAAAAGTACAGAGACGTAATTTCCCCCCAGCTCATGAACCGTTTTCAGCGTCCGTTTCAGCAATGCCGCATTCTGAACCTGATCTCTGGCATGGTCCGCAATCTCGATTTTGTGTTTTTTCTCCTGCATTTCCTTCCAAAGATCAGAGATCTCTGACACCTCTTTTTCCATCCAGGTGCGGATGCATCCGTACTGAATTGCCTGATGGGTATCGCTGCCGCCGACCACCGGAAGCCGTAATTGTTCCGCAAGTGCATACGTCTTCTCTTCTGTTTCTTCCCGGTTCAGAGCCACATCTTTTCCATTCAGATCAAGAAACTGAAGCGAGGCAAGATCTTCCGGCGGAAGTTCCGGAATATGACCGCCCTCCCGGAAAGGATGTGCCCCTCCGACGATCACATGATACTCGGAAAAAAGTTTCATCAGCTCCCGAAACGGAAGGAAGCTGCCTCTTTCTTTATAAGGCTCCAGACGGCGGTTCAGTTCCAGAATCTCTCCCATGCTGCCGACAGACAGGATATGGCCGCCCTCCGCAATATCCGTCTCCATCCCCGGAAAAATACGCAGCCCGTTCGCAAGTACCAGGGTGTCTCCTTCCTTCTCGCCCGTCTGCTCCAGATACCGGTAGATTTCCTCAAACTGAAGGGTATTGAAATGTTCTGTCAGGCATAGGGCATCCAGCCCCGCCCTTCTCGCCTGATCGAACAGCCAGTCCGTATACTCTGTAGAAAACGGCAGCTTCTTTGCAAGTTTTCCATGGGTGTGAAAATCAATGTACACGCTTTTTCCTCCTTACAGGATGGTCGTTGCAAGTATGGTCAGCGCCATCCACAAAAATGATACTGCCACAAACAGCATATCGTCATATCCCACTTTCAATGAAGCAAGTTTCAGCTTCTTCACCTCCGGACTCACTGCCGCGTTCCGGTATCCTTTGATCTCCAATGCTTCCACCGTCGTGCGGGAACGCTTGGCAGTATTCAGCATCAGAGGATAGAATGCGTGGATGATCACACGGATCTGATAGATCAGATAGCGGACCTTGCCGGTAAATCCACTGCTGTCCGGTGCGTTTCCTCTGAGACGATAAGAAAGAAGCACATTCTGAAATTCCTCCATCAGCATCGGAAGCATCCGGTAAGCATAGGAAATGGAAAAAGAAAGCCGTTCGGGACATCCGAACCACATCAGTCCATTGGAAAGCCGGTCCGGATCCAGCCCGGAAAAGACAGTCACGGAGGCAAGGGATACTGTGGCAACTTTCAGCGTCAGGATCAGAAGCGGAACAATCGTCTCCGCATTTCCGCCAAACAACAGGGAAACCACAAACAGATAACCGGTCTGCGAAAAGACACCGACCACAAACAGCAGCAGAACCAGACCTGCCACCCTTGCCATCACGGTCGTCACCGCCACCAGCAAAAAGGCGCCCAGGAGAAACGGCAGCCGATCCACAAACCACGGTACCAGCGCAAAAAACAGATACCAGACCAGCAAAACTCTCGGATCCAGTTTCGCGATAAACGTGTCATCGTTGCCATAAGCATTTTTCAGCACCTGATTTCTCAGAAAATCCATCGACAATTTATCAAGAATATTATCAGAAAGCTTCTGCATCATTTTTTCCATCATTTCCTCTTTCCTGACGCACTTGCTGCGTCATCATGGTAGATTTGGAAGTTTACTTCCAAACTTCTCTCTCCTTTTTACAGGCAGCCGCAGCCAAACTGCTGACGGAACTCCTGAATCGTATAGCAGAACGCACCCGGGTTCAATACTTTTCCCATATCAAAAATTTCCGGCGGCCGGATTCCTGTCAGTTCCAGCACCCTGCGGTTTCCGAAAATTTCATTTCTGCTTCCGTCCGCAATGACTTCCCCCTGACATAACACGATAATCCTCTCCGCCCACTCACAGACAAGCTGCATATCATGGGTTGCGATCAGGACGGTTTCCGTGATATCCTTCATTTCATTCAGCGTACGCATGATCTCTTTTCTTGTAGCAATATCCAGATTTGCCGTCGGCTCATCCAGCAGCAGGATCTCCGGATTCAGAGCAATACCAATTGCCAGGCTGGCTCTGCGCATCTGTCCTCCCGACAGAAGCCTGCCGTCCCTGTCCTTCAGTTCTGTCAAACGGAACTGTTCCAGGAGGGCTTTCGTCCTCTCCTGCCAGTTTTCCGTATTGCGCGCCTCCATCGCGAAAGCAATATCTCTTTCAATGGAATCCTTGATAAACATCTCTTCCGGATTCTGATAAACCAGGGAGATCATTTTTGAAAGCGCCTCCGGTTTGGTGTCGCGGATTCCTTTTCCTTTCAGAAGGATCTCTCCTTCGGATGGTTTGATCAGTCCGGTCATCAGCTTCATCAGTGTGGATTTTCCGGCTCCGTTGGAACCGATCAGCGCAATCTTCTCACCCTTTTTGATTTCCAGGTTCAGGTTTCGGAAAATCTGTTTTGCCTCTCCTTTTACCGCCCGATAGGACACGGAAACCTTTCGGAAGGAAACCACAGATTCTGTTTCCTTCTGTTTTTCTCCTGGTGCCTCCCACTCCGTACAGATTTCCCCGCGGTAGAGCAGACGATCAAACACTTTTTTTCCAGCCTCGATGGTCGTCGGAAGCACAGTGTCTTCCGCCAGCATTCCCTCTTTTTTCATCTGATGTGCCGCAATCGTCACCTGCGGAGGGAAAATATTGCACTCCTGAAGTTCTTCCACTCTTCGCAGCGCCTCGTCAGAAGGCAGCACCCATTCTGTATGACCGTCTTTCAGCAGCGCCACATGATGGCAATAGTCCGCAATATACTCGGTGTGATGCTCGATCACAATAATCGTTTTTCCCCAGGTTTCATTGAGATTTTTCAGTACCCCGTAAATGAGATCCGCATGCTTTGGATCCAGCTGGGCGATCGGTTCATCCAGGATCAGTACATCCGGTTCCAGGGAAACGGCGCCTGCCAGCGCCAGCAGATGTGTCTGCCCGCCGGAGAGCTGCCAGATATACTCCTGCTCTCTGCCTTCCAGCCCACACTGACGCAGCGCTTCCCTTCCCCTTTCCAGATAATCCTGCATCGCGTAATTCATGCAGGCATAGGATGCGTCATCCAGGACCGTAGGCCTCACGATCTGATTCTCAAAATCCTGGTAAACATATCCCACTTTTCCTGCAATCCTGCCCACATCCATGGTTTTGGTATCCTGCTGATCTACCAGGACACTTCCTTGGAACTCACCGGCAATAAAATGTGGGATCAGACCATTCATCGTCTTGCAGAGTGTGGATTTTCCACATCCGTTATTTCCTATGATTGCAAGAAAATCCCCCTTTTCCACATTCAGATTCAGATGGTCCAGGGTAGGACGGGATGCACCCGGATACGTATAAGTCAGATCTCTGATTTCAATCACATTCATATCTCGCAACTCCTTCAGCGGCCAGCGCCGCAATGATCCGCAACGGTCCAGCTGACTGAACCGTTACGCTTTTCTCAGTTTTGTTTTCCTGCCTCTGCTCTTTTTTTCATGATGACCAGAACGATCACCGCAGCAGCAGCAGCGACTACCATACCTGCCGCAAGTGCTGTGCCGCTTCCTGCCCAGTCTGCTTCCCAGTCGATCAGGGACATTCCGCTTTCCGCCAGCATTTCAGCTGCCACAGCTACAGCAAACGCTCCAAGACAGGCAAGGATTACTTTTCCATTGATGGCTCCAAGCGCTGTCTTTTCCGAACGCGGCTCCATGCCAAGGAGCGGCTCGATCTTTCCGTATAATTTCGGCACAAGATAAAGGGTAGGAAGCATGCAGAACAAAATACCGGAGAACAGAAGATCATTGGCAAACGCAAACCCTTCTGTTGCGAACACACTTTCCGGCAGTCCCGGTACCGCTTCAAAATCCTGTACGGCAAACTGCACTTTGAAAATATCAACCAGCATACCGAGAAACAGCTGCACGCCCGTTCCTGTAAGAGCGGCAATTCCTACCATCTTATGGTTTTTCGGATCCTTTACCATGCGGCCCGCAAGATACACGCCGATGGTCACTGTGATAAACTTTTCCAATTCTCCAAGTCCGCCGAACTGTCCCAGCATGATTTCACTGAATACCAATTCTCCGGTTGCCGCTCCCAGCGCTGCTGAGATCGGATCAAACAGCATGCTCAGCACCAGCGGGATGAACAGAAAATATTCCACGGAAAACTCCACAACCCCCACCTGAAAACTCGGGATCAGTTCTGTAAACAGGGTAGCCATTCCGTAGAGTGCCATAGTAAGAACAAAAATCATCAGTTTTTGCGACTGTGTTGCAGCCGGTCTTTTCATCGTCTCCATTTTCAATTCCTCCAGATTGATTTTCTGACCTACCGATTCCGAATATCAGAAATCTCCGCTCCGAAATCTGTATGTCTCTCTTTGTTCCTTCTCTACTATAGCAAACCTGTGTAAATCCTTCCTTCATACTTTTGTTAAATGTAAATAAATTTTCAATATTTTCTTTTTGAAAATTTCTTTTCATTTTGTGCCGTGCATCTGTCAAAGCTCATTGTCAAAGCGAGAAAAAACACAAAAAAGAGCGCTGAAAAACCAGTGATATTTCGACATTCACCCATTTTCAGCACTCTTTTCAAAACAGTTCATCTGATTGAACTGCCATCTCTTTTCTTCTATCATTCCGGATCCATCTGGATATTCATTTCTCAATCTTGTCCCGGAGCATGTTTGAAAGTTGCTTTCCTGCATTCTGCACGCCCCACATTACGGAAAATTCGTCTCAAACTCTCCTTCGTGTTCCCGGAAAAACTCATAATAAACCCGCACATTTTCCAGTTCCGTCCATCGTTTCACATCCACCGGATCTTCGTCCAGATCGTAAATTTTAGCGCCCCGCATCGCCAGCAGGAACGACGAATGCGTTGAGATCACAAACTGGCATCCAAAGAATCTTGCCGAATCCTCCAGAAATTTCATCAGTTCCATCTGCCGTTTCGGAGAAAGGCTGTTTTCCGGTTCATCCAGCAGATAGAGACAGTTCTCTCCGATCTTTTCACAGAAGTAAGACCAGGCGCTCTCCCCGTTGGAGTATTCCCGGACATTTCCCGGCGTATTGGCACGGACATATTTGGACTGGGTTTTGCTCCTTGCCATATTGACCTTTTTCAGCTGGTCATAATCGTCCAGGGAGCGCATCCGGAACTTTGAATATTTCATTTCCAGGTATTCCTCAAACAGTTCCTCCCGCCGCACTTCCACACCGTTATTGAGGGAGCGGATGTTCAGCATATAGTCGAACACATCATCGCTGGTGATGATCCGGCTTCCCTTCGGCAGTTTTCCAATGACCTCAGCATCACAGAGTTCAAGATAATCTTCAAAAAACTCAGAACGGTTATAAGGCGTATCACGTTCCAGCCCCAGTTTCGCAGCGATCACGTTCAGCGCTGTTGTCTTTCCGCACCCATTTCCTCCATAAAAAACAGTGATCGGTTCAAAATCCACCCTCCGGAACTTTCTTCTGGAAAGTACCTGAAACGGATAAAAAGAATCGTAGCACGTTCTTTTCAGGCGCGGATCATTCTGGCGATAAAAAAAATCTGATTCCCTCTCTTCGTCCGGAAAACAAAAATTTTCCAGGTATATCATTGCAATTATCCTCCCAAACATTCTTGGTTTCTGCAAGATTTGCGTCGCAGTCTGCAGGAATAAATTGTAACTATCTTTGATGTCACAGACTGTCTGCATACTCCTGTACATCCTGCCGGAACTGCACCCAGACATCCTCATGCTCCACAAAATACTTCGGACAATCCTTTCCTGTCACATCATAATGGCGGATCACATCCTCCGACGAAAGCCCGAATCTGTGACACAGCCAGCCGGTCAGTTCCACCATCGACTGATACGTCGCCTCATTGAACTGTCCGCTCTCATCCGGATGACAGCACTCGATCGATAAGGTATCCCTGTTCCTGTCATTGGACGCATAGGACCATTCAGAACTTGGGATACACTGGATCACTTCGCCGTCAAGTCCGATGATAAAATGGCTGCTTGCCTTGGTGGACTGGGAATCCTTCAGTCCCTCAAAATAGTCATGATTCTGCTGTGCTGTGCTGCCCGGATTCGCCGTATAATGAATCACGATTCCCTGGATCTGTTCCAGCGCAATCTGCGGTCTGGACCATTCATTTGGCGTCAGAAGCTCCACATTGATCGGCGGAGCCCCCTCCCACTGCACGCTGGTTGTATCCGCCTGGATATCAACCGGTCCATTCTGCCCGATACCTGTCAGCTGCCGTATTCCAAAGCCAATTCCAAACACACATAAAACTGCAGCCCCTGCACCTATTATCCTTCGTCGGATCTGCGCCCTTCTTCTCTTTCTTGTCATCCGTGAATAACGGTATCGTTTTCTCTTTTGCTGCATTTAATTCTCCCTTTATTAATTAAGACTCTTTTCCTAAAAACGGTACCCGCGGCACATTGCCTCACGCAATGCCGCGGGTACCGTTTTTTTCACGCTCAGTCTGTGCCTGCGTGCTATATTAGTCGTTCTCTACCGTATAGTTCGGAGCCTCTTTGGTGATATGGATATCGTGCGGATGAGATTCCTTCAGAGATGCTGCGGAAATCTTTACGAATTTTCCGGTCTCTTTCAGTGTCTCAATGTCTTTGGCGCCGCAGTATCCCATACCGGAACGAATTCCTCCGATCAGCTGGAAGACGGTGTCTTCCACAAGACCCTTGTAAGCAACACGTCCCTCAACGCCTTCCGGTACCAGTTTCTTGGCATCGGTCTGGAAATAGCGGTCCTTGCTGCCGTTTTCCATCGCTGCGATGGATCCCATTCCACGGTATACCTTATACTTTCTTCCCTGGAACAGTTCGAACTCTCCCGGGCTCTCGTCACAGCCTGCAAAGATACTTCCCATCATGCAGACATTGGCTCCGGCTGCGATTGCTTTGGTCATATCTCCGGAATACTTGATACCGCCGTCAGCGATGATCGGAGTTCCGGTCTTCTTTGCCTCTTCGTAGCAGTTCATAACCGCTGTGATCTGCGGTACGCCGATACCTGCAACGACACGGGTCGTACAGATGGATCCAGGTCCGATACCGACTTTTACTGCATCCGCTCCGGCTGCGATCAGGTCGCGGGTTGCTTCCGCAGTCGCAACGTTTCCTGCGATTACCTGCAGATCCGGGAATTTTTCCTTGATGCTGCGGAGTGTCTTGAAGATATTTGCGGAATGTCCGTGTGCGGAATCGATAACGATCACGTCTACATGGGCATTAACCAGAGCCTCCACACGCTCCAGAACGTTTGCTGTGATACCTACGGCAGCACCGCACAGCAGACGTCCCTGCTCGTCCTTTGCGGACAGCGGATATTTGATGTTCTTCTCGATATCCTTGATCGTGATCAGACCTCTCAGATTGAAATCATCATCCACGATCGGCAGTTTTTCTTTTCTGGATTTTGCCAGGATCTCTTTTGCTTCCTCCAGCGTCACGCCTACCTTTGCGGTAATCAGTCCTTCGCTGGTCATGGATTCCTTAATCTTCTTTGTGAAATCTGTCTCGAATTTCAGGTCACGGTTTGTAATAATACCAACCAGTTTTGTGCCCTCTGTGATTGGTACACCGGAGATACGGAATTTAGCCATCAGATCGTTGGCATCCGCCAGAGTATGCTCCGGAGATAAGAAAAACGGGTCCGTGATAACACCATTTTCGGAACGTTTTACCTTATCGACTTCTTCCGCCTGCTGTTCGATCGACATATTCTTATGAATGATACCGATTCCTCCCTGACGTGCCATCGCAATTGCCATACGGTGTTCGGTTACCGTATCCATACCTGCGCTCATCATCGGAATATTCAGTTTGATCTTTTTTGTCAGGTAGGTTGTAAGGTCCACCATGTTTGGGGTTACTTCTGAGTACTGCGGAACCAGCAGCACATCGTCAAAAGTAATGCCATCACCAATAATTGTGCCCATTTTCTTTTCTCCCTTTCTTCATTTGTCATTAACAGTTTCCTATAAGTTTATCAAAACTGAAAAACCCTGTCAATCATAAAATACCTTTCTCGGCATCTTGCTGCGGATATCCTTCAGCATAACCTCGTTCGGCTCAAAAATAACCAACTCCAGCTGGTTTTTGTTTGAGATCACAAATCCATATGGCTTATGTCCCTCTCCTTCGATGCCGGAAGAATAGTCAACTTTTTTCAATCCCCTGTTATTTTTGTAGGAATCCAGCCGATGGGAATTCCAGGGTGCCATGATCTCCATGGAAGGAAGATCGTAGCTGGCTGCGCGTTTTCTCCTCGATTTGGAGAAGATACGGTCTACATCAAGTTCACCATTCACATACAGATACTCAAACTCTACACTCAGGCGCGGAATAAAAACATAGTCCACTACGCCAAGAATCACAGCCGCAACCAACAAAATCGGCATCAGAACAAGACCTGCCAGCGCAAACAGCACCGTAAACAGGATCAGTACAAATTTGATCAGCTGATCTTTCACCGTTGGCTTTTTCGCCACCATAACTTCTGTGTACAAATCGCTCATTTTCAGTTATCCTCCTCAAGGTAATTAATAAAAGCTTTTGCTGTATCCAGATTCTGTGCATTCACCAGGACTGCCAGATATACCGGTTCATAAGAGGTGAGATTCATTTCCTGATACCGTGGAAGATTGGTAATCTCAATCGCGGTATCCCCTTCGGAAAGACTGTATTTCTGACATTCCTCTTCGGAAAGAAGTTCTGTCAGATCCATAAAATACTCCTGATCATCATAATGTTCATAGACCTCTTGGTTGCAGATCAGGATATCCATATCCTGAGCCGCGACGATCGCTACGAATTTCATCACGGTATTATAATCCGCGTTGCTCATATCGAATCCAAAGGAATAGCTCGTATCAATCCCGACACGCTGGTATTGATCCTCGGAATCTCCGAACTGCTGCTGAAGCTCCTCTTCCAGCGGATCCAAGGATTCCACGTTAGTGGAATTCGCCACTCCGATGCTCAGAATATCATAATACTTTGCGTTTTCAATCTGATTCCTGATAATAAAGATCAGAGCGATCACACCGATAATTCCGAAAATGACGGGCTTATAGTAAGTCCAGATGTATTCCAGCTTTCCCCTTACTTTCATCTCCGACAGCTTCTGGCGCTCCAGCTCCATTTTTTCTTTTCTTGTTCTGTCTGACTCATACCGCTTTGCCATCTTGTGTTCTTCTCCTTCGCTGGTAATCCCCCCGGTCGTGCTCACAATTATATCACAAAAAAGGGCTATCGTCTACCTGCGATAGCCCTTTCCTTTCACTGTAACGGAATTACATCATTCCCATATCTCCGCCTGCCGGTGCTGCCGGTGCCGGCTCTTTGATGTTGGAAACTACGGACTCGGTAGTAAGCAGAGTAGCTGCAACGCTTGTCGCGTTTTGCAGAGCGCTTCTTGTTACTTTTACCGGATCCAGGATTCCAGCCTGAATCATATCCACATACTCTTCTTTGTATGCGTCAAATCCAACACCAACTTTGGATTCTTTTACTTTGTTGATAATAACAGAACCTTCCAGACCTGCGTTTGCTGCAATATGGAACAGCGGAGCTTCCAGAGCTGTTTTAACGATTCTCGCACCTGTCTTTTCATCTCCGTCCAGAGAATCTACCAGAGCTTCCAGTTCCTTGGTTGCATGGATATATGCGGAACCGCCGCCTGCGATAATACCTTCTTCCACTGCCGCTCTTGTAGCGTTCAGCGCGTCCTCCATACGAAGTTTTGCTTCTTTCATCTCTGTCTCTGTAGCGGCACCTACACGGATCACAGCTACGCCGCCTGCCATTTTCGCAAGTCTTTCCTGTAATTTTTCTTTATCAAACTCAGAAGTGGTCTCTTCGATCTGAGAACGGATCTGAGCGATTCTGCCTTTGATTGCCTCTTTGTCACCGCATCCGTCTACGATAATCGTGTTCTCTTTCTGAACTTTTACGGATTTTGCACGTCCCAGCATATCCATCGTAGCGTTCTTCAGCTCCAGGCCAACCTCCTCGGAGATCACCTGTCCGCCTGTCAGAACTGCGATGTCTTCCAGCATTGCTTTTCTTCTGTCACCGTATCCCGGAGCTTTGACAGCAACTACGTTGAAGGTTCCGCGCAGTTTATTCAGAACCAGTGTCTGAAGAGCCTCGCCCTCAACATCCTCTGCGATGATCAGAAGACGTGCGCCTGTCTGTACGATCTGCTCCAGCAGCGGAAGGATTTCCTGAATGTTGGACAGTTTCTTATCGGTGATCAGGATATAAGGATCATCCAGAGTTGCCTCCATCTTCTCCATATCTGTGCACATGTAAGCGGAAATGTATCCGCGGTCAAACTGCATACCTTCTACCAGTTCCAGCTCAGTCTGCATGGTCTTGGATTCTTCAATGGTGATTACACCGTCGTTGGAAACTTTCTCCATTGCGTCTGCTACCATCTGTCCAACCTGCTCGTCACCGGAGGATACAGCTGCAACTCTTGCGATCTGCTCTTTTCCGTTTACCGGCTGGCTCATGGAAGCCAGGACCTCTACTGCTTTATCGGTTGCTTTCTTCATTCCCTTACGCAGAACGATCGGGTTTGCGCCCGCTGCCAGGTTCTTCATTCCTTCATGTACCATTGCCTGTGCCAGTACGGTTGCGGTTGTGGTACCGTCACCTGCTACGTCGTTGGTCTTGGAAGCCACTTCCTTGATCAGCTGTGCGCCCATGTTTTCGAAGCCGTCTGCCAGCTCAATCTCTTTTGCGATGGTAACACCGTCGTTTGTGATCAGCGGAGCTCCATACTGTTTGTCAAGAACTACGTTTCTTCCTTTCGGTCCGAGGGTTACGCGAACGGTATCTGCCAGCTGGTTCACACCTCTTTCCAGTGCTGCTCTTGCTTCTGCTCCGTATTTGATTTCTTTTGCCATTTTGATCTGCCTCCTGAATATTTTTCTTTATTTTACGATTGCCAGAATGTCACTCTGTTTTACGATGATATACTCTTCGTCGTCCAGCTTTACGTCTGTTCCTGAATATTTGGAATAGATAACCTGATCACCAACGGAAACTTCCATCTTTACTTCTTTTCCGTCCTCTACGGTTCCCGGTCCTACGGCAACAACCTCTGCCTGCTGCGGTTTCTCCTGTGCCTGGCCCGGAAGAACGATTCCGGATTTTGTTGTCTCTTCTGCTTTCAGCTCTTTTAATACAACTCTGTCTCCCAATGGTACTAATCTCATTCTATATGGCCTCCTTTAAGCTTTGCTTTCTGCATTATTAGCACTCGTTTCAGTCGAGTGCTACTTGATGGTTCTTACTATAGTGTTTCTGGCTTCATTTCGCAACTTTATTTTTTTTTGTGATATCTCGTTTATCATCTTTATTTCTTTTGTTTCCTTTTGTTTTCTCCCGTTTTCTCATTTTTCCCTTTTTTTGAGATTTAATAATCTGTTTATAATTCTTTTTCCATGGTTTCACAAAAGAAAGAATCCTGCTTGCAGGATTCTCCGCCTGCGGCGGGGCGCGCAAGCGACATCTTCCTCTCTGCCGCAGTGCGATCCCTGCGGAGCATATTTTGTTTCATAGGAAAGCAGTTTCCTATGAAACAAAATAGCTGCCGTAAAATGTGCTCCGCTCCCGGATATCCTTCCGGACAACATGTCCGTTTCCATATCCTGTGTTTCACTTCATTTTACGGCAGCTTCCTTTGCCGAATGCTTTTCGTTTTTCAGAAGTCTCCTCACTCCGTATCCCCGGAATTCTGAGCTTCTCCTTTGTTTTTCAGGTTCTTTCTCGCCTTGATCTCATCCAGTTCATCAAAAATATAGTCGTTCAGCACTTTGATGTAAGTACCCTTCATTCCGCTGGAACGGGATTCGATCACGCCTGCGCTCTCAAACTTGCGCAGCGCGTTGACAATGACGGATCGGGTAATTCCCACACGGTCCGCAATCTTGCTGGCAACCAGAATGCCCTCATCACCGTCCAGCTCCTCGAAAATATGTGTGATCGCTTCAAGCTCTGAGAAGGAGAGCGTATTGAAAGCCGATTTTACAACCTGAACTTTTCTGTTTTCCTCTACATTCTCTTCGTTGACGGACCGCATCATTTCCAGTCCTACCACAGTGGTTCCATATTCACTGACGATGATGTCATCAATATCGTACGCAGGCTCGCCGCGGTACATAAATACAGTACCGAGACGCTCACCGGCGATGTCGATCGGACAGATGATGGCATTGTATTTTGAAACTCCCGGAAGTTCAAATCCAAGAGTCTCCAGGTTGACATTTTCCTTGGTGGACAAGACGCTCAGAAGACGGTCATTCAGCAGATTATCTACATAACCTCCTACCTTATCCTCAATCAGTTCTGTAATCTCTTCTACTCCCGGACACAGACTGATGCCCAGCACCTTGCCCTTTTTGCTGATTACCAGAATATTGGAATCCAGCGTTTCCATCATTACTTCACAGATATCATTGAATACCACCTTCGTGGAATGATTATTATGAAGTAACTTATTAATCTTTCTGGTTTTATCGAGTAATTGTACGCCCATTCTCTTCTCCTTTCTTATTATTCCCATTCTTTCTATGTTAATCTCATTTTAGCATGGAATTGTTCGAAAATCAACGTATTTTTCAGACAAATGGGAGTATTTTGAAAAAAATGAAGTCCACAGGCGTGTCGACAAACAAACTACAGCAAAAACTTACTCTTCCTCTTTTTTTCGCACCTCAACATAACCGCAGTGTTCATCCGCGCAGACCAGCTTATTTCCTTTTTCCAGCATATATCCGCCGCAGACCGGACATTTCTTTGCCGACGGTCTCTGCCAGGACATGAAGTCACAGTTAGGATTGTCTTCACATCCGTAATATTTCCTGCCCTTTTTGGTCTTTTTCAGAATCACTTCTTTTCCACATTTCGGACACGGAACACCGATCTTTTCCAGATACGGTTTGGTATTTTTACACTCCGGGAATCCCGGACATGCCAGGAATTTTCCGTGGGGACCGTATTTGACCACCATATTGCGTCCGCAGGCCTCACAGACTACGTCGGTCACTTCATCCTCCACCTTAACCTCCGCCAGCTCTTTTTCCGCCTGCTTGACTGCCTCTTCCAGATCCGGCCAGAAGTTCTCGACAACCGTTTTCCAGCGGATAGTGCCGTCTCCGATCTTATCCAGCAGCGCTTCCATATTGGCAGTGAAATTCACATCCACAATGCTCGGGAACGCCTGCTTCATCATATTATTGACCACTTCGCCCAGTTCGGTCATATACAGGTTCTTGTTTTCTTTCGCCACATAACGGCGGTTGATGATCGTCGTGATTGTCGGCGCATAAGTACTCGGACGGCCGATTCCCAGTTCTTCCATGGTCTTGACCAGAGAAGCCTCCGTATAATGGGCGGGCGGCTGTGTAAAATGCTGCTGTTTGTCATACTCTTCCAGCTTCAGCGGCGTATCTGTGTCCAGTCCGCGCACAACGGTATTGTTTTCCTTCTTTTCATCCTCTTCCTGCGTATAGACGGACATGAATCCGTCAAATTTGATCCGGGAGGACGCGGCGGTAAACAGATAACCGTTTCCGGTGATCTTCGCCGATGTGGTCTCATAGACTGCCGGTTTCATACGGCTTGCCACAAACCGTCTCCAGATCAGCTGATACAGGCGGAACTGATCTCTGGACAGAGATTCCTTGACCAGAACCGGCGTGCGGGTCACATCTGTGGGACGGATCGCCTCATGGGCATCCTGTGCCATTTTATTTTTATTTCCGGTCTCTCCCACAGCGGCGTATTCCTGTCCGTACTGTTCACCGATATAGCTTCTCGCCGCAGCGTCCGCCTCATCGGAAATACGGGTGGAATCCGTACGCAGATAGGAGATCAGACCGACAGTTCCGTTTCCTTTGATATCGATTCCTTCATAAAGCTGCTGCGCCAGGCGCATAGTCTTCTGGGTGGAAAAATTCAGCACCTTGGAAGCCTCCTGCTGCAGCGTACTGGTGGTAAACGGAAGCGGGGCTTTCTTGCTCCGTTCTCCTTTTTTTACCTCAGAAACAGCAAACTCGGCTCCCTCCAGCTCTTTCAGGATCTGATTGAGCTCGTCCTCGGAGGAAATAGAGAATTTTTTGCCTTCTTTTCCATAGAACTTTGCCACCAGAGGTTTTTTCTCCTTCGGGATCGCGAAATGCGCATCCAGCGTCCAGTATTCCGTCGGGATAAACGCATTGATCTCCTCTTCCCGGTCCGCTATGATCCGCAGTGCCACAGACTGTACCCGCCCTGCGCTCAACCCTCTCTTGATCTTCTTCCAGAGAACCGGGCTGATCTCATAACCTACCATGCGGTCCAGACACCGGCGCGCCTGCTGTTCGTCCACCAGATTCATATCGATATCCCTTGCTTCCTTGATGGAAGCCTTGATCGCACTTTTTGTAATTTCATTAAATGTGATCCTGCGCATTTTCTTCTCATCCAGGTTCAGAGCCTTGGACAAATGCCAGGAAATCGCTTCCCCCTCACGATCCGGGTCCGTTGCCAGATATACTTTTTCCGCTTTCTTTGCTGATTTTCTCAACGACGCCAGAAGATCGCCTTTTCCGCGGATCGTAATATATTTTGGTTCAAAATCGTGTTCCACGTCGATGCCAAGACGGCTCTTCGGAAGATCACGGACATGTCCCATAGACGCCGCCACTTCATAATTTGAGCCCAGAAATTTCTTGACAGTCTTCACTTTTGCCGGTGATTCCACGATTACAAGATATTTCGCCACCTTATTGCCTCCTGAATTCTCCGATTTTCGCTACACTCTGTATACAGAAAGCGTGTATGAATATTCATTCCCACATTCTTTATGCACGCTCTAGCGCATCTTTGAAAATTGCTTTCTCAAGTATACTGAGGGTTAATATACACCAAAAAGTTTTTTCTGGCAAGACCTTTCTCTTTTAATTTTTTCTTTTTCCCCGCGTCCGTCCACATTTTTACCGCATTTTCGACAAAACAGGACACGTTATTCTCTGTAAAAATAGATATTTTTTCCTTCCTCGACAATCAGGCCGTCCAGCTGCATCCGCACAAGCAGCGACGAAAGCTCCGGAATAGGGTATCCTGTCGCCTGATGAAGCTCTTCCAGTGTGTGGCTGCCCTTTTTCATCTCACCGATCATCTTCTGTTCTTCCTTCGCCAGTTTTCGTTTTCCGTTTTCCAAAACTCTGTGGTTCGCGGAAATTCCCAGCTCTTCCAGCAGCGCCGACGGTTCCACGGCAATCCCCGCTCCCTGGGCGATCAGCCGGTTGCATCCCTCGCTGAGGGGATCGTTCACTCTCCCCGGAAGAGCGTAAACGCTTTTCCCCTGTTCCAGCGCGTAATCCGCTGTAATCAGCGAACCGCTCCGTTTCCGCGCCTCCACCACCAGTACCAGATCTGCCAGCGCGCTGATGATCCGGTTTCTCTGGGGAAAATGCCATGCCGCCGGCTCCTCCCCCGGCTCAAATTCAGAGAGTATCCCTCCGCCATGTTCCAGCATCCGCCGCATCAGAGGGTAATTCTCTTTCGGGTAACAGATATCCACCCCGCAGCCAAGTACCGCAAAGGTGACGCCTCCGCCTTCCAGCGCTCCTTCATGTGCCGCCGCGTCAACCCCGGTGGCAAGCCCGCTGATGATCTGTACCCCTGCCGCCGCCAGCTCCCGGGCATATCGTTTTGCCTGTACCCTGCCGTAAACGCTGCAGGCGCGGGCGCCCACAATGGCTGCCGAAGGCACTCCCTCAAAAGGAAGCCTGCCTTTTGTATAAATGCCCGCGGGCATATCCGGATATGGCCGCATTCTCTCCGGATATGCCTTGTCCCTTTTGTGATAATATACAACCTGTTCCATTCATTTATACCCTCCATATTTTTTTATCCAGGCTCCGGCAGCACAGAGCCTCACCCACATGGGTGGTATTGATCGTTTCACACGGCTCCATATCCGCAATCGTGCGGGCAACTTTCAGGACCCTGTGATAGCCCCGCGCACTCAGCCTCAGCGCTGTATACGCCTGTTCCAGCATCCGGGAGGCTTCCGGCGTCAGGGGGCAGAATCTTCCGATCTGTCCCGGCTTCAGCTCACTGTTAAACTGTTGTCCGTTTTCCCGATATCTATCCAGCTGCACCTCCCTTGCCCTTGCAACGATCTTCCGCATATGGGCAGAACTGATCCTTTCTGCCTTCCCTTTTCCATCCTCCGGCGCCAGCGTCTCATAGCTGACTGCCGGGACTTCCGCGCACAGATCCATCCGGTCGAGAAATGCCTGGCTGAGTTTTCCTAGGTACCTGGCAATATCCGTTTCGGAACAGTGACAGCGTTCACGGTCAGGATAGTATCCGCAGGGACAAGGGTTCAACCATATACGCAATTTAGGTAAATATATTTTTTGATCGTGTTCCTTCTATATAAATACTTTTCGATTTATCGAAACAATGATATAATTTTCTTATCACTTATGAGGAGGTTATATCATGGGATTATTTGATTTATTTAAAAAGAAATCTAAGAAAAGCACCCAACAACCCGTAGACGTACCAAAAGATAATAAAAAAGATACTTCTGTTGAAAAACATAAAGTAACAGGTACCTCTCACTATATTGATAATATCATGAAATTTAAAGTTGAAAATGTTTATTATTCTGAAACAAAAAAAGAACTGATAGAAGATGGACTCGAAAATGAAAAAATATTCGAATATGAGTTTTATCCCGATAAAATAGAATTGATTCCTGAGCCAGAAAATCCGCATGATCCTAACGCGATTAAGGTAGTAGCTGATTCTCTTCTCGTTGGATACATAAAAGCCGGATCGTGCGCTCATATTCACAATTTATTGAAAAATGATCGTATCGTTAAAATTGATTACGAAATGGGCGGCGGTAATTATAAATATCTGGATTGTGACGAGGACGAGAAATATACTCTTGATAAAGGAAAAAGCCCGTATTTCGTTGATTTATTTATTACTGTTAAAAATGAGCAATAAAAAAGACCGGGGAGTTTGTTCCGCTCCTCGGTCTTTGTGTCTTATTATGCCCCTGAGAGCCTCTCAGAGGCCCGTAGAGCGATTTTATTGTTTTACTCGATAACTTATAAGGTTATTATCGTAAATTCGATAATAGAGGCAAATTAGAGCCGCTCTGTATACTCGAGAGCGATCCAACCAGCCCCGGATTTCAGGCGGCCCCAGGTATAACCGTTCGCGCTCTTAGTTTCGACGATCGTATATACACCGACCGGACAAAAGCCGTTTTTGCCGTATGAGGTACCTGGCCCTTTCCGGATGTACAGATCGGAGATTTTAACCCGGACTTTGAATGACGTACCGCCGCCGGATCCAGATCCGGACGGAGAATAAACACAGTTGCCGGAGGCGTCGTATACGTTAAGACCGGTCTCGTCTGCTTTCCTTTTCGCATTGCTGAGAACGGTAAAAGCTCCGACCTGACTCTTTACGTCGGCCCAGGTCTTACGAACGCGGTACATAGTTCCGGAGGTACTCGGCTGAGAGGATGAGGAGCCGCCGGAAATCTTAGATTTAAAGCTATTCCAAGCGCTCTCTGATCCGGTCGCTGAGTTCCAACCAACCACGCCAGGACAAAACTTTCCGTTTACGTCGAAATGACGGATAACGCGGCTCGCCGGAATACCGTATAAATTCATGAGGTACTTTGTCAGTTCTACGGCGGAGGCGATTGTCTCGTCTGTAAAATACCAGTCCGGAGAATTTGCGGCCTGACTGCCTTTTGTTTTAACACACATTTCGATAGAAACACAGTTCGCATTTTTCGCCTTACCATAAAGCGATCCTCCGTAACTTGACTGTTTTCCGCCACCGACAGCCCAACAATACCGGGATTTAGGATCCGGATTGTACTGCCAGATATCGCCGCTATGACCGACGAAAAAGTCCGCACTGGCTGAGGTAGTCGTCCTCTGATTATAATAGTTGACGTTATTCTTTGCGTCTCCGGTAGCTCCGACATAGTGAAGTACAATGTATTCGATCGCTCCGGTTCTTTTACTTGTGTTATGAGTCCCGAAATTTGTATTCTGATTGATTTTCAAATTACTTTCCTCCTTTTTATCATACTGAGTCAGATCATACCGATCGATAAGATTACACAGCTTATCGACGTAAGAAATATCTGTAGCATAGCCGCCGGATTTAATAATCTGAGCGGCCTTTTTCGGATCTGTCTCTCCGATCAGACCCTCGTATCGTAATTCTGAGCCGTTTTTAGCACCGGCCAGATAAAGGGAATGATCGGCGATACTTGTCTCGATATTCGGATATTTCCGGAAATCAGCCGCAACATAATAGATCGATCCGTCCGGATTCTGCTCAGCCGTCTTTTTTGTATATGTAGACGTCCCGTCCCATACAGTCGGCCAGGTATTACCGGACAATGAGCATTTCATACCGAAATAGTTATTCGCGTTCTGAGCGAGTTCTGTGGTACCGTAGCCGCTCTCGAGAATAGCCTGGGCGGCAATGATCGACGCCAGGATCCCGGACTTAAGCATATCCGCATGAGCCAGAGGGCCGATCTTTTTCACGAAATCAGAGGAGGCCATGATTAAGCCTCCTCTTTTAACTTTACAAGAGTCTTATCCGCCTCGATCGCCTGTTTTGTGAAAGAGTTATTCTTCCACCATGCCCATACAGCGGCCCCGACGGTAGCGATCAAAGTAACGCCCTGGTATACCTGATCCTCAGTAACCGGAAAAGCGTCTTTACCGACAATCGCTAAAATCTGGTTAGCGAGAGCGATAACAAGAACGATCGTTCTTACGATAGTATCAACCTTTACATTTTTCATAGTTAATTCTCCTTTCTTTCTGTAGGCAATTCTTTAAATTTCTCGTGGATCTCGTCCATAACTCCGTTATATCCGAGGTTATGGTACTGTACCCACATATTCTCGAAATTTTCTTTCGCATAGATCGGCGCGTAACCCTGATCGAGGTACTTGTTATACTCGTGAATCATTTGATTTCTGAGTAACGCCTGTAAGCCAAGCTGTACCGATTTTGTACGCTGATCGTTTTCTTTGATCCGACAGATTAAGTACCGCCAGATTCCGGTAAGTATTCCGGATCCCAAAAGTAAGGTTAGCCAGTTATACACCGTCATTCTCTGATCCCTCCTCTCCACTTAGCTTTGTGTACTCGATAACCAGATAACCTATACCGGACTCTGTAACCGTATCGAGAGTATAAAAAATATCGGTCTTATCGGCCGATACGTTAGAAAGATATTGAGTCGATCCGTTAGATACGAGAATACCCTCGACTCTGGTTATAAGGGAAATGTCTATAATATTGTGAGGTCGGTTAAAAGATCCGGCCTCAGTCTCGAGATCTGTGATCTGAATAACAGACCGATATAACGGCTCTGAAAACCAGGAACCGACGACGATCTCCTCGCCCTGGTAATGATTGATCTTAGGAAAATCTTCGATATCTGATACCGTATGATTATGATCTTTCTTAGCGTAGGTATTTTCGAGGTCGGGAAAATCTTCGATATCTGATATCGTATGTTTATGATTAATAGCATCATATATCTGATCGAAATAAGATTTTAATACTGATTTAATCGTTGACCACAGTAATTTCCTATTTTCTGTAACATTCGGGCCGTAAATCGGAAATTCATCATTTTCGGCAATCGTCGCTTTTGTATTCAACGAGTGTATGTCAAATTCCGCCGGGGGATCCACCGGTACGACATTTCCCAGAGCATCTATTCCCAGGTATTTACCGGTATTACCTACTCCGACGTTACTGTCAACCTTGTTTCCGACTTCGTTTCTGATCTGATTAACCTCTTGTGAAATCTGTTCCGCCGATCGTAATACTTTTTTTGAGTCAGTATTGTTCGTAAACTGTAAATTCACAAACGACGTTTTCGTACGTCCGAGAGAAAAAGTAAAGTTCGCCGGATTAGAAAGATCCAGATCGAATTTAGTCAAAAGCAAATCCTCATTGATTCCGTGAGGAACCGAATAAACCGGGATATATTGTCCGATTCTAAAAGCCTGGATCTGATCGTCAATCAAATGCAAATCAACCGCTTTGATCGTAAGAGTACCTTCCAAAAGAGCGGCCGTTTTAATCCACTCCTGAGCTTTTTTTAACAGATTCTCCGGGAGAGTCACATCGTCCCAGGTTACCGTTTTTGAAATTCTACCGTATACAGCTTCAACGATCGGATCGTAAATATAATCGAGTCCGTTGTTTACGTCCTTGATTGTAATCCGGCTACTATTCCCCTCGTCGTCCTGAACGGAGGCGCCGAGCGGTATAATACAAGTGGCCAGATTATCAGCTTTTACCTCATTATCCAAATCTAAAAGATTGACTGCGTACTCGATTTTTTGCGTCTCTTCTGTTGGAAAATCAGCAAGATAATCAATATAATTACCGTCCTCCTCGTACCGGATCACAATATAACCCCCGAGTAATTTGATTAATTTATTTTCAATCTCTTCCCAGGTTTTCGGATAATCACTCGAGGATCGAGTAATATAATTGTTTGGATCGGTTACCGTTACGTTCCCCAGTTTGAATTGTTTTTGTCCCGGCATTTGATTGTTATGCTGATTGATTAACATTTCCAAATAATCCGGGACGTCACCTGTGAAACTATACGGCCGTACGATCGAGTCGTTAAAATATCCGAGGATCCCTTCGATCTCTACCTTTTTGGCTTTTCTGAAATCTGCTTTATCCGAAAAAATACGACCTTTGAACAGTATTTCATTATCCTGATATACTGAAATGATCGTTTGCATTTTGACGAGTAAGTCATAAGCCTTATGATTCGGGTAGATCGTAAATGATAGTGATCCGAGTTTATTAACTTCGAGAGCTAATTTCGGGGAAACGAATTTTTTTTCGTTATCGTTGGGAGTCCAGATCGCCGTATCATTCGCATAAATTTTATACATTAGATCGTCCCCTCCTGATATTTAAACGTAATAATTCCGGATCCGCTTACCTCAAAAATGTTATTACCTCGCGCAAGTTCGAAATCGTCTATCTTATACGTTCCTTCTGTCAGATCGTAACTCGACTTGTCATGAGTAACACCGATAGGATCAGTAACGGTTATCTCCGGTATTACAGGCATATTTTCGTTTTGTATACATAAATTAGCCGATCCGGTTACCCTGTAACGTCGAGTCGTCCATACGAGCCGTTTTCTATACGGCTGAGCATCGACTGAGAGTGTGATTGTAATATAATTAGGGTGAAACTCCGTTGATACGGACGCCTCACCCTCATAGTAGTATTCCGGATAATCATCGTCGATAATTCGAACGGTTTCCCCGTGATAAAAGGACATTATTTTATCAAGCCACAAAAGCCGCTCTCTCTTTCCAGTACCGAAATACTGGAAAGATAAAGGCCGGTTATAATAATTGACTTTTCCGGTAAGTCCTTTTGTGAGGTTGAGTAAGCCGTTTCGCCCTGGTATCTGTACTGTATAGGATTGTATGTCCGGCTTACCGATTTCTTTTTTCTCCTGCACAAGATCAAGATCATTTCCGGTATGAAATCGCTCATTATTCAAAATGATAGTAATTCCTCTCACGACTTACCACCCCCTTACCGTTTTGTCGTATTTGTCGGAAAATCCTTCGTCGATCTTATCGATCATACCTCCTACCAGTTCTCCGGTATCGAGGTAAATCTGTAGGGATCCGAGCTTATCTAAAATATTTTGTAGCATCGTCATAAGACGAATAGGATCTAAGGATCCGGCCGCCGCGGCCGCTGAGCTGTCATTTCCGAAAGTAGTATTTAACTTCCGGTTAATTGTTGCCCCGTCGATCGCTAACTCCTGATCTGTCAGATCGTCGATCATATCGTCAACCGCTCCGGTAGCCTGATCCTCTGTTTTCTTAACACCGAGAGCAATACCAGGAGGGATCATAGCGCCGATCGCGTCTCTGAAAACTCGAGACGGCGAGTGAATACCGAGAGCGTTTTTCGCCTTATCGACAAGGCCGGAAACCGCATTTTTGATACTGCTGTATAATCGGCCTACAGATCCGGTGATACCGTTAATCACTCCCTGAATTACATTACGACCGATTGAAACCATTCGGCCAGGTAATCCGGAAAATGTACTAACAATTCCATTAACAACGCTCGTCATAGCTGAGCGCGCTGTACTGAGCATACTTGACCCCCAGGATCTTACCCGAGAGATCGCGCCCTGAATTGCATTGTAAATTTTACCTGGTAACTGAGTCATAAAAGAAATGACAGAGTTAATCATGTTACTCGCGGCAGACCGGGCCGTACTCAATAATTGAGATCCCCAGGACTGTACTCGCGAAATCGCTCCGACGATCGCGTTATAAATTTTCCCAGGTAACTGAGAAAAGAAATTCACAACCGAATTAACGATATTAGTAACCATATTGACGAAAGTCGTCTTAAGATTGTTCCACCAGGTCGTCAGCGTCGTTTTCAGATTGTTAAAAATCTGGATCCAGGACTCGGCCAGTCCACGGAAATAGTTGATAATCGACGCTATGATATTGACGACGATCGTAACAATAGAATCGAGAATACTCGAGAAAAATCCTAAGATCTGATTAAGTCCGTTGGACACGATACCAGGGATAGACCCGAAATCTCCCGTAAAAATTGCCTTAACGACTGAAATCGCCGTCTGAACTACAGTTTGTATGATCCCGAAAATATTTTGAAAAATCGAAACCATATTCTGTAAGATTGTCTGTATATTCTGTACGACTAACTGAAATCCGGCCGGGAGATTGTTATAGATCTGCTGAGCGACCGAGGTAATCGTCGATAATACAGAGTTAAAAATATTTTGTACGATCGAAATCAGACTCGAGATCGCACTTTGAATTTTTCCCGGTAATTGCGAGAAAAACGAAACGACCGTATCTATCGCGTTCGGTATCGTCTGAGTAAAGAACGTTACCAGAGCATTAAATACAGTCGTCGCAATATTCTTAATAGCCGTGAGTATAGCGTTCACACCGTCGCGGAACCATTCGCATTTTGTGTAAAGTAACACGACCGCCGCGATTATCGCCGTTACAATAGCGACAACCGGATTAGCCGCTATAACTCCGAATAGAGCTTTTGCGGCTGTACCTATTCCTTTTATCGCAGTTGAAATCTGAGGGGCAATTTTCATGATATTACCTATTGCACCAGCAAAAGATCCTATCGCTGTAAGCAATGGCCCTATTGCCGCCACTATTCCCCCAATTACTACGATAATTTTTTGAGCTGTAGGAGATAACTCGTTAAATTTCTGAATCCACTCTCCGATTTTGGTTACGATATTCGTAATAACCGGGATTAACTGAGTTCCGATCGGTACGGCTACCTCACTAATAAAAGTACGGCCGAGCGTAGCAACCTGATTTTTCAGATTGTCGTAGTTCTGCTGTTTGAGCTGATCCATAGAGTTATTAGTCATATCTATAGAGTCATTGACCGTAGATAATGACGTCACAACCTGAGGGCCAAGATCTTCCCACATGGTACCGAAAAGATCGACTCCTGCCGTATTCTGGGCGAGAGGATCGTCCATATTGGCGAGACCGCTGATAACCTGATTAAATGCCTCTTTCGCGGTATCTCCTCCGGCGGCAAACTTAGCGGCCATTTGATCGGCATTAAAACCGAGTAACTCGAAACCTTGTTTTGTCGTATCTGAACCGTCAACAACACGGATCGATAACTCTTTTACCGCGTCACCGATCTTATCCAGATTAAAGGCTCCGTTTTGCGCTCCGTTTGCGAAAATGGAAAACATATCCTCAGCGTCGAGGCCGAGTTTTCCAAACTGTACGGAGTATTCATTGACACTATCCAGTAATTCTCCGGAATAGTCGAGGCCGTTCTGAGCGCCCTGGGCGATCAGATTAAACGCGTATTCTCCATCTATCCCAAATTGATCCATCATGGTATTAGCGGCTCTAACGGACTCAGAAATATCATAGCCGAATACGTCCCGGAGGGCGAAAGCCGATTCTGTAAATTCCTGTAAAGCCGTAGGATCCCAGGAGTCAACAACCGGGCCGATCTGAGTCCTGATTTCGCTTAATCCCTGAGCGATATCGTCAAAACTTTCACCGTAATTATTTTCATAGATCCCCTGGATAACGTCCTTAAATTTTTGAGTATTATCTGTAACCTCGACCGTACCGTCTGAAAGTGTTTTCGCACTCTGGGCGGCCGTACCGGTCGCGGCAAGATAGGTATTTGTAGCGGATTGTAGATCCGTGGCCGTATTTACGCACGCGGTACCGGCTCCAATAATACCGGCAGTAACAGGCAAAAGAGCTTTACCAACTCCTCCGACCTTACTCCCAAACTCTTTTACTTTATTCCCGGCCGCGGCGATCTGCTGAGCGCCTACCGACCCGAAATCTTTCATTTTGTCATTGAGTCCGTCGAGTTTCTGCTCGGTCGCGATAATTTCGCGCTGTAACTTACGATACTCCTCCTCAGTTACCTCGATCTCTCCGGAGTCTATCTGATCCATAGCCTGATTGAGAGTGTCAAGTTTCTTTTTTGTCTCCTCGATCGAGGAGGTAAGGAGATCCTGTTTCTGCTGTAAGAGGGTAACATTCCCCGGATCAAACTTAAGGAGCCTATCTACTCCTTTTAGCTCATTCTGTAAATCTTTTGATGATTTATTGACCTCGGCAAGGGCTTTTCCGAGTTTGGTAGTATCGCCTCCGATTTCGACGGTTATACCTTTAATCGCCCCGGCCACTCGTTACCCCTCCTTTCTACCGAATTTATCACGCAATGACTTGCGATCCGGCTCGGTCTGTTCCAAGCGGTACGCGTTATTGAGGTATTCAGTTCCTTTTTCGGTCTGACTCATACGCCAGATAAAAGCGTCCCGGCGATAAATCAGATAATCTATATAATCCAACTCCTCAACCTGTAGCATATTAAGACCGGTATAGGTCGAAACTAAATGCTCCCAGGTCGTAAATATCCTGTATTTATGACCCTTATCACTATCCTTTAAAGGGTAATAAGGGATCAGGAGTTTTTTACACTTGTGACCTCGGTAATAAAATCCATATAGGCGTTGAAAAAGATCATAATATCTTCAAAGTCGAAAATCTCCTCGAGATATTCTTTCGAAATCTTAACGCCGCCTTTATTCCGGCTCATGAGTTTCGCGCAAGCCGCGAAAAGCTCCTCCGTAGACTCGGCGTCGGTCGCGTCGTCCTCGATCGCCTCAAGACTGCCTTTAAGAGCGATCAGATCGTCCATGATTGCTTTAGTCGGAGTACCGATCATAAGCGTGGTGTTATTTTCGTCTGCCAGTGTAACGGTAAGATACTTCTTTTTTACATTGTTAAAATTTAAGGCTTTAGCCATTGTGATACCTCCTATACAAAAATAGGACGAGATTTCTCTCGTCCTGATTTACAATTAATTATTATTTACCCGATTATTCCCCAGGTTCGGTCTGCCCAATCTGCTCGACGTACTGGATCAGCGTTCCCTCGTCGTCCTGAGGTAAGCAAGTAAACTCAGCGTCGATAACTGTCTCCTCGTCTTTTACGAACGCCAGAGAAAAGCCGCCCTGATTTACGGCCCGAATTACGATCCAGACGTCGCCGTCGATTTTGTCTGTATGATGGAAACACAGAGCATAAGATTTTCCGTCGTTATTGGCGATACCGCCGATCTTTACGGTACGGATTCCTTGTTCCGCGTCGTCCGTTACTCGTCCAGTAGCGCACAGCTTAGCCAGAGTATTACCGTTCCAAGTGATAATACCGCTCGTAAGAGTGGCCTCTTCCTCCGTGATGATCGTCTTTGATACTTTTCCGGTATCATCGGTCGCCGTGTACCATTCTCCGGAATATTCCAGAGTAGCGCCGCCTTTAATACGGCCCAGGAGATCAGTCTCAACATTAAATTCTGTATAGGCCGGCATTTCGTCCTGAAATTCCTTAATCATCAGATCGCCAGATCCTAAGGTAATGACCTGGCCGTCTCTTTTCTTTTTAGACATATCTTAATATCCTCCTTTTTCGATATAATCAAAGGTATAGACTACCTGGTATAACTGCTCCTCCTCGATCCAGTAACGCTCCTGTTTTTCCCATTCGTCGGACATTAACGGATAGTATTCATTGAGAATACTCTCGATCAACGCCTCAGCCGCCGGATCCGGAGCATATTCATATAATTCGATCGTGATAGAGTGACGTTTTATCAGCGCTATACCGTCCGGGCCTCCGCTCTGAAATGAATCAGCATATACCGCATAGGTATTTTTAGGAGGCTTTAAAAACCTGGTTTCTCTATAGGTCTCATTTTCCACGAAACCGGCTTTTTCAAGAATTTCCTTTACCATTTCTTAATAACTCCTCAACCTGTGAAATATATTGCGGTACAATAGCGTCAACCGCGTTTCCTATGAAATTAGTTCCAGGATAACGACCGCCGTCTCTTAAGGCGTGGCCGTTATTCAAAAGGTGAGACAATCGGTAATCAGGCCCTTTTACATACCATAATTTCGAGATCCCGAAAGAACTCTCCGATTGAGTTTTCGAGGTAATACTGTCCTTATAGTGTTTCGATCGATTTCCGACCGGAGCCGTTGCCTTTGTATTGGATACAAGGTCTTTCATACCCTTATTTGTGATCTTTTTCAGGCCCGTTACCGTATCTCTATGATAAGTTTCAAGAGAATCCATAATCGCCGAATTAAGCTCGTCGATTTTGATTGAATTTTTCATGTTAATAGCTCACCCCTAAGATTTTGACGTTCTTATGTTCAAACATATAGTCGTCATAGTCCTCGATATTGTACGGTTCACCGTTATAGAAAATCCGGTAATACTGCCGGTTTTTGTCCATATCCTCGAGGCTCTTAAAATAACGGATCTCGAAAGTGATACTCCTCTTAGACTGACTCGCACCAGATCCCAGGTAAGCATTATCGTTACTGGCTTTATTCGCCCTGGCGTGTACCTTATATAGATCCTCCCATAACTCAGTAGATAGATTCTGTTTCTGAATAACGATCGGACGATCATAAGGTTTCGCCATTTTTTGACCTCCTTAACTCGAGTCTAAGCTGTAAGATCATATCATCTACGAGCTTACGAGTATTTGCGGAGACATTCGCCGCAACCGTAAGCCCTCGATTGTCGTAAAGATCCCCGGCAATAATAAGCGCTAACTCTTTTACTCTCGGATCTTCAACCGGATAATCTTTTCCGATCGATCCTCTGAGAATATAGTCAGCGGTCGAAATAGTACGATCGATATTCCTTTTAATCATATCGTCAACATAATCAATACCGAGATAGTCCAGTACGTCCTGTTGAGTCAATACAGTTTTATTTTCTGTATCTGCCATACGATCGCCTCCTATCTGTTGAGTATTGCGCTTACGATATCAGCTTTAAGATTCGACTGTGAAACGCCCTCGACTCCCAACTCCTTAGCGAGGTCGAGTAACTTTGTCTTTGTAAGACTGTTTAACTCAGCCTCGCTATATACGGGATCGGAGTAGGTGAGGGCATTTATTCCCCCGCGGCAGTGTCGATACAAGCGTACACGTAAGCGTCTTTATCCAGTTCTTTGTAGTCGTCTCTCAGGATCGCGCGGATAAGAGTCATATTCTTGGCGAAAGCGTTAAAATCGCCGATTGTAGCGACGTCGGACGCTTTCAGACTCATAGACTGGCGGTCGTATTTGCGGATTCCGGCTTTCAGATCGCCGATAACAAACGGGATTTTTGTACCTGTGGACGGGAAAGCCTTGTTTGGTACGACCTTAATCGGAACGACCACAGTACCACACCGGAGCTGTAAGTTTGCGGCGTTTGTCGGATCCGGATTTAAGAGCGGCCTGCCGTTTGCGTCTGCCAGAGTATCGAGATAGTTAAGACCGTCGTCGTTTGTGATGATCTTTGCAGTACCTTTGTAAGCCTGTCCGAGAGTCACGTTTACGACTTTCTTAATACCGTCGATTCCGTCGAGTTCCTGCTGAGATTTCGCTTTGATGATCGCCAGGATCTTAGCGTTTGCAGTAGCGATATTCGCACGAGCGAGCCACTCGGTCACGATCGCGGAGATATTCGCGTCAGAGTCCGCTGTCAGATCGTTAGATACTGGCATGAATCCGGCGCGATCCTGGATCGCGTAAGAAACTCTCTCGAATTTCGGAGCTGTGATCTCATTTGTGATAGCTCCATTCTCGTCCAGGTCTACGAACGCCTCAGCGTCGCCCTTTTTCTGGTAAGTACGAGAGCCTTTGTTTGTAGATACCGGCTCTACGGAAATATCATCCAGGAAAGAATAGACGATTTCCGGCCAGTGATTTACCTGAGTCTGAATATCCTCCGGCACAGTATAGCCGCCGTCCTCGTCTGTAGTTTCATTGAGAGCCTTATCGTTCGCATATTTCGCCGGTTTCATGATCGCTTTTACTTCCTTAGCGATAATCTCCTCGCCGGTAAACTTTTTCTCCTCGCCCTCTCCGGAGCCGGAATGAGGATCAGCCTCGCCCATTCCCTGATCTTTCTCAGCTTCATAAATTCTTTTCTCGAGATCATACTCTTTATGGAGCGCGTCTACCTCGTCCATAAGCTGACCGGCTTTTTCGAGATCTTTCTCTACGCCGTCGCCGCTCTGATATTTCTTAGCCTCAGCGGTCTTAGCCTGGATCTGAGCCATGATTTCACGCATTTTCTTATTCATTCTTATTTTTCCTCCTTATTTTCGGCAAAAATAAAGGACTCAGCGATCCGCACTTTTAAAGCGATCTCTGAATCCTTGTTTTTAGTGTTATTTTCGATCTGATCCGTTTCCGAATCCTGATCCTCAATTTTCTGTACCGGTTTTGTGAATCCGATACTTTTATGAGTTCCGGCCCTCGGCTGAGCCGGTACAGCTACGAAAGACAATTCATAAGCCTCTTTCGCGCCGCTTAAAAGCATTTTACAACGCTTTTTTGTACCTTTTGCAGTACCATCCTCGACAGTATACTCGCGTCCCGGCCAGTGGCGGCAATAATCTTTCATATTGTCGGTACCACAAATACTACAGATCATTTTTTCAGGAGTACATGAGGTCGAAACCTCTTTCTTAATACCTCCCATGATCTCAGCAATCAGATCCTTATTTGAGTCAGTCCGGATCATATAGATCTTAGCGACTAACTCGGTATGGAGTTCGCCGAGTTCCGTCTGTTTATTTGCGTTCTGGACGAGTTCGGTATCGTAGATCCTGGCGACCTGGTTATCTGCCTGTCTCCTGTGATCCTTAAGCATTGTCTTACCGATATAGAGCTTTTTAAGCGCCTGTAATGCTTTAAGATCAAACGGCATATAATTCCGGTCGTCCTGTTCATTATCTGCCATAGTTGCTTTGAAAATGAAAACATCATCAGCAGATACCGGACTCAGCGTATACTTATTGATCTTTTTAAGATCCTCGTCCGTTACTTCTAACGGCTGAACGCTTGCCACTTTACAGACGACGCCTGGGATAGCCTCCGGATCATTCCAATCGAGGAGTTTGTCTTTTTCCTGATTAGGCATTTTCTGAACCTCCCTCCGGTTTAGTTTCTTCCGGATCTTCTTCCGGATTTTCTTCCGGAGTGTCCTCCGGATCAGGATCAGGCGGCGAATCTTCTCCGGTCTGATCTTTAATATATTGAGTACCGGCCATATTAACCGGAATACTCGCACCATTACCGAGGAGCTGATCTCCTCCCTCTTTCGCCTCGAGATCGAGCATAGCCCGGGCCTCATTTGGCGTATAAATGAAATTTGATACACCGGTCGAAAGAGTATTGATCTGAGTATTCAGATCGGCTCTAAGGATCACAGCGACGTTAAACTTAAAGTGATATCCCTGTGAAAGCTCCTCAGAGCTTAAAAGTTTATAGGATAACTCCTCCTCATACTGCTTAATGATATAAAGGAGCGTATCCACGTAAAAAGATAACTGCTGAGCCTCAGCGCTTGCGTAACTGGATTTACTGTAATCATTGTATTGATACGGTTTTATCCCAAAAGCCGCCGCAATCTGCCCGGAAGTGTACTGTTTCACCTCGATAAACTGATTATCGGCCAGTTTTACATTAAGCGGCGTGAGGTTAAACCCTATCGGAATAGGGATAATATTCTCGACGCCCTCGTTTTTCAACTCGCCTTTAGCGTAACTTTCGATATTCTGTACGAGCGTTTTGACGTTCTCGTCGGAAAGCGATCCGGTATAATTCAATACCGCTTTCGCTGTAAAGCCGCTTTCGTACATTTTGTTAAGCATTTTCTGAGACTTTATCGATCCGCCGATCGTAGATTTAAGCTGATCCTGCACAGAGATCCCGACCACACCGTCCAAACTGTTAGACGATTTAAAGTGTAAGATCTCCTCAGATCCAAACTTATAGAGCTTTTCTCCGGCGGAATAAAAATAATAAATATCCTCCTGATCGGCCAGGGCCTTAGCGTCGTCATACCATACCTCGACCTGTTCGGACGGTAAAATCCAGAGTTTCATGTTCTTACCGGCCCCCTGGATCCAGACGTAAGCGTTACCGTAGTGATTACGGTTATACTCGACTGTAGACCAGAACGACGTAGCCGTCATATATGGATTAGGTCGGTCGTGCAAAAGCCTGTAAAGAGGATGATCTCGCATAGTAACAACGCCGTTTTTCTCGTTATACCGTAGTAATTTGAGCGGCATTTTACCGATTGCCTCAGAGAGGATCTTTAAACAGGCGAAATAAGTAGCCTCTGAGAGGACTCTTTCGTCTGTATTCGGATCGATACCTAAAAACTTATATAAGTTATTAAGTTCGATCGTCTGCCGGTCGCTTTTATGAAAGATGATCCTAAAAGCGGCCTGTATTCTCTTTACGATTTCCAATTTCTCACCTCCTTACTTTTTCCACCCCATAGCCTTAAGGTATTTATCGAGTTCGCTTTCTACATCAACGACCTCTTTCGTCTTGTTTTTGAGCATACAAGCGTGAGCGTCGATACAGGCGTCAACCGGATCGATCCTCTGATATCGTGACCCTGGCTTTTTATCGATCTTAACCTCGTCGAATGAATTTCGGACGAGCATAGCATTAAGAAAAGACCAGGTTAATAACTCGTTGAACTTGTTATACTCGAGCTTTTCCGACTTACATAAAAGCCGGATATCGACCGTCGCGTCATTTAATGACTTGCAAGACTGGACGATAATAACGACCGGACAACCGAAAGCCTCGAGATCGGCCCGGATTCCGTCGAAATTGTGAGGATCGACACCGATACCGAGAAAAGTAAGCTCGTACTCGTCCCGGATCTTAGCGAGTTCCTGAATTATGAAACCATAATCATTTTTAAACTCCGTGGATCCTCCGGTTACTGTTATCAGTTCCATAGACTCCCATAGATCATAAGGAGCGAGATCGGTTTCGATATGCTCCTCGAGCCGCCCTCTCGGCATAAAGGAATGAGAGTAAAAATAATATTTGTCTCCGTCCGGAAACTCGAGAGCGTAAGTCGTAAGGTCTCCGCCGGATGATAAGTCCAGGCCGACCCAACACTCCCGGCCGCGGAAATCTTCCAGATTACGGACGGATCCGCAATTCTGCCAGTGATCCGCGTGTATAAACTGATCGTCTGTATTCTGTACCCACATATTCAGCGACTTTGTAAGAAAGTCTCTCAGATCGGAGCCGCCCATATCCTTAGCGGTCTGGGCGTCCATCTTTAAGACCTCAAATTTCGCCTCGTTTCCAGGCGCACAAATGAACGGATTCGCTTTTACCCAGTTTTTCGGATCCCAGATATCGTCTGTAGGATCCAGACAATAGATATCAATAAAAAAATCCTCAGCGGTCGCCAAACCGCGGAGGATCTTAATAGCGTAATCGTCCATTTCTTTACAGAAACTATTTAGTTTATCGCCTCTTGTGGTAATCATAGAGACGAGAGTCTCGTCTAAAGCCCTCGTACCATTGTAAAGGGCCTTATAGATTTTGTTATCTTTATGTTGATGGATCTCGTCAACCGACGCATATATCGATCGGAAACCATCCTCGAGGCCACCCTCACGGGATAATGCCTCGATCGTGCAATGAGTAGAGAGCGCCTCGATCATAGATTTATAATCTTTGACGTCGAAATACTCTTTCAGATCCGGATCAGCATTGATAAACTTTGACATTTCCTCCCAGGCGAGGCGGCTTTGTCGCTTTTTCGTCGCCGCTGTAAAGAGTTTACCGTAATTGTAACCTCCGAAACCGGCGATATAGGTACCCATAATACCATTTTCAAAGGTCTTACCATTCTGCCTTGCCATAGACTTATACCGGCGGCGGAAACGTCGCTTATTATTTGATACCTTAAACCAACCAAACGTACAGCCGAGATCGAAAGCCTGGGAGTCAATCAGTTTCACCGGTTTCGGTTCTGATCCCTCGGCGATTGTCAATGTTTCGGCATAGTCCAGGATCTCAGTCGCCCTGGCCGGATCGTAATAATACGGAAACTCTTCCGTCCTCTGTCTTTTCAGATCATTTAAGTGACGTTTACACGCTAAAACGTGCAATTCTCCGGCCGTAATCTTCCCGGAGGCGACCTTGTGAGCGTATTCAGTAACGCGATCGTAAATCGGAGCGTACCCATTAATCACCTGATACCGCTCTCTTTTCAAACTTTTTGAACTTATTCTCTTTCGGTACTTCCTGTTTAGTCTCCGGGACGACTAATCTACACCGGCTCGAGATCGTAAGTCCCAGGGCCTTAGCGCATACGTCACACTGGCGAAACGCTCGATCCTGGTTTTTCATGTACTTATCGAGGAGAATCGGATCTTCAAGGATCTTTTTCTTTCGGATTTGCTTAGTCAGATTAACGTAAAGATCCCGGGAAAGAATATATCGCGCCAATGTATCGACGTCGGTCTCTCCCAGGATCTTAAGTTTCATAAGCTGATTAGCGATCTTATTAAATTCCTCTTTCTGCTTTTTGGTATTGAGATATGGAGGAGGAGAAATATCATCGGTAATAGGTTTAACCTCTGAGCTTTTTCTTTCCTCGATTTCTTTTTGTGTTAAATGCTTATTTCCTTTAGCGAGTACAAGCTCGATCGGCTGTCTTTGACCGGCCATATTTTCACCTTCCTTTATTTCGTTTTATACCTAAAAAATATATTTAAGTAATTTACTTTTCCCCTATTAACACCCAATCTGAATTACTATTCGCTTTTACTGCTATGTATATTTTTCCACCAGTTGAAATATACATATCTCCGATATCTATACTATAATACGCTCCGTTGGGATCATCGTTATCTTTAGTTGTACACCCTGTGTTATTATATTTTAATGTATATCTCGATTTATACTGTTTTCCAGAAATCAAAAGATTTGTATTTTCAAAAAGCCAACTTTTCGCAACATGATCTAAATCAACATCCAAAATAACATTTGATGTATTCAAACCGTTTCCGTGGAAGAAAAAAGAAGGTGCGATTCCATATCCTTCTTTGATCTCCCTTCTTTGTACATTTATCTGAAAATTATTATCCCTTGATACACTTTCTGAATATATACAACACGCTTTATACTCTTCTCCTTCTGGAACTTCGTTTGGCTCAAAACCTCCGTAATATAGTCCACATCTACTTTGCCTTGCTTGAATAAATGAATTCCATAAATATTTAGAATAAATAGCGCAGTATTCTATCAAATCAAATTCGCAGTTACTTATCAACATAAATCCACCGCCAATGTTCTTAATTGCTATTTGTTCTATTTGATCGAACCAACTATCAGAAAGGAAAATCGTATTATTTTTTTCTGTGTAAATGCCAAGAGAACAAAATCTAAACCAACAATGATGTATAAGATTGTCATAATTTGAAACATTTATTCCAATATTACAGTGAGTAAAAGAACAATCCGTTATATGCCTGTGTTGTCCTGTAATGATGCCAGAACCAGAAAAACCATTAAAAGTGCAATTATTAATATTTGCTCTAATTGATTTTTCTAAATTTAAACAATTAACTTCATAACCAGAAGAATTATAACGGTAATATTTTTTTGGATTTCCTTTTGTTGCTATATCTCCAGTAGCTTCTACTGCGTACGAGTCACTGGAAAATATCAAAAAACTAATAGATACATCATAAGCTGTATCTTCTGACACAATAAATGTTTTTTTGTTATCAGAAACGCATTTCAAAATTGAAAGTCCTGTATAAACATTATCGCTTGATAACACATCGTAATGATAGGTTGCCCCTGTTAATACTATTGAACGTGATAAAATAAGTGTGTCTGATACAATATACACCCCATTAGGAAAGTATAAAATTCTATGATTTTCTTCACAAAATTTTATAGCATTTTGTATTGCTGTCGTATCATCGGCAATTCCGTCTCCAATAGCTCCAAACATTTGGGGAGTTACATAATCTTTTAACGTTTTTTTTCTTAATTCTTCGGTGAACTTAATTTCTTCAATACTATCATCCTGAACTGTAGTAGTCGCCTCAGGGTGTTCATCCAACCAGTTGTTTACTTGTTGACCTATAAACTCCTCTTCAATGATTAATCCCCCTTGATTTAATATATCAATCTCGTCGTGAAGTGAACCAATTTGCGTTCTTACCGCTTCTCCGGCGTTTCCGTACATTTTACCATTGTATCCGATTCGAATATCTGTTAACTCAGCATCACCTGTTGTACTACCAGGGTCGAGTTTAGTTAAGTTATTAATTCTTTCACGTTCGATGTTAATTATACGGTTAAATTCATCATAATTAACTTTATTAACAAGCTCGTTTTCCAATTTTACGAAAGAATAAACTTCCGTATCGTTTTCGAGAACATAATCTTCCGGCTTTGTCCTAGGGATCACCGGGATAATAACGGTTTCGATCGTATTGAATTTTTCATTATCATATATTCCGATATAAGCAGTAATAAAAAGCGGCTGTTGTAACAATGAGTTCGGAATATCTACTTTAATAATTCCATCCTCAATAGTAGCTTGCTTTACAATAGATCGTATCATATTCATATTCGAAAAATGAATTTCCGGGACAACTTCGAGAGCCAATCCTTCGATCTCGAGTACCTGATTCTTATCCCACTGATATAAACTATCAACGATATAATTTCCGTAAGATTTAAAATTTACTCTTAACACAATAAAACCTCCTTTTTTATACTCCGTGGGGAGTTTTTGCTACAAAACACTCCCCCTGTACCGTTATCCCCGTAGGGCTTCGTAGAATTTTACCCACCCCTACCCTTTCGGTGTAGAATACGCCTCAGGCTTTCGAATTAGGCTCTATTTTCGTTCATTATCGAATATTCGATAATTTAATCATATAAAAAAGAAAACGCCTTAAAACGGCGATTAGCGCGTCTTAGGACGTATCTTCTTTCTTTTAAATCTATTGTGCCTCTTATCATGGCACTCATGACATAACGATCGAGTATTATAATAGTCCAGTCTCTTCTCCCATCCCTCAGGAGTTTTGATCTCTATAATATGATCGACCTCAGTCGCTATCTTACCACACATAACACAGCGATAGCCGTCGTCCTGTAATCGCTTAGCTGATAAGGCTAGCCACTCAGGACTATTATAGAATCGTACATACTTAGGATCTCTCTTACTATTATACTTACGATTACCCTTACGCTTAGCCTCCTGGATCCTGGCCTCTCTCTCGGCCTGTACTATAGGGAGGCACGTACTACAATAGGCGGCCCCATACGGTATAAGATTACCACACCGGCCACATGATTTAAGTAGCATATCACACCCTCTTTCTAAGTGACGGATATCGGACTTGAACCGATACGCTATATAGCCGGAGATTTTAAGTCTCGTGTGTCTGCCTGTTCCACCAATCCGCCATAATTGAAAAGAGCCGAAACCCTGTACAGGATCCCGGCCCTCTCCGTCGTGGAGGCTTAACCAAATGAGCTTTATACCCAAATCGCTACAATAGCATAATACTACATTCCTCCGTGAACTGTAATGTACTGAAATCGTAATGTTATTGAAACGAAACTGTTATGAAATATCCATAACCACCAGGAGGCTAATAGCCTCTTTATAAAGGTTATAGATATGCCGCTCTGTATAGCCCATATATTCAGCGATCCTTTCAAAAGTGAGACCGTCAATAAAATGAGCCTCCATAACCTCGCAATAGCGAGTATCTTCCAGAGCGTCGATTTCCTCGAGGATCTCTTCTTTTACTTTGTGATTTTTTTCCTTTAATTTTTCGATCCTTTTTTCAAGATCGATTTTTTCCGAAACAAGATCGGCCTGAGTAACCGGAGTACCGCCTCGAGGCATACCGGAAAGACTGGGCGACTTTACCGATCCGATCCGGCTTTCAAGATCGACCTTTTTTCTTTCCAGACGCTCGATACAGTCAACATTTTTCCGGTACCTTTTCAGAAACCTCTTTTTCCGTTTCTCCATGTTCCGGACTGTCTGATCTTCCATTTATTTTTACCTCCAAAAAAATCCGGTCATAACAGAATAACAAAAAAATCGTGAAATTCTATATATATTTCTTTTTTATATCTACTACTCCTATATATTATATTTTCTTTAGAAAATAAAGAAGAAAATGTTATTATGTTATAAGAGGTTAAATTTTTTCGATATATTAAAAACCGTTTTCGATATTTCAAAAAGTTTTTCGATATTTCGATAACAGAAACTATAACAGAATTACTTTTCATTTTGTTATTTTTACAAGTTTTTGTTATGACCGGAAGAAATTAAAATTTTCGAGTTTCTATAGTTTTTGTTAAAAACCCTGTTTTTGTTATGTTTTTGTTATGCTTTTTGTTGTGAAATTACTTCTCCTTATTCACTAAAGCACAACACACCACCGCCAGAGCAATAGCACCGAATACCGCTCCGGCCACAAACGCGATAAATAAATCCATAGCTTTTTTACCTCCGTCCTGTACTACCGATACCGCCGCGGCTTTTCTTATTCAAGTGCAATACTCTTTCAAAATCAATACGCGGCTGATTTTTCATGATCCGGAACTGAGCGATCCGGTCGCCCTTTTCGATCACAGTATCTCTAATCGCAATCGCCGGAAATTTCCATTCGTCATTATCTCCGGAATAGCTGTTATCGATGATCCCCATACTGTTAGCCAGGATAATACCAAACTTTGACGGAGTAGACGACCTCGGCAGTACGTGAGCCTCATAGCCATGAGGTAAGATCATACCAACTCCGAGAGGGATCAGATAATACTCTCCCTTTTTAATTTCTACTCGCTCAGCGGCCCGGAGATCGATCCAGTCTCCGACCGAAATCTTTCCGATCGGAATACTGCCGCGGAAATATTTAATCTGTATCTCTTCCCGATCCAGAGGATCCACTACATTACACACGATCGCGATAACAATGAGCACCACCGCCGCCAGAGGGCAACCGATCAGAAAGAAAATGCTGATTGCGATAAGCACCATGATAAGCCAGATAGCGAAAGTGTCTTTGATTAATTTTTTAAGTTTCATACTATTCTATCCTCCTCAATATAAGAGCTTTACGGATCCGGAGGATCTCGACGCCTGGACGTCAATTATCCTCTGATTTTTGGATCCTTTAAATTTCAATGTAATATCTTTCTGAGCCTCGATAAACGGCCCATCGACCAGAACGTCGATCGTATCGTTAAGGATCGGCTCGATCTTTTCATACAGATAGCCGGTATAAATCCAGATCGTTTTATCCGGAAATCTGCTTTTCACCTGGCGGCAGAGATCGAAAACAGTACCGACATTCTCCGGCTCAAACGGCTCGCCGCCCAGAATCGAGAGACCGGAAATATAAGGCTTATCCAGGGCTTTAAGGATCTCGTCTACTGTCCGGAGAGTAAAAGCCTCGCCGTAATCGAAAGCCCAGGTCTCCGGATTGAAACACCCTTTACAGTGATTTCGACACCCGGAGACAAAAAGGCTTACTCTGACTCCTGGGCCGTTTGCAATATCTGTTTTATTAATTTTCCCGTATCGCATTTTTAAAAGCCTCCAATCTTTGGCCGCACCTTTCGCAATAACAACCGGATTTATAATTTTTGCGAGTTTCTTTCTGCTGTTTTCTGCACGCCGGACAAAAATATTTATTAGCTCCGTACCAATCAACCTTTACGGCCGGTACTGGATCGTTACGAAACGATCCCTCAATAGCCTCGATCGCACAAGCGCAAGCGTCGATAAAAGCTTGATCTCTTTCGGTTAAGATACGTCCGTTACTTACATCAAGCTCTATACAGCCAACGTTAGCTTTCAGCTCTTCAATAGCTTCACGCTTATTCATTTTCTTTCTCCTTTCCCATCGCGAAATATATAAAAGGCAAAAATAAAAGTCCCATGATATCATCTACTATTCTCGGCTGTATTTCTCCATAGAATAATAATTCTAATCCTTGCCATACGACCGCGAGAAATACAAACCACCATATTGTTTTACATATCCGATCCATATTCACACCTCTTATAAATGTAAGACGCGATCTTTAATCTCCTGAGTCCGGCCCTGGTTCCAAAACTGAGAGCCGATATATCCGCAAGTCCGGCGCGCGATATTGAGTTTACTCTGATCGCGGTTTCCGCAGTTCGGACACTCCCAGATCAATTTACCGTCCTCCTCGACGATCTGGATCTCACCGTCATAGCCGCAGACCTGGCAATAATCGCTTTTGGTATTCAGTTCCGCATACATGATATTGTCATAAATATGACCGATTACAGCGAGGACGGCCTCAATATTATTCTGCATATTCGGAACCTCGACGTAAGAGATCGCTCCGCCTGGGCTGAGTTTCTGGAACTGAGCCTCGAAATCCAGTTTTGAAAAAGCGTCGATCGGTTCGGTAACGTGAACGTGATAGCTGTTTGTAATGTAATTTTTATCGGTAACGCCCTCGATCACGCCGAAACGCCGCTGTAAACATTTCGCAAACTTATAAGTCGTACTCTCAAGAGGAGTACCATAAAGCGAGAAATCGACGTCCTCTTTTGCTTTCCAGGCCGCGGTAGCTTTATTAAGAGCCTCCATAACCTCGATCGCGAACGGCGTACCCTCCGGATCAGTGTGAGACGCGCCGGTCATATACCGAGTACATTCGTAGAGACCGGCATATCCGAGCGAGATCGTAGAGTAGCCACCGTGTAAGAGTTTATCGATCTTTTCTCCTTTTTTCAGTCTTGCGAGCGCCCCATACTGCCAGAGGATCGGCGCTACATCGGACGGCGTACCCTCGAGGCGTTCATGGCGGATCATAAGAGCGCGATAGCAGAGATCGAGACGCTCGTCGAGGATCTCCCAGAATTTCTCTTTATCTCCTCCGGAAGAAAGAGCCACATCGACGAGATTGATCGTCACAACACCCTGATTAAACCGGCCATAATATTTATGTACTTCCGGCTCATAATTTCCGGCATTTGCAATGTTACCGACTCCGGCGTCCGTGAACCGATCCGGAGTTAAAAACGATCTGCACCCCATACAGGTATAGACGTCGCCTTTCAACTCTCTCATGATCTTAGCGCTGATATAGTCCGGAACCATTCTTTTAGCCGTGCATTTTGCCGCCAGTTCGGTAAGATAGCCATACTCTGATCCGGGCCGGACGTTATTCTCGTCCAGGACATAGATCAATTTCGGAAAAGCCGGAGTGATCCATACACCTACCTCATTTTTTACGCCCTGGATTCTCTGCTTTAAGGTCTCCTCAATAATAGCGGCCAGATCCTCCCGTTCCTGCCCCTCCGGGGCCTCGTTGATATTCATATAGACGGTAATAAACGGAGCCTGTCCGTTTGTCGTCATGAGAGTAACTACCTGATACTGGATCGTCTGTACTCCCTTAACGATATCCTTATAGACCAGGGTTTCGATAAAATCGTAATACTGATCGAGACTCATATAGCTTAATAACTGACCGTAGTCCGTTCGGAATTTCTCCCGGCTCGCCTGTACGAACGGCGCAAGGTGGGCGAGACTGATAGACTGTCCGCCGTACTGACTGCTTGCGACCTGGGCGATAATCTGAGTCGCGATATTACAAGCGGTCGAGAATGTATGAGGTCGCTCGATCAGAGTACCGGAAATAACGGTACCATTCTCGAGCATATCTTCCAGATTTACCAGGTCACAATTATGAATATGCTGAGCGAAATAGTCAGCGTCGTGAAAATGAATCAGTCCCTCGTTATGAGCCTGTACAATGTCCTCCGGAAGAAATACGCGAGCGGTCAGATCCTTCGATACCTCCCCGGCCATATAATCGCGCTGAGTAGAGGCGATCGTCGGATTTTTGTTACTGTTTTCCTGTTTGATTTCCTCGTTGTTCTGCTCAATCAGTGCAAGGATCACGTCGTCCGTGGTATTACGAGTACGCTTAAGGTTATGATCGTACCGATAACGGATATAGCGTTTCGCCACCTCAAAGGCTCCGGCGGTCATTAATTCAGTTTCTACGATCTCCTGGATCTCTTCCACATTTACCGCCCGGTTAAGATCCCGGCATTTCTCCGTTACCTCTGAGGTAATCAAAGCGAGTTTGATTTCATTGATCTGATCTTTATCACTTACCTCTGTATTTGCTTTACGGATTGCCTGAGAGATTTTACTCGGATCAAATTCGATCTCGGATCCGTTTCTTTTGATTACTTTCATTAATAAATATCTCCTTTCTTACCAGGGCCTCACGGCCCCGGCTGTTAGATTTTCAAAATAAAATAACGCTTGCCGTCGCTTTTCTGCTGAGGTTTTTCCTCAAATTCATACTTAGCGATCAACTCTTTAAAATAGGTCTTTTTACCGGTTATCATACTGGACTTAATGCCAGATACTTTGCACCAATCGCAAAACTCCGAATATGTGACGTCTCTCGGAGTATCAAGAAAATAATCGAGAGTAAGCTCCTTATCCTCGATCCAGGATAATACCGTTGAGTTATCGGCCTTATACGCTTCGAGAGCGTCCTTAACCTGCTGAGGTTCCGTGAAATGGCCGACTTTTATAAGTCGCTGAGCGCCCCGGATCGCGACATTAAGCAGATAAGAAAGCGCTGTTTCCGTTGTGATTTTATCGACGATCATAGGATCATAGTCCGGATCGTCCGGCGAAAATTTCGCATTGAACGGAATGAGGATCCATCGGCGATAAAATCCGTCTGTCTTATCGAATGACCGAGGGATCGTATTCGCGCTGTAAATGTGCGTCGCATAAGGCGTGATTTTATACGGACTCTCGCCTTTTCTCTCGACCGTAATCGTATTACCGGACGAGATCTTTTTTAATGTACCTGAGTCCCGGATCGTCGTATTATCAACGTCGTCTCCGATATTTGCGAGCTTATGTTCAAGCTCGACCGTCGAAAATCTTGCGGTTACTTTTTCCAGGCTGAGGGCCGAATAGTTATTTTGACCGAGAAATGTTTTCAGCAGATCCAGGATCGTACTTTTTCCATTTGATCCCTGGCCGTAGCATAGAAACATTTTCGAGTATCGGCTATGTTTTATCAGGCAGTAACCGACCATTTCCTCGAAAAGATTGATTACCTCCCGATCTCCGCAAAATACTTTATTGAGCATTTTATCCAGATCAGCACAGTAAGCGCTCGGATCGTATATAACCGGGATCCGGTCAAATTCGATTGCCTCCGGCGTAAACTCGAGACATTTTCCGGATCTGATATCGAGCCGAGTATTTTTAAGATTGATAACATACGGATTTACCTTTATATCCCCGGCGTTAATGTGAGTCTTAATTTTTACATAGGACAATACCTCCGATCTCTGCCGTTGTAAGATACTCGGAAATAGATCGATCATCTTTCTTTCAATGATCTTATCGTCCGCCTGGTAATAACCGTCCTCATAGACATACAGGCAGTTATTAACCTCGATGATCTTAAACTCCTGTATAAGCTGATCGCCAAATTCATTATGACTAAAGCCGACCTTTTTATCCTCGGCCTTTTGGATCTGCTCGGCGATCACATCGTCCGGCTTAAAAGCCTCGTCCCGGCAGATAGTAGCGATTTCGGTCTCGCTCAGCGGATCCTCAAAAACATAATCGTTAATAATTGCGATCGTCTTTTTAATCTCGTCACGAGTGAAACCTTTTGTCTGTAGATAAACAATATAGTTAAATAACTCCTGATTGCGGCCGGATCCCTCTCCCATGCCCTTAAATCCGAATTTTCCGGACGGAGCCGATACGGAATACAGCCATTTAGGAACTGTTTCCATATCAGCCGCCTTTACTTTCCGGATCCACGGACGAGCCTCTCCGTCCTGTTTGATTTTTACATAGGCGTTACGGCCTCCGGCTTTACGATCGCAATATATCCCGATTGCTAAACGGTTTTTTATGAAATTTTTCGGATCCTCCTCAGGAGATTTAAACCAACAATGAATACCGCGAGTCGTTTTCATTACTCGAGTTTTCACATCTAAGGCATCAACGATCTTAAGCATAATCTCCGCGTCGGCTTTTGTATCGAAATCCAGGACTACATAGCCCTTAGGAACCATAACGGCCACGTTATCGAAATCCTTAACCTCGTCCCAGGACTTAGCTCCTACGCCGTCCTTAAAACCATGAGTCGGAGTCTTACCGTCCAAAATGATATATTGCATTTCAGGGCCTCCTTACTTAATCAGATCGTCAGCGTATGGGAGTGAGTCGATCCATTCCATGAAACCGATACTCCACTCGTCGAGCTTGTGATTACGACGGGATCCGTAGATATTACGGAGCGTCTCATAGTTTAAAGTTACTGTCCGGCGTTGATTGTAGGACGACGGTAAGAGCTGTATGATCTGCCACCAATAAAGCTTATTTTTGGTTTTCACATATCTTTCACGCCAGTAATTTATATCAGAAATAACACGCTCGAGCGTATCGAGAGGGCCGCCGTTTTTCCCATTTGACGAAAGTAAATACTCATAACTGAAATCGTTAAGAGTAAGGTCTCTTGAATGGATTTTGTGCATTGTCGAGCAACTATTAGCGACCGTTGCTACCTTATAGGTATCAAACTCTTTCCACCAGTACAGCGGAGCCGTGATATCGACCGATACGAAAATCTGTCGTAAAAATTTTCTATGATCTGATCCGGCGGCAATCAGGCAACGAGCGAGATCAAGATCGTTTTTTCCGAGCTTAAAACACATACCTTTTAATACAGTACATCCCTTACAGTCCGGACAATCATTATTACAATTTCCGTATCGAAAAACGCTATCTGATTTTTCCCAGGAGTTAAGAGGATTTCTCATACCCCGGATAGCTCCCTCGATATTCATAACCTCAGTATTTTCAAATGAAATCAATTCTTTTCACCTTCCTTATTTTCGATCTCTTTGATCCGGCGATCGATATACCAGATCGCTTTTTTAAGATCCTCGACCTCTTTCGTCGGATCTTTTTTTCCGGCTCGAGAAATATACTTAACTGCATTACCCAGGCAGAAACCGAGCTTTTTATCTTCTATGTATTCGATAACCTCGATCTTACCGTCGGTATAATGGGCCGGTCGATTGACTGGATCGTTTTTCTCAGAATGAATGATCCTTTTATATTTCGGACACTCAACCATATCACAGCCTATACACTGCTCATAAGATCCCTCTTTTTGGAAATATTTACAGTCTGTAAATGATTGATAAATTCCCATCAAATTACCTCCATACTTTACCGGTCTTTTTATCCCTAATCTCTAACCGGTTCTCAATGTGAAAACCGGCCAGATCACAGAGATTAAAGATCATCGTTAAAAGTTTTTTAAACCTCTCCTCGGCCTCTGCCTCCCGATCGGCCGATCTGATAGCCTGATAGGCTGTATTATCCACATAGCCGGAGGCATTTCTCCGAGGATCGTTTCCCTGATACATACCGTTTTTACTCCTTTCATACGCCTACGATTCTCGAGGCGATCATATCTGCGGTATGAGTATAAAGTACGTTCGGAAAAGTCTCGATTGCACGACCGTAATAGTCCCACATCTTAGGATCTCTCTCAAAAGCTCCCATATGCCATCGAATACATGCGATTTCCTCGTCTGTCAGATACATATAACGGCTAAGCATGATAACCGATTTCTCACCGTGACCGGGAATAATAATATCAGGACTGTATGTATACTTATCTGTCTCAATATCGAAAACATAATTTTCGCATTTGCAGAGATCGTGATACATTCCTACGATATAGGGACTCTCCTCTCTTTTCCATGTAAGCTCTAAACGATTTGTCAGATCCACGAGGCAAGCAGTTACCTCGAAAGAATGATCGAAAAGGCCACCATTGTAAGATCCGTGATGTTTTGTACTGGCCGGAGCCTCAAAGAAACCGAGATCCTCCAATAATTCCGGAGAAAGTCGAGTTGTAATCGGCATAATCGACTTGTATCGCTTAAGATTTTCCATATTCATTTTCTAAGTCCTCCACTATTTTTTTAAACTCGGATAAGGTATAAGGTGAAAAATGTAGGCCGCCGGATCTCCGGATCCTGATCCTATGTATTTTCTGATCGTCCTGTAGATCGTTTTCTCCGACCTTTAATTCAAAAGCGACGAAACGGCCGTTAAGACAAACGATCAGATCCGGCTTACCTTTTCCGCTCATTCCGTCCCCGAAAAGGTTGAGGTAATAAATACCTCGCCTTCTCAGGTACTCGATTGCCTTATCCTGTAGCTTTTTCTCCGGCTTAATCATTGAGGAAATCGTCGAGATCGTCCTCGTCGCCGCTGTCGCTCTCGGCCTCATTTTCCGGCTTATTTCCGGCGAAACCTACAGCCGTGGTATAATCGTTAAGTCTGACCGCTGTCGCCTCCTGACCGGCTTTCTCGCCCTTTGTGCGAGTATAGGTCTCATGCTTAACGGTAGCCTGGATATAACAACCTACGATATCCTGAGTATCGATCTCGTCCGCCTGGAAATTGTTAAGACAAGTACGGGCGAAATAAGACCAGGCTTTTAAGGCTCCCTCGTTAAGTTCGCCGTTCTGCTTTGTCAGTGTGAAATTTTCTGTATGAGTTTCACCTTTAGCAGTCTGTAATTTTACCGCCAGTTTTCCGAAATCCTCATATTTGCTATCGTCTACCTCCATAACCTTAAAAATGGTTACTCCCTCCGGGATCAAGGTAAACGTGCTTTCACTTAACTTCATTTTTGCCATGATAGTAAATCTCCTTTTCTTTTCTGGTTTTAAATATCTGTAGTTCCGGAAATAAATCCGATTACCTGGTTATCGTAATCGCGGATAACCATAAATTTTAAGGTCTCCGGATCTTCTGCGTCTGTATCGTCTTTTTCGATCTCGAGATAGCTGAGACGATCCTTTTTCTCGAGGAGGCCGTAAGAGGTATTATAAATACCGATCCGATCTCCGAGATCAGTTTCAAATACCCGGATAATATCGTTCGCTTTACCCTCCGGATCCTTAAGGATCGCGTCTTTTAAGACGAGATAATCGTCCTCAGAATAAGAATTTACGATTGCCTTAAAAACCGGATTCGGATCCTGACTGATTCCCAGGTTATTAACACCCTCCGGAATTTTCATACCAATGCCGCCGCATACGAGCCAGGTCTCGTTGTCTGATTTCTTTACGATCAGTCCGTGAGTACCGGCACTCTTAAAAAATTTCTCAAATTTCATAGCTTAATATCCTCCTTTTTTCTTTTATACAAATTCGCGCCAGTGACGAGAGAAAAAGCTCCCGTTAGCACGATCTTTATTAACTCTGGTATATCCGGCTTTTCTCATTTTGTTATGAGCGACTAAACGTCTCCATTTACGCATTATTACACCTCCCTTACATACTCAGCGATCAATAAGCGCCGAGCCGTTTTCAGATTGTCATTGATTACTGATTTCTTAGGCGTCGGACGAAATCGCGTATACACATCGTCCCAGGCTCGCCAGTGATCCGGATGATCGTAAGGCGGTACCTTTTCCAGAGCCGCGTTATATTCGGCAAGACGTTTCTTTTCTTCCTGAGCCTCCTGGATCAGCGCGATAGCCATACTCAAGCGATCCATACTTACTCCTCCTCGATTTCTGCTTTCTTAAGAGTGAGCGTTTCGGAACGCTTATACAGATCGTCCGTCGGTGCTCCGAAAGTAGTAAGCCGGTCGATCGCTGTCTTAGAGTCGAACGTCGTTCTCACTGATTTCGTAAGAGTCCAGGTATATTTCTTACCGGCAATCTCGACTTTCTTATCTCCCGGCCGGAACTGCTTACTCATGTACTTTTTAACCTGATTATCGATCTCTTTCAGACGGCCTTTTTTCTCGGCGACTTTAGCCTCGGCCCGGTCAATCGACGCTTTCAACCGATCCGCTTCTCCGATCAGTTTCGTGATTTCCTTATCAGTAGGATCGACCGTATTCTTACGGAGTACCTTAAGGATCTCGGCGTCTTTTTTCTCGTCGTAGGCCGGAGAGATACCGGTCATAACATGATCGCGCCAGAACTTCATAGCCGGATCGATATAGGACTCTTTAAACGTCGGAAACTCCTCGGAGACTTTAAACTCGATCACGACCGTATTATCTACGTTCGGAACAAAAGCCTCTGTCGGACTCGTGTCAAATTCTCCATTACCGAGATCGACTGGATAATCAGACTCCTCGAGAAATGAGCAAGTCATAACCACATTATCAAAACTGAGTAACCAGGCGTATAACGCGGCCTGTAATTTGTAATAGATCGGCGGCTCGACCTTGCCGTCTACGCCCTTCCAGTCCTCAACGCGCTTAGTCGTCTTAACCTCGACGACGAAATCGTCTCCGAGAAAGTCCCACATTCCGCCGAGGGCCTCCTGATCTGGGAAGAAATCGCCCCAAGTCTTTTTAAAGTAGTCCGGCCCGTAAACGTCCGTCGGACTCTTAATATCCATGAAATAACGATTTCTCAGATACTCACAGATCTTAGGCTCGATGATCTTACCGGCTACGGTATAGATCGAGTCTGTAAAAGGCTCCTCGTATGTACGAGTCATTTCGCACCAGGCACCAAACGGCGTAGACCAGGCGTTTAATCCCATCACTGTAGCGAAACGAGTAGCCGTCAGCTTTTTAGGTTTCTTAGGCGGATCGACTTTAATCGTTCCATTGTCCAAAAATTCCATACTTATTTACCTCCACGTTTTCTTTTTAACCGGTTTTCCCGGTCAATGATTTTTTTTACAGTCCCGGCAGTATGATTGATACCCTCCGCAGGATCTCGGAGCAAAACAGGAAATATCTTTCTCCTCTTTGCACCTGAGGCAGACCTTACGACCGTCGGCGCTGATCTTCATCGGCCGGCCTCTCTTTCTTTTCTTAGGCTTTTCCGCCCTGGATCCGTCCAGGTTATACCCGATCGCATTTACGAGCTTAGCCGCCTGACTCTCAGATATAACGCCGGGATCCTGATCGAAATCCGGGATATAATCGTCTGTAGTCCTCCACACAATACGGGCGATTTTATGTCCTCCGATTCCGTCTTTTATAGCGATTTCTCGAGCATTATTGGCATTACGACCGATGGCCCATCGGTCGCCCTTTTCGCTCGATACATGGTATAATCTCATTTCCGTACCTCCTATTCTTCGGTAACGGCCGTTTTAACTGCCGGTTTATGTCCTTTCGGAGTTTTCTTTACCGACGGAGATTTCTTTCCGGTATTAATCAGATTTCCATTATCCGGGCGGCTTGCAATCGTTACGATCTCCTCGCCGCGGAAACTGATGATCTGACCGGTTTTCTTGTCTGTTATGAGATTCCAACCGTCGGAGACCTTATCCGCCGAATAAGGTACCTCACTCTGAAAAGAGATCGCTCTCCCGTTCTTAAATGTAATTATCGTAAGATACATATTCCTCACTCCTTTCTATCGAATTTTCGATAATTCGGCGTAAAATATTACGCCTCCTCGACTTTATCGCCGATTTCGATCAGCAGATCCTCAGCCTCATTCTTCTTAAGACCGGCCTTAATTCTCTTTACTGCCTCGGTAACATACTTCTCATATTTTTCGGCGTCTTTACTTCTCAGCTTTTTCAGACCGTTTTTAATGGCCTTAATCTGAGTATCGGTCGCCTGTCCGTCCTGATCGATCAGGTCTTTCTTTGTCTCCTGTCTCTCGGCCGCTGTAGCCGGTCTATTTGACTTTTTAACGGTTACCTTATCTGTTTTACCTGTCTCTGGATCCGGCTTATCTGTAACCGCCTCAACGGCGTCAGCCTCGACAATATCCAAAACCAACATATAAAGATACCGGCGGACGTATGTCTCGACCGCTCCGAGTTTCTGAATCGGATTTTTAATCATAGACTCGTCGTCCCGGATCGGACTCATAAACTCGATACACTCCTCCGGATTGTCTGTATTAAAGAGTGTCAGCGTCGCTACCTCGGTACCGAAAGAAATTACATCGGCCAGACCCAGGGAGTTATAGATTTCGGTCTTAATGGGGATAATATCCTCGAGAGTGAAGTATTTAAACTCCGCATAGATATTTTTACCACTCTTTTTAATACCGGCCTCAAGAAAGCGTTTACGCGCCTCCATGAGCTTTTCATACACATTTGAGGATCTGATATCCTCGGTCTTTTCTGCTTTTGCAGTCGCCATAACTGTTATGACCTCCTTTATTTTTTTTAATTTATTTTCGATCTTACGATCGAGGTTTATATACTTATCGATCCGGCCCTTAGCCATTTCGATATAGTAATCTAAGTCGAGATCGTCCACGGTTAAGACGTTCTCGTTATCCGTAAAAGCATGATCCGGACATTCTTGAATAGTTTCCTCCTGCCATACCGGCGGATCAACCAGCTCGCTTATCATCTTTCCTGTAGCCTTATCTTTATGCCGTTTCTCAGTAATCCACTTACCTTTTACGATCTTCCCGTATTGAGGATTTTTTACCGCGTAAATTCGATTTACCTTTTGGATCGGAAATCTCTCGCCGTTGATATAATGATAAGATCCCTCATAGGTACTGCCAGTCTTGACAATATTCTGAAATTTAAAAATGTCCTTTTCATTACGGATTGTCTCCTCCGGATCAATACCGTTTACCAGGTATTCGACGATCGCCTTATCAATGATCTGTAAAGAGTTCGTTTTAAAGTTACCGCCTTTATACAGCGATACATAGCCACCCTTTGTTTTCATCTTTCCGTCGGTCTTTATTCCGATGTAATTATTAACGTCTTTTTGTATAATCTTAGCGAAATCGTCTCGCTCCATTTCAAAACCGGTTATCTTGCACCAGTCCGAAACGATCCCGGCCGCCAGTGAGTCCTCCTCTTTGTCGATAAAGAACATAATACCGTCGGTATTGATATTGATAAAATCAATTGACTTACATCTCTGAGCGAGCATTACAATGAGCTGAGTCATAGCCAACTGATTAGTAATACAAACAGATCGACCGGCCCAACGATCCGCGAGATCGTTATATAGATTGAGCATAGCCCCATAAACCGTATTTACTACGAGTTTTAGAGCCTCGGCCTTTTCACTGTCTCCGGCTTTCTTTGCCGCGAGTCGTGTCTGCACGAGCTTTTTATAAGCGTCAGGGTCGGCCATACTCCGGGAACAATAGCCGAAATTAATCATACTGTTTGGATATAGGCTCGCAACGTCGAAATTAACGATCAGCCGATCGGCCGTCGCCGTAGCGGTAAACGCCGGTTTCGCGCCATGCACACCGCCCCAGGCATAAGTAACCGGACACCGGCCGCCGGAAGTTTCAAACCATATATCGAGCGTCATACCCTTAGATCCTTGCTTTCCAGTCCCAAACAATTTAGTAGACGGGATCGTTTTATCCTTGATCTGCATAAAGAAATCTAAGACCTTTTTAGGAATAATCTCCGGATCCAAGTTATCAGGGAGCCGGTAATCTCTTTCATCGTTTCTATCAACGTATTTCGCATTAAGTACCCTGGCGGATAGCTTAGCATTTGTCAGGCCCATAGCCTCAAACTCATTAACCCCATACATAGCGCCGACGATCTTTTTACTCGTGATATACTCGTTACGAGCGTGATATAAGGCGACCGTAGCGTCAACGTCTGTCTTACAATACCGGATAACCTCCTCGAGTTCTTCCGGAGTCAGCGGTCGATTAATGTCGAACGGTACAGAGGACTCGACGATCGGTAAATACAAATTACCCTCTATCGCCTTAAGACTTATACCCTTATCGGAAATATCGTCCTTTAGGTCGAAAGACCGAAACGGCCGCTTTTTGTATTGAACAAAAGGAAACGTCCAGGGATCTTTACGATCGACAATAATATAATCGCTATGCCTTTTAACTTCGATATTGGATCCGCCCAAAAGCATGGTAAAAGTAACCCAGTCGTCATAATGCTTATTATTAAACCCTCCGATCACTATGTCCGACTGATCCAAGAAAGCACGTAAGCGGTAGTTATCGTTATGTATGACGATATGATTATTTTCAAACTCTGGATTTCTGAAAACGACGATCCAGTCGTCCGAAAAGACCTCAATATCGTAAATATAAACACTCAGTAAGCCTCACCTCCATATTATCGAATCTTCGATAATGAACATCAAAAATTAAGATTTATGATCCGCTACTACGTCCATTAAAATTTTATATTGTAAAGCGACGTCGGTAGTTGAAAATATCTGATTTATCCCGGAGGAAAGATCCATATCTTTCTTGTATTCTTCTAAAATTCCGAGATCATCAAGAAGATACTCGAAAAGTTCCGATCCGGCTCTCTCTGTTTCATCAAAATACGATTTCGTATTTTTATCATTTCCCTTAAAAAGCAAAGCGAAAATATCAATTTTTTCATAATCGCCTGTTACGGGATCACGGCGGATAAACTCTGCCTCTTCGTTATCTTCTAACACATTATAAATATGATCGTTAAAAGAATCTAAAGCCTGTAATATTTTCAAAGTATTAATTATTTTTTCTTTCTCCATTCTATTAACCTCCGTTATATGATCGTCTGTATCCCTCCATATACCGAGTAAATAGCGCCTCGCTGAAATCTGAGTAACCGGCTAAAGCTCTGTATATATCGACCTCTACCGTCCCTCGCGCGAGTAAATGGATATACGAGCATTTCTCTTTCTGTCCGCTCCTATGAATACGGTCTCGAGACTGTTCCAAAAGATTAGATCTTAAGGTCGGCTCAAAATATATAATCGTGTCACTGGCGAAAAGATCGATCCCGGCGGCGGCCGTCTGGTATTGACATACGATAACTCGGATCCGCTTATCCTCCTGGAACTTACGCCAGATCTTTTTATTCTTTTGATCTCCATCGAGCGTGATATAGCTGATTTTCATTTTCCGGAATAACTCACAGATCTTACCGATCGAATGTTTAAACTCCGCGAAAATAACGATCTTTTTATCCTCCGGATAACTCTCGAGGATCTCCTGTAATATCGGTATTTTTTCGGTCTTAAGTTCGAGCGTCTTATTTTCTCCGGTCTCGTCTATGTATGTAAGGAAACCACTCGCAAGCTGTCTAAGCTTAACAAGGCGACTCAGCGGATTCTCTGCCAGGATCTCATATTCTAAGATTGCTGACTCCGTGGCGAGCTTTTTATACAGTTTATGCTCCGCGAGATCGACTTTGATTATCTCGTCCGGAAGTTTCTCCGGCAGATCCAGGCAGTCAATTTTCTTTACCCGGTAACTATACTGACTGATGATCTCCTGTAATTCCCTCACATGAATATAACTCGTAGGCTTATGATACATATTCAAGATACAATAATGATCCTGAAATTTTTGATAACTGCCTCCGAATATCCTCGAATATACCCGGCCTCTTTCGAGGTACGGATCCAGGAAACAATACAGCGACCAGATATTTTCTAACTGTCCGTTACTAATCGGAGTACCGGTTAAGATATACCGATAATTCGCCATACAGGCGATCTTTAATAGGAATTTCGATCTCCGGCTCGACCGGTTCTTTATCAGGTGAGCCTCGTCGAGAACGATACAGCCATATTTTTTATAATACGGACTTTTGTCTCCGCCTCTCCACACCTTATCATAGTTGATACAGGTAACGGCCGACTTAAGGATCTCCCGATCCAACTCGTCAAAAAGCTCGATATCTCTTTCCCAGGCGCCCAGGGCCGACTTAGGAGCAACGACCAGGGCCTCCTCAATGCTCCCAGATTTTAACAGATCCAGGATCCGGAATAAGGCGACCAATGTCTTACCGGTACCTTAACCCTGCTCCATGAATAGAGCAAAAAAGTCATTAGCTCTCAGATAAGAAAGAGCTACTCTTTGATGTCTATACAGTGTGAGCAAGTTCACCACCTCCTCGGCGTAAATATTCCGGACTATATTCCGAGTTAATCATTACCGATCTCCTTGTCCGGGAAAAGGACGCTGACCATCTCTTCCAAAACCATAATACTCATAACTGAAAGAGATAAAGGTTTTTTAGAGATAAGCCCCGAAATTCCGGGATCTGCTGATAATTTCTCCGGCCCACACTCAGACCACAACAAAACCGCGAAATCCAGTTTTGTAATTTCAATCTCAGACTGATCTTTAAAAATCTTTCCGGAAATCTTTTTACCGATAAGCGATCCCAAAATATTAACGAGCATAACAGTCATAACATCAGATCCGCGCTCGGCTACTTTTAAGAGCTTTTCCGGATTACTTACTTTACTGATTGCGTCCTCAAACTCTTCTTTTGTGATCAGACGCGTTCCCGGTTTCTGATCGGCCGGATTTTCTTCTTTTACCTCATCGAGAAACTCGATCGGAACCTTAGCGGCACCGCCAGGGATCTTTACGATCGCGACTCCCATATCCTCGTAGATCTCGTGTACTGTTCCAACCTCGTTCTTAATTTCTGACAGGAACGGCTCCTCCGTAACGATTCTGACTTTCATACCTTTTCTTAAGCTCATTCTTAATATCCTCCTCAATTGCTTTCTCTGATTATTTTTTCAACTACAGAATAAAAATCCTTATTCTCCTCGCCGATCACACGATCCGAGATATCCTTTACCTCCGTTCCATCGGCGAGAACATGAATAATATTCATTACTCCCCCTCCTGGAATAAATCCTCGAGAGGGAGTTCACTCTGGACGATATCCTTAATCGCCGCGGCCTCTCCGAATGTGAGCGGATATTTCCCGTTGAATTTCTGACTTAATGTACTGACCGTACAGTCTACTCTCGGATCGGCGGCGATCATAGCCAGTGTAATTTTTCTCTTACTCATTTCTCCTTTAAGTACCGGATAGATCATATTCACACCTCCTCATTTAAAATATCTGTGTCCGTCCGCTTTCTGGCGGCGGCTCGAGTGAAATCTTTCCTCGATCTCTCTATAAAACTTTTTCTTTCCTACTTTTGCGATCCCGACTGTATCACAATAACCGGAATAATCGGCGTACAGAGTAACCGTAGGACATAACCGAATAAACTCAAGCGTAATACCACGTCCGGAGATCCACTCCTCAACTGAGTCTTTTCCGGAGCCAGGGATTTTCATATCTCCGAAATACTCCGGATAAAGCTCGAGAATATACGCGAGATTTTCTTTCGGTGTCTTAGAGATTAACTCCGCGAGCCACTTCCGATCATCGGAACCATAAGCACCAGTTTTTCGGATCGCCGGGAGTACCTCCGACGTTACCCATCTCTTAAACCTCCGGGCCGATTCCAACTTACTACCAAAAATCAAGGCGTATAAACCGGACTCGTTGATAATGATTGTTTCCTTGTTTTGATTACCATCAAACACCATCATTTTTCGGCGATCATATTCATCAACGTGTCTGTTTATATCTCGACTACCGTTTCGGTACCCGAGAATATTTGCTACGTCCTTACCGACAAAATACGGTTCACCGTCTTTTTCTACAGTCCGGATTTTTCCAAACTCGCTCGACTCAAATATCTGTAACTCGTTCATGATCTTCTTTCCTCTCTTTCTCTGGTTTACTCATATCCTGTCTGGCCTTAAGCATTTGAGCGCCAGTATTCAGGATCAGGAGACTCTCCTCGTCAAGATCTTTTAATACGTCAACCATTTCTTCGAGATCTTTTTTCTTCTCTTCTGACATTAGATCACTTCCTTTCTTTCAAATTCCGTTACACTCTTGCACAGCGGTTTTACGGTATACCGCTTACAGGTGACTAGCCTGTCCGTGGATGGATTTAGTTTTCAAGGTACTACCTCACTCTGCGTTTACACGGGCTTGTGACCGTCCTCGGCCGCATTACGGCGCCGGAATTTATCCGGCCGATATAGAATGACTTATAGTAAAATTCTTTCAAATTTAGCAATTCTTACTTTTGTTTCTTCCATTTCTTCTCTGAGTGTTTGCAATTTTTCTTTGTATGGATTGCTACCACCTATAAAACAAATGTCAAGGCGTCTCCAATTTGGATTTCTCATGGTTTCTACATAACTCTCTCGTAAATACTCAAGATGTTCTCTCGCATATGCTAAATGTCTTTCGGCTTTTGATCTTTTCATTTTATTTACCTCTCGATCTTTTGCGGTTCTGTTGACTACGGTTACATTATATATTTACTTTGGTTACTTTGTCAATAGTTTTTTGTTGACTATGGTTACAAATTATGATAATCTTATTTCGGGATAAAAAATATCTCAATAATATGGAGAGGAGGTATAACATGAATGAACGAATCAGAGAACTAAGAAAACACTTAAATCTCACATTAGAAGAGTTTGGTAAAAAAGTCGGAGTTACAAAAGCCGCGATCGGTCGAATTGAAAAAGGAGAAAGATCAGTCACCGACCAAATGTTTTTATCAATTTGTAGAGAATTTAATGTTAATGAAGAATGGCTCCGAACGGGAGAGGGAGAAATGTTCACTTTGCAGGAGGACGAGGAGGCGGCCTACGTTTCCGAACTTCTGGAAGATACTGAAAATCCCCTGTACGATCTGATTAAAGCGATCATGAAAACGTACACCCAGACCGGAGAAAAAGAAAAAGCGATCATTAAAGCTTTTGCGAAAGACTTACATAAAAATCTAAAAGAAGAAAGCCAGGATTAACTCCCGGCTTTCTTTTTTATGTGTCGAATTACGATCGTATATATCTGTCTTAAAAATCTGATATCTTCTATGTTCTCGATCATTTCTATGATCTTTTCTTTATATTCCAATTCAGCACCTCCCATAAGCAAAAACACTTGTTCGAAATCCCTGACTATATGATATCCCATTACCCCCATAAAATCAACTGGGAAATACAAACATTTGTTCGATTAAGTGTTTTCGATATTTCAAAATATTTTTATTGTATTTTCGATATTTCGATATTATAATACCCATAAGGAGGTTTATATATGAGCATAGAGAATAGATTAAAAGATCTGATCTGTCAACGGTACGGATCCGTATTAAGGTTTTGCGAAACTTATAATATCCCTCAGTCTACAGTAGCAACCATTTTCAGACGAGGGATTGCAAAATCCAATCTTTCGAGCGTGTTATCGATCTGCGAGGCGCTCCGGATCAGCGCTGACGCCCTGGCGGCCGGTAAGATTTTACCGATCGGAAACGATCGTCCGGATAGCGTCGAGGAAATTATCGAAAATACCAAAAACCAATTAACCGATATCGACGGTCTGACTTTTGACAATGCTCCGGCAGATCCGGCGGCAATAATGACGATAATACAGTCTATTGATATCGGCGTCGAAATGGCTCGTAAGAAAAAGGTATAACAAAACCCACAACAAAAACATAACAAAACGGCCTATTTTAACAAAAACTTCTTTAGACTGATTTTCTTTGATATAACAAAATCAGTTTTCGGCTCGTCATTCTGTTATGTTTTTGTTATGTTTCTGTTATCGAAAAATCGAAAATATATATAAATAATTTTGAATTATCGAAACAAATGAGGCTTATATAACATAATAACATTTTCTTCTTTAATTTCTAAGAAAAATAATAATATAGGTATATATAAATATAAAAAAGAAAATATATAAGAAATTGCAAAAGTTTTTGTTATTCTGTTATAACCTCTAATTTTTAGGAGGCTGAATATATGAAATTTAAAAATGTAGCGATTTACGTCAGAGTATCAACCGATATTCAGGTCGATGGATATTCGATCGACGAACAACTCGAGCGGCTCGAAAAATATTGCGACGCTCATTCCTGGAAGATCTATAATAAATACGTGGATCCTGGATATAGCGGAGGAAATATTGATCGTCCGGCTATGCTTAGAATGATAAAAGACGCCAGGGAGAAAAAGATCGACGTCGTCCTCGTTTACAAACTGGATCGTCTGAGCCGCTCTCAGAAAGATACTCTATATCTGATTGAGGAAGAATTTCTCCCGAACGGAGTTGACTTCATATCCATGAGCGAGAATTTCGATACTTCTACCCCTTTCGGTCGCGCTATGATCGGAATACTCTCCGTCTTTGCACAGCTCGAGAGAGAACAAATAAAAGAGCGTCTTGCTATGGGACACGTAGGGAGAGCAAAAGCCGGTTATTGGCATGGTGGATCTAATGTCCCGATCGGTTATGATTTTATAGACGGTAAACTCGTAATCAATGAATATGAGGCTTTACAGATCCGGCAGATTTATAAAATGTTCCTCGAGGGAGAGACGATCCACGGGATCAGTAAATACATGAACGAGCATTATACAAATAAATATTCGAGTTATAAGGACGCCTCTCAGACCGGCGTTATACTCCGGAATACACTGTATATAGGCAAGATCAAATATAAAGGCCAGGAGTACGACGGCGTTCATGAGCCGATCATAGACGAGGAGACCTTTAACCGTGTCCAAACTCGTTATAAAGAAATCTCAAGTAAATGGAGCGATCACTATAGATCCCCTTATCACGGTAAGCACCTCTTAAGCGGTTTACTGTTTTGCGGTAATTGCGGCGCTCGGTACTTTGTATCAACGAGCCGTAGAAAAGATAAACAATACGCCTATTATAAATGCTATTCCCGAGACGGCAATACTCAAATGAAAAAAATGGACGGCTGTAAAAATCCAAACTATAAAGTCGAGAAACTCGATCAGGCTGTACTCGACGAGATCAAAAAATTAAAATTGGATCCTGGTTATATTGATCGGATCATAGCCGCTGAAAGTCGGACAGATTATAAGGAGGACGATAATCTCATGATATTAAAAAATAGATTACGAGAGATCGAAAATAAAATCAACAAATTAATGGATCTATATACCTTAGGTACAATTCCACTTTCCGATATCGGAGATCGAATAAAACCATTGTATGAGGAAAAGGATCAGATCGAGACGGATATAAAAGAACGCCAGGAAGAGGCAGAGGTTCCGGATATACTTTCTAAGGCTGATACTCAAGACATTTTAAACCGGTACGTCGATAACATAGATAACGCCGATCTTTCGATTAAAAGGAACTTAGTTCAAGCGCTTATTAGAAAAATCGAAATCGGAACCACTCCGAATACTATAAAAATTTATTGGAAATTCGTTTAAAAAAATTTTACCTAAATCGAGGACACGGATTCATCGCCGCCACCAGGACAAAAGACGAAGGAAACAGATACGTCCCCTCCTGCCGGGAAATCAGGATCTGATGCTCTTCCAGCGGCTGGCGCAGAAGTTCCAGCACCCTCCGGGACATCTCCGGAAGTTCATCCAGAAACAGTACACCTCTGTGTGCCAGCGTAATCTCCCCGGGAGACGGATATCGTCCGCCGCCCACCAACGCCTGGGCAGTAATGCTGTGATGGGGCGCACGGAACGGCCGGTTCCGTATCAGCGGCTGCCCGGTCGGCAGCAGTCCCGCGATACTGTACAGCCGCGTCACTTCCAGCTGTTCCCCTCTGGTCATCGGCGGAAGAATGGTCGGAATCCGCCGGGCAGCCATGGATTTTCCGCTTCCCGGCGGGCCAAACAGGAGCAGGTTATGAAATCCGCTGGCAGCGATCAACGCAGCCCGCTTTACTCCCTCCTGTCCAAGGATCTCGTCAAAATCCCCATATTCGGAAAAATCTTCCCGCTCCGGTCCTGCCGCGTTCTTCTCCTCTTCCTCAGTTCCTGCCGTTCTGCAAAATCCCTGCTGCTGCGCTTCTTTCGGTCGTTCTCCGCAGCAGTAAGCCAGCAATTCCTTCAGGCTGGAAATTCCCCACGTCTCTTCCAATTCCGCCTGCTTTCCCTCCGGCAGATTTGCCGTTGGAAGAATACAGCTTCTGATACCGATCTTCCGTGCCTCCATCACCGAGGAAAGTACGCCTGCTACAGCCTGAACATCCCCGTTCAGTCCAAGCTCTCCGATCAGCATCGTGTTTTCAAGACTCCGCGGAGGAATCCTTCCGATCGCCAGCAAAACTGCCGCAGCGATCGGAAGGTCAAACCTCGGTCCGTCTTTTCGGATATTTGCCGGCGCGAGGTTGATCACAATTCTTTTCGGCGGCAGAATGATCCCGAGATTCCGCAGCGCCGTCCGCACCCGGTCCTGCGCCTCCCGCACCTGTGCGCTCACATAACCAACGATGGTAAACATCGGCATCCCGTCACTGACGTCCGCCTCCACACGGACAGGGACTGCCTCCACCCCATGGATCACCATGGACCATACACGGCAAAACATGCCATTCCTCCTTTGTTCTCTATAAGTGTTTTGACTTTAAAAAATGGAAATACAGAACAGAACTGTTCTGTCAGGACAGATTGATATTTTTATGCAACCGCTCAGCCGGCTGAACTGCTGCGTTTTTATCAGTATAACTTTCTTAATCGAACTTTGTCAATAAAGATCGCGCCGCTTTTCACTGTTTGAAATTAATTTTACAAATCTTTTGGGAAACTTTTAGAATCATTTTACATAGAAATTGAAAGAATTTCATGTTTTCTTTACATAAGCCTCCTACAGTCTGCGCAGGAAAAGCGCAGACCGCAGGAAGCCATATTGCTTTCCGGCTTCCGCCTCATCACGAAGCAATTTTCATGGAAGCCAGCATACCCCATGCATGACTGTATCATATTTATAGAAGAAAGACAGTCCAAACAGTCACCGGAAACATCCTCTGAGTTTTTCCACTGCGTTCTTTTCGATCCTGGATACATAGGACCGGCTGATTCCCAGACGGGCAGCAATGCTCTTCTGAGTGCCCGCTTCCTCTCCAAACAGACCATACCGCAGAATCAGTACTTGTTTTTCCTTCTCGCTGAGCACGGAATGGAAATACTGATACAGTCTCTGACAGTCTTCCTTTTTTGTATAAGAATCAGCGGTATCCTCACCGCCGCTTTCTATGATATCCAGCAGATGGATCTCATTTCCCTCTTTATCCGTTCCGATCGGTTCATAGAGGGAAATCTCGCGGGAAGTTTTTTTCTTTGCCCGCAGATACATCAGCAGTTCATTGTGGATACATCTGGCAGCATAGGAAGCCAGCCGGTTTCCTTTGTCCTGGTCGAAGGTCGTCACCGCCTTGATCAACCCGATGGTTCCGATAGACAGAAGATCATCCAGATCCTCATGGATCCCCTGGTATTTTTTTACCACGTGCGCCACCAGCCGCAGATTCCTCTCGATCAGAATATCTTTTGCCGTTTCATCGCCCTTTTGATACGCCTCCAGGTATGCTTTCTCTTCTGCTGCGGTAAGAGGCTTCTGGAATGGTTCCATGGATGTGCACCTCAAAAAGGGGATTTATCTTTATCATATGTCATAAAAGAAAAAATCGTGCTTTTCCAGGTGTCCTTTTTCCATTCCGGGTTTTTGTAACGGTTCGTTTATTCGATAAATGTTTCGTGGATCGCGCGCATTGCAATATCCGCCTGCTCCTCAGGTACCAGAGCAGTAATGCGGATTTCAGAAGTTGTCACCATCTCCGTATTGATTCCGACATTTGCCAATGCACCGAACATCTTTGCGGCAACTCCGGAATGAGAGCGGATTCCTGCTCCTACAACGGATACCTTTGCTACCTTTTCATCATAAGTCAGTTTCGCAATTCCAAGCGTTTCCATGTTTTCTTTCAGGATGTCCAGCACCCGGGCCAGATCTGTACGCGCAACGGTAAATGTGATCGCCTTTGTGCCGTCTTTGCCGATGGTCTGGATCATGACATCAATATTGATATTGTGCTGATCCAGCACGTTCAGCAGACGAAATGTGCTGTCCGCATCGTTGACAAGTCCTGCGACTCTTACTCTGGCTACATTTTTATCGGCTGCCACACCGCTGATTAACATTTTTTCCATCTTCTGATTCTCCCTTACAAGTGTTCCCGGATTTTCATTCATACTTGAGCATACCAGCAGCTCAACACCGTATTTCTTCGCAATCTCCACACAACGGCTGTGCAGTACCTTTGCGCCAAGGGATGCAAGCTCCAGCATCTCATCGTAGGTCACTTCCTCCATCTTCCTTGCCTTGGGCACAATCCGCGGATCCGCCGTATAAACGCCGTCCACATCCGTATAGATTTCGCAGACATCCGCATGCAGTTCCGCCGCCAGCGCAACCGCTGTGGTATCTGAACCTCCGCGGCCCAGCGTCGTCACATCCTCATATTTGTTGATGCCCTGGAAGCCTGTGATCACTACGATCTTGTTGTCTTCCAGCTCCTTGCGGATTCTTTCGGTACGGATCCGTTTCAGCTTTGCATTCTGATAATCGGAAGTCGTATGCATCGGAACCTGCCATGCATTCAGGGACACTGCAGAAACTCCCATGGAGAGCAGTGTCATAGTCATCAGTGATACGGATACCTGCTCGCCGGTGGACAGAAGCATATCCATCTCCCTGCGGGAAGGATTGGGCGTGATCTCTTTCGCCATCTGAATCAGCCCATCGGTCGTTTTTCCCATTGCCGAGAGAACGACGACGACCTGACTGCCCTGATTTTTCTTTTCGATGCAGCGTTTCGCCACATTGCGGATCTTTTCAAGATCCGCTACGGAACTGCCGCCAAATTTCATTACGGTTAACATCTGTTTTCCCCCATATGGTCAAAATTTTCAACCATAAGTATAGCGAAATCTGGGAAAAAATGCAATTCTTTTACAAATAATCCTGCGTTACGAATAATCCCAATACACACTGATTCTCAGGCTCTGCGGATCCTGGCTGTACTGATACACGGTCTGCGGCAGACCATAATAGCTGCACAGATAATATGCCGCTTCTTCCATGACCTGCGGAAGAAATCCCAATGCCTCCTGATAAGCCGTCTCATTGGCATATTTGAAATCAGACCAGCCGTCCTGCCGCTGGATATCCTGCTGCATCAGCGCAAGCATCTCACTTTCGGATGCCTGCTCAAAATACCTGCCGTTCATCCGGTAGTATTCCAGCGCTTCCGACTCACATACCGGAAGGGTCAAACCGGCATCCGGGGTATGGTTTCTCCTGAATTCCGTGTCAGAGACACACAGGTAGTCGTAGAACGTGCGGTTCTGGCCGCCGCCGGTTCCTGTTTCCTGTGATTCACTCTGCAAAAAGACCGGATCCCCAAAAGTCACATCCACGTTATAGTAGGAACCGTCACACTCCACGATGTTCCACGCATGGCTCTCCCCCTGGTTCACCGTTCCGGTCACATAGATATTAAAGATTCCTGACTGGTTTGCCAGATACTGAAAGGCACGGGAATAGCCGGCGCATACGGACTGGTGATTGCCAAACACACTGTAAATGTTCTGATTCTCCGGGGCATCCGCCGCATACTCGGTCTGCTCCACCAGCCAGGTATAAAGGTACCTGATTTTTTCATAGGTGCTGCCATCCGCCGGAATGCCGTCCAGGCACTGTCCCGCCGACGCATCGATCTGCTGCTGTCTGGCTGCCCGCTCCTCCGGTGTGCAGGTATATTCCGGGCGTACCTCACATCTGGCAGACAGGCCCGTATATCCGGTAGTTTCCACCGTTCCGCTGAACCAGAAAAATTCAGGATAATCCATGTAGACCCAGGAACAGATTTCATTGACCTTCTCCGGATCGCTGCCGTGAGTGACGATCGTTTCCTCACCGTCTCTCATCCCCTGCACCAACTCCCGGTAAATCTGACGGGATTCCTCGTCCAGAAAGCTGTAATAATACCTCTGCTCCAGATCTTCCTGAGCAACCGCCTCCTGCTGATATTCCGGCTCTATCTGGTCCTGGATCTGTTCTCCTGCTTCCTGCAGCTGCTGCCCGGCGCTCTCCATCTGCTCTCTGGCTGCCTCCGTCAGCGACCCTTCGCCGGAACACCCCCAGAGCGCAGCCGCCGCCAGCAGCGCCGCCCATCCTCCTGCTTTTCTAGACTTCATACTTTTTACCCCTGTCTCTCGACCATTTTTCCGATAGTTTCTGAATTTTACTCATCTTACCGTGCTTTTTCCTGGCTGTCAAGATTGTATGTTCTGTTTCGGTACCAGAAAACAGAAAAACTCCCTGATTCGAAATATTACTTCCCGTTCAGTGCTTCGTATGCAGCCACGGTTCCTTCGTCCGTGGCGTCGCTGAACAAATACGTCTGCCCCTCCCGGGTTTCGACCATCAGGAACACTTCATTCTGTGGATTCAGACAGAGATACCCGTTTCCGTGCCCCTCGATCTTATAACGCCCTTTGGAGAGATTCGGCAGGCCCGTTCCGTTCTTTCTCGACACATCCGGAAGTTCTTCCAAAAGAACAGCCGATGCGATATCCTGCTCAGATATCTCATATTCCGTCCCGGTATGGATCGATTTGAGCGTCCCATCCTCAACGACCAGGCTCACCGGAGTAAATTCATCTCTTCCCACCAGAATCGGAATTCCAATCAGACAGCCAACTAACAGGAGCACCGTCAGTACGGCCATTACTTTTCCCCCTGTCGATGCCAGATTCATCGTAGAACCGGTTCCCACTCTGTTTTCCACAAATGCGTGTCTGTCGTTGGGATTATAATACACAAGCGCGCCGAAATACCAATGGGTTTCATCGCTGTCATAATTCTCCAATGTGGTTGTCATTTCTCTTCGCACCCGCAGGATCCCCCATTCACAGCGGAACATCAGCCAGCAGACCACAACGGTATACACTGCGACCTCCACCGTATACGCGATCATTCCTCCCAGACGGTCATGAAGCGCAAAAGCCGTCAGCCAAACCAGCAGCACACTCCATCCGGCCGCCCAGGTCCATGCACTGGCGCGCATCCGTTTTTTTCTTCTGTTAAACTCCAGGTTTACCTCACTGTCTCTGCTGATAATTTCTGATTTCTGTCGGTCCAGCCAGATCAGCATCCCGCTGAGCAGCCAGACAATACTCGCCATCAATACGAGGATCAGGGTATACGCCCATTTCAGGTCCTGCTCCGGCTGGCGCACCAATTCCCAGAGGATCGGCGGAACACTGAGCACACACAAAACTGCCAGCAAACCTTTTTTTGCAGCGTGGACAGGCTGCACGGCAATCGAAAAGTCCACCGTGCTTTCCTGCACTCCGGCGCGACCCCAGCCCCGTTTCCGCTTCAGTTCTTTGAGCCTCTCCCCGTACTTTGCCATCGGGTACAGTTCCACACCTATCATCAGGTACACCCAGATCAGATATCCGGTGATATAAAACGTAAACCAGGGCATCCAGAAAAAGACCGCCGGAAAGATCAGCATCACGATCAGTCCCAGTCTCATACTTTTGCGGAACTGCCCGCAGATTTCCAGCACCTGCGGATCTTTCCGGAATTCTTCCGGGACTGCAATCCCAAGAACCGTCTTCTTTTTGTTTCCGATCTCAAGCTTCATAAAAACATACATGATAAGCACGATCGGATACGTACAGCCCAGCATGATAAGATTCATCATCACTCCCATTCCTGTCACCTCCTGAACTCCGTCACATATTCCATTCCAGCAGCCGTCCGAGGAAATTTTTCAGCTGTTCGCTTTTCGGCGCATCAAAAATCTCACTGCCGGAACCGTATTCCATCAGCTTTCCCTCGCACAGAAAAGCTGCCTTTTCACATGCATGGCGGGCAAATCCCATCTCATGGGTTACAATGATGAAATCCAGCCCTTCCTCCTTCAGCTCGTTGACGATATCCAGCACTTCCGTCGTGTATTCCGGATCCAGGGCGCTGGTTGGTTCATCCAGGAGCAGGATTCCCGGCTTTGCCGCGATCGCCCTGGCGATCGCAACCCGCTGCTGCTGTCCTCCGGAGAGCGCCGCCGGCTTTTTATGTCCATCGGCTCCCAATCCGAACCGTTCCAGCAGTTCATCGGCACGTTTTCCTGCCTCCGTCTCGCTGTATCCGTGGACCTTGGTCAATGGCAGAACAATATTTTCCCTTGCGCTCAGATGGCGGAACAAGCCGCCCTGCTGGAATACAAAACCCAGTTTCTTTCGGTATCTTTGCAGCCCTTCTTCCTCTTTGGGGAGTTCCTCTCCGTTAATGGAAAGCGTCCCGGAAGACGGCGGCAGCAGACCTCCAATGATGCGCAGCAGCGTGGATTTTCCTCCGCCGGATGGTCCGATAATGGCTAGGGTATGTACCTCATCACAGAAATCCATCGGCTGAAGGATCACCCTGCCCTGGTCAAACTGTTTCGATAACCCGTGAAATTCAAGCTTCATATTGGAATCTCCTTTCCAGCCGTTTACTGATAAATGCCACCGGCAGCGTCAGCACCAGGTACAGCACGCCCAGAAACAGATAACTCTCCACCAGCTTCAGGTTTCCCGCGCTGATCTCCCGCATCGCCTGGGTCAGCTCGATGACGGAAATCATCGATAATAGAGACGAATCCTTGATCACAGACGCGAACTGCCCGGTCAGCGCCGGCAGTGTCCTGGCAACCATCTGCGGAAAGATCACATACCGCAGGGTCTGCTTTTTTGTAAAGCCAACGGCACGCGCCGCTTCCAGCTGTGATTCATCCATGGACAACAGGCTTCCCCGAATAATTTCCGAAATATACGCTCCTTCAAATACGGACAGAATCAGAACTCCCGCCGCAAAGCGGTTTTCGATCCCCCACGCAGTACCCACAATATAATAGAACAGATAGATCTGCATGATCAGGGGTGTTCCCCGGATAAATGTCACATAGAGACTGCACAAATACCTCAGCACCAGAATCCGGCAGCTCCGTCCTGCCGCGCTGAGAATCCCCAGCGCCAGGCTGAGCAGCATACTTGCCACACTGATCAGCACTGTCATCCAGAAGCCGCTCCAGATCCTCTGGCGAAAATCCGGCAGAAAAGAAAAATCAGCCGCATAATCAATCCGGATCAGCGAAACCCAGAAAAACAGCACCACCAGCACACAGGTAAGCAGCATACTGAAGGCAGCTTTCCAAAGAGGAACCTCCTCTCCCTTTTTACTGACAAACAATTCTTTCAGTTTCATCCTAACCTCCTGTCTGCGTCAGCCGCAGACCATGGCTGACAGCGGTCAGCCTTCTTCTGTACTCATGTCAAAAAACCATTGGAAGCCCAGCTCCTCAAAAGCTTCCTTCTCCTCCGACAGATATTTCTCCGTCAGTTCCTCAAACCCGCCGTCCTCGCGGTATGTTTCAATAAATTCATTCAGCTGGTCCAACAGCTCTGTGTTGCCCTTCTTCACAGCGATTCCCCATGGCTCCACATCCTGGAACGGAATGAACACCGCATTGGTGGTATCCTGGTTATTCTGCCAGTTCCGGTAAATGGTCAGCTGATCGTAGATAAATCCGTCCGCCTTGCCCTGGGAAACTTCCATCACACATGCACTCTCGTCCTGAAGCGCAATGATCTCTGCATTTTTAAGATGCTCCTGAGCATAGAGATATCCGGTGGAACCGGTCTTTACCGCAACCTTCTTTCCCTCCTGGTTCAGGTCGTCCACAGAGGTGATCTGGGAATCCTTATTGGTCAGGACAGCCAGCAGTGCATTGGCGTATGGCTCGGAAAAATCTACGGTTTCCTTTCGTTCCTCCGTGATCGTCATAGAGGACATGACCATATCCGCTTTGCCTGTCTGCAGCGACGGGATCAGACCGTCGAAAGAAATATTTTCGATGCGGATTTCCTTGCCGATGTACTCTCCGAAATCCTTCATAAAATCCACGCTGACGCCGCTTGGATTTCCCTGCTCATCCTTTGTCTCAAAAGGGGGATAAGCCAGTTCCATGGCAACGGTGAGAACTTCCTGCTCCTGACTGTCCCCGCCTGCTTCCGAAGAACTCTCTTTGCCGGAACAGCCGGTCATGATCGCTGCCGCTGCCGCCAGCGCCGTTAAAAATAGCAAACTCTTTTTCATATCTTTTCCTTTCTCTTAATTGTGCTTCAAGTGTAACTGTTCCACCGGAAACGGATGCCGGAACAATTCCTTTTTCTGCTGTTGTTATACTTTCCTACTTTACTTCATTTTCTCTCTGATGTAAAGCAGGCACTTTCAGGTAACCATGCCCGGTTCCCTGTCATCGTTCCCCCGACGGAACTGCTGCGCCTCGCTCCCGCTCCGCAGAATATAGTCTTTCAGAAATTCATACATCTGTTCTTCCGTCGGAGGGCAGCCTTTCAGGGAATGTTCAAAGCAGCTGGTGCATCTTCCGATTCCCAGATGCCCGGTCTTCTGCTGATATCCCTGCCCGATGGCGATGCGGGTATCCAGTTGTTCCAGCAGTCCTTCCTGCTTCAGCCGGTCCAGCGCCGGGATCAGATATCCGTAGCAGGCGCTGCAGGATTCCACTTCCTCCACCGCATCCTGAAGTTCCACGATCTTGCGTTCCCCAGGCACCACAGTCTCCTGTTCCGGTTCATTCAGCGCCCGTATCTCCAGCCTGGAGAGATCGGCATTTCCCACACCCAGTTCCTCCGCCATACGAAGATAGGGAACCTCCTCCGTCTCATAATTCAGCATCCGGCAGACATAAGCGTCACATAATACCGGGTCAACTGCCGCGATCAGACGGTTCATCACCACCGGATTTCCCCCGTCCTCAAAATCCAGGTCTCCGCAGATATTGTCCACAAGGATAAAGTCCTGACGGATCCCCACATTCAGATGGGCGATCGGACGGTGCAGTCCCATTCCGTGAAAATGGCGTTTCTCCCGGTTCGGGATCAGGCCCTTCATATTCTTCAGCGCACAGGTGATCTTTGTCTGGCAGTGGCCCTTCAGCACCGGAAAATTGATGAGAAAATCCAGGGATTCCACGCTGTCGCAGATCTCCAGTTCCATGCCCGCGCAGTCTTTCGTGTGGAAGCTGTCCTTCTGCGTATCAATAAATTCCACGCCATATTCCCGGACCAGCCGGTCGTAGCCGCAGACCTCAAAGGCATCTGCAGTCTTGTCCCCCACCCAGGAACCTTCCAGTATCACAAGATTCTCGAAACCGTGCTCTTTCAGGTATTCGATCGTACCTGCCACGATCTCCGGATGGGTGGTCGCGCCCCAGGATGCCTCACTGGGAGATACAAGGTTTGGCTTCAGGCCGATCCTGCTGCCGGCATCCGGGATCCTCCCCGCCAGGTCGGCGGCTTCCAGAAGCTGCTTTGCCATTTCTTTATACTCTGTGCCGTAAATCATCAGCAATTCATTACTTTTCATGTATTTCTGTCTCCTGATATAATTTTCAGAATTTTGACTTCCTGTACTTTGAGAGTACCACATTTCATAAAGAGTTACAATCGGAACTTAAATGTGATAAAATAGCCGTGCCGGACCGATCGGATGCCCGGCAGAAAGGTTGACTGATCATGAAATATTACTTTGCTCCTCTGGAAGGAATCACCGGATATATTTACCGCAATGCCCACGCCTCCTGTTTTCCCGGAATGGACCGTTACTACTCCCCTTTTCTGGTCCCTCATCAGAACCGGGATTTTGATACGCGTGAGAAGAACGATATTCTTCCGGAACATAACCAGGGTTACACGCTGATCCCACAGATCCTCACCAACCGCTCCGAAGACTTTCTCCGGTTATCCGCTGCCCTTGCACGTTATGGATACCGGGAGATCAATCTGAACCTTGGCTGTCCCTCCGGTACCGTGGTGACCCGCGGCAAAGGATCGGGATTTCTCACGAACCCCGACGCCCTGGACCGGTTCCTCTCTGAAGTCTGCAGCGGTTTTGAACATCTTCATCTGAAGCTTTCGGTCAAAACCAGGATCGGATGGGAATCGGCGGAAGAATGGCCGCGGCTCCTGGAAATTTTCAATGCCTATCCTCTCAGCGAACTGATCATCCATCCCCGGCTGCGCGCGGATTTTTATAAGAATATACCCCATATGGAAACCTACGAATACGCCTGTTCCCATACACCGCTTCCTCTCTGCTTCAACGGAGACCTGAAAACCCCGGAGAACATCCGTGATCTGGAACAATGGTTTCCGCAGACAAAAGCGGTGATGATCGGCCGCGGACTTCTGGAAACGCCGGATCTCGTCTGCCGGATGCGCGGCGCGGCTCCGGCAGGAATGGCACAGCTGGAAAACTTCCACGGACAGCTGCTGGACGGATACTGTGCATCAATCTCCGGAGAGCGAAATGTACTATTTAAGATGAAAGAATTCTGGGCATATTTTGGAAAGAATTTTCCGAGAAAAGAAAAAGAACTGAAAAAAATCAGGAAGGCTCAGAAGCTCACCGTTTACCGTGAGATCACAGCCTCCCTGTTTGCAGACGTATAACATATCATAACCGGTTCGCTGGCGGAACTGTTACAGAGAAGCTGCAGGTTTTACCCTTTCAGCTTTTCCGCCAGTTTTTTCAGAACCTCCGCGGTTCCCCTCGGGTCTTCCGCCTTCATGATCGCGCTCACCACACAGATTCCCGCAATCCCCGCGCCATCAAGTACATCCACGTTTCCGGCATTCAGCCCTCCGATGGCGTTTACGGGGATCGGGACCGTCTCGCAGATTTCCTTCAGCGTGGAAACTTTCGTCAGGATCGTCTTTACTTTCGTGGTTGTCGGATAGATCGCGCCGACGCCCAGATAATCTGCTCCCTGTTCCCATGCCTCTCTGGCCTGTTCCACGGTTTTTGCCGTCGCGCCGACGATCCTGTCCGGGCCAAGGATCTTTCGTGCCGCCGCAACGGGAATATCGCTCTGTCCCACATGGACGCCGGCGGCATCCACAGCCGCAGCCACATCCACCCGGTCGTCGATCAGAAGCGGCACGCCGTACCGGTCGGCGATCTTCTTCACCTTTCCCGCCAGTTCCATATATTCTCTGGCGCTTTTGTCCTTCTCTCGCAGCTGCAGAAGCGTCACGCCTCCCTGCAGCGCAGCCTCCACCGTCCGGAAAAAGGATTCCTCCGTGTGATAGCTGCTGTCCGTCACAAGATACAGCGTCGTATCCAGACGCGCCCTTTCACTGACTGTTCCGTTCATTGTTTCCTCCTTCCTGACGCACTTGCTGCGTCATCAAGGTAGATTTGAAAGTTTACTTCCAAACTTACACTCCTTCCACACACTTACCTTCCTGCAGGTTTCAATCTTCTCCCAGGTACACTCCGACAATTCATCCATCAGCCGCACCTGATACGTCCCGGTTCCCTTCCAGTCCCGGGCGGCAAGCTCGCCGCAGATTCCATACATCACAGCGCCAAGAAGCGCTCCCGGCAGAAGTTCCCCTTCGCTGAGCCATGCTGCGGTAAGCGCCGTCACCATACAGCCGGTTCCGGTGATCGACGCCATCCGTTCACATCCATTTTCCACCAGATAAACCTGCTCCCCATCGGCGATCACATCCGTCTTTCCGGTTGCCATCACAACCGCGCTATGTCTCCGTGCCAGACTGCGTATTTCCCGGGCAATCCCGTCTCTTGTGGCATCATTGACCACATCCTGCGGCCTTGCGTCCACACCGCTGACTTCCAGCTCCTGTCCCAGTTCCATACCGGCAAGCACCCGGATCTCCGACAGATTCCCCTTCAGCACCAGCGGAGCCGGTTCTTTCTCTTTCCCGCTGCACCGTTCCCTCATTTCCAGAAACTCCCGCACAATGGTCCTTCGCAGCCCGCTGCAGCCGATTCCCACCAGATCCAGGATCACCGGGATCCTGCGCCTGACTGCCTCTTCTCCGGACAGCAGCATCGAAGCACGCCTCGCATCGGTGATATTCCCCAGGTTCAGCCCAAGAGCGCCGGCGGAAGCCGTGATCTCCCGTACTTCGTCCGGATGTTCCGCCATGATCGGCCTTCCGCCGGCCGCCAGGATCACATTGGCACAGTCATGGATGGAGATCGGATTGGTGATACAATGGATCAGCGGCGCCTTTTTCGGCACCGCTTCCATGATCCGTTCTGCTTTTCTCCAGATATCATCTGTTGTTTCATTTTTCTTACTGCTCATTCTGTCCTTACTCCCGCGCTTCTTTTCCTTTGTGGTGACCGTCCCGAGCCACATGGAAATACACAGCAGCCACCAGTTCCACCAGCAGAAATGCCGCCGCCGGAATTCCAATCGTCAGTTCTCCGGTCATATGCAGGAAATTCTTCATCACCACATACACCGCCAGAAAAACCAGGATTCCCAGCACTGCGATCCCGATGGAATCCGCCGCGCTGTTCTCCGGCTGTTCCATCACCGGAGCGCCGAGAGACGCCTGCAGCTTTGCGAGAAGCTTCGCCTGGTTCAGATATTTCAGGAACAGGAACGCCACGCTTCCTCCGATCAGTGTGCCGCAGATAAAGCTCGGCACATAAAACAGCCAGGAAAGGCCGGTACGTCCCATCAGGCCTGCCATCACCGGATAGGAGACGATCGCCCCGATGATTCCGGTTCCGATCACCTCACCGACCACCGCATAGATCATTCTTCCTTTGGAGATCCGGTACAGAACACCCGACAAAAACGCTCCGAAAACGGCTCCCGTCAGCGCAAGGGGCGGGATTCCCATAAACGCCATTCTCAGGATTCCGATCAGCACTGCACAGAGCAGGGAATACCAGGGTCCCAGGAGCACCGAACAGACAATATTGATAAAATGTGCCATCGGACACATGCCTTCCACCCGCAGGATCGGGGAAATCACAACTCCCAGCGCCACCAGCATGGCAAGCAGTGTCATTCTTTGCATTGTATATTTCTTCATACTTTCACCTTCCGATATTCCTCTTTCAGATCAAACCCATGGTTCATCGGGCCGCTGCCATTGCCCAGATCCAGCATATCCGCCAGAGCGCCGGACAGGTATTCTTTCGCCCGTTCCACCGATTCTTCCAGGGAAAATCCCTTGGCAAGATTCGCGGCGATGGCGCTGGACAGGGTACAGCCGGTTCCGTGGGTATTTGGATTGTCGATCCGTTTCCCGCGGAACCACCGCAGAGAACCGTTCTGGCACAGAAGGTCGTTGGCATCGTTCCTCTGATGGCCGCCTTTCAGCAGTACCGCCGTCCGGCAGACTCTGCTGATCTCTGCGGCAGCTTCCTCCATCTCCTGCTCCGTCACGATCGTTCTTCCCACAAGCACTTCCGCTTCCGGCAGATTCGGCGTGATCACATCCGCCAGCGGACAGATCTCTTCTTTCATCACCTGCACCGCTTCCTCTGCCATCAGCCGGGAACCGCTGGTGGACACCATCACAGGGTCCACAACGATATTTTCCGCCTGATATTCCTTCAGTTTCCGTGCCACCGTCCGCATCAGGGCCGCGGAAGAGAGCATGCCGATCTTCACTGCGTCCGGACGGATATCGGTGAAGATACAGTCCAGCTGTTCTTCCAGAAACTCCGGCGACGCCTCCATGATCGCTTTCACGCCAACCGTATTCTGCGCGGTCAGGGCTGTGACCGCGCTCATGGCATAGACCCCGTTGACCGTCATCGTCTTGATGTCCGCCTGGATCCCCGCGCCTCCGCTGGAATCACTTCCGGCAATGGTCAGTGCCGTCCTCATCTTTTTTCTTTCCATATTCATTGTCACATCTTCCCTCTGATACTGATCCTCAAAATCATTCATCAAAAATGCTGACGATCTCGCCGTCCAGGATCCGGTTCATATTTTTGACCGCACAGAAGTTTCCGCACATGCTGCAGGTATCCTCTTTCTCCGGTTTTGCCTCTTCCCGGTATCTGCGCGCTTTCTCCGGATCGATGCACAGGCGGAACATTTCCTCCCAGTCCAGATTCTTTCTCGCGGTACTCATCTCACGATCCCAGTCCGCCGCATGAGGAATTCCCTTGGCGATATCCGCCGCATGGGCCGCGATCTTGGAAGCGATGATTCCTTCCTTCACATCATTGACATCCGGAAGACGCAGATGCTCTGCCGGCGTCACATAGCAGAGGAACGCCGCGCCGCTTGCCGCCGCGATGGCGCCGCCGATCGCCGCCGTGATGTGGTCATACCCCGGAGCCACATCGGTCACAAGAGGTCCCAGGACATAGAACGGAGCGCCCTGGCAGATGGTCTGTTGGATCTTCATATTTGCCTCGATCTGGTTCAGCGGCATATGACCCGGTCCTTCGATGATCACCTGTACGTCTTTTTCCCATGCTCTTCGTGTCAGCTCTCCAAGAGTCACCAGTTCCTCAATCTGGGAGATATCTCCGGCATCCGCCAGGCAGCCCGGACGGCAGGCATCGCCAAGGCTCAGGGTCACATCGTACTCCCGGCAGATCTCCAGGATCCTGTCGTAGTGCTCATAGAACGGATTCTCCTCTCCCGTCATCTCCATCCATGCAAAGATGATGGAACCGCCGCGGGATACGATATTGGTCAGACGCTTCGCTTCTTTGAACCGCTGTGCCGTACGTCTGTTGATTCCCACATGGATCGTCATAAAGTCCACGCCGTCTTTTGCATGCATCTCCACAATCTTGATCCATTCCTCAGAGGTGATCTCACGAAGCGGTTTATGATAATAAACGACTGCATCATAGATCGGCACGGTTCCGATGATCGCCGGACACTCTGCAGTCAGCTTTCTGCGGAACTTCTGGGTATCGCCGAAGGAACTCAGATCCATAATGGACTCCGCGCCCATCTTCACCGCGTCGTTGACCTTCTCCATCTCCATATCCATATCCTTCCAGTCTCTGGAAGTTCCCAGATTTACATTGATCTTCGTCTTCAGCATGGAACCGATGCCGTTGACATCCAGACAGGTATGCAGCTTGTTTGCCGGGATCGCAACCTTTCCTTCCGCCACAAGCCCTCTCAGCTTTTCCACATCCATCTGCTCTTTCTGAGCGACACGCTCCATTTCCTTTGTGACAATGCCTTTTCTGGCAGCGTCCATCTGTGTCGTGTAATCCATATCCATTCTCGTCCTTTCTGTTTTCCGGGAGCCGGAACCCTGAAATCCGGAATTGATCGGAACTTCCCTGTCCAACCAGAAACAGCCTCCGCTCCGGGAAGGAACAGAGGCTGCTGCAGACAATATCGTCAATGCTTGCCATTTTTTATGAACACTTCCCTACGTTGGCATTACCCAAATCAGGTGATACAGGTCGAAGTTGATCCCTTCCTCTCAGCCCGCTCCACGAGCTCCCTGGTTATTTTCGATTGTATGTAACGATCTTTTTCGCTTTTCAGTTTAACACTTCCGCCGTTCCGCGTCAATCCTTCCTTTTCTCAAAACCGTAAACCCACTTTCCGCGCAGGAACAGCACAAGGAAGATCGCCGAACTGATGCTCCAGGTCAGCGGATATGCCCAGAATACCACCCGGATATCCGGAATGAAATGCACCGTGACGGTAATGTAGGTGACACGGAGAATGCACCAGACACAGAGCATGACCACCATCGGGATCGCAGATTTTCCGGAACCGCGCAGGATTGCGGCAATACAGTGGGAAAACGCCAGCAGGAAGTAGAACAACGTGACGGTGCGCGCCTGTGCTGCTCCGTAAGCCATGACGTCAGGATTACTATTAAATGCCGAAATCAACAGCGGAGCCGCCGCATAGATCACGATACCGATCAGCTCGGCGATGGAGATGGAGCAGAGAATGCCGAATCTCGCTCCTTTTTTTGCGCGTTCGTACTCTTTCGCGCCGAGATTCTGGCTGACAAACGTGGTCAGAGCCATCGTAAAACAGTTCACCGGCAGAAAGCCAAACCCTTCGATCTTCGAATAAGCACCACATCCTGCCATCGCCATTTTTCCGAAGGCATTGATGTTTGTCTGCACAACCACATTGGCAAGGGCGATCACAGAATTCTGAAACCCTGCCGGAAGACCGTTGGCAATGATCTGTTTCAGCATCGGCAGGTCAAAACGGATCTTGTGAAAATACAGCCGGTACTCCTCCGGGGCTTTCAGCAGATGCCGCATGCAGAGCAGAGCGCTGACGAACTGAGAAATGATCGTTGCCAGCGCTGCGGAACCCACGCCCATATGGAACACAGCGACAAACAGCAGGTCCAGCCCGACATTCACACAGGAAGATACGATCAGGTAAATCAGCGGATGACGGCTGTCCCCCACCGACTGATGGATTCCCACAAAGATATTGTACATGACGAATCCCAGCGAGCCTGCAAAATACGTCCGGAAGTATTCGACCGACTGGGGCAGCACCTCCGCCGGCGTTCCCATAAGAACCAGGATTTTCGGCGCAAAGATCATGCCGACTGCCGTAAGGGCCACGCCCGCCGCCAGGCCGAAGGCAACGGTCGTATGGATCGCGCACTGGAGCCGTTCTGTCTGCCTCGCTCCGTAATACCGCGCCATAACGACTCCGGCGCCCATCGCAATACCATTGAAAAAGCCTACCATCAGAAAGATCAGATTGCCGGAAGAACTGACCGCCGCAAGTGCGTTGCTTCCGAGAAAATTTCCAACGATCAGGGAATCCGCCGTGTTATAAAGCTGCTGAAAAAGATTGCCCAGGAACAGTGGAATGGCAAAGAAAATAATCTTTTTTGAAATGCTGCCCTGGGTCATCAATGTCTTACTGTTTTGTGTGTCCATTTCAGAAATCTCCTACATGATTCATCAGATGTCGGGAGGAAAAACCTCAAAATCACTTTTCATTCTACTACAAATTTTACAAAAAGTTAAGACTTTAATGCATTTTATGGATTTTTCTGATATACTGAAATCTGACTGCGCCTCAGCCGGCGCAGACAGCATCAAGCACTGTCCGGCTGACGGGATTCATAGAATTTTCAAACAACAGAGGTGACAAACAATGAACACACAGGATTTTCTTCAAACACCGGTCCGGAAGCTTTTCTTTCATTATCTGCTTCCTTCCATCTTTGGAACTATGGTGACTTCCATCTATGTGCTCGCCGATACGATCATGATCGGAAAGGGCATCGGCACCGTCGCCATGGCTGCTCTGAACATTGCGCTTCCGGTCTACAATATTTTCTTTGGCCTCGGTCTGCTGACCGGTGTCGGCGGTTCCGTTCTTATGTCCATCGCCCGCGGCAAGGGTGAAAAACAGAAAGCGGATGCCTATTTCACAGCTTCCCTTCTGCTGACACTGGCCCTTCTCGCCGTTTGTATGGTCATCTGCACGGTATTTATGGAAGAGATCGCCTGGATGCTGGGCGGCACGGAGGAGACGATGCCGTATATCATGGGCTATCTGCCGTACATCGTCTGGGGTATGGGAGCTTTCTTCTTTTCCTCTTACCTCCAGACTTTTGTGCGCAATGACGGCGCCCCGAAGCTTGCAATGAACGGTGTGATCGCCGGAGGCGTCACCAACATCATCCTGGACTATGTTTTTGTCTTCCCCATGGATATGGGAATGGACGGCGCCGCTCTTGCGACCGTGATCGGTTCCACCCTGACGGTCCTGATCCTTCTGACACATTTTTTCTCAAAGAAGAATCAGCTCCATTTCTCACTGAAAGGAATCCGTCCGGCTTTTCTGCGGGATATCACGATCAACGGCTTCGCCAGCTTTTTCATCGAAGTGGCTTCCGGCCTGACCATTTTTGTGTTTAACCTGCAGCTGCTGAAATATACGGGAAACACCGGTGTCAGTGTTTTCGGCGTGATCAGCAACACGGCAATCGTGGTCACAAGCCTGTGCAAAGGCATCAATCAGGCGGCACAGCCGATCCTTTCCACCAATTACGGCGCGGGCTTTCGGACGCGCATGCACGAAGTCCGTTCCCTTGCGATCAAAACGTCTCTGGTTATCTGCGCCATTCCGGTATTGCTGGGCCTGATCGTTCCGAACCTGTTTACTTACATCTTCCTGAATCCGGATGTCGGCATCCTGGCTCTTTCCGCGCCGGCGATCCGAATTTATTTTACAGGCTTTCTGCTGATGGGCATCAACATGGTCTTCATCTGCTATTTCCAGGCGGTATTCAAAAACGGATACTCCCTGCTGATCTGCGTGCTCCGTGGATTCGTCCTGATCATCCTCTTTGCCTACCTGCTCCCTCCATTCCTCGGGGTGACGGGAATCTGGCTGGCTTTTCCTGCCGCAGAGCTGATGACAATGCTGGTGGGTATCGGACTTACCCGGCATACAACCAATCAGGAGGCGTAACAGTTCAGCCAGTGAACGGTTACCGCATCCATCCATAAAAAAGCTGCCCGCCCTCTCCCCTTACGGGATGGGCAGGCAGCTTTTTCTGTCTGTAAAAAGTTTTTTCTGCAAATGTTCCGCTCGCTAAACGGTTGCCGCGAACTGGCTCTCATACAGCTGTTTATAAAATCCATTCTGTTCCAGCAGTTCCTCATGCCGTCCGCTCTCGATGATCTTTCCGTCCTTCATCACCAGAATCCGGTCCGCATTTCTGACCGTTGAGAGACGATGTGCTACAATAAAGCTGGTCCTGCCTCTCATCAGTTCCTCAAACGCACGCTGTACTTTCATCTCCGTCCGTGTATCGATGGAGGAAGTTGCCTCATCCAGGATCAGGATCGGGGGATGCATCAGCATTACCCGGGCAATACACAGGAGCTGTTTCTGTCCCTGGGAAATATTCCCCCCGTCTTCCGCGATCACCGTATCATATCCCTGGGGCAGCCGGGAGATAAAGCTGTGGGCATGTACCCGTTTCGCCGCCTCCACAACCTCTTCCCTGGAAGCATCCGGTCTTCCGTAGGCGATATTTTCATGAATCGTTCCCGCTTTCAGCCAGGTCTCCTGCAGCACCATTCCAAAATTGGCGCGAAGAGAATTTCTTGTGATATGGCCGATGGGCGTTCCGTCAATCTTCAACGTACCGGTATTCACATCGTAAAACCGCATCAGCAGATTGATCAGCGTCGTCTTTCCGCATCCGGTAGGACCGACGATGGCGATCCTCTGGCCCGGTTCCACCTTCAGGTTCAGATTTTCAATCAGCGGAACCTTCGGATCATAGGAAAATCCTACCTGATCGAATTCTACCCTGCCTTTTCCTTTTTCCAGCACCACCGCGTCGTCATCGTCGGGAGTTACCGGCGGTTCATCGATAAAGGCAAACAGTCTCTGGGCGCATGCCAGTGCGTTCTGCAGCTCCGTCACAACCCCGGAAATTTCATTGAATGGTTTCGTATACTGATTCGCGTAAGTAAGGAACGCTGACAGGTCTCCCACAGAGATAGTTCCTGTGATCGCCTTGAGGGCGCCCAGCACACCGACGCCGGCGTACACCAGGCCATTGATGAACCGTGTCGCCGGATTGGTCAGCGAGGAAAAGAACAACGCGCGGATTCCGCAGACACGGAGCCGTTCATTGATCCCCGCAAAACGCTCCTCCGCCCGCTCCTCATAGGAAAATGCCTGGACGATCTTCTCATTTCCAACCATCTCTTCCACCAGAGAGGTCATCTCGGAACGCGTCTCCGACTGAAGCTTGAACATGGTATACGTACGTTTCGCAATAAACCCTGCCACAAAGAAGGACAGCGGGGTCAGACATACAACCAGGACAGTCGTTGCAAGATCCAGCGTCAGCATGAAACAAAGCGTACCGACGATGGTCAGCACTCCTGTAAACAACTGGGTAAATCCCATCAGAAGTCCATCAGAAAACTGTTCCACATCCGTGATGATACGGCTCAGGGCATCTCCCGGCTGGTGATTGTCCATATACTTCAGAGGAAGCTCCTCCATACGGTTAAATGCCTGGACACGCATATCCCGCACCACCTGATAAGTGATCCGGTTGGTCATCAGGCTCATCAGCCACTGGCTGATCCCTGTCACTGCGATCATCAGGAGAAACTGCAGGATCAGCGAACGAAGTCCGGCAAAATCAACGTTTCCCTGTCCTATGATCAGGTCAACGCCCTGTCCGATCAGGATCGGTCCATACAGGGTAGCGGCAACCGTGATCACCGCAAACAGCAGGATCAGTGCGGCCATCCACCAATAAGGGCGGATCAGCCCGAGGATCCGTTTCAGCGTTTCTTTCTGTGCTGCTTCCTTTTGTCGTTTCATAATGCTGCCACCTCCTCTTTCGAAAGCTGGGACAGACAGATCTCCCGGTAAACCTCACAGTTCCGGAACAGCTCTCTGTGGGTTCCAACGCCTGCCAGCGCGCCGTCGTCCAGCACCAGGATCTTGTCCGCCTGCTGTACCGTGGAAACCCTCTGGGACACCAGGAATACGGTACAGCCTCTGGTCTTTTCCCGGATTGCCCGGCGAAGAGCCGCGTCGGTGGCAAAATCCAGCGCTGAAGCGCTGTCATCCAAAATCAGGATCTCCGGCTTTCCAGCCAGCGCACGGGCAATCGTCAGCCTCTGTCTCTGACCGCCGGACAGATTCCGACCGCCGGGCGCGATCTGCTCGTCCAGCCCGTCTTTCTTTTCTACAAATTCCCTCGCCTGGGCAATCTCCAGCGCTTCCCAGATTTCCTGGTCGGAAACATCCTCCCGGCTCCATTTCATGTTATCCCGGATGCTTCCGGCAAACAGAACCGCCTTCTGCGGAACCATTCCGATCTTCCGGCGAAGCTGGCGAAACGGATATTCCTTCACATTCACGCCGGACACACAGACTTCCCCGCCCGTTGTATCATAAAAACGTGGGATCAGGCTGACCAGAGTAGTTTTTCCGGAACCGGTTCCTCCGATCACACCGATAGTTTCCCCTTTTTCCGCTTTGAAGCTGATATCCGTAAGCGACGGAGCTCCAGCTCTGGCATAAGTGAAATTCACATGAGAGAAAGACACGGCGGGCGCTTCCTCTTTTTCCTTTACCTGCCGTTCTCCTTCCTTCATCGTGGAAGGCGTATCAAACACCTCATTGACACGTGCCGCGCTCGCCCATGCCTTGCTGGCTGTGATGATCAGATTCGCCAGGGCGATCAGCGCTACCAGGATCTGGTTCATATAATTGACCAGCGCGATCACCTCTCCCTGGGTCAGCATTCCCGTATCCACCTGGACACCGCCCTGCAGAAGGATCGCAATGATCGCAAGATTGACCAGCACATAGGTCACCGGATTCATCAGCGCTGAGATCCTGCCCGCTTTCTGCTGGATTCCTTTCAGCAGGTCATTGGCTCCGGCAAACTCCTTCTTTTCATCCTCCTGGCGTGAAAACGCCCGGACCACGCGGGCTCCCACATAATTTTCCCGTGTCAGCAGCATTACACGATCCAGCGTATTCTGCGCCTTCTTGTAAATTGGAACCGTGATCTTGACGATCAGGAAAATCGCCAGCGCCATCAGCAGCACAGCAGCCAGAAAGATCACCGTCATTCCCGGACTGATGGCAAACGCCATCACAACTGCTCCGACGACGATAAACGGCGACCGCATAAACAGACGCAGCAGAAGATTGACTCCCGTCTGCACCTGGTTCACATCGCTGGAAAGCCGCGTCACCAGTGTCGGCGTGCCGATCTGATCCAGCTCCGTGTAAGAAAATCCATGAATGTGATGGAACAGATCCCTGCGAAGACCGGTTCCCAGTCCCATGGATGCTTTTGCAGCAAAATACTGCGCTGTGATGGAGCATCCGAACCCGAACACTCCCAGAAAGATCAGCACCGCGCACTGACGCCAGATGTAGGCGGTATCTCCGTTTTTGATGCCCACATCGATGATGTTCGCCATGACCAGAGGCACAAACAGCTCAAAACTTGCCTCCAGCATCTTAAACAGCGGAGCGATGATACTTTCCCTGACATACCCTCTCAGATACCTGAATAATCGAAACATAGGTTTTTCTCATCCTTTTCCTGTTTTTTGATTTCCCTCCTGCCTTCTGCAGGCGGACGTAAATCTGCGTATATTATAGCAAAAAAACAGAAGAAATGGGAAGCTATTTTCCCTATTCCTTCTGTTTTTCTGATCAACACTGACAGCAAATGACCGCACTCAGTTTTTCTTCATATAAAATTCAATCTCCGGTATGGTTCTCGGGATGTCTGCAGAAAGATTTTCACAGCCTTCTTCTGTGATCAGGCAGTTATCTTCGATCCGGAATCCAATGCCCCATTCTTCATGATAAATACCGATGTCCACACAGAAAACCATACCCGGCGCGATCACTTCCGGCCTCTGTATCATATCATGACAGTCGTATCCGATATGATGCGCTCCTCCATGCCACATGTATGTCCCGATTTCCTCATAGTTTTTGCAGACGCCTGCGTCCTTCAGCCGCTCAAAATTATACTTTCTTGCGGTCAGGTCCACATCTTTCATCGGAAATCCTGGTTTCAGGATTTCAAACATATGATCGGAAGTCGCAAGGGCGCACTCATACAGAAGCTTCTGCCTTTCCGAAAAGGTTCCATTGCAGGGCCATCCCCGGGACACGTCAGTCACCAGTCCATGCCATCTTGCCCCAACGTCATTCAGGATCATATCCCCGTCTTTCGCCTGCCCTGTGTAGCTGTAATAGTGGATGCAGAAGTTATTCTGTCCCGCGGATATGATCGGAGGAAAGCCGCTGCCCTCTGTTCCGTACTGTCCCAGTACATAATCAAATTCCGCCTTATACTGGTATTCATACATGCCCGGACGGGACGCTTTCATCATCGCCCGGATGCCTTCCCCGGTGATCACCTCTGCTTTCCGGATTGCCTCGATCTCGCAGGGCTGCTTGATCGTCCGGAGTTTTTTCAGAATCGGCGTCGCGTTTTCCTGTTTCAGATAGGGATACTGCCGGCTGACCTCGCTCTGAAAATGATGAACGGAAGTTTCAATGTCCTGGGGATCATTTTTATAGGCATCCAGATAAACCGCACGGTAAGTTCCGGAAACCGCCAGCTGATGAAAATCACTGCGAAATTCGCTGTCATATCCGAAGTTCTCGATGCCGGCGCAGTCTGCAGCCTCCTGTGCCTTGATCCTTCTTCCGCTCCACCGCTCTGCCATCAGATCCGGCGTACGAAGATACAGTTTTTCCCAAACCTCTCCGTTTTCCCTTTTTCCTGCAAGCAGCACCAGACCTTTTTCCTGCAGTCCGGTCAGGTAAAGAAAATTCCGGTTTCCAAAGTAATCATAACATTCATCGGCGGATCTTCTGATCTCATCTCCGGAAAAGAACACGGCAAGCGCGCCCTCCTGCAGATGGCGGTACAGATTTTCCCGATTTCCCGTGTAGTACTCTTTTTTCATCATTCTTTCAGTCCCATCTCCGCTCTTACTTCTATAAAGCATTTTACAATAAAATCAATGTCTTCCTTCGTATGTGCCGCAGACACCTGCGTGCGGATTCTCGCTTTTCCTTTCGGAACGACCGGATAAGAAAACGCAACCACATACACGCCTTTTTCCATCATGCTCTTTGCGAATTCCGCCGCCGTCTTCTCGTCGTAGAGCATAACCGGCACACACGGATGCGTTCCTTCTATAATATCGAATCCATTCTCCGTCAGCAGTTTTCGATAGTAAGCAGTCGTCTCCTCCAGGTGATCTCTCAGCTCCGTGCTCTCCTCCAGCATATCGAACAGTTCCAGACTCGCGCCTACGATCGCCGGAGCCAGCGTATTGGAAAACAGGTAAGGACGGCTTCTCTGACGCAGGAGATCAATGATTTCTTTTCTTCCGGATGTATAGCCGCCGGATGCTCCGCCGAGGGCTTTCCCCAGAGTTCCGGTGATAATGTCCACACGCCCTTCCACCTGGCAGTATTCTGCGGTCCCCCGACCATGCTTTCCAAGAAATCCAACCGCATGGCTGTCATCCACCATCACCAGCGCATGATATTTATCCGCAAGGTCACAGACTCCTTTCAGATTACAGATAATCCCATCCATGGAAAACACACCATCTGTAGCAATCAACTTAATTCTTGCCCCTGCCTCGTCTGCCTCTTTCAGTTTCTGCTCCAGATCTTCCATATCATTGTTTTTGTAACGATAACGTTTTGCTTTGCACAGCCGGACACCGTCGATGATGGACGCATGATTCAGTTCATCACTGATCACCGCGTCTTCTGCGGTCAGAATTGTCTCAAACAGTCCGCCGTTGGCATCAAAACAGGAGGAGTATAAGATCGTGTCATCCGTTCCCAGAAAACCGGAAATCTTTTTCTCCAGTTTTTTGTGAATATCCTGGGTTCCGCAGATAAAACGTACGGACGCCAGGCCATAACCTCTTTCATCATACGTTCTCTTTGCCGCCTCGATCAGTCTTGGGCTGTCCCCCAGGCCCAGATAATTGTTCGCGCACATATTGAGAACTTCCCTGCCGTCCTCCAACCGTACTCTCGCACCCTGAGCAGAAGCGATGGGCGCCTCATCTTTGAACAGCCCTGCCTCCCGGATTTCTTCTACTTCTTTTCTTTAAATATCCAAAATATCATTTTTTCGTTCCATAGCTCTGCCTTTTCCTCTTTTCCTGCTTGCCTTATGATTTCATCTTAACCATTGAATTTCGTCCAGTCAAGAATTACTTTTCCTGACTGGCCGGAGATCATTGCCTGAAATCCCTTTTCATAATCACGGATATCAAAACGGTGTGTGATCACTTCGGAAATATCCAGACCCGCCTGGATCATCGTAGACATTTTATACCAGGTATCCCAAACTTTTCTTCCATAAATTCCGCGAATGTTCAGACCGTTAAAAATAATCGTTTCAAGATCCACCTGTGCATCCTGTCTCTGCAGCCCTAACAGAGCGATCTTTCCTCCGTGTTTCATGTTGTGTATCATGTCGGACAATCCCGCCTGGCTTCCGGACATTTCCATTCCGATATCGAAACCTTCGGTCATTCCGATCTTTTTCATTACATCCGTCAGATTTTCTTCCTTCAGGTTCACAGTCCTTGTGGCTCCAAGTTTCCTGGCAAGCTCCAGGCGGTAAGGGTTCATGTCCGTAATTACCACATGACGCGCTCCCGCAAATTTGGCAATCGCCGCCGCCATCATTCCGATCGGACCTGCTCCCGTGATCAGGACATCCTCCCCCAGTACATCATAAGACAACGCGGTATGGGTAGCGTTTCCCAGCGGATCAAAAATAGAGTACAGTTCCTCCGGAATATTCGGATTGCAGGGCCATACATTGGAAGCCGGAATTACCAGATACTCTGCAAATGCTCCATTTCGGTTTACACCGACGCCTTTCGCGTCCTTACAGTTTTCTTTATGACCTTCCAGACAGTTTCTGCATTTTCCGCAGGTAATATGGCCTTCTCCTGACACAAGATCTCCCACATGAAATCCCTGGACACCTGCGCCAACTTCCGCCACTTCTCCGACAAACTCATGGCCTGCGGTCAGTCCGATCGGGATCGTGTGCTGCGCCCACTCGTTCCACTGATAAATGTGTACATCCGTGCCGCAGATTGCAGTTTTACGGATTTTAATCTTTACATCATTGGGTCCTACCTCCGGAACCGGGACACGTTTCATCCAAAGTCCCGCCTCCGGTTTTTCTTTTACCAGTGCCCACATAGATTCTTTCTCGTTCATTTTGTTCCCCTTCTCTTTCCTGACCGTTTTACTGAATGTCATATGCGCTCAGAACCTTCAGATTTTCCATCTCTTTTACAGACGGTGCATACGGCTTTCCGTCCTTGGTGATATCCTCTTTTGCGATCCTGATTGTTTTCTTTGTACCTTTGGAAAGGTCAAAACAGTTATCATCTGCAACAAAGTCGAAATCTTCACTGTCAAGGAAAATATATTTTGCATAATTTGCTGTCTCTGCGGTCAGCAAAAATTCTTTTTCCGTTTCCTCTACGCTCCAATGAATCTGCGGATCCTGGAATTCAAAATGTTTCGGCCGTGTGAACAGCACAGTTCCCTGGCTGATTTCCTGTCCTTCGATACAGAGTGTGTATTCCACATAGAATTTTCTGGATTTCCAACGGTCACTGCTGATGGATGCATAGTCCGCTTCGCTGCACTCCACTGCAGTCAGGGCTGGAACCGGAGAATGCTTTCTCTGTTCTTCCACGATATTTCCCTGATGGTCTCTCAGCCTCCAGATGATTTCCGCATTCACTTCCTGCATGGTCTCATTGGAAACAACAAACCGTATCTGTCCCTTTTCTTCCAGCGCGGACAGCAAGACCGGCGCATAGAACTTTTTCGCATAGTAATGCAGCGGTTTCCAGCGGTTATAATAATCCAGGCTGGACCAGCTTGCCACCGGCCAGCAGTCATTGACCTGCCAGTACAGTGCTCCCATACATCTTCCCCGGTTGCTTCTCCAGTGTTCCACACCATAACGGATCGCTTCCGCCTGAAGGATCTGGGAAACATAAAGCAGGGTTCCGAAATCTGACGGATACTTAAAGTTGGCTGACAGATAGTATAAGATCAATCCATTGGCGCCTCCGTTTTTCTGATGATTTTCCATCACCGGAGAGAAAATGTTTTTATCTGATTCCGCGGCAAAGGTATTGACCGTCTTTTCCGACGGGAAGGACTGGAAACCAAATTCTGAACAGAACCGGAAATAGTATTTTCTGTATTCCGTAAAGTGTTTCAGCCGGTGCCATACCTCCCAGTAATGAACGTCGCCGCGATTCTGATCATTCGGATCATCAAAGCTTCCTCCGGAAGACGGAGATGCCAGCCAGTAGAACCGGTCCGGATCAATTTTCTTCACCGTCTGCGGAAGAATCCACTCAAAGAGTTTAATGTAATCTGCCTTATCCTGTACTCTGTTTCCGAATCCCATATCCCATCCGGACCAACCCCATTCCAGCTCGTTATTTCCGCACCAGAGAGCAATACTTGCATGATGGCGCAGACGTTTGACATTATCGATGGTTTCCTGCACAACATTTTCCACAAAGTCTTCGTGCAGCCGGTAAACACCACACGCAAACAGCAGATCCTGCCATACAATCAGTCCGTACTCATCACACAGATCATAGAAATAATCGTCGCAGAAATATCCGCCGCCCCAGACACGGATACTGTTATAGTTGGCACGGACGCACTGCCTGATCAGCGCTTCACTTCTTTCCCGGCTGCATCTGGTATAAAAGCAGTCCTCCGGAATATAATTGGCTCCCATGGCAAACACAGAAACGCCGTTTACACAGAATTCGAAGCTTTCACCCCACGAATCCTTTTCTCTGCGTACGGTAAGTGTGCGAAGCCCGATTCTCTTCACAGCTTCTTCCAGAACCTCTTCCTCTTTTTTCAGAATGCATTTCACCTCATATAAAGGCTGTGAACCAAATCCATTGCACCACCACAACTGAGGCTTTTCCACTGTGATTTCAGCGGAAACTTTTTCTCCAATGGAATCATATGTTTTTTTCACACAATTTCCCTGCGGATCTGTGAGAACGATCTCCATCGTCACATCCTCCGGCTTCAGACGGGCAATTTCTGTCTCGATCTTCAGCTGCACACGTCCCTCTTTATGAAACTGACGAACATAGATATCCTGAAATCTGGCGGTATCATATGCCTGCAGACAAATCGGTCTCCAGATTCCCACATCCGGAAGCTTCGGACCCCAGTCCCATCCATAAGTGCTGTGAGCCTTTCTTACAAGGCTGAATCCGTCCACCGTATCCGAGGTATGGTAATAAGGTTCTTTCGCATGCTGTTCCAGCGCATACTCAATTCCGGACCGGAAGTAGATGCGGATCTGATTTTCTCCCGCATGGACCGTATCCTTCACATCAAAAGCATAGGTGCGGTGCATGTCATTGACAAATGCAATCTTTGTTTCATTGACATAGATTTCTGCCGCAGTATCAAGGCCCTCACATCGCAGCACCAACTCGTCCGCCGAGAGCATGCCTTCGGAAACTTCAAATACATTTGAAAATTCAAAATCATTCTTCAAAGCCTCATAAACGATCCACTCGTTCTCCCCCACATATGGATCCGGAATCTCCTGATTTTCATACAAAACCTGCATGGCCATCGCCGGAATTTCTGTTTTATAATGCTTGTCTGTTCCAACCGGATGCATGGTCCAGTTTTTCATGATCTCTAATGTCTTCACGTTGTTCCTCCCAATACGTCTCCCTTTAAATCTCCTCGATGATCTGAGTCAATGCTTCATGCGCCACCGCAAATCTCTCAGCTCTGTTCACAGTTTCCCTCTCCCGGAAACGGCTGTGCTCCAGCTGATCAAAATGTTCGAACTCAGAAAGATGCGGTTCCAGAGACAAAAATCCCTGATATCCCTTCTCCTTCAAAACGCGCAGGATCTTCTTTACATTTCCGTCTCCATATCCTGCCGGTACCACGCTTCTGTCTTTCCACAAAGCATCCTTGATATGGACATAGGCAATGTATGGTTCCAGCATTTCGTATGCTTCCCAGGTATCCTGTTTGCACTGCACGAAATTTGCAAAATCAAAGACTGCCTGAAAATGATCTCCATAAAAGTTCTTCATAATGTCCAGGCACCTTGGTGCGATGTCACCATAGATATCTTTTTCATTTTCATGAAGCAGGATAACATCCCGTTCACACGCGTAATCCGCCATACGTTCCAGACGCCGCATCACCTCGTCCCGATACAGGGCAGGATCGCCTTCCGGCATAAAAAAGCTGAACATTCTGATATATTTTGTTTCCATGATTTTGGCAATCTCAACGGCATGCTGAAATGCTTCAAAATGGGGTTCAAACGCGTCCGTAATTTTTATTTTTCCAATCGGAGAACCAATGGAAGAAACCTTGATTCCACCGGCATCCAGCATCTCCTTGAATGTTTTCGCCTCTTCCAGGGAATACTGAAGCAGATTTTTTCCATTGACTTCACGGATTTCCATATGCGTAATGCCAAGTTCCTGGAATCCCTGAATCTGTTTTTCAATATTTTCATCCAATTCATCTGCAAAGCCTGAAATTGTAATTCCCTTAAACATTTCTCTACCCCCTCAATATGTCCCTTCTGTCGTAAACGTGATATCCGCTTCTTCTTTTTTCTTTGAAGTTTTTCTTCGTTTGTTGAGTTCTTCCAGAAATACTTCCTCATCCACCGGAAGTTCGATCGTCTGATCCAGCCAGCTGGACAAATGCATCGCATTGGAGATCATCAGGCCTCTGATTCCCTCTTTTCCCTCAGCAACCAGCGGCTCACCTCTCAGAATCGCGCCGGCAAAAGCTTTCATGACACCAACATGCTGCTCGTTCATTCCATCGGTCTCAACCTCGATGACCTCATACTCCGGCTGATCAAATCCGCCTTTTGCCGTCTTGCAGAATTCTCTTTCGTTTTGTGCCAGTTTGTATAACGTCAGTTTTCCGTTCTCACATACCAGCTTGCCCATTTCCATGGTGATCTCAAAGCGATTGGTTCCCGGTGTATCGGCAGTTGTGGTGACAAACACACCTGTAGCGCCGTTTGGATATTCCAGATATGCGGTTACATCGTCCTCCACCTCGATATCATGCCATTTTCCTTCATGGCAGAACGCTCTGATCTTGCTTGGCATGCCTCCGATCCACTGCAGCAAGTCCAGATTATGCGGACACTGATTCAGCAGTACACCGCCGCCTTCTCCATCCCAGGTAGCTCTCCAGCTTCCGGAATCGTAATAAGACTGTGTCCTGTACCAGTCCGTAACAATCCAGTTGATTCTCTTAATTTCTCCCATCTCTTTCTGAGATACGATTTCTTTCATTTTTCTGTAAACGCAGTTGGTTCTCTGATTGAACATCATACCAAATACCCGGTCAGATTTTTCCGCAGCCTCGTTCATTTCACGTACCTGTTTTGTATACACACCGGCAGGTTTTTCGCTCATCACATGAAGATTGTGTTCCAGCGCGAGAATAGCCAGTTCCGGATGCTGATAATGAGGCACTGCGATCAATACTGCATCGCATTTTCCGGATGCGATCAAATCCTTTCCTTCCTCATAGATGGCAACCTCATCACCCAGACGCTCTTTCGCCCAGTTTCTTCTGCTCTCTCTTCTGTCTGCAACTGCCGTGAGAACAAATTCCGGGAGCTTTCCGGTAGCGATATTCAGGCAATGGGTTGTTCCCATATTTCCCACTCCGATAATTCCTAATCTGATCTGTTCCATTGTTTTATTCCTCCTGTTTCTCTGTTCTTATACACAAACTCCCCATTTTCATCCGTATACAATATGAAAAAACTATATACGAAGAAAACGGGGAATATCAATGTTCTTTTCCGCGAAGGTCATCCCTTCATTCCTGTCGATGCGATTCCTTCCACCAGATATTTCTGCATGGTAAGGAAGATAAAGAAAATTGGAAGCAGCGACAAGGTTGCCATTGCAAAGATCGCACCCCAGTCAGATCCCGAAGAAGGATCGGAAAACATTTTCAATGCATAGCTGACTGGATAAGTCAACGGATTCGTCAGGTAGATCAAACTGGCCAGGAAATCATCCCATTTCCACATGAACGAGAAAATTGCACTGGTCACCAGGGACGGTTTGATCAAAGGCAATATGATTCTGACAAAAATCCCGTAAATGCTGCATCCGTCAATCTTAGCTGCCTCATCCAGATCCATCGGAATTCCCTTGATAAACTGAATATTCAGGAAGATAAAGAAAGCTCCTCCAAAAAATGCTGGAACGATCAGCGGGAGAAAAGTTCCCACCCAGCCAAGATTGTTAAACAAAATGTACTGCGGAATCATAATAATCTGAAACGGAAGCATCATAGAAAGAAGCATACAGGAAAACCAGAAACCTTTTCCCTTAAAATTGCACCTTGCAAAACCGTAAGCAACAACAGCTGACGACAGAACCGCTCCGATCGTGCCGACACCCGCAATGATAAAAGAGTTCTTAAAAAATGTACCAAACCCAATTCCGGCAAATCCCTTCCATCCGGTCACATAGTTCTCTAAAGTAAAGTGATCCGGAATAAGATCTGTCGCTGTGCGGATGACATCTTCCGTTTCCTTAAAAGAACTCATGACCATCCATACAACGGGATAGATCATTACCAATGCCAGAACAAAGGTAAATATATGATAAACTGTATTTACCACAATTTTTTTCGTCTTATAACTTTTCATCCTGCCACCTCTATGATTCGTAATATACCCACTTGTTCTGTGTTTTGAAAATCAGCAGGGTAAGAAGTCCTACAAAAATAGTCATAAACCATGCCATAGCACAACCGTATCCAAGTTTTCCATATGTAAAGGAATTCTGATACAGATAAACTGAATAGAAGAGTGTACTTTCTCTTGGCTTGCCCTGCGTAATTACATAACTCTGCGTAAAAGCCATAAAACCACTGATCAGCTGATTGATCAGATTGAAGAAAATCGTCGGCGTAAGCAGAGGCAGCGTGATTTTAAAGAATTTTTTTACGCCGTTGGCTCCATCGACTGTCGCCGCCTCATAAAGAGAAACGGGGATCTGCTTCAAGCCTGCAAGGAAAATCAGCATCGAAGATCCAAACTGCCAGACAGCCAGCACGATCAGCGTAAACATCGCAGTTTTTTCTCCTCCGAGCCAGGCTGTATCATCCGGAAGCCCCACAAGTCCCAGCAGCCCGTTGATTACACCATTGCTCTCAAACATTTTTTTCCAAAGAACCGCTACCGCTACACTGGATCCAATGATGGACGGAAGATAAAACACCGCCCTGTAAAATCCGGACAGCTTTGTGCTTTTTACCAGAAGCATCGCAATCATCAAAGCCATCAGCAGTCTCAGCGGAACAGAAAAGATTACGTACCTAATAGTTACGAGAAACGTATTAACAAATTTAGGATCCTGGAACATATCAATGTAATTCTCAAACCCTATGAATTCCGGTGTTTCCAGGATATTATACTCTGTAAATGAAAATCCTAAAGACATTGCCATTGGTATTGCAGTGAAAGCCAGGAAACCAAAGATGAAGGGCAGGACAAGAATATATCCTGCCACTCCTTCCTGGTTCAATCTCTGCCCAAATGTCTTTTTAGGAGTATTCTGTTTTTTCACTTGCGTTCCCTCCGACATTTGATTTAATGATTGTTATTCGGCTGCTTCCTGCAGAATCTCGGCAGTTCCTGACATAAACTGGTCTGTTGCTTCTTCAGCGGTGATTTCTCCGTACATGATGCCCTCTGTGATCGTCTCCAGAAGCTGACTGATCTCGCTTGCGCTGGTCGGTTCCGGCGGATCGATAGGAGAAGTCATCTGTCCTGCCTCTTCGGTGTACTCAAACACTCTCTTGGTATTGTCATCCAGATCGGCGGAAATTGCCTCCGCAACATCTGTGTTAACCGGAACACCACGTTCACCTTTCAGGATTTTGTTGCATTCTACATCGTTGGAGAACCAGTCGATGAATTTCGCTGCTTCTTCTTTGTGTTCAGATGTCTCAGCGATAGAGAAGAACATCGACGGTTTCAGGTAATTCTGCTCCGCTGTTGCGTCTGCTGGCTTCGGATGCATACACATTCCCATCTCTCTTCCTGCTGCCGTCGCGATGGTCGGCATCTGGCAGGCAAACGGGAAATCGTTCCATGTGGTCTGATCAACGATTGGTTTGGTATCTACGTTTGCAGCATCTTTTTCAGCCCACAGTTCCGGTGAAATACAAAATTCTGCCTGGCTGAATTTTTCTACATATTCCATATGTTTCTGGACTGCTTTGCTGTCTCCCTCTGCCAGATCGTCATAGATATATCCGCCGTAAGATCTTGCAAGCAGCAGCATCGTATTCATTGACGGGTCAAGACAGGTAGACACGCCGGTTTTCTCATAAATTGTCTGTCCAATGTCATACAGTTCTTCCCAGGTCGGATACTCCGGAATTTCAACACCCGCTTCTTCTACGATTGCTTTATCATATACCATACATGGCGGCTGGATTCCCAGGCTGATTGCATAGCAGCTTCCATCTACCGATCCACTTTCCACTACGCCTTCCTGGAATTTGGAAGTATCAATCGTACCATTCTCAATAAACTCGTCCAGATTCGCCAACTGATTGCTTTCCTGGTATCTCTTCAGATATGCATAATCCATCTGAATGATATCCGGAAGATTTCCTCCTGCCGCAACCGTGGAAAGTTTATCCCAGTATCCTGTCCAATCCATAAACTCCACTTCGATGTTAATGTCCGGATTCTGCTCCATATACAGATTTACCGCTTCCTGGGTTGCATCATTTCGCACCTGATTGCCCCACCAGCAAAGCTTCAACGTTGTTTTGCCGTCCGCCTCGCTCGATGCACTGGATCCGCTGGCTGCATTGCCGCCTCCGCCTCCGCATGCTGTCAAAGATAAACTTGCTACCGTTACCAATGACATCGCAATCGCCGTCCATTTTCTTTTCATTTTGTTACCTCCTTCGTAACTTTATTTTTGATAACATCATTATATCTGCCCATCGTTTCCCCATAAATGAAAATAATCGACTTTTCATGTCAAAAAAGCGACTTGAAAAATCGATTATCTTTTATTTTTCTGTATCTTTTTTATATTTTTACCTTTTTTCCATGTATTCTTTTGGTGAATATCCCGTATACTTTTTAAATACCTGGCTAAAGTATTGAGGATTATTACCAAACCCAACAGCCTTGGCAATATCCTTGATCCGATCCTGGCGGTAGATTCCCATCAGACGCTTTGCCTCCTCCATCCGCTTGCGGGTGAGATAATCGGAAAAGCGTTCCCCTTCCTCCTTGACAAACTGACGGCTCAGATATTGTACATTGACAAACAGATAATTCTCTGCCAGCCATTTCAAAGACAGGGTTTCCGAGTCCAGATGCCCTTTCACGTACTCTTTCAAAAGACGGATATTATTTTTCTTTTCATTGACAGAATCACTTTTTTTCAGTACGGAACAGAGCTGTCTCTGAATTTCACTCTCTTCCTCACTGGAATAAATTTCCCGAAAGAAGTCACATGCCTCTTCTATGGATTCTAAACCATTCATTCCATTAAAATGCATATAGATATCCAAAGCGATATTTTTTGCCTCAGTAATCTCTATTCCGTTCTTTGTGAAGATCGGTTCAAGGATATCAGAGACGTCATCGCCCTCTTCCAATGCATGCTGAAGCTTTTCCATCTGCCAGTCTGTATTGATCTTATTCTGAACTTTATACGATGTTCCCTCCTGTGCGACTAAACAGATCTCCCGATATCTGGATATTTTATGAAAAATCTTTTCCAGCAACAGATCCAGCGTGTCTTCCTGCATTGCCACCACACCGATTTCCAGGATTCCCACGTCCTCAGACCACTCTCTGACATTTTCCTTGATTTTTTCCTGAACAGCTACACTCAAAAAAGACGTAACAAAAATCAGGCTTCCTGTAACCGCAATTGTGGAAAGCAGGCGCCGGACCCCTAAAGACTCAAAAAGGGCATTCATATGCAAAATCACTTTCATACGGTCTTTTTCTTCAATGAAATGGCAAAACAATGCGCTGCACTCTTTATCCGGAAGATTCAAGACCTCCTGGTATTTACTGATGGCATTCGCTACGCTGGAAGACTGGAGCCCTTCAATCAAAAAAGCTCGCTCAATCGGATACTGAAGAGTTTTTAACATAAGAGCACGCTCCGCCAGAGATTTCTGGATCCGTTCCTCTCTTTTCTGCCTGATATCCACTAAAGCTTCAATCAGCTGATTTCTGTCGGTTGGTTTCAATATGTAATGCTTCACTCCGAATCTCATAGCCTGTTTGGCATATTCAAATTCACTGTATCCTGACAGAATAACAAATTCCAGTTTTTCATCCGTCTTTACAGCTCTCTCTACCAGTTCCAAGCCATTTAATCCAGGCATACGAATATCAGTAATTACCACATCCAGGTACTCATCACAAATAATATTATACGCTTCTATTCCATTTCTGGCTGTGGCTACCAGTTCATATCCAATCGATGGATAATCGATCAGTGATGCAATGGCATTTCTGATGATTTCCTCATCATCCACAATCATTAAACGCAGCATTCCCCTCATCCCTTTCTGCTTTACCAGATTTTGCAAATGGTATTCTCAATTCCACAATAGCTTTTCCATCTTCATTTCTAAAACGCAATCCATAATCTGTGCCGTAAATCAATCTCAGTCTGGAATCAATATTCATGATGCCTACTCCGGTTCCCTGCGGAATCACAATATGCTGTTTCAGCTTTTCCAGAAGATCCTGATCAAATTCTGAACCAGTGTTTGAAATCTGGATTCTATAGTATTTCTCTTCTTTTTTTATAAGTACCTGAATCACACATACTTCATCGTTACATTCCAACGCATATTTCAATGCATTCTCAACCAATGGCTGAATACAAAGTTTCGGTATATACAACTCGTCCATCCCATCAGGTTTAATAATCTGAAACTCAAGCTTGTCCTTAAATCGTATTTTCTGAATTTGAATATAATTATCCAGCAGACTCAGTTCTTCATCCAACAGAATCAATTCTCTTTTTTCTGATATTGATATCCGGAAAATGTTCCCTAATGATCTCGCCATTTGACTAATGTCATCGGCATGATAGCACTGCGCCATCCAGTTGATAGAATCCAGTGTATTATACAGAAAATGCGGATTGATCTGTTGTTCCAGCATCTTGATCTCCGCTTCTCTCAGCAAAATCTGCTTATCGTAATTTTCATCACGAAGCCTTTTTACACTGTAAGTCATCTCATCAAATGCCTGATGCAGTTTTCCGATCTCATCTCCTCTTTCACTGTAATTTGGAAATTTTCTGGAGTCAATGGCTTTTCCGGACCCGAAAGCCTCTATTTTTTCGATCAGAAAATCCATATGACGGAAGATACTGCTCAAAACAATCTGCGCCGCCATAACCGCCAGCACACAAACCAACACGGTAATAAGTACCGTGGTAACTTTTATCTGATTCATTTTCTCAAAAAGCTGATTGTAATCCTGAAAATACACATATTTCCAGTTGTTTCCGTTAAACATCTGGCCACTGATAATAAATTCCTCAGTATCTCCTACTTTTTCTATCAGATAACTGTTATCTTCATGACGAACAATTTTTTGATACAAGTCATCGGATACATCCCTCTGGGTATAAATTGTAGTATCCTGGCTGTCAAACAGGGCAAATTCTCCCTCTTCTTCACTATAACCTGCCTCATCCAGACAATCTATCACCAGACTTTCCAAATCCACATAAATAAATAGAATTCCCAAATCTGTCAGACGAAGGTCTTTCGCTTCCCGCACCTGGCGTACGCAGGCAATTTTGTTTGCATTGGATTCGTCATACTGCCACACAATCCTTCCCTGTGCCTCCACCGCTTTTTCCCTCAGATTCTCATATTCACTGTCAGAAATTGAATCCTTCTCTCCCATACGGATCACAGTATCATCTAAATAGAGGGCGATGGACGTAACATACTCGTTTCTGTAATAATACTGATACATCGTCTCATAGATCTCTCTTCTGGCAGTTCCCTGTTTGCTCGTCTGCTCCATATCTTTCATAATCGGGATCTTTCCCTGTATCACCTTATCCATAGCTGTGTCTGTTGACAATGTTGCGATTTTTCTCAATTCTTCCTCCATGGATGAGGTTGCTGTTCTAAGGCTTCTTGCCGTAACCTGGTACAGTCTGGTATTATACTGCTCAACCAAATGCTGGAGATTCATAAGATAGATAATACATACAACAGCCATCAGAAAAACCAGGGTGAAAAATATTTTCCGAAACATAGACAGATTGCCAATTCTTTTTTTTATACTCTCCATCCCACCACCGCTTTACATATATTTTTTCTATTGTACCAAGTCGCTGGCGCGACGGCTAGCCCCAGGTACATGTTTCCACCACTTTTTTTCAAAAAAAGTAGCAGTT
>JACJJN010000119.1 GCA_016899975.1 Lacrimispora saccharolytica | reverse complement strand
GAACGATATCCAGACCGTGAAACGCCTAAATATTTCAGCATTCCGGAGACGGAGACCCGGCGATTCTGTTTTCTGGCAGCTTCCGTCTTTTCAGAAACCTCGAGATAAATGGCTTCTGTTATTTTCCCAGAATGCTGATAGCTTTTTTTAGTACATCAAGTGCATCCTGGGCATCACGGAGTTCACGTTTTAGACGGGCAATCTCTTTCTGCTCATCAGAGGCGTAATTACCGGAACCACGAACAGGGATATCGCCAGACTCCCGGAAGTCCTTCAGCCATTTTGTCAAAGTGCTGTAACCCACACCGAGATTTTGGGCACAACCACGAACACCAAGCTCCTTGTGATCGAAATAATACTGGACTGCATCCAATTTAAACTGTTTGTCATGTTGCTTTGCCATAATGAGATCCTCCTTCAGTACGATACTTCTATTGTATCA
>JACJJN010000118.1 GCA_016899975.1 Lacrimispora saccharolytica | reverse complement strand
GAGTATATGTTTGATAATATGATTGAATTCATCACAGATCTCCTGAATGGTTCCTGGTTATTTCAAGGCGGCATTGCAATCTGGAATGGGCTGATCGGTTATGCATGGGATATCCTGCAGACAAATCCGCAGGCACTGGCGGACGGTATGCTCTGGGATACCGTAGACGGTGTGTTTCAGCTGCTGCAGATTGTCGGGGCATCCCTTATGACCGTCTTATTTTTGATTAATTTCGTGAAAGAAACTGCAGATATCCGGCACAACACGACATTGGAAAGTGCATTTGTGATGATGATGAAACTCATTATCGGTAATGTTTTACTTTTGAATTTGAAAGAAATCATCTTGTTGATTGTAAGCATGGAACAGAACCTGCTTGAAATTGTAGCGCCGTCCGGGAATGTAAGCCTTCAGCTGACCATTCCCGGGCTGGATGACTGGGAAATTTC
>JACJJN010000117.1 GCA_016899975.1 Lacrimispora saccharolytica | reverse complement strand
GAGTATATGTTTGATAATATGATTGAATTCATCACAGATCTCCTGAATGGTTCCTGGTTATTTCAAGGCGGCATTGCGATCTGGAATGGGCTGATCGGTTATGCATGGGATATCCTGCAGACCAATCCCCAGGCGCTGGCGGATGGTATGCTCTGGGATACCGTAGACGGTGTGTTTCAGTTATTGCAGATTGTCGGGGCATCCCTTATGACCGTCTTGTTTTTGATTAATTTCGTGAAAGAAACTGCAGATATCCGACACAACACAACATTGGAAAGTGCATTTGTGATGATGATGAAACTCATTGTCGGTAATGTGGTACTTCTGAATTTGAAAGAAATCATTTTGTTGATTGTAAGCATGGAACAGAATCTGCTTGAAATTGTAGCGCCGTCCGGGAATGTAAGCCTTCAGCTGACCATTCCCGGGCTGGATGACTGGGAAATTTC
>JACJJN010000116.1 GCA_016899975.1 Lacrimispora saccharolytica | reverse complement strand
TGGTATACCACTGCAAAAGTGATGGACCGTTTTATTCGGAAAGGATTCTATACGGTTGGGGCATTAAAGACCAACCGGATCCTTTATCCATGCGGGATTCGTCAGAAAGCCAGTGCATTTGCCCTTCATCTGCGGAAAACAGACCCGGATGTCAGCCTCGTGACCGTTGGCAGCCGTGAATTCTATGTATACCGCTATGAAGGAGAGCTGAATGGCATTCCAAATGCAGCGGTTATCTTCAGTTATCCGAAGGATGGATTTGGGAATCCCAAAGCATTGCGTGTATTTCTCTCTACAAATGCAGAGTTATCCACGCAGGAGATCCTGGACACCTATACGAAACGGTGGCCGATTGAATTATTTTTCCGGCAGAGCAAAAGTAAACTTGCGCTGGATAGTTATCAAATCCGATCCCGTCAGGGAATCCAAAGGTATTGGCTGATCATGTCGTTGGTCCA
>JACJJN010000115.1 GCA_016899975.1 Lacrimispora saccharolytica | reverse complement strand
GGAAAAACCCAGAGGGGAAATGGAAAGAAAGATCAGAAGGGCAACCATATCGTCAGTGCAGTAGATGAAAGAGGTTTTTGCCTGGGACAAAGACGTGTAGAAGAGAAAACGAATGAGATCACAGCAATACCTGAATTATTAGACAGCCTGAATATAAAGGGGACCATCATAACAACCGATGCCATGGGAACACAGACAGCCATAGTAAAGAAGATCCGGAGGAAACGTGCGGATTATGTGCTGGCATTAAAAGGGAACCAGGGAAGCCTGCTGGAAGATGTGAGAGAGTACTTTTCGGATGAAAAGTTGCTGGAAAAATGCGCATATAAACAGAAAGTAGAAAAAGCGCGGGGGAAAATAGAGAAACGGGAATACTGGCAGACAGAAGATATCTCGTGGCTGAGCCAGAAGAAAGAGTGGGCGGGGTTAAAGAGCATAATCCTGACACGGAATACTAT
>JACJJN010000114.1 GCA_016899975.1 Lacrimispora saccharolytica | reverse complement strand
TGAATATCTTGAACGAAAGACTGTTAAAGTAGCACAAGATTTCTCCTTCACCTTCGACAAGGTCCATTATAGCATGCCCCGGAAATATCTGCGACAGGAACTTGAGATCCGGGCAGGGGAAAAAGAAATCTATGTCTATAACAAACACGGTGACTTCATCCGGACGCATAAGCGGAGCTACACACCGAAAGACTGGGTGATCATCCCCTCGGATATGCCTGCCGAATACAAAGACTATGGCTATTGGACGGTGCCTTATTTCCAGCAGAAAGCATCTGCTATCGGCCCCAGCACCCGTGCTTTGATCGATGCAGTCATTCAGAAATACGCTTATCCGGTGCAGTCATTCCGAAGCTGCTTTGGCATTCTGCGGTATGCGGAGAAGTACTCGCCGGAAGCCCTGGAACGTTGCTGTAAAGACGCCGTTTTAGCTGGGAGATGCAACTATTCCTATATCTGTAACACAATCTCAACTTACCATAAGGAGCCAGCACAGAGTACGGTACCACAGAG
>JACJJN010000113.1 GCA_016899975.1 Lacrimispora saccharolytica | reverse complement strand
GAAGTTCTTTCGAACTTCCTAGGTTTGATAACATCCCACACTCTCGTGTGCGATGCCTCGGATGTCTTTTCCTATCTCTTACGTTTTACGTTTGATCTAGATGTTTGTATATGCGGTTTTCAAGGTACATCTTCTGGGCTTAAGTGGGCCTTTCCTCCTTGACGAAGGATTTCCCTCGACTCAAACCTGAACCTTTAACAGGTTCATGGGCTTAAGTGGACTCGAACCACCGACCTCACGCTTATCAGGCGTGCGCTCTAACCGGCTGAGCTATAAGCCCTCAGCCTTATTTACTTTTCGGCTTTCCTCCAGATGTTTCTATCCGGAATGGAGATGAAGAGATTCGAACTCTCGACCCCCTGCTTGCAAGGCAGGTGCTCTCCCAACTGAGCTACATCCCCGTATGGCACTGGCAGCCACCTGCTCTCCCACACCGTCTCCAGTGCAGTACCATCGGCCGCTTTGGTCTTAACCATCGTGTTCGGGATGGGAACGGGTGTTTCCCCAAAGCGCATCGCCACCAGCAGTAGTTATCCAGTTCTTGAAACTGCAAAGTCTATACC
>JACJJN010000112.1 GCA_016899975.1 Lacrimispora saccharolytica | reverse complement strand
TACCGCTTTATAAGCGGACCAGTAACACCGCTTGCGATACCCGCCCTTTTGGGCGTGCATGTAACCGGCCCTTATGAGGGCCAAATCAAACCACCACTTGAAGTGGTGGTTGTGAGTTAGTTACTAACAAAAATGTTAAAAATATAGTTGACAAATGCTGGAAGCAATGATATCATAACAAAGCTGTCGCTGAGGCGGTCGCCAAACGGACAGCAAATGCAGTATCGCAGCGGGAATTCGGTGACCTTTAAAAGTCCATCCGAAATTCAAAAAGCTCTGAAAGAAAGTTAAAAAAGTTCTTGACAGAGATGAGGTGCTGTGATAAGATATAAAAGTTCGCTGAAGACGAGAAGTCAGAAAGCGACAGGCTTCGGTTCCTGAGGTTCCAAGGAAGATCAGAAATGATCGGTCTGAGGAGAACAAAAACCGAAAAAACTTTTGAAAAAAGTTCTTGACAAGCACAAAATGTTATGATAGAATGAACGAGTTGCTGCTGAGGCAGGAACGAAGAGTTCCGGAAACGGAACGGACCTTGATAACTGAACAGTGAAACACATCCTCGAAAGTTCTGAAAGTTAAATTCA
>JACJJN010000111.1 GCA_016899975.1 Lacrimispora saccharolytica | reverse complement strand
GGAAAATATATGAAGGAAATGGGGATTAAAGCCCAATGGGTGAAACCATGGACGATCACTACCATAGATTCCGATTTCAGTAACGAACTTCAAAATATCCTGGATGAACAGTTTACTCCTGAACGCCCAAATGCGGTATGGTGCAGTGATATCACGTATATCTGGACGACCGATGGATTTGTCTATCTGACAAGCATTATGGATCTATTTTCCCGTAAGATTATTGCTTGGACACTCAGCCAGACTTTAGAGGTATCCTGTGTGATTGATACCATCAATAAAGCGAAAGCCAGACGGAATACAGAGCTGCCGTTAATTATCCATAGTGACAGAGGAAGTCAGTATGTATCCCAGGCTTATCGAGAAGCTACTGCAAAAATGCAGCGCAGTTACTCGAAAAAGGCTTTCCCCTGGGATAATGCATGTATCGAATCGTTTCATGCACTTATCAAACGGGAATGGCTGAACCGGTTTAAAATACGTGATTATCAGCAGGCATATCGTCTGATCTTCGAGTATATTGAAGCCTTTTATAATACCAAACGGATTCATAGTCATTGCGATTATATGTCGCCAAATGACTTTGAAAAACTATATGAGCAGACACAGACAAACG
>JACJJN010000110.1 GCA_016899975.1 Lacrimispora saccharolytica | reverse complement strand
GGAGAGAAGAGATAAAAAGTTCCGCTTCCTTCTGAGTTGGGACAAAGGGCAGATAAGAATCAAACTTTCTCATGGGAAGCTGAGTGGGGTCCCAGGGTTTATGCAGGACATATAGTGTAAAGAAACGGAGTTGGGAAATGCAGTGGTTTATGGTACGGTCAGAGAGGGAACGGTCTTTCTGGAGCCAGCGGATATACTCCCGGAGTTCCCCCCAGGAGACATCTTCGGGTTGTCTGCCCAGAATCGTCTGCAGATAATCCAGATAAGAACGGATGTAAGTGGAATAAGATTTTATCGTATGGTCAGTAAGACCGCGAAGGGAGATCATCTCCCGGTAAGCTTTTAAATAGTCCATAATGGAACCTCCTTGAAAAGATGCAGTAATAGATTGACAGGTTACGGATCTATCAAGGCGGAGCCCTTGGAAAAAAATAAGATATATGGTTGTTGAGTTTCAAAAAACATGGTAAACTAATCATAGCAGTTTTTGATTTGTTGATTGCTGGTGATAGGGGTATCTCAACAATACAACATATAATCAAAAACTGCTACTTTTTTTGAAAAAAAGTGGTGGAAACATGTACCTGGGGCTAGCCGTCGCGCCAGCGACTTGGTACAAT
>JACJJN010000010.1 GCA_016899975.1 Lacrimispora saccharolytica | reverse complement strand
TTGAATACCTCCTTATTCTCATGATTCTATTATGAAATCCTTGAGAATAAACTGTCAACTTTTTTTATACCACACCATTCTCCAACAAGATAAAGTGCGCCGATTGTGGTGGCTGGTACGGCTCGAAGGTCTGGCATTCCACAGACCGCTATCGCAGGGTCATTTACCGTTGCAACCGCAAGTATAGTGGAGAAGATAAGTGCCAAACTCCCCATGTCACGGAGGACGAGGTCAAGGCGGCATTCGTATCGGCGTACAACCAGCTCGTGACCGAGAAGAAGGAAATCATCGCCAATGCGGAGATCATCCGCAAAACGCTCTGCGTCACAGATGCCCTGCAGGAAGAAAAGGGCAAGCTGGAGGAAGAGATGGCGGTGCTTGTGGAAATGACACAGAACATCGTGGCGGAGAATGCCCGTGTCGCGCAGGACCAGGACGAGTACCAGAAACGCTACGATGGGCTTGTGCAACGGTACGATACGGCGAAGGCACGATACGATGAGGTGGTGGCCGCCATCTCTGCAAAGGAAGCGCAGAGCGAACGGCTGGCGGACTTCATCAAGGTACTGAAAGCACAGGACGGCACCATCAGCGAGTTTGACGGCAGCCTTTGGGGTAGCATGGTCGAGTTCATCACGGTCGGCAGGGACAAAGAGATCACGGTCACATTCCGGGACGGCTCGGAGATACTGGCATAATAGATACACGGATAGAATTGACACTCGGCTGCGGTCGGGTGTCTTTTTTTGTTAAGGGGTAGAAATGTTCATAAATATGTGGTATAATAAATAACACTTTGAGTGCAATAAACCAACAAAATTATCGTTAGAAACAACAGAGGGATTGAAATATGGTCAAGAACAATTTTGAAGTTGATGTCAAAGTAAAGTGCATCGAAGCTGATATGACACAGGCGAAACTCGGAGAGGAAGTTGGTACAACGGGTCAGTATGTGAATCGGCTCATCAAGAAAGGCGATTCCATCGTGAATAAAACCTTTGTTCAGATGCTCGAAGTTCTGGGCTATGATATTCAGCTTACCTATGTAAAGCGCGAGGAGGAGTAAGACAATGGTGAACTTGAGCAGACTTGAAGAAATAAAAGATCTGCGGACGGTGTGGCCGCATGAAGCCTTGGACTTTACTCCGTGGCTTTCACAGGACGATAACATCGCTCTCCTTGCAGATGCAGTGGGGCTTGATATTACCGTTGATGAGACAGAGTCTTCCGTGGGAGATTTCAATGTCGATATCTTTGCGTCTGAGACGGGGACGGATCGGAAAATCATCATAGAGAATCAACTGGAGGATACCAACCACGACCACCTCGGCAAGCTGATAACCTATGCGTCTGGTAAATCTGCGGATGTGATTATATGGGTCGTGAAACACGCTCGTGAGGAACACAAGGCGGCTATCGAATGGCTGAACAACCATACCGATGAGAAAATCGGATTCTTCCTCTGTGAGATAAAACTGTATCGCATCGGTACTTCCGAGCCTGCCGTGAAGTTTGAGGTCATTGAAAAACCTAACGACTGGACAAAGGAAGTAAAAAAGAGCGAGTCTGCAAATGGGACTCAGCAGCAGAGATACGATTATTGGGTGGCATTCCAGGACTACGCTTTCCAAAACGCACAGTTTGCAAAGAACTTCAATCGCAGGAAGCCGTCTATGGATCATTGGATGAACTTCAGCGTGGGTTCTTCTGCCTGCCACATCGCCGTGTCGCAGATTCAGAAGCGGAACGAACTGGACGTGGAACTGTATATCAGCGAGGATAAAGACCTGTTCCACTCACTCTTTGATAATAAAGACGATATCGAATCCGACGCTGAATTAACCTTTGACTGGCGAGAACTGCCGGAGCGTAAGGCAAGCCGTATCGTTATCGAGAAGAGCGTAACTTTCGGTGACAAGAATCAATGGAACGCACAGTTTGACTGGATAATCGATGTCATGCTCAAGATGAAGAAAGCGTTCAAGAAATACTTATAATTTGTCTTGTTTGAGGGAGAAGATACAGAATGGGTGAGAAAGTATATAAGCCAATTGTAAAAGATGGAGATCATCTCATTCGTTCCAAGGATAATCCAGACCGCGTGAGAGGATTGACGCGGGACGAGAACAATCAGAATCCCGACATCATCGAGTGGGAAGAGTACGATGTTGACGATTTACGGAGCGATGATTATGATCCGTACCCTTATGAAGAACGACGCGTTCAATTAACACCGGAGCAGGAAGAGTTTGCACAGCAAGTCGGAGAAGCGCTGGGTGCGGCCATCGTAGCAGGAGGCATCTTGCTGTTTCGGGAGGTTATATCTCCTTGGTGGAAAAACACCGCATGGCCTTGGGTTAAGGAAAAGGGTCGCGGAATAAAAAATGCTGTCAGTGGGAAAAAGGAGCAAAAGACCACAACAACAGCAAAAACAGCTGTTAAAAAACAAGCTGAGCCAGATAGACGGCTTGCAGATGTTTCTTCGCAGATTGATAAGGCGTTTGAACAATTTTACTTCGAGATGGATGAAGAGGAAGCCAAAGCCCATATGATGAGACTGGTCTATCATATGCTTGGCGTGGTAAATGAAATCCGGATAATCAGCAACGCTCGAATCAGGAAAGACTGTGAATCGGAAGAACTGTGTATTGAACGGCAGAAGGAAGCTGAGAAGTTTCTTTCGGAGAAGGTGGCTGCCGGTTTGGATCAGTTACTTTCAAACGAAAATTTGCGACTTGACCTGAACACGTCAAGGGAATTGTTCTCATTGACTGGCGGGGGCGTTCGGCTCAATGGTGAATATGTTCCTGTGCAGGCGATAAAAATTGATGAGGCATTAAAGGCAATTCCAATGCCGGAGTCATAAAGGATGTATATATGAAGCAACTGAAAGAAAAAGAATACGAGGAATTCCAGCAGTACCTCTATAACAAGGCGCACGGGTACATTTGGACGCCGGACACGCTGGAACTTATATGCGGCAGCAATGATAACGAGCCGGAGCCGATTGGCAGACAGATCCTTGAAATGCTGGGCAGGGTGCGTAACGAGCATATCTCCCACATGACGAGCGACAAGCACAAAAAATATGTGATCCGCAGCCTTCGTAAAGGTGAAACCGATCTGCTGAAGGACTTCTTGTATGAAGCAATCTTCATACCGAAGGGTACGGAATCGCCTGCGAGGGACATCATTGAGAAGCCGGAACTTCGTGTGTACACGGATGATTTCGGTACCCGGAAAGGCGATAACTGCTTGGTGGCAGATTTCGGCGGTAAGGTAGTCGGAACGGTCTGGACAAGAATCATGGACGATTACGGCCATGTGGATGATGAGACACCGTCCTTCGCTATTTCGCTTTACAAGGAATATCGCGGTCAAGGCATCGGTTCGCAGCTTATGGTGAAGATGCTCGAACTGCTGAAATGGCAGGGGTATGAACGGGCGTCCCTGGCGGTGCAGAAAGAAAACTACGCCGTGAAGATGTATAAAAATGTCGGATTCAAGACTGTGGATGAGAACGCCGAAGAATATATTATGGTGTGTGAATTATAAGGAAAGTCGGAAGAGAAAATGAGCAGAACAGAAAATGTCGAGTTGACGGTATTGTGTCTCATCACTGATGATGACAGAATGCTCCTTCAGAACAGAATAAAAAAGGACTGGCAGGGATATACGCTTCCGGGCGGTCATGTGGAACCGGGAGAATCTTTCGTTGACGCGGTGATCCGTGAAATGAAAGAAGAAACGGGGCTGGACATAAAAAATCCACGGCTTGTGGGTGTGAAGCAGTTCCCAATCAAAAACGGACGGTATGTTGTCCTACTGTTCAAGACTACAGAATATAGCGGCACGGTTGTGTCTTCTGATGAGGGGCAGATGGAATGGGTGGAAAGCAATCGTCTGTCAGAAATAAACACGGTCGATGATTTTGAAGACTTGATGCGTGTGATAAACGATCCGGCTCTGACGGAATTTCAGTATTTGGTTGATGGGGACACATGGACAGTTTCTATAAAATAACTTAAGAGGTCAGAATTAATGATACTGAGAAATTTCAAAAAAGAAGATGCACCGATTATAGCCGAGTGGCTACGATCAGAGGAGGAGTTATACAAGTGGTCTGCCGACAGGTTTAACAAGTATCCGCTTACGGGAGAGGACATAAATGAAAACTATGCACCTCAGATTGAATCAGGACGCTTCTATCCTCTCACGGCTGTGGATGAAAATGAAACTATTGTCGGACATTTTATCATAAGATATCCACGAGATGATGATGACAGTTCTGTTCGGTTTGGCTTTGTAATAGTCAATCCCGCTATAAGGGGAAAAGGGTACGGAAAAGAACTGCTTCAGCTTGGAATAGGATATGTAAAGGAACATCTCAGCGCCAAAAGGATTGATCTGGGCGTATTTGAGAATAATGAGAGCGCAAGGTATTGTTATGAGGCGGTAGGATTTACCGAGTATGCCAAGAGAGAATGCGAGATGCCGATAGGAACTTGGAAATGTACGGATATGGAAATGTTCATAGAAAAATCGCTTGAAACAGAACGCTTAATCCTGCGCCGCTGGGAAGAAAGCGATGGGGAGGATTTATACAAATACGCCAGCAATCCCGATGTGGGACCGATTGCGGGATGGGCTGTTCATACGAGTGTAGAAAACAGCAGAGAGATTATAAAAGGTGTGCTTTCTGAACCAGAGACATACGCGGTGGTTTTGAAAGAAACAGGACATCCAGTTGGCAGTATAGGATTAATGCTTGGCAAGGCAAGTAATATCGGCATTCCTGATACGGAGGGTGAAATCGGATACTGGATTGGCGTTCCATATTGGGGACAAGGACTCATCCCAGAGGCGGTTCGTGAGATAATGCGATATGGCTTTGAAGAACTGAATCTCGAAAAATTATGGTGCGGGTACTTTGATGGAAACGAGAAATCAAAGCGTGTGCAAGAAAAATGTGGATTTCATTACCATCACACTTCAGAGAATGTTCCTTGTGCGTTAGAGGGTGTTCTACGAACAGAACATATAACTTGTTTGACGAAAGAAGAATGGTTGGAAAAGAGATAATTTTCAGTTCCACGAGGAGAACGCAATGTACGCACAGGTAGCGATAAAACCGAATCCCTTACTCCGTAACGGTGCATACGGCATCGTTATGAGGGGTGTGCAAAAATGCACACGGGGGTGTTCATCGTTAAGGGGTAGAAATAAGCTGCCGTTATGTTGTATCAAATTAGACACGGCAACAGATCCTGCCTGTGGCAGCGGTGGTATGTTTGTTCAAACGGCTCATTATATTGAGCGTCACAGAGCGAAAGGGAAACAGATTAATCTGCGTGCTTATGGCGTGGAGAAAACGGGCGCAACAGTAAAGCTTGCGAAGATGAATCTTGTTTTAAATAATGTTCGAGGAACGATTACAGAAGCTAATTCTTATTATCGTGACCCTTGCCAGGCTTTTGAAGATTGATATGAATACGTTGTTTTCTTTCCAGGAGGATCTGACGGAACTTGAGATCAGTATGTTTATCAATGAGATTACGGAGTCTGCGGTAACTGGGAATATCGTTTCCGCTTTTGAACGAACCGCGGAAAAAATCCGGGAATATCCCCATTGTGATCGGCTGATCTATTTGGCGGCAACGGTATTGAACAGTTCCCTTGCACTGTCTGCGATTGATCCCGAACAGAAAACAGAATACAAAAAAATGGTGAATTCCTGGTATGAGCAGGTGAGCGGCAGTCAGGATGAAAAAATCCGATATGCGGCTCTTTATGCGCTCGCCATGGAAGCGATCAATGATTCTGATTATGAGAAAGCAGCGGAACGAATGGAACAGCTCCCGGATGCTGAGTTTGACAAAAAGCTGTTACAAATAAATCTTTATATGAGTGAAGGAGAAAATGACGCTGCGGCTTTGTTAGTCGAAGGAAGAATTATGGAACTTGGCAGTAAAATCCAGAGCTATTTGTATCAACTGATTGAGCTTGAAGAAAAAACAGGAAACCATCAGACAGCAGAGCGAGTTGCGGAGACAGCGGATCAAATGGTTTCGCTGTTTGACTTGTGGAGTTACGGAAAGAAGGTTCCGCACTTTTTGGTTTCCCTGTACAGAAAGGAAGTGGATCAGAGTATTGAGTGGATCAAAGAAATTCTGGATGAGTCCCAGAAGCCCTGGAATATCAGCGAATCGCCGCTGTATTACAGGCTTGCGGAAAGTAAATCCGCTTCCGGGTTGAGTGATGGGTTAGGAGAGGTATATCTTCAGGCATTCATACGAGAAGCAGAAACACAGGAAGAGTATCATTTTCTTCGGGGAGATGAAAGGTTCCGGAAAATACTGGAAGCATATGGAAAGAAAGTGAAGGATTCCGTGAACTGCTGAACAACAGGAGTCTGGCTGAGAGAGAGACCGGCGGCATCTACCAGAGGAATGGTAATGCCGCCATATTTTTGTGCTTTCGCAGTTAGATTCGTTCTTCGATAACCACATGAATGGAGTCGCCGTCGCCTTTTCCAAGCTGTTTCCGGATAGATTTCAGTACCCCGATCATATAGCAGATCTCTCCGTCGGGGTGTTTCAGCCCCATGTTGACGATACTGCCGTCGTACGGAATTCCGTCAAAGGTCGCATGTACTTTTACCCGGCCTCTTCCAAAAATTTTCCGGATATCCCAGGGAAAGATCACATAGGCGCCCCCGTTTTCTGGTATTTCATGAATGATTTCATCGTATTCGAATTTCTGATTCATATTCAAACCTCCTCTGCAAGTTGCTATCTGAATTTCGGTTTTCAGGATGAATGGCAAAGCCAGTGGGTAAGGCTCGCTTGCGGCGGGCCCTTTGAGACTACTTGATTAGTTTGGGCTTTATGAACGACCCCTGGGCAGATTGTGATAATCCTTTTACGCTGGAAGCGTATTGCTGCGGGGACATTCCGGTAATCTGCTTGAACTGTTTGGAAAAATACTGCCGGGAACTGTAGGAAAGAAAATAGGAAATTTCCGTAACATTCATAGTTCCGTCCCGGATCATTTCTTTTGCCCGATCAATCTTTCTGTGAATGAAGTAATCCATGACTCCGCAGCCTTTTTTCTCATGAAACAACGATTGGAGGGAAGAACGGCTTAAGGAGAAGGCGCTGCAGATCTGTTCCACCGTCAGCTGTTCACAGATATGTTCTTCCATAAAGGAAAGAATCCTGTCGAGACGATTCTCCCTGGAGTTTTCTTCTGAAACGGAAGCAGAAGCCGGAATCCGCCGGACGGCAGGGCTTGCCGGTTTGCGGATCAAAGAGATGAGAAGCAGTTCCAGATCAGCGCCGATCAACTGTTCCGTGCCGAAAGGAAGATCCGGTTTCAGCAGAATCTGTTCCACGGATGGAACATGAAGAGGCGTTGCAAAGGACTGTCTTGCAAGTCCCAGAAGGTGGGAAATAATGTTTCGCTCCTCGATGGACAGCGTATCGATTTTGCCTTCCAATAATTTCATGGCAGGGGAGGCGGAAGTGAAAGAGGCTGTCATAAGGTTTGGAGAATTTTTTCCGATGGAGCGGATCGCATGGAATTCCTTCGGTTTGTGGAAGATAATATTTCCCGTCGTCAGTTGGAAGTCCGATTCCCCGGCAGTTACGAGGACCGTTCCGCGATCCACGTAAAGAAATTCCCAAAAATCATGTGATTCTCCGCGGAAGACAAAATCCCGCATATATTCAAAGTAGTGTATGGTGATGATCGAATCGATGACAATTTCTTTTTTCAGTGGGGTGGGTACATAAGTCATGGCAGCTGCTCCTTGTTTCACGATAACCGGGTGTTTTTTATGATCATAGCAGAATCAGGACAATAAGACAAGAGAAACGGATGAAAGGACAAGTACATTGCCCTGTAAAATTGTATAATGTTCACAAGTAATGAATCGATGGAAGGAGAAACCTACATGATAAAGATTGTAAAAAACGGGATGCGGATTCAGCTGGATGAGAATACACTGGCATTTTCTTTTCAGAAAGAGGGCGGCAGGGAATGGAGATGGGACGAACATTATGCTCCGTATATGGAATGTGCAGAGGGAAATGTATTTTTTCGTGATGCGTCTGAGATCAGCCATGAAACGTTCCGCCTGGGAACTGGTGAAGGAATTTTAAGTACCTACCGAGGATTTGAAAAAGACGGGAAATTGGTACCGTATGAGTTTCAGACCCTTGTCTGGGTGGAAGATGCAACGGGGGATGTGCGCTGTGAATGGATCCCGCTTCAGGAAGAAGGACTGGACGTGAAGAAAGTTTTCTGGCCGGGTCCGATGGAATTTGCGCAGAAGCGAAAAGACTGGTATACCCTTTTGACACAGCAGCAGGGTATGCTGATTCCCAACACATGGGAAACGGAGCTGCAGAAACCGGTGTTTGATGGCTTTTTTGGGACAGCGGGCGCATATATGCCGTGGTTTGCCCAGGTCAGGGAACGGGAAGGATACCTTGCGGTGTGTGTGACTCCGTGGAATGCCGGATATCAGGCCGAGCACCCGGCAGGAGGACCTTACACAAGGGTTTCTGTCCGTTTTGAGCCGAGTCTTGGAAAAATGAGGGAGCGGCGTGTCTTAAAATACACCTTTTTCAATGACTGCGATTATAACGATATCTGCAAAGCATACAGAAATGAGGTGGACGAGCAGGGAAGGCTGCGCACGCTGGAAGAAAAGGCAGTGAGAAACCCGAAGGTCAACGACCTGATCGGCTGTGCGTTTCTGCATAAAGGGATCAAAACCTTTGTACAGCCAAACTCGGATTTTTATGATCCGGAGAATCCGGAGAAAAATAACCATCTGACAACGTTTGCTCAGAGAGAACAGGAGATCCGGCAGCTCCACAGGATGGGTGTGAAAAAACTGTATCTTCACCTGGACGGCTGGGCGGAGCCTGGCTATGACAACTGCCATCCGGATTATGGATACGGGCCGGCATGCGAGGCGGCAGGCGGCTGGGAAGGGATGAAATCCCTGGCGGATGCGATGCATGAATGCGGGTATTTATTTGGGATTCATGATCAGTACAGAGACTTTTATCTGGCAGCGCCCAGCTTTGACGAAAACTTTGCGTGCCGTCTTCCGGACGGAACGATCCCGCGGCATCAGAGATGGGCGGGAGGACCGCAGTCTTACCTTTGTGCGACACAGGCTCCGTATTATGTAAAAAGAAATTTTCAGGAAATTGCAAAACACGGAATCCAGTTAGACTGTGCATATCTGGATGTGTTCACCTGCAATGAGGGAGATGAGTGTGATCACCCGATGCACCGCATGACAAGAAGAGACTGCTATGACTATCGTGTGCGTTGTTTCGAATATCTTATGAAAAACGGGATTCTGCCAAGCTCAGAAGAGGTCAATGACTGGGCGGCGGAAAGTCAGGTGTTCTGTCACTATGCGCCGTATGATTTTATGATGCGTGTTCCGGGAGCGCCCAAACAGGCGATACCGGTGCCGCTTTATAATCTTGTTTACCATGACTGCGTGATCCAGCCTTGGATGATGGAGAAGGTGAGCGGGGAAGAAGACTACATGCTCTATGCGTTGCTGAACGGTGGGGCACCTTACCTTGTAAGGGATGCGGCTTATCCGAATATCGACGGAGCGTTCGACGGAAATGTGGAAATGAAGCTGGAGGAAGACATCCGCAGATCGAAAATTGTTTCTGACCTTCACGAAAAAGTAGGAAAATGTGAGATGGTACGTCATGAGTTTGTGGACGGCAATCCGCAGATACAGAAGACCACTTTTTCTGACGGAACCTCGGTCATGGTTGATTTCGAGAAGCAGACCTATGTTATAACGAATGAATAAAAGGAGTCACCGTCGCCTTTTCCAAAAACTTTCCTCATGTGCAAATGACTTTATTTCCTCATGTACAAATGACTGTGGTACTTGCACAGAACCCGTATGAAAGATATAATGAAGAGAAACTATTTTCAGAAAGACGGAAAGGTAAAGTCTGTGCTATGATCAGTATTTTGTTAATGGAAAAAATTGCGGAGCTGTTTCTGATGATGCTCCTTGGGTTTGTGATTGTCCGGGCAGGAGTTCTCCGCTCCGGAGACAGTGTGGTTTTGTCAAAAATCTGTCTGTATCTGGTGATGCCGTGCGTGATCGTCCATGCGTTCCAGGTGGATTTCAAAAAGGAGGTGCAGGCGGGGCTTCTGCTGGCTTTTGCGGCGGCTTTGGTGATCCATGTTCTTTTGATGATTTTATGCGTGGTGCTTCGAAAGACGTTTGCCATGACGGAAGTGGAAGTGGCTTCAGTGATCTATTCCAATGCCGGAAATCTGATCATTCCCATTGTGACCGGTGTGCTGGGGCAGGAATGGGTCATTTACTCCAGCGCCTTTCTGTCGGTCCAGCTTGTCTTTGTCTGGACCCACGGCAAGCTTCTGTTTTCCGGAGAGAAGAAGCCGCAGCTGAGAAAAATCCTGCTGAATCCCAATATGATCGCGGTATATGTGGGCTTTTTCCTGTTGTTCTCGGGCCTTCGTTTCCCTGCGGTTCTGGACAATACGATCTCATCCGTCGGAAATATGGTCGGACCGGTGTCTATGATGATCACAGGAATGCTGGTGGCGGGTATGCCGTTCCGCCAGCTGTTTGCCCATAAACGGATCTATCTGGTGGTATTTCTCCGGATGGTTTTCTGTCCGGCGATGGTTCTGGTTCTGATCAAGCTGAGCCATGCGGCGGCGTTGATCCCCGATGGCAAGCAGGTGCTGCTGATCACTCTGCTGGCGACAATGACGCCGGCGGCGTCTACGATCACGCAGTTTGCTCAGCTGTATCAGAAGGATGCGGAATATGCCGGGGCGATCAATATCTTTACGACACTGGTCTGCATTGTGACCATGCCGGTCTTTGTGGGACTGTATATGATGTGAATCGGAGGGCGCGGGTACGCGCCCTTCCAATGTTTTGATGCCGTTTTGATGCCGGCAGGAGGTAAAATAGAGGAAAGACGGAAGGGGGAGTTGTGAGTGATCAAGATACTGATCGTGGAGGATGAGGCGCCAATTTCCAATCTGATGAAGATGAGCCTCAGGAAAGCGGGATATTTCTGTGACTGCACCTATGACGGTGAGGAAGCGGCGGAAAAGATCGGGCAGAAGATGTATGACCTGATCCTGCTGGATGTGATGCTGCCGAAGATTGACGGGTTTGAATTGATGGAGTATATCCGGCCGCTGGAAATCCCGGTGATCTTTATTACGGCGAAAAATTCCGTCACCGACAGGGTGAAAGGCCTGCGGATGGGAGCGGAGGATTATATTGTAAAGCCGTTCGAGGTGATCGAACTGCTGGCGCGGGTGGACGTGGTGCTCCGGCGCTATAAAAAGACAGAGGAAGTCCTTGAGGTCTGCGGCCTGCGGATCGATCCCCGCTCCATGCGGGTACAGAGGGACGGGAAAGATATTGCGCTGACTAAGAAGGAGTATGAACTGCTGCTTTTGTTTGTGCGGAATCCCAACACGGCGCTTTACCGGGAAACCATTTATGAGAGAGTCTGGGGCGGAGAATTTGAATACGGGAGCAAAACGGTGGACCTGCATGTTCAGAGGCTGAGGAAAAAGACGGGATGGACCAGGGAACTGCAGGCAGTCAACAAGGTCGGATACCGGCTGGAGGTTCGCGAATGAAATTTCGTTTGAAAATTACGTTCTGTATGCTGTGTCTGATGGCGGTACTGTTCGGTATCGGGAGCAGCGCGCTGATTGCCATTTCTTTTCAGGACGGTCTGGACAGAGAGAAGGAAGCGGCAAAGAATTCTTACCGGATGCTGATCTATACGCTGCAGATGACGGGCGAATTGGAAACGTGGTCCAGCACGGAGGAGATCCAGGCTCTTTTCCGGCAGCTTTCCGATCAGGGCGGTTCGTGGTCGGCGATCAGTCTGTATTCGGAGGACGGCAGGCTGTACAGCAGCGGGGATGCCGCAGAGTATTTTCAAGATCCCAGAGGAACAGTGGATACGCAGCATTGTGCGATCAGTTATTTTGAGGATGGCGCCGGGGAACGGTATCTCCAGCTTTCCGGCGCTTTTCTTGCCGGGGACAGAACGCTGTATCTGGATATGGCACACAATATTTCTATGCTCTATCGTACCAGAGAGCAGCAGCAGGCGGCGTACCGGAGGATTTTCCTTGGAATGACGGTATTATGCGCGGCTTTGGCTTATACGATGGCTCTGGTACTGACCAGGTCGTTGTCCAGGCTCTCCAAAGGAGCCAGGGAGATCGCCCAGGGAAATTTTAGCTATCGGTCCGGGATCCGTTCCGGAGATGAGATCGGGCGTCTTTCGGAGGATTTCGACCGGATGGCGGGACAGGTGGAACAGAATATTCTGGATCTGAAGGAATCGGTGGAACGCCAGGAGCGTTTTGTCAGCAGTTTTACCCATGAACTGAAGACGCCGATGACAGCGGTGCTGGGTTATGCGGATCTTCTGCGCAGCCAGGATCTGACGGAGGAAGAACGCAGGGACGCGGCGAATTATATTTTTTCGGAGGGAAAGCGGCTGGAGCGCCTGTCTTTGAAACTGTTGGATATCTATGTTGCGGATCAGGGGGAAGTTGTCCTTTCCGAACAGAACCCTGGGCGGATTGTCCGGGATATGGCGGAGCATCTGGAACCGGGGTATCGGGAGCAGGGAATTGTGCTGACCTGTCGCTGTGGGCAGGGGCGCTGTCTGCTGGAGCCTGATCTGTTTCGTTCTCTGCTGGTCAATCTGCTGGACAATGCGAGAAAAGCTTTGTCTGATGGCGGAGAGGTGACGGTTTCCGTGGAGACTACCGCTGAGGGCTGTACACTCTGTGTGGAGGACAATGGTCCTGGAATTCCGGCGGAATCGCTGGAGCGCCTGACAGAAGCTTTTTACCGGGTGGACAAATCCAGATCCCGGCGGCAGGGAGGCGCCGGGCTGGGCCTGACACTCTGCGCGAAGATTGCGGAGCTTCATAAGGGTTCTCTGCATTTTGAGAGCCAGGAAGGCAGAGGAACGAAAGTCATTGCGGAATTGAAGGGAGGGCGTTTATGAAAGCTGGAACCATGATTGCGTCCACGTTTTTGACGGTGGGGATACTGATCGTTGGATTTTTCGCCCCGGAAGCAGTGACGGCGGTGGTAGACCGGAGGCTGGAAACAGAGACGGCGGAATTTGAGACGGACAGTGTCCAGGTGGAATCCATGGAAGAAATGTCCGACGTGCTTCAGCTGGTGGGAAGCGGATACATCAGTTTTGAGCTGGAATACGGCGTGGTACGGGAAAAATCGGAGATGGAAGAGCTGGAGCAGAAGGCGGTGGAAAGTCTGGCGGACGCGGGACTTGTGGCAATGCGTTCTTTTTCTTATCATGACGAATATCCGCTGATCGCTATTTCCTATTACAGCGGCGGGGATATGAATCTTGATGCCTGGGGGTATGAAACCGGCAGCGAGGACTGGGAAAATGCAGCAGAAGACATGGAGCGTGAATATGATACTATACAGGAGAACTGGGGAGAAGCAGAACTTGGGTCGCTGGATGAGGAAGGAGATAATACTCAGGATGAAAACGCAAAGGGAAGTACGGCAGCCGTTTTGTGGCAATGTCAGCTTTCCAACGCCCAGGGGGATGTCCTGGATCTGATGATCGACGACAGAAGCGGAAAGGCGGTAAGCTTTTCCTGGCAGAAGGGAATGACGGATGAGGAGAAATATCGACGGATCGAGAGTTTTGAGACGAACCGGACGGAATATGATCAGAAAGGGGAAGCATTCCTGCAGGAGATGATGCAGAAGGCCGGCAGCTTCTGTGAGGAATATTATGAGCTGAAGCTGCAGGATACGGTGTATGGGAAAGTGGAGGGTGATGCCTATGAAACAGTCATGACCGGATACCTGGCGTTTGAGGACAGCAGGGGAAGTGAGGTGATCATTCCTTTCCGGACCATGATGGACGGTTCCTGGTATCAGATCAATTAGGAATATGCGGGAGGAAGGTCGCTCTGTAAGAGAAAAGATGGCGTTCTGATGCCGGAAACATGCAGTTTGTAGGAAAGAATCCGCTAAAATATGGGCATAACGTAAATAAACGTTTCTGTCTGAACGCTGAAGAAAGGGGCGGCAGGGGAGAAGCGAAATCACAGAGATCACGAGGTGAAAGTTATGCCGGACAGAAAAGAAACGACATCAGACTTTGAAGAAAGAGAAGCGGTACGGAGGAGACTGAGGAAAAAGAGAAGAAAAGAAGTTCTGTATCTGAGACTGACCGTGCTGGCGTTTCTGGCGATTCTTCTGCTTTTGATGGGAGTGGAAAAGTTCATGAATATAAAACAACATCGCGCCGAAGAGGAATTTTGGGAAGAGACGAAAGACGCTGCAGTAAACACGGAAAATGTGGCGGAGGCAGACGAGGGAGGTCTGTTTTCAGCAGGATTGAAGATTGACGAGGGAACTGGGAAAGAGGATACTGCGACAGCCGGAGGCTCCGGCGACGAGGGGATTACGCATATACGGTCTTGTTCCGAAAAATGGAATCTGATCCTTGTCAACCCATGGAACGCGATTCCGGAGGATTATCAGGTGGAACTGGAGGAACTCAGCAACGGCCAGGCCGTTGACGCCAGATGTTATCCGATGCTTCAGCAGATGATGGACGACTGCCGCGGGGAGGGGCTGAATCCGGTCATCTGCTCGTCCTGGCGTTCCAGGGAAAAGCAGGAGGCGCTGATCGCAGATAAGGAATACCGCCTGATCCGGGCGGGATATCCGGAAGAGGATGTTGCCGTGGAGGCGGCGAAGACCGTGGCTGTTCCGGGCACCAGTGAACATGAACTCGGCCTTGCGCTGGACATTGTGGACAGCAGTTATCCGGAGCTGGAGACGGAGCAGGAGAATACTCCGGTACAGAAGTGGCTGATGAAAAACAGCTGGAAATACGGATTTGTCCTCCGGTATCCGTCGGACAAAAGCGCATTGACCGGCATCATTTATGAGCCATGGCATTACCGCTATGTGGGAAAAGAAGCGGCGAAGATCATGTATGAGGAAGATTTGTGTCTGGAGGAATATCTGGAAAAATACTGCAGCTGATACGTAACAATTATATTTGAAAAATTTAAGTTTTCCTTTCGGAAACATCAGAAATTCTTAGAGAAATCACAAGAAAAAACGAAGGAAGATAACGAAAAATTTGAGCGGCTCTTAACATTTTTTGAAGAAAGAGGCGGGGCTATTGTAACCAAAGAATCCCCCTGATATACTGACCGTGTCATTGAAACACGAATCCCGGTCAGCTTATCAGGGGGATTTCGTGTTGAAAAGAGGGGAGAAGAAAATGAACAAAAAGAAGATACGAACGGCAGTGTTGCTGCCGCGGTACAGTTATGTTGCGGTGATTTTCGCGTTTCTGTTTAATACGGTAGTATACACCGGAGCAAGAGCCATTGCCGGTGGATGGACACACCATAATATTGAAAGCTCCATCGATCGGATGATTCCGTTTTTCGCTCCGTCAGCGGCCATTTATCTTGGATGTTATCTGTTCTGGGCGGTCAATTATATTCTGATCGCGCGCCAGGGGAAGGAGGAGGTCTGCCGTTTTTTTGCGGGAGATTTTCTTTCAAGAGTCATCTGTCTTATCTTTTATCTTGTGTTTCCGACCACAAATATCCGGCCGGAAGTGGTGCCTGACGGGTTCTGGAATCAGGTGATGCTCTGGGTATATTCCGTGGATGCGGCGGACAATCTCTTTCCTTCGATTCACTGCCTGGTCAGCTGGTTCTGCTATATCGGTATCCGGGACAGAGAGGATCTTCCGGTGTGGTACCGGAGATTTTCCTGTGTGATGGCTCTGCTGGTATGTGCCTCGACGCTGACGACGAAGCAGCATGTGATCGCGGATGTGGCGGGAGGGATTTTGCTGGCGGAAATCTGTCTGAGAGTGGGAAAACTTCCGGCGGTGTCCGGCGTCTACCGGAGAGTTCTGGACGGAGTCAATGACCGGATCTTCCGCGGAAAAAAGGAGGTGCTCCATGCAGACGAAGAAGAAAGCGCTGTTTAATGTAAGTTTTCTGCTGGTGGTGTTTGGACTGACGGTATACGGCGTTTTCCACGGGGAAGATCTCGGAGCGATGGCGGAAGCCATTCGCAGTTCACAGATAAAATGGCTGATTCCCGGCGTTTGTCTGGTGGTCTTTTTTATCTGGGGAGAGTCCATCATCATCTGGTATATGATGCGTTCTTTCGGAATTCGATTAAAAAAGAGGATCTGTTTTCTGTTTTCCTCTGTGGGATTTTTCTTCAGTTGTATTACGCCCTCTGCCAGCGGCGGTCAGCCGATGCAGATTTACTATATGAAGAAAGAGAAGATACCGATACCGGTGTCGACGGTCATTCTGATGGTGGTCACGATCACTTACAAGCTGGTGCTGGTCGTGATCGGCCTGGGGATTCTGATCTTTGGAAGAGGATTTCTCCACATGTATCTGGAGGGGATTCTGCCGGTTTACTATCTGGGGCTGACGCTGAATGTGTTTTGCGTGGCTTTTATGACGATCCTTGTCTTTCATCCGGTTATGGCGGAGGACATGCTGCTGAAAGGAATGGATCTTCTGGAGCGTATGCGTCTGATGAAAAGGAAAGAAGCGCGCAGGCAGAAGCTGAAAGATTCCATGGAGGTTTACCGGGAGACGGCGGCTTACCTGAAAGAGCACAAAAAAGTTTTATTTCATGTGATTGTTCTCACATTTCTTCAGAGAATCGCGCTGTTTTCTGTTACGTGGTTTGTCTACCTGGCGTTTCGGATGCACGGCACTTCCCTTTTGGATGTGATCCTGCTGCAGGCGGTAATTTCGGTTGCCGTGGACATGCTGCCGCTGCCGGGGGGAATGGGCATTAGTGAGACATTGTTCCTGAATATTTTTGCAACGGTTTTTCCCGGCGTTCTGCTGCCGGCGATGGTGCTTTCCAGAGGGCTTGGATATTACAGTCAGCTGCTGATCAGTGCATTGTTTACCGTTGTGGCTCAGATTTATTATTCCATAAATACAAATGAGGAGGATGGTTTATGATTGGGTTTTATGATTACACAGTAATTCTGACTTATATCAGTTTTGCTTCGGCGGTTTCCGGGATTTTCTGCGCGTCGACAGGCCACGTGCGCTGGGCGATTGTTTTCCTGGCGTTTTCCGGGCTGTGCGATATGTTTGACGGAAAGATTGCCAGGACCAAGAAGGAACGCACGGAAGACGAGAAGAATTTCGGGATTCAGATCGATTCGTTGTGCGATGTGGTCTGCTTCGGTGTTTTTCCGATTGTGCTGTGTTATCAGCTGGGAATGCGTTATATCGGCAGCATGATTCTTCTGGTCTTTTACGGATTGGCGGGTGTCATTCGCCTGGGATATTTTAATGTGATGGAAGCGAAGCGCCAGAATGAGACGGACGAGGCGAGAAAGTATTATCAGGGTCTGCCGATCACTTCCATGGCGATCGCGCTTCCGCTGCTATTTGTGATTTCTCCGCTGCTTCACAGCGCGCTGGCGTTCAAGGTGCTTCTGCACCTCCTGGTGGCGATTGTAGGACTTCTGTTTGTGACGGATTTCAAACTTCGCAAGCCTTCGGTCAGAGAGCTGATTTTGCTGGTGGCGGTGATTGCGGCGGCGGTACTGGTGATTCTGTTCGCATGGCAGAGTTGGTGGAGATTGATGCATCGGATCTGAGGAGGGAAAAGAATATGTATCGGATTGCCGACAGAAATGGAAAGATCAAGGAACAGAATTCTGCACAGGACCGGCTGCTGGAATGGCTGTACGGACATTGTGTGGGAAGACTGCTGCTTCGCCCGCTGATTTCTCCGGCGGTGTCGAAACTGGGAGGAAAGATTCTGTCTTCCAGGCCTTCCAGTCTTCTGATCCGGCCGTTTGTCCGTGCCAGCGGTATGGATCTGTCTGATTATGAACAGGGACCGTTTGATTCTTACAATGATTTTTTTCAGAGAAAAGCGCTTCCCGGCGCACGTCCGGTGGATATGGAGCCGGAGCATTTCGTCAGCCCCTGTGATGGAAAGGTCAGCGTTTCAAAGCTTGATGAGAAGTCTGTGTTTCAGATCAAACATACGCGTTATACGGCAGAGCGGCTGCTCCGGAACCGCAAACTGGCGAAGGCTTATGCCGGTGGATATCTGTGGGTGTTCCGGCTGAGTGTGGAGGATTATCACCGGTATATCTATATCGACCGGGGCGTGGAGTCAGAATCTGTCCGGATTCCCGGCGTATTTCATACGGTCAATCCTGTGGCGAACGATGTATTTCCTGTTTACAAGGAAAATACCAGGGAATATTCCCTTCTTCGCACGGAAAATTTCGGAACAGTGCTGCAGATGGAAGTTGGTGCACTGCTGGTGGGGAAAATCGAGAATCACCGCCAGGGGAGAGTGTTCCGCCGCGGACAGGAAAAGGGAGCCTTCGCTTTCGGCGGATCGACGATCCTGCTGATGACACAGAAAGGACGGGTATATCCGGATCAGGATCTTCTGGAGTATTCCCGCAGGGGGATTGAGGTGAGCGTGCGGCAGGGAGAAGCCGTGGGGAGAGCAAATCAGGTATTGTTTTTCCGAACAAATTAGTGCATACTATATAACATGCGGATCTCACGTAAAAGTTCCGATGGCTGAACAGTTACGATATCCCGGAAAAGACGGGAAGGATCTGGGCGGCAGGGGCGCGGTTCATTCAGCGCCTGCCGCAGGCGAACGTCGTATGGCAAAAATGCCTTGCGGCGATTTGTCATGTCTGAAACACGGACGAAAGGGAGCGAAATGAAAAAGTGAACAAAATGATATCGGTAATCATTCCCGCCTACAACGAAGAGGGAATGATCGCAAAAACGGCTGAGACGATTTCATCCATTCTTACCAGTGCCGCGATTGATCATGAACTGATTTTTGTAAACGATGGTTCCAAAGACAGTACCTGGGATAAAATACAGGAAGCTGCAGGAAAAAATCCGGCGGTACGCGGCATCTGCTTCTCGCGGAATTTTGGGAAGGAAGCAGCCATGTTTGCAGGGATGTATTACGCGAAAGGAGCCTGCTGTGTGGTGATTGACTGTGATCTGCAGCATCCGCCGGAGAAAATTTTGGAGATGTACCGTCTGTGGGAGCAGGGGTATGAGATTATCGAGGCAGTGAAAACGGATAGAGGAAAAGAGTCCGTTCTGCACAGGCTGAGCGCTCAGTGCTTTTACAAGATCATCAGCAAGGTGACTGATATTGATATGTCCAGAGCCTCGGACTTTAAGCTGCTGGACCGTAAAGCAGTGAATGTATTATTAAATATGAAAGAAAAAAACGCCTTTTTCCGGGCGCTGTCCTCCTGGATCGGCTTTAAAACTACACAGGTGGAATTCGAAGTGAAGGAACGGACTGTGGGAGAATCCAAATGGTCCACGCGCGCACTGATCAAGTATGCAATTTCCAATGTCACGTCTTTCTCTGCGGCGCCTATGCAGATCGTCACGATCCTTGGCATTCTGATGCTGTGTGCATCGGTGGTTCTGGGAATTACAGCATTATATCAGAAGTTTGCGGGAACTGCCCTCGGCGGATTTACAACCGTCATTATTATTCAGCTGTTCACAGGCAGCATCATTATGATCAGCCTGGGGATCATCGGGTATTATATCGCAAAAATTTACGAAGAAATCAAGGGACGGCCGCGGTATGTAGTGTCGGAAACCTGCGGAAAGGACAAGACAGATGAAAAAACTGCAGAAAATATTTGATAAGACCTTCTGGAAATTTATCATGGTTGGAATTGTAAATACGCTGTTTGGAACGGCGGTGATGTTTTCTTTTTATAATCTGCTGCATTTCAGTTACTGGGTATCTTCTGCAGCCAATTACATATTCGGGAGTATCTTGAGCTACTTCCTGAACAAGCATTTCACGTTCCAGAACAAGAGCAGAAGCTGGAAAACAGTGCTGAAATTTGTTGTGAACATTTCTGTCTGTTATCTGGTGGCTTACGGTGTTGCGAAACCGGCAGTTTCCTGGCTGTTGGCAGATGCCAGCACATCCATCCAGGAGAATGGCGCGATGTTGGTGGGCATGGGATTGTTTGTGATCCTGAATTATTTCGGGCAGCGTTTTTTTGCCTTTAAGAAGGGAGAATAAAAGAAGTAATGATTATTTTAATTACAGGCGCTTCTCATACGGGCAAAACTTTGTTGGCACAGAGGCTTCTTGAAAAATATCAATATCCCTATTTGTCGATTGACCATTTGAAAATGGGGCTAATACGAAGCAAAAACACAAACCTGACCCCGGAAGACGATGACGAACTGGAAGCTTACCTGTGGCCGATTGTTCGCGAAATGATAAAAACTGCCGTGGAAAATAAGCAGAACCTTATCATTGAGGGCTGCTACATTCCCAGCGATTGGGAGAAAGATTTTTCCGACAAATACTTGAATGAAATTCGCTATTACTGCCTGGTGATGAGTCAGAAATATATTGAGCAGCATTTTTCGGATATAAAAAAATACGCCAGCGAGATTGAACAACGCATGGATGACACAGGATGTACCATGGAGACAGTTATGGAGGATAATGCACACTATCTTAAAATGTGTGAGGAACACGGTTATCCTTACATACTGATTGATGGTGAATACAAAATTGAAATTCAATTATAGTAAAGTCAGACGCCGGTTTGGTTGGTCTGAGAAAGGAATGAATTTTCGAATATGCTTTAAAGGCGACCTTGAAGAATACGGCAATCACGGCAAAGGACCCGTCTGGTGGTACCCAATGGAAAAAATGTACGACGACGCCAACCGTCCCACACAAAAAGAACTGGAAGAAATGAAAACCGCACTGAGAGAAGAACTGGACAAACTTGTGTAAAGGGGTTAAAGATAAATATTAACAAATTTCATCACACAGTTTCGCCCTAATTTTAGTTCGTTGTTGCCAAAACTTATCCGCCTTCATTCTACCGCCCTACACAACCAGAAAGCGGTCCGGAGCCTTGGACGTGGGTGTGCGGCGGGCATCTGAGGATGCGGATGGAAACTCTTAGCGCGCAGAAGCCCTTCCGGGCAGACCAGGCGAAGTGCCTCACGCACTGAGCCTGAGGAACACTGAACAGTGAATGCATCAGGCATTCGCTGTGAATTGCTCCGGTGTCTGCCCGGAAGGGCTTCTGCACGCTTAGCGTTTCCCCGCACCCTCAGATGCCCGCCGCACACCCACGTCCAAGGCTCCGGGCCGCTTTCGTCCCTTTACATAATTTGCAGCTGATAGAGTTTTTTGTATATTCCGTTCTGCTCCAGCAGTTCCTGATGTGTCCCGCTCTCGCGGATCCTGCCCTTATGCATGACGATGATCTTGTCCGCATGCTGGATCGTGGAAAGGCGGTGTGCTACCATGATCGTCGTCCGTCCGGTCATCAGCTTCTCCAGAGCCTCCTGAATCCACTGTTCTGTCTCGGTGTCGATATTTGCCGTCGCCTCGTCCAGAATCAGGATCGTCGGGTCAAACGCCAGAGTCCGGGCGAAGGAAAGGAGCTGTCTTTGACCTGCAGAGAAAGTGGCTCCCCGTTCGGACACCCTTTCATGATACTGTCCCGGCAGCCGCTGGATGAAGTGGTCTGCGTTGACCTCATGGGCTGCCTCCCTTACGGTCTCGTCGCTGATTTCTTCCTTGCGCAGCCGGATATTGCTGGAGATATCTCCGGTAAACAGGAATACATCCTGCTGCACCTGTCCGATGGCGGCGCGCAGCTGTTCTTTTTTCAGCCTGCGGATATCCACACCGTCCAGCAGGATTTCCCCTTTCTGAATATCATAATAGCGGCCAATCAGATTCAGGATTGATGATTTGCCTGCGCCGGTGGCGCCGACGAAAGCCACCCGCTGTCCGGGTTCAATGGTAAAGCTTACATCTTTCAGAATGTAATCCTCCCCGTCGTAGGCGAACCATACATGCCTGAATTCAATGCGTCCCTTGATTTCCTTTAATTCCACAGGTTCTTCAGGATCTTTTACCACAGGTTTTACATCCAGCAGGGTAAAAATCTTTTCCGCGGAGGCGATGGCGGACTGCAGAGTGGAAAGCTGTTCCGCCAGTTCCTGGATCGGTTCGAAAAATGTATTGATATACTGAAGGAAAATATACAGTGTTCCAATGGACAGGGTTCCGGAAAGCACGCCGTTGCTGCCGCCTGCCAGTACGATCACAAGTGCCAGGATCGACAGCATGTAAATCATGGGGCGGAAGATGGCAAAGACCATCAGTTCCCGGTAGTTGGCGCGGTACAGTTCCTCGCTTTTTCCTTTGAACTCATTGTTTTTCTCTTTCTCCCGGTTAAAAATCTGGATCACCTTCATGCCGGAGAGGTTTTCCGAGAGAAAGGTATTCAGCGCGGTGATCTTGGTTCTCGTGATCTGGTAGGTGCGCCGGGAAATTCGTTTGAAGATTACGGTCAGGACTACGACTGCAGGAATCAGTACAAAAGACAGCAGCGCCATCCGGACATCCAGCATCAGCATCACCGCCGCAAGACCCAGGATCTTGATCAGATTTTTGAACAGCTTGATCAGAATGTTGGAGTACATGTCGTTGAGTGCTTCCACATCGTTGGTGATGCGGGTAACAATCTTTCCTACGGGAGTCAGATCAAAGAAACGCATGGACAGGCTCTCCACATGGGTGAAAAGCTCGTTGCGGATCTCATAGATGATCTTCTGGCCGGTAGACTGCAGAAGGACATACTGGATGCGGTTGCAGACAAACAGCAGGAGCAGCACGCCCACATACCTTGCCGCCGCCCAGAGGATGCCTGTGAACCGTTCCTGTACCATTTCACCAGGCGCATAGTCCCCTGTGATAAAATTGTCGATGGCGTCGCCGATCAGAATCGGTTTGTACAATTCCAGAACCGTAATGATGATGACAAGGAAAAAACAAAATGCCACAGTTCCCCGGTAGGGCTTCATATAGGACATCATCCGGACGACTGCGTTTCCTTCATAGTTCAGGTCGTCCTGTTCATCTCTTTTCGTTTGAAACAGTTTCATCTTCCGCCTCCTCACTGAGCTGTTTCTCCAGCTGCTGCTTGTCGTAAATGCTGCGGTACAGGCCATGCCGCTCCATCAGTTCCTCATGGGTGCCGTATTCCGCGATTTTTCCTTCGTCCAGAACCAGGATATGGTCGGCGTTCTGGATCGTGGAGATCCGGTGGGCGATGATCAGCGTGGTCTTTCCCTGACGGTTCGCTTTGAGATTCCGGAGAATCTGTTCCTCTGTGTCCGTATCCACGGCGGAGAGGGCATCGTCCAGGATCAGGATCGGAGCATTTTTCAGCAGTGCTCGGGCAATGGAGCTCCGCTGCTTCTGGCCGCCGGACAGTGTCACGCCCCGTTCACCTACCATCGTCTGATAGTTGTCGGGGAAATCCATGATATTGTCGTGGATGCAGGCATCCCGTGCCGCCTGCCGGACCGCCTCCGGATCTTTTTCAGCTACACCGAAAGCGATATTATTTTCCAGGGTATCGGAGAAAAGGAAATTATCCTGGGGGACATAGGCGATATCTCCGCGCAGCACCCGAAGAGGAATATGCTTCAGCGCGTGTCCGTCGATCCGGATCATTCCGGATTTCACATCATAGAGACGCATCAGCAGATTTGCCAGGGTCGTCTTGCCGCTGCCTGTCCGTCCGAGCACAGCCAGAGTGCTTCCTTTTTCAACGTGAAGGCAGATATCGCTGAGCGCCGGTGCGTTGGATTCTCCGGGATAGGAGAAAGTCAGATGGTCAAACACAAGATCACCCTCCAGATGTTCCACCGGTTTCACCTCTGCACCGTCCACAATATCCGGCTGTTCCTGGGAAATCGTCATAATACGTTTCAGGGATGCAAGACCCTGAGACACATAAGTGATACATTCGCCTGCCGCGATCATCGGCCATACCAGCATTCCGATATAGGAATTGAATGCCACAAACTGTCCCAGGCTGATGGTTCCGTCGATGGCAAGATATCCGCCGTAGAGCAGAGTCAGCAGGCTGCTGATTCCGACGATCAGATCCAGCAGCGGCACAAACAGAGCCTGAAGCCGGACAACGCTGAGGTTTTTCTCCTGGTTGTTTTTATTTGTCACCGCAAAAGCGGCAAGCTCTTTGTGTTCCTGTACGAAAGCCTTGATCACCCGGATACCGGAGACTGCTTCCTGTACCTGGTCGGTCAGATCGGAAAAGGCTTTCTGCTTGCGGATAAAGCGCCGGTGCATGAGTTTTCCGTAGAAATAGTCTCCGAAGATGATCAGAATCAGCGGCAGGACGGCTATGCATGTGAGCTTTACATCCACATAGAGGATCATCTGTCCGAGCACCAGTACCAGCATAACTGTGGCGTCAAAGGCGGTGATTACCGTCGGTCCCAGAAACATGCGGATGGACTGCAGGTCATTGGTAAAGTGCGCCATCAGGTCCCCGGTTTTATGTTCATTGTAATAGCGCATGGACAGCGTCTCCAGATGGGCGAAGAGGTCGTTGCGCATTTCCTTTTCAATGGAGCGGGAGGCTCCGAAAATAAAATAGCGCCAGAAAAAACGCCCCAATGCAACGATGGCGCCAAGGATCAGAATCCTCAGGATCAGTCCCAGAACGCCGTCCATGTCCAGGGTCTGCGCTTCCAGCCCGTCGGTGATTTCTCCGGTGTACCGCGGAATATAGACATTCATAAGATCCACGGCAAACAGGGCAGCAATTCCCAGTATATACTGGAGTCCATGCCGCTTTACATAGCGGCTGATATACTTCAGTTCCTTCATATCTTTTCTCCCTCGAATTTCGGCGGCAGCCTGTGTCGGCTGCCGGCAGTATAAGAAAAATTATATACCCTCTGAACGTAATGGGCAACTGGTAAATGCGCCTGTTCCTGACAAATGAAATTATATTTTTTGATGTACAAAATTCCGGAGGAAGTGTAGGATAAAAGTATATATTAAGATACATAAGGAGGATGAATATGCGGCTGCTTTTTAAAATGGACAAGAAGGATTATGATCCCAATGGTTCCCGTTTTGTGCGGCCTTCTGCGAGAGCCATCATTGTGAAGGGAAATCGGATCGTAATGGTGCGCAGTCAGAAGTATGATTACTATAAATTCCCGGGCGGCGGTCTGGAAGCCGGCGAAACTCCGGTCTCGGCATTGATCCGTGAGGTGAGGGAAGAGGCAGGAATGGTCGTCATTCCCGAATCGGTAAGAGAGTTTGGTTATGTGCACAGGGTCCAAAAGGGAGAACGGCAGGAGATTTTTGTACAGGATAATTTTTATTATTTCTGCGAGGTGGAAGAGCAGGTCCTGGAGCAGAAGCTTGACCCTTATGAAGAGGGCGAGAAGTTTACGATGGAATTTGTTCTTCCGGAAAAGGCGATCGCAGTGAACAGGTCTTCGGAACACGGAGACAGATCCGATGACCCGCACCTTCTTGCGATGGCGGAAAGAGAGGCGAGAGTGTTGGAACTCCTGATGCGGGAGCAGTATGGAAAGACAAAGAACACAGATATAAATTCCCGGTGAGAGTGTAAAAAGAATGCTTTATCGACTTATGCACTTTTCTGTGCTATGATTATATCTGTATGATTATAGCACAGAAAGGGGTATTTTCATGGAAAATACGTCTGATAACAGACAGAAAAAGCAGGCTTTCAAGCCTTCCAATCATATCAATATCGGTCTTCTGGCGCACGTGGATGCCGGAAAGACGACGCTTGCGGAGAGTATTCTCTATCTGACCGGAGCGATCCGGAAGCTGGGCCGTGTGGATCACAGGGACGCGTTTCTGGACACCGATGAACTGGAGCGGGCAAGAGGAATTACGATCTTCTCCAAGCAGGCGGAATTCTCTCTTGGAGAAACGCAGTACACGCTTCTGGACACGCCGGGCCATGTGGATTTTTCCGCGGAGATGGAGCGGACGCTGCAGGTGCTGGATTATGCAGTACTGATCATCAGCGGCGCCGACGGTGTCCAGGGACATGTAGAAACGCTGTGGCGTCTGCTTACACAGTACAAAATCCCGGTCTTTCTGTTTATCAACAAGATGGATCAGCCGGGAACAGACCGGGGTGCATTGATAGAGGAACTGCACCGCCGCCTGGACGAGCGGTGTATGGATTTCGGGGAACAGGGTACGGATGAGTTTTATGAGAATGTTGCTATGTGCAGTGAAGACGCGCTGGAAAGTTATCTGGAACACGGAAGCCTCTCCGAGGATGAGATTTCCTCCCTGATTCTGGAAAGGAAGGTCTTTCCCTGCTTCTTCGGTTCCGCGCTGAAGTTGGACGGTGTGGAGGAATTTCTGGAGAGTCTGCGGAAATTCACCAGATGCCCCCAATATCCGGAAGAATTCGGTGCCCGTGTCTTTAAAATCAGCCGTGACGAGCAGGGAAACCGTCTGACCTGGATGAAAATCACAGGAGGGAGCCTGAAAGTAAAAACAGTCCTGCACGGACAGGGAGAAGATACCTGGGAGGAAAAGGCGGATCAGCTGCGCGTCTATTCCGGAACCGGGTATCAGATGGTGCAGGAGGCATCGGCGGGAAGTGTCGTGGCGGTGACAGGTTTGACAAAGACAAAAACAGGAGAGGGGCTGGGAAGAGAGTGGCTGATTCATGCGCCGTTGCTGGAACCGGTGCTCAATTACCAGATCCAGCTCCCGGAGGGATGTGATGTTTACCGGATGTTCCTGAAGCTTCGGGAACTGGAAGAAGAAATTCCGGAGCTTCATATTGTATGGGAAAAACAGTCCGACGAGATTCATGTCCAGGTGATGGGAGAGGTACAGATCGAGATTCTGAAGAGTCTGATCAAGAAACGTTTTGACACTGCAGTGGAGTTTGGCTCAGGCAGCATTGTTTATAAGGAGACGATTGCTTCTGTGACGGAGGGAGTCGGACACTTCGAACCGCTGCGCCATTATGCGGAGGTGCATCTTTTGATGGAACCGTTGGAGCCGGGCAGCGGTCTGGTTTTCGATACGGCGTGCAGTGAAGATGATCTGGACAGAAACTGGCAGCGTCTGATCCTGACCCATCTGGAAGAACGAAAACATCCGGGCGTCCTGACCGGCTCTGAGATCACGGACATGAAGATCACACTGGCAGCAGGAAGAGCCCATCTGAAGCATACGGAAGGCGGAGACTTCCGGCAGGCCACCTACCGGGCGGTCCGGCAGGGGTTGAAAAAAGCCGAGTGCATTCTGCTGGAGCCGGTCTATGAATTCCGTCTGGAGCTTCCAAACGATCTCATCGGCCGCGGAATGACGGATATCCAGAAAATGCACGGAACTTTCCAGCCGCCGGAGACAGAAGGAGAAGTGTCCGTTCTGACCGGAAGCGTGCCGGCAGCGACCATGCGCGATTATCAGAAGGAAGTGACCGCTTACAGCCGCGGCCGCGGACGGCTGGTCTGTTCCCTGAAAGGATACGAGCCATGCCACAACACGGAAGAAGTCATGGCAGCCATCGGCTATGACAGCGAAAAAGACACGGAAAATCCCACCGGCTCCGTCTTCTGCGCCCATGGAGCAGGATTCAACGTCCCCTGGGATCAGGTGGAAAACTACATGCATCTGGAAAGCTGTCTCAAACCGGAACAGAAACAGCAGCTGAAAGCACAGCAGGCAGTTACGGGAGAGAATTACCCTGAGGCGACTTCCGTCTCAGGAGGATCTCTGGCAATGGACAAAGAGCTGCAGGAAATCTTTGAGCGGACCTACGGAAAGACAAAAAGAGAACGCCAGTCCTTCGGCTACACCACTGCGCCAAAGACCGAATACTATCGCCCGTGCCCGGAGAAAAAGCCGCAGAAAGAATATCTGCTGGTGGACGGCTACAACATCATCTTCTCCTGGGAGGAACTGAAAGAACTGGCAAAAATCAATATCGAGAGCGCCAGAAACAAACTGATGGACATCCTGTCCAATTATCAGGGCTACAAAAAAAACACCCTGATCCTGGTATTTGACGCCTACAAAGTGGCAGGAAATCCGGGAGAACAGACCAAATACCACAACATCCACGTGGTATACACCAAAGAAGCGGAGACTGCCGACCAATACATAGAAAAAACCGTTCACGAAATCGGCAGACAATATCACGTCACCGTAGCGACTTCCGACGCAACCGAACAGATCATCGTCCTCAGCCAGGGCGCCGCCCGCATGTCCGCCAGAGAACTGCAGGAAGAAATCCAGCAGGTTAATCAGGAAATCCGCGAAACCTGGCTGGAACGCCACCCCAAAAGCAAAGACTACCTCCTCGACCACATCCCCGAAGACATGGCAGATTTTATGGAAGAGGTACGCTTAGGCAAAAAACAATTTGATGAGAAAAACCGCACTGTCTGAGCGCACTGCGCGAGTTTGCGGTTTTTCAGGGCGTTTTTAGCAGACAGACTGCAGCCTTAGAACTTCTTATGCTCCGAAACCGCATGCCACCCCTGCGGGCGCACCTCCGGCCCGGCCCTTCGGTTTTGGCCGTCCTCCCCCTACCTCATCAGTCCGCTGATTTCTTTGTTTCCGAGAAGGTAAAGTTCATGCAGCGCCCGTGTGATAGCAACATAAAGCAGCTTTGCCTCCCGTGCATTATCCCCGTAATGTTCCTCATCCGGCTTCCAGAGGATCACCGCATCGAACTCCAGACCTTTGGTCAGCGTGACAGGGAGAACCATCACGCCGTTATGGAAAGAGGAACTGTCATTCTCTTTTTCAAACAGGGCTTTTTTCAGCCCCTCCCAGTCGTTCATTCCGGTTTCATAGCGGATATTCTGGGAAACATCCCCCATGACTGTAAAATAACATCCGGGCAGCATCTGTTTCAGCGTGTCATTTCCATCCGGACAGAGAAAACGGATCCTGGAAGCAATCCGGGCGTTCAGAAGCTTTTCCAGCTGCATCAGGGAAAGCCCCGGATTGGAGCGAAGAGTTTCCGCCATGTTTTCCCGGGAAAGCAGGGTACCCAGTCGGGAATCTCTGACTGTCTGTGCCGGGAGAAAGCGTTTCCGGAAATCCGCCAGGAATTGTTCCAGAGCAAGGACAAAGGGAAGTTTGCTCTTTACCGGCGCGTCCGGAAGGTCCGGGACAAGTTTGTATTTCTTTTTCCAGGATTTTCCCATGAGATAAGGGATGAACAGATCCATCCGCATTTGTTCCACATGATTTACGTCCAGCTCCGGAAGACCGCTGCTGATGTAATTCAGGAGCATATCGCTACTGCCGACAATACAGAATTCCGAAGGCTTGTAACGGTCTTCGTAGTTGTAAAGCAAATAGGAGATCCGGTGGAGGGCGACGGTGGTTTTGCCGCTCCCTGCGACTCCCTGGACGATAATATTTTTGAACGGGCTGTCCCGGATGATCAGGTTCTGTTCCTTTTGGATCGTTGCGATGATGTCGCCGAGCACCGCCTCTTTGTTCTGGGAAAGGTATTTTACCAGCAGTTCGTCGTTTTGCCGCAACGTCATTGTCATAAAAGCCAAGCAGCTTCCCGTCAGAAATATCGTAGGTACGTTTTTTCTGCAGATTGATAGAGATTCTGGAGGCTTCCGGGACATCGTAGGATCCTTGTCCGATTTCATTTTCGTAATAGACGCTGGACACAGGTGCACGCCAGTCCACCACGACTACATCCGTCTGGTTCCTGGTGATTCCGTTTTTTCCGATGTAGCAGCACTCCTGGCTGCGGTAAGTCTCGTCATAATAGTCGATCCGGCCGAAATAGGTTTTGGAGAGGGCTGCCCGGTTTTTGCGCAGGGCATTCTGGGTATGCTCCAGGATGTTCTGTCCGGCTGCCAGCTGCCCGTAGGAGTCTCCGTCCCCTTGGCGGAGTTCTCAAGATGGCGCTGTTCCTGTAAAAACTCCTGATCCATGATAAAGCTCCTTTCGTGAATGGGGTTCGTAATTTTCGTAATACTTCCGCCGACGGAGCGGTTACATTTTACCCACTGATTTTATCCTAAAAAAAACGAAAAGAATAGACTTATTATTTGAAATGTGATATGCTGTATCATGGAGTTTAAAATAAAACAAAAAACAGAATATTCAGAAAATAAGATGAATTTAATAGAGAATATGGAGAGGCTTACGAGGGAGAGTTTGTCTGCTTTTGAGCGTGTTTGAAAATTGTTTTCTGCGGGATGTGTGTCATAGTTTGTGGGAATGAATTTTTAAATACGCCCTGGAGTATGATAGGTTTCGCGAAGCCTCTTTCTTTTTCAAATAGAGGATGTTGAAAAACGTTTTGTCATTGAGGAAGGAGTACAGTCAGATGAGTATTACCAGAATATTTCGCGGAACTGCTATGGATCTGGAGCAGGAACAAAAGTTTGAGCAGGTTCTGGAGCAGAGATGCTGGAGATATTTTTTGCCGATTGGAATTTCGATCATTCTTTTTGAGATTTACAATATAATCTATGCCCTTCATTATACAGATTTTCGGCTGGATACGAGAGCAAGCAGAGTTTACATGGTGTTTTACCTGATCCTTCTGACGGTTACCGTGGCGGCGATCGTTCTGAGAAATGCGATATCTGGAAGAAGGGGAAAAGAAGGGAAGAGCCGCCTGTGTCTGCGGATTTATCAGGTGTATGGGCTGATCCTCCTGTTCTGGGCGGCATGTGTCACCGTTTATGACCAGAGGGTTTCCGATAACCTGAATGTATATATGAGTGCGGCACTTGCAATCGCGGTTCTGGTATATATGGAACCGCTGTTTTCAGTCTGCGGTTTCCTTCTTGCGGAAGCCCTGCTTTTGACGGCAATGCCTTATTTTCAGCCGGGCGGCATGCTGGAACATTACGGGACCTATATTAATTCTGTGATTCTTGCCGTCATCGCATCAGCAATCAGCATTTACCGTTACAGTACGGTTCGAAGCGATTTTCAAAAGCAGGAACTGATCGCCAGGCAGAATCGGGAAATTCTGCGGAAAAGTGAGGAGTTGAATTATGTGGCAAACCATGATGCGCTGACGGGCCTGTGGAACCGCCGGTTTTTGGAAATCTGCCTTTCAGATCAGTGTTACGGTGAGAAACGTCAGGAGACAGCGGTGTTGATGATTGATATCGATTATTTCAAACAATACAATGATACTTATGGACATCTTCAGGGAGATGAATGTCTGCGGAGAGTCGCCAGTGCATTGAATCTGGTGGTGTCCAAAGGACGGTTGTTCCGCTATGGAGGGGAAGAGTTTCTTTGTGTAGTTCCTGAATTCGGAGAAAAACAGGCGAGAAAACTGGGAGAGGAATTCTGTCGGAGTATCGAACGGCTTGGAATTCCCGCAGCGGATCCGGAAAAGAATGTGACCGTGAGTGTCGGCATGGCTGTCGGAACGATAGGGGAACGAGAAGAGTTTGAAGCGCTTCTGGAGAAAGCAGATGAGGCTTTGTATCAGGCGAAGAACAGCGGGAGAAACCGGGTTGTCTAAAACTTGAACTTTGCGGACTGCTGTATGGATCTCCGGGTGTTTGACAGAAGTACATCGGTGTGATAGAATGACTCGTAGTTCAAAAAATGAACAAAGAGGAAATGGCAGATGGAAAAATATTATAAAATACTCTATTATCTCAATCAGAATCCGTTTGAAAACCAGAGAGCCCTTGCCAGGGGTGTGGAGATGTCGCTGGGGCAGGTCAATGGGCTGATGCGTCAGCTGACCGAGGAGGGGTACCTGGAAAAGCAGGGAGGCAATATCCAGCTGACCGAAAAGGCGGAATCTTTTCTGGAACAGATGACCCGGCAGAATCAGACCGGCCGCCTGATCTTTGAGAAGAGAAAGAAGAAAATCGATACGGCGGTCATTCTGGCGGCGGGACGCAATCCAAATTTTGACTGTCCGACAGGCCTTCTGGAGGTGGGCGGGATCCCGCTGATCGAGCGTCTTCTGAAAATGCTCACCGTCCGGGGAATCGATAAGATATATGTGGTGACCGGTTCCCAGAAAGAGCAGTACGAAGAATATTTCCGGGGGCGCGGGGTTACCCTGGTGAACAATCCCCGTTACAAATGGAACGGCACGATGGAATCCCTTTCCATGGTTCGGGACCTGGTTCAGGATGATTTCCTGCTGCTGGAGAGCAACCTGATCTTTGAGGAGACGGCGATCACCGCGCTTCTGGAAGGGGAGGAGGCGAACCGGCTGGTACTGACGGCGCCCAGCGGTTCCAAAGATGAGGCTTATGTGGAACTGGACAGCCGACAAAATCTGTTCCGGATCTCCAAAGATATCCATCAGCTCAACCGGATTGACGGGGAGATGATCGGTCTGAGCAGGATTTCCCTGTCTCTGTACCGGAAAATGCTGGAATATTTTGCAGATAATCAGAATCCGATGCTCAATTATGAGTATGTGATCGAGGACATTGGAAGGATCTACCAGATCCGCGGCATCATGGTGGACGATATGGCATGGACGGTGATCGAGGATCAGGAATTATACCGGAAAGCGCGGGAACGGGTATATCCGAAAATACTGAAGAGAGAACGGCTCAGAAAAGAGAACCATGCCAGAGAGACCTTCAGCCGCTGTATGGGGATTCCGGAAGAGAGCATTGAGGATTTCGGGATCAGCGGAGGAATGACCAATACCAATTTTTATGTCAAAGCCGCAGGGAAGGAATACATTCTCAGGATTCCCGGGGCATGCACGGATATTATGATCGACCGGAAGAGCGAACGGCACAACAGTGCGCTGGCTTCCGATTTCGGGATCAATGTGCCCACCTTATATTTTGACGCGGAGACAGGTGTCAAGGTGACGCAGTATCTTCCGGAAGCAGTGACGCTGAACGGAAAAACCGCCCGCCTGGAGATGAATATCCGGAAGTCCACCAGGCTTCTCCGGGAGCTCCACCATTCGGATCTCAGGATGTATCAGGATTTCTCGGTCCGGAAGGAGTATGAAAAATACAAGGAGCTGATCGAGAAGGTCCAGGCTTCGGTCTATCCGGAATATCAGGAGATGGATCAGGCGTTTTACCGTCTTCTGGATCGCTTGGAAGAAATCGGAACGGAACATCTGCCCTGTCATAACGATCTGGTGCCGGAAAATCTGATCCTGGATGCTTCCGGCCGGATGTATCTGATCGACTGGGAATATTCCGGATACAATGACCCTATGTGGGATCTGGCGTCTCATCTGCTGGAGAGCGAGTTTTTGCCTCTGGAGGAAGAATTATATCTGCAGTACTATTTTGAAGGCGATGCGCCGGAGCATGCCCGGGAGAAGATCAGGATCTATGAGATCCTGCAGGATATTCTGTGGGCAGCCTGGACCATGGCGAAAGAAGCGCAGGGGGAAGATTTTGGGTCTTATGGAAGAGACCGGTTAAAGAGAGGAAAACAGGCCTATGAAAAGCTTTATTAAATTCGCGAAAACCTCCGGAATATACTTCTTTGGCACAGTCCTTGCCAAACTGGTCACGATGCTTCTGCTCCGGGTATACACGGAATATATTCCGGCGGAGGATATGGGGACTTACAATGTCTCGATCAATTACGTTACCTTTCTCTGTTCCGTCCTGTATCTGGATATCTGGAGCGGGATCCTCCGGTATTTTTATGACTATCATACGCCGGAAGGACAGAAAAAGCCCATCAACTGCGGGTTTGCTATTTTTGGGATCTCGACGGCTGCCTATACGGTGATCCTTGTGGTGTTCGGACAGTTTGTGACGGTCCGGTATCTGCCACTGATCTACCTGTACGGACTGATGATGAATCTGCAGAATCTTCTGGGATACGTGGCGAGAGCCTACGGGAAAAATGTACTGTATGCGTCGGCGGGACTTCTGAATTCTTTTGTGACGGCAGCGCTGAACGTGGTATTGATCGTTGGGCTCCATATGGATTACAGCGCGCTGTATCTGGCGGGATGTGTCGGTTATCTGAGCAATATTCTTCTGGTGGGAGCCGGCGTGAAGATCTGGACACTGATCCGGCCTTCCGCGTTTGAAAAGCCGCTGTTTGTCCGGATGCTCCGTTTCTCCCTTCCGCTGTGTGTGAATTCTGCGGCCTACTGGTTTCTGACCAGCTACAACAGTGTGGCGGTCAGCCGGATGATGGGAATGGAGGCGAACGGTCTGTATGCGGTGGCCATCCGTTTCGGGTCGTTTATCTCTTTATTTACCTCCTGCTTTACGATGGCATGGCAGGAAGTATCCTACGCGAAGGAGGCGGAGAGCAAAGAATCTCTAAGTCAGTTTTATTCCAGCGCGGTCAACGCATATCTGCGTTTTATGGGGATGGGAGCAGCGATCCTGCTGCCGTTTATCTGGCTGATTTTTCCACTGATGATCGCGGACGGATATTCTGAGGCAAGAAATATGGTTCCGCTTTATATTCTTGCCACGATCGCGTCCTCGGTGTCCGGATTCCTTGGAAATATTTTTACGGCGATGAAGAAAAACGGGCTGCTGTTTTATACGACGGTGGCGGGCAGCGCTGTCAATATCCTTGGGGTACATTTCCTGATTCCACGCTTCGGTGTCCAGGGAGCCAGCGCCGCGTTGTTTCTGGGATTCCTGACGATTATCGTATTCCGCATTCTTCTGCTGTGGAATGAGGTTTCCATCCGGATCGATGTCCGGTTCCTGGTTCTGCTGGCTGTGGTGCTGGCTGTGGCATGCGGCGTTTATTTCTATGGGGACCTGAAGATGAACGCGGTGTTCTTCCCGATCGCCATTGTGCTGTTTTTGTTATCCTTCCGGGAAATGATCGGGAATCTGCTGCGGAAAATAAGAAAGTAAAAGAGAGGTGCCGATGATGAAGAAGATAGAGACGATCGAAGAGGTACAGCAGATCGCCCTGCAGATCCTGGTGTTTATCGACGGATTCTGCAAAGAACACGGACTGAAATATTTTATGGTGGACGGTACCCTGCTGGGTGCAGTGAGACACCATGGATTTATTCCATGGGATGATGATATCGATCTTTGGATGCCCCGGGAGGACTATGACAGGATGACAGAGCTTCTCGGTCCGGACAGCGGCAGCCGTTATCAGATGGTGAATATACAGACCGCCGGATGGTACCGGTATGCGTTTGGGAAAATCGTGGACACCAGAACCTGCCTGGTGGAAGACAACGGATACAGCGGCGAGATGGGAATCTATGTGGATATTTTTCCCTATGACGGCCTGCCGGGGGAGAAGGAGGAGGATTACGCGCCTCTGGTCAACCGGTGCATCCAGCTGGACAGACACAGAGGCTTTTCCTGCCGGACCTACCGGGACTATCTGTCCTACGGAGACGGCCGGAGCAATCCGGTGAAATTTGCCAAATGGCTGATGCGAAAGCTTTACGGTCCCCGCAGGATCCTGAAAAAGCAGGATGAACTGGCGCGGAGTTATCCGGTTCAGGGGGCAAAGATGGTCGGCTGTATCTGTGACGGATACCGGCTCTGTGATATGATGCCGGCGGAAGTTGTGGCGGAGACGACGGAGCTGGAGTTTGAGGGCTATCGTTTCCAGGCGCCAGCGGGATATGAGTATTATCTGAAAAAACTTTATGGTGATTATATGAAACTGCCGCCAAAGGAACAGCAGGTGACGCATCACCACTTTCGGGCATGGTGGAAAGAGCAGGAGCAGAGTGACGGCCTGTCAGAGGACGGCGGAAGAAAAGGATAAAGGCGGAAGAAACAATGGATATCAAAACAGCGGGAATGTATATCTTACGCGGAGGAATGAATGTATTCCGGATCTTTCCGGTAAAGAAGAAAAAGATTGTTTTCTGTTCCTTCACGGGAAAGAGTGTGAACTGCAATCCGATGTATTTTAACCGGTATCTGCTGGAACATGCGGCGAGGGATTATGAATATGTCTGGGTGGTGAATGATCCGGAGCAGGTGTTTGTGCCGGAGGATCTGAGAGGAAGGATACGCCTGGTGAAAGCGGGCAGCATGGAATACTTCCGTGATATGATGACGGCAGGGATGGTGATCTATAATGTAGGGCTTCCTTCGGGAAGTCTGGTTCCCAAGAGAAATGGGCAGGTTTGGGTGCATACCTGGCACGGCGGCGGTTCCTTTAAGGTTGCAAATATGGGAACGGAAATGACGTCTGTCCAGAAAACCATCCGACATATGGTCGGCAGGCAGCTGGATGTCTTTTTGTCCAGCAACCGGGTCTTCACGGAAGCGTTTCCGGAGGCGATGGAGGTGGAGCCGTCGCATTTTTACAATACGGGACTTCCGCGGAATGATCTGTTTTTTGGAGATTATTCTTACTGCCGGGAGAAAGTCTGCCGGTATTTTAAGATTCCGGAGGAAAAGAAGCTCCTGCTGTTTGCACCGACCTTCCGCGGCAGTTTCTATCAGGCGGAGGATGTGGACAATCTGGACTATTCCCGTGTTGTCCGTGCCCTGGAACAGAGATTCGGCGGCTCGTTTGCGGTTCTTGAGCGGAAGCACCATGCGGTGAAGCCGAAGATCACGGAAGGCGTATACCACGCTTCCGATTATCCGGATATGCAGGAACTTCTGGCGGCGGCGGATGTGCTGATCACGGATTATTCTTCCAGTATGTGGGATTTCGCGATGACGGATAAGCCGGGCTTCCTCTATATTCCGGATTTGTCCCGGTTTGATGAGAAAAAGGATTTTTATACGCCGGTGCGCCAGTGGCCTTATCCGTATGCGGTGGACATGGATGGAATGGAGCGCCTGATCGCGGAGTATGACCAGGAGAAGGCAGTCAGAAAGAAAGACGAGTATCTGAAACTGGTGGATTGCTACGAAAAAGGAAACGCGTCGGAACAGTTGATGCGGATCTTAAAGATAGAAGGAAAATAATTACAGTACAGGCGTCCGCTCTGAAGGCTCTCCGAAAGGAGCAGTATCAGGGCGGACGCCTGTCTTGGAATATCTGTGATGCTATTTTAAACGGTCAAAGGCATTGGAACGTGTCTGCATCCGGTAAAGAAGTGAGGCGGTCAGAAGATTGAGCAGGACGGAATTGCTTTTGAATACAAAATTACAAAGTTTTTCCTGCCTGTTTGAGGCTTTTGCCCAGATCCGGCATTCACGGGCGGACGAAGTCCTCAGCAGTTTTCGGATCCGGTTTCTTCTTATCTTTATTGAGTATCCGCTTTTCGGCGAACAGTCCCGCGCCATTCCGGCGATCAGATGTTTGATAAAGATACTGCAGATCTGTTCCCGGATTTCGCCCTGAAAGACAGAGTGGGAAACCGCCAGATTCCGGATTGCCTGGTATCTCAGTTCCATGATTTCGTAGTAATCTGAAAGAAATTTCTGTGTCAGCGCTTCGGAAGAAGCTTTTACATAATGATACTTTGCCGTATCAACAATCGAAAGCCGGCTGATCTGTTCCCAGAACTGACAGTTGAAAAGAAAATCTTCGATCAGCGTCTGGCTGGAAAATTTCAGCGCCTCGTTTTTGATCAGAGATCTTCGATAGAATTTGTTCCAGGTGTAGGCAAACATTTTATGGGTGTCGCAGTGGGCGGCATACCGGACGATTTCCTGTTTTTCCACAAGGAAGCAGGAAGGCATGGCGACCTGACGGCTGATCTTCACCTGGGTGCGCTGCGGGTCCATCGTGTCGTGGCTGTAGCCGCACAGGATCAGATCCGCGTCCTTCCGGATCCCCTGCCGGTAAATCTGTTCCAGCAGATCCGCTTCCATCCAGTCATCCGCGTCGAGAAATCCGATATAGGTCCCCCGCGCCCGTTCCATGCCGGAATTTCGTCCGGCGCTGAGACCTTCGTTGATGTCCTTGTAAATGACTGTGATCAAAGGACTGGATGCCTCCAGTTCCTGAAGGATCGGACGGGTCTCGTCGGTGCTTCCGTCTTCGATGATAATGATCTCCATATCCTGATACGTCTGCCGCAGCAGGCTCTCCACTGCATGCCGGACGGTTTTTTCTGCATTGTATGCCGGGATGATCATGGTGATCATCGGCTGGTCTGATTTCGTCATATGATTTCCGCCTTTTTCAAGTTTCCTTTATCTTAGCATAGAAAAAACACGGAAGCAATCGGTTTGTAACCGGTCAGTTGACTGAACGCCGTACATCGGTTTCCAGGCGGGGGTTTTTTTTTGAAAACAAATATGCTATCATGAGACTGTCATGTTCATAAAAATCTGACAGGATTGGAACAACAGGAAAGGGAGTATGAGATGAAGCCTTTGATCAGTGTGGTGGTGCCTGTATATAAGGCAGAGCAGTATCTGGAACGGTGCGTGGAAGGATTGCTGCGACAGACCTATGAGAATTATGAGATCCTTCTGGTGGATGACGGATCTCCGGACCGCAGCGGTGAGATCTGCGAAGAGTACGCGGAAAACTATGAGAATGTCCGGGTGGTTCATCAGAAAAACCAGGGGCCGGGTCCGGCAAGAAATCACGGGGTGCAGGCTGCAAAAGGAGAATATATCGTATTTATGGACGCAGATGACGGAGTATCCGTCGATTATCTGGATTATCTGGAAACGCTGATGGAAAAATATCAGGTGGAACTGGCGGCAGTGAGCGGCTTTTGTGTCTGGGACAGCCGGGAGCACATTGACTTTGGCAGAGTGTATCCCGTGGAACAGGAAAAGAAACTGTCCCGGGTGGAGGCGCTGAAAGCCATGTGCTACGGAAAAGAATTCGGAGTTGCCCCCTGGGGCAAGATCTACCGGCGCAGGCTGCTTCTGGATCATCCGTATCCGGCATGCATTCATGAAGATCTTGCCGGCACTTACCATATCATTGCCGCGTGTGATACGGTGGCGGTAGGAAAAAAACGGATTTATTATTATTTTCAGAATGATAACAGTATTATGAGTTCCAAAATAGAGGAACGTCATCTGTATGGGCTGACAGCAGCGAGAGAAGAACTGGAGTATATGGAAATGCATTACCCGGAAGTCGTTCCGGCGGCACAGTACCGCTGCGGGCTGAAAATCATCGAATATATTCCGCGGCTTCTGGACGGGTCTGCGGAGAGCAAAGCCATTTTTAAAAGATTAAAGGCAGAGATGAAGCGGTACGTGTGGAAAATTATCGGAAATGATCAGGTGGGAAAGATTTTTAAGATCCGGTGTCTGGCGGTCTGCGCCGGATACCCGGCAGCCTGTTCGGCATGGAAGATGATCCGGTGGCTGAAGGAAAAAACGGGAAAAGAAGGGATATAAATGGGAAAAGATACGGAAAATATGGTGCTGATCTTCGCCGGAGGCGTCGGACAGCGCATGAAAAGCGGAACGAAGCCCAAACAGTTTCTGGAATTGTATGGGAAACCCATCATCATCTATACATTGGAAGTCTTTGAAAAGCATCCGGAGATTGACGGGATCGTGGTGGTATGTGTGGAAGGATGGCAGACATATCTGGAAGAACTGATTGAAAAATATGGTATCCGGAAGGTGCGCGCCATCGTCCTGGGAGGAAAGACGGGACAGGAAAGCATCCGTCATGGAGTGTACAAGATCCATGAGCTCTGTTCGGAGGACAGTTTTGTGCTGGTTCATGACGGCGTGCGTCCATTGATCGAGGCGGAGGATATCACCAGGAACATCCAGTGTGCCAGAGAGCATGGAAATGCGGTCACCGTTGCGCCGGTGGTGGAAACGGTGGGAACAAAGGGTGAACGGGAAAACGAGACAAGCCAGATTTTTGACAGGAGCAGATGCCTTCTTCTGCGCGCGCCGCAGACGTTCCGGCTCAGAGATCTGTACGATGCCCATAAGAAGGCGGAGCAGGCGGGGGAAAATGATTATATCGACAGCGCCTGCTTGATGCAGCACTATGGACTGCAGCTGTTTACCGTCATGGGATGTATGGAAAATATCAAGATCACCACGCCGATGGATTTTTATATTTTCCGGGCGCTTGTGGATGCCCGAGAAAACAGCCAGATTTTTGGCTGAAAGATGGAAAGGACAGAAAATGACAGAAAAAGAACAGCGATTTCAGAGGGATATGGACAGGGTCGCAGAAGATCCATCCATAGACTGGGAAAAATTGAGGGGAAAAACGATGCTGATTACAGGAGCTACCGGGCTGATCGGAAAGTTTCTGGTCCGGGCGCTTGTGTATAAAAGCAGAAAAGATTCGCTGGGGATCAAAATTCTGGCACTGACAAGAAGCCGGGAAAAAGCGGAAAAGATGTTTGCCGGGGAAAGAAAGGTCTGCGCGGATTTGAAATTCCTGGTCGGGAATGTGGAAGACCTTCCGGCGGTGGAAGGCGATGTGGATTTTGTGATCCACGGGGCGAGCCAGACATCCAGCCGGGCATTTGTAAACGAACCGGTGGAGACCATACGGACGGCAGTCTGCGGAACCGCCAATGTGCTGCAGCTGGCGGCGGAAAAGAAGGTTTCGGGATTTGTATACCTGTCCAGCATGGAAGTATACGGGGCGCCTCAGACGGATGAAAAGATTACGGAAGACCGGGGAACGGATCTGGACACCATGGCAGTGAGAAGTTCTTATCCGGAAAGCAAAAGAATGTGCGAGTGTCTGTGCAGTTCCTACTGTGAAGAGTACGGGGTTCCCGCAAAGATCCTGCGCCTGACCCAGACGTTCGGATCGGGCGTTTCGTATGAGGATACAAGGGTGTTTGCGGAGTTTGCCAGATGTGCGCTGGAGCAGAGGGATATTGTGCTCCATACCAGAGGAGGGACAAAAAGAAGTTATCTGGATGTGACAGACGCGGTCCGGGCAATCCTGATCGTTCTTCTCCGGGGAAAAGAAAAAGAAGCGTACAATGCCGCAAATGAAGAGAGTTACTGCTCCATCTATGAAATGGCAGTGATGGTCGCGGAGAACTTTGGAAAGCAGAAAATCCGTGTACGCTGTGAGGTGACGGAAAATATACAGGGATTTGGCTACGCTCCCGAACTGCATATGAATCTGGATACGAAGAAACTGCAGGAGCTGGGATGGAGACCGGGGGTTTCCCTGAAAGACACCTTCGAGAGAATGATATGGGAAATGGAACAGAAAGAATGACCGTAAAAAGAAAAACGAAAAAGAATTACCTTATGATCTATACGCTGTGTTTTCTGGTCACGGCTGTCCTTGTCTTTTCCGCCTTTTATCTGAACGGAAAGACATTCGTGTGGGACAGTGACGGTGTGACGCAGCATTTTAACGCGCTTATCTATTACAGGTCCTGGCTGAGGGAAATCCTGAGAAACCTTTTCGTGGAACACAGACTGGAGATTCCGCTGTGGGATCTCCAGATCGGCTACGGGTCGGATATCCTGACGACACTGCACTACTATGCTTACGGCGACCCGCTGAATCTGCTGTCGGTCTTTGTGCCGAAGGTGGAGTGGATGGATGAATTTTATACGCTGCTGATCCTGCTGAGGATCTACCTTGCAGGACTGACGTTTTCCTTTTTCTGCTTTCAGAGAAAAGAGCATTCATCGGCGATCCTGATGGGCGCTCTGCTGTATGCGTTTTCCTTCTGGACAATCTATGCGGCGGTACGGCACCCGTATTTTATGAACCCGATGATTTATTTTCCGCTGGTACTGGCTGGGGTTGACAGGATTTTTGAGAAAAGACGTCCGTTTCTTTACATTTTTTCTCTTGCGGCGGCGGTGCTGAGCAATTTTTATTTCGGTTATATGATCTGCCTTCTGGTGATCCTTTACTGTATTTTCCGGTACAAAGCTGTTTTTGGAACCTTTGAACTGAAAACGACGGCAGGCTGGGTCGGAAGATTTCTCGGATATTCGGTCATCGCGCTGATGCTTTCGGCGGTGATCCTGCTGCCGGTGGCTGTCTGTGCGCTTTCGGCAGGCAGAATGTCCGCGGACCGATGGATCCCTCTCTTGTATCCAAAGTCCTATTATAAAAATTTTGTTTCGGCGTTCCTGTATGGGGAAGCGGGAAACTGGAGTGAAATGGGATATACGGCTTATGGGCTTCTGGGAATCTTTCTCCTGTTTCTGCAGAAGAGAAAAAACACGCTGCTGAAAGCAGGATTTGTTGTGATGACCCTGTTTATGCTGCTGCCGTTTGCCGGTTATGTGATGAATGGAGGTTCCTATGCGGCAAATCGGTATGCGTGGGCTTATGGGATGCTTGTCGCCTATATTTTTGTACATACCTGGCCGGAACTCAGAACACTCATAGAGCGGCAGAAACGGATTCTCATCCTGTCGTGCATCGGCTATGGAGCCTTGTGTCTTGTCATGGATGAGGGAAGGACGAAGGGGGTGCTTTCCGCGCTGATTCTTCTGACCGCGCTGATTCTGTGGTTGCTGACCGTCGGGATTTCCTGGATGCAGCAGAAAAAACTGCGGCTGTTTCGAAGCTGCGCCCTGTTCGGGCTGATTTTGAGCCTTGTGTTCCAGGGATTTTTCAAATACGCTCCTTCCGAAGGAAATTATGTGGGAGAGTTTACGGAAAACAACGGTGCGCTGCTGAATCTTACGGCTTATTCGCCGAGTACTGCGGCGGCGGAAACGGGAGATGATTCTTTCTGGCGCTATGACCAGTACGGAACAGAGGCGTGGCAGTATCACAACGCCAATCTTGCCCTGGGGCTGAACAGCGTCACCTATTACTGGAGCCTTGCGGATTCTTCCATTTTCCAGTTCCAGAAGGAGATGTATCTGAATCTGCAGAGGAATTTCCTGTATCAGAACCTGGACAGCCGGAGTTTTCTTGACGCGCTGACCGGGGTGAAGTACTTTGTCGTGGCAGCAGGAGGAGAAGGTTATGTGCCTTACGGTTTTTCTCAGAACACGGTGACCCGATGGGTAGGCCGGGATGCGGAGACTGCTCAGGAATACGAAGCGGAAGGTAAGGATACTTCCGGATTGAAGGCGGTGAAGACGGCAGTTTATGGATCGCAGAATAATCTGCCGCTTGGATACACCTATGACTCATGGATCTCCAGAGAAGAGTATGAAGCTCTTTCAGTGACGGAGAAACAGCAGGCGCTGCTTCAGGGAATTGTCCTGGAAGAAAGCAGTCTTTCCAGGGCAACTCCAGTGTTTGAAGATCAGACACAGGAATATACGGTACAGTATTCGGATGGAATCGAACAGGAGGAGGGCGGCCTTCTGGTGAGAAAAGCGGGAGCTTCCATGACCCTGACTTTTGGAGGCGTACCGGACAGCGAAACTTATCTGATCCTTGAAGGACTGGACTATGAGGGAATACGTCCTTCCGATGGTTATACGGAAGAGGAGTGGGCTAATCTGACGGTCTATGAAAGAAATCAGATCAGGCAGCAGGATGCGGACTGGACACAGCCGGACGCCGCCACTCTGAGCATCCATGGAAACGGCGTTAAGAATATCAGCTACCTGAACCACAGGCATAATTTTTATGCGGGAATCCATGATTATCTCGTCAACGCCGGTTACAGTTCCGAAGGCATGCAGACCATCACCGTTGTCTTCCAGCAGGCGGGTCACTATTCTTTTGATAACTGTTCGGTGGTGTGCCAGCCGGTGGAAAATCTCACCAGTTATGTGGAAGAGAGGGAACAGGACAGCCTGGAACATGTGGAAATCGGAACGAACAGGATTTCCGGGGAAATTGCACTGGATCAGGCGAAGGCGCTCTGTCTCACCATCCCATACAGCGAAGGCTGGACTGCCACCGTTGACGGAGTGGAAACAGAGCTGAAAAGAGCGAATACCATGTTCATGGCGCTGGAGCTGGAAGCGGGAAATCATGAGATTGTACTGACCTACCGGACGCCTGGCCTGACTGCCGGATGGATACTGACGTTGGGCGGAGGAACCGTCTGCGTGATTCTGTGGCATCTGGATCGGATCCGGCAAAGGAGGAACCGAAGAATAAGGAGAAGAAGATGAGAGTGAAAAAGAAGAAAGTGGAAACAAGGAAACAGCGGGGATGGAATTATGTTCTCGGCTATTCCGGATGTTTTTTGATCATCAGTCTTTGTGTCTTTTCTTTTTTCTATCTCAATGGAAAGACGTTCATATGGGCTTATGATGGGATTCCGCAGCATTTCAATGCCCTCCTTTACTACCGGGAGTGGCTGAGGGAGATTTTCTCCACGCTTCTGACGGAACACAGGCTGGAGATCCCTATGTGGAGTATGGATATCGGATATGGCGCGGATATTATCACAACACTGAATTATTACGTGTTGGGAGATCCGCTGACACTGTTGGCGGCGTTTGTGCCGAAAGAGGCATGGATGGATGAATTCTATTCCCTGCTGATCCTTCTGCGGATTTATCTGTCTGGCCTGAGCTTTTCCGCTTACTGCCTGTACCGGAAAAATGAAAAATTCCCTACGCTGATGGGAGCGTTGCTCTATGCATTTTGTTTCTGGACAATCCTTGGAGCGGTGCGCCATCCGTATTTTATGAATCCGATGATCTATTTTCCTCTGATTCTGATGGGGATTGAGAAGATTTTTGAGAAAAAAAGCTCGAGATTGTATATCGGAATGCTGGCAGTTTCCGTCATCAGCAATTTCTATTTTGGATATATGATCTGCTTTATGATTCTGGGATACTGCGCGGCGCGGTATGTGAGGATATTTGGGAAGATCCGGATTCGTGAAATGGCGCCATGGGTTGGAAAATTTCTGGGATTTTCTCTGATTTCCATACTTTTGGCGGCGGTGACACTGATCCCTGTGGCAATCTGCCTGTTTTCTGCAGGAAGATTTCAAAGCGAAAGGGCGATTCCACTACTCTATCCGTCCTCTTACTATAGCTGGCTGATCCCTGCAGTTTTAACCGGAGGCGCCGGATACTGGAATAACATGGGATATACGGCGTTCGGCGTTGTGGCAATCTTCCTTCTGTTTCTGCAGCGGAAAAAGCGGACGGTGTATAAGGTGAGCCTGCTTTTGATGTTTGGATGCATGCTGCTGCCTTATGCAGGCCATGTGCTGAACGGTTTTTCCTACGAGACCAACCGTTTTTCCTGGGCGGCAGCGATGATCGTCGCCTATCTGTTTGTGAAAATCTGGCCGGATCTTTCCTGTCTGACAGAGAAGCAGAAGAAAGGACTGGCGGCGGCGACGATTCTTTATGCGGGAATCTGTCTTGTCAATGAAAAGTGCCGGATGGAAATGGCGCTGGCGGCGCTGGTCACGCTGGGAATCCTTGTCTGTGTGCTGAACTGCCGGGAATGGCTGGTAAAATCAGAGAAAGTTTTCCGCGGTGTGATGCTTTCCGGACTGATTCTGTGTCTGATCCTTCAGGGAGCATACCAGTATTCGCCGCAGGAAGAAAATTATCTGGCGGATTTTACAGAGAACAATGAGGCATTGCTTGCGCTGACAGACAATTCTGCGACGGCTGTTGCGGCAGAACTTGCGGATGGATCTGTGTGGAGATATGATCAGTATGGAACTACCAGATGGTACAATGAAGCTCTGCAGCTGGGAGTACACGGAGTTGCTTCCTACTGGAGTCTGTCGGAAAATTCCTACGGGGAGTTTCAAAGGGAACTGTATCTGAACCAGGATCTGGATTACCGCTATACAGGCCTTGACGGAAGAAGCTTTCTGGATGCTCTCGCGTCGGTCCGGTATTTTGGCGTCCATTCCGGCGCGGAAGGGTATCTGCCCTATGGGTACAGCCGCAATGCAGCGACCCGTTGGATCGGGGAGGATGCACAGCAGGCGGCTCAGGCAGAAGCCCAGGGTCAGACGGTTCAGGGGCTGGATGCTTCAAAGATTTCTGTTTATGAAAATGACAACTGGCTTCCTCTGGGCTATACCTATGACCGGTGGATTTCAAGAGAAGAATATGAGACACTGAGCGTCACGGAAAAACAGCAGGCGCTGCTGCAGGGAATTGTTCTCGAGGACAGCAGCCTGGAACGGGCGGAGCCGGAGTATGAGGATGTGACGGTGGAATACACGGAGACGATCGGAGACGGGATCGAGCGAACAGAGAATGGTATTTTTGTCAGAAAGCCCGGGGCATCCATGACTCTGACTTTTACAGGAATTCCACAGAGTGAGACGTATCTCATTATTGAAGGACTGGATTTTGAAGGAGTCCGGCCTTCGGAACAGTATACAGAAGAAGAGTGGGAAAGGCTTACTGTCTACGAACAGAATCAGGTGAAGCAGGAAGACCGGAACTGGACAAAGGCGGAAGGCGCAGCGATTCAGGTGGTCTGCGGAACTGTCTCGAAAAATCTGAACTATCTGAATGAAGCCGGCGGATTTAATACCGGAAAAGTTGATTTTCTGGTGAACACAGGATATCGCGAGGAGACCGCTGATTCCATCACGCTTAATTTTATGAATGCGGGATACTATACCTTTGAAGAGATTTCCGTTGTCTGTCAGCCGACGGCAAAACTGGCGGAATACACCGCGGCAAGAAAAGAAAATGTGCTGGAAAATATTGTGTTGGACGCCAATGAGATCTCAGGAACCATTCATGCGGACCGCGCGGAAGCGCTGCTTATCGCGATTCCCTACAGTCAGGGATGGACCGCGTGGGTGGATGGAGCAGAGACCGAACTGAAAAAAGCAAATACCATGTATGTGGCTTTGGAGCTGGAAGAAGGGGATCATGAGATTGTTCTGAGATACCGGACACCGGGGATTACCGCAGGGGTAACGCTGTCTTTGGGAACGGCAGCAGGCAGTGTGATCTGGTGGGGAATTTCCAGAACTTTGAGACAAAGACGGCTGGCAAAAAGAAAAAGGAACTCTTTTATTTTTTTTGTAAATATGATATCATAACTCTGTTACAGAAAAGAAAAGCCCGAGAGAGGAATTTGTAAAATGAAGACTAAAAATCGGGATCAGTACAAAAGATTTCTCAGAATTCTTGCTGTTCTTGTGATCCTTTTGCTGGAGACGATGGTGTTTGCATGGGTCTGGCAGCGGTATTACGCGGAGAAATTGTGGCTGGAACCATTCTATTTCTGGGGGGATGTGTTCATTGGCGTTGTCTATGCGGCATATGAACTGCTTTTTATGTATATTTACGGTGCGCTGAAGATCGGATATCTGAAAGGCTCCAATGTGATTTATTCCCAGGCGCTTTCCGGATTGTGCGCAAATGTTGTGATGTATGTTCAAATCCTGCTGCTGTGGCGGCATCTGCCGGATCCGAGACCGCTGTTGGTGATGACAGGAGTCGACATTCTGATCGCGGCAATCTGTTCCTTTTTGTTTGACCGTCTGTTTGCACGGCTTTTTCCACCGAAACAGCTTCTGATGATTTATGACGAATATCCGGTGGAGAATCTCTGCAGGAAGATGGACAGCCGCAGGGATAAATATCGAATTGCAAAAAAGATTTCTGTGGCGGAAGGTGAAGAAGCGGTGGAAAAAGCCATAGAAGCTTTCGGTCAGGAGGGAGTCGTGCTGGGAGATCTTCATTCGGAAACGCGGAATCGTCTTCTGAAATATTGTTATGCCCGGTCGATCCGTGTGTATCTGACGCCGAAGGTATCCGATATTATCCTGAAGAGTTCAGAGACGCTTGATCTGTTCGATACGCCTTTGTTTCTGGCGAGGAATTATGGGTTGACCATTGAGCAGCGTCTGATGAAGAGGGTGCTGGATCTGGTGATCGCTGTAATCCTTCTGGTGATCGCATCTCCGTTTATGTTGATCACAGCTGCTGCGATCCATCTGTATGACAGAGGACCGGTGTTTTTCAAACAGAAACGCCTGACCAAGGATGGAAAAGAATTTTATGTTTATAAGTTCCGCAGTATGATCGTGGATGCGGAAAAAGACGGAGTGGCGCGTCTGGCTTCTGCAAATGACAGCAGGATTACCCCTGTGGGAAAAGTGATCCGCGCAACCCGCATCGATGAACTGCCGCAGCTGCTGAATATCCTGAAAGGGGATATGAGTGTTGTGGGACCGAGACCGGAGCGTCCGGAGATTGCCAGGGAATATGAGCGGGAAATTCCCGAATTCGCTTACCGGCTGAAAGTAAAAGCCGGTCTGACTGGTTATGCCCAGATTTACGGCAAATATAACACGACCGCTTATGATAAACTGAAACTGGATCTGATGTACATAGAAGGATACTCCATACTGACAGATCTGAAGCTGATCGTGGCTACGTTCAAGATCCTGTTTATGAAAGAAAGTACGGAAGGCTTGGAAGAGGGAGAGACGATCAGCCGCACCGAGAAAGCAAAAACCATGGAGCAGAAAAATGAATGAAATTAAAATCTCAGTGATCATGCCTGTTTACCGGGTGGAAAACTATGTGGGACGGGCAATCGAGAGTATGCAGAAGCAGACCTTTCAGGAGTTTGAGTTTCTGATCGTAGACGACGGAAGTCCGGACAGAAGCGGTGAGATCTGTGATGCTTATGCCAGAGAGGACGAGCGTATCCGTGTGTTCCACCGGGAAAATCAGGGGGCGCCGGCGGCGCGGAATGCCGCAATGGAGATGGCAAGGGGAAAGTATCTGTATTTTCTGGATTCCGACGACTGGGCGGAGCCGCAGATGCTGGAGGAGATGTACGAACTGGCGGAAAAACACCAGGCGGAACTGGTGGTGGCTGGTTTTTATATTGATACTTATTATGGAGAGAACGAATACCGGACGGATTATTTTGTGCCGGAGGATGCTGTCTATGGGACGAAAGAGGAGTTTCGCAGAAATACCTACCGCCTGTTTGACAAAAATATGCTGTATACACCCTGGAATAAACTGTATCTGAGGGAGTATATCGAAAAACATCAGCTTCGTTTTCCAAAAACAATGTGGGATGATTTCCCGTTTAACCTGTCAGTGATCGACCAGGTGGAACGGGTGGCGGTGACTTCCCGTCAGTATTATCATTTTATCCGTGCGCGGGCAGAGTCGGAGACGGCTGCTTACCGTGCGGAAATGTATGAGAAAAGAGAAGAGGAGCATGGATGGCTTCTGGATCTGTACCGGCGGTGGAATGTCAAGACGCCGGAGACGGCAGAGTTTATCGCCCGACGGTATATTGAGCGCTTTATCGGCTGTGTGGAGAATCTGACGAACCCCAGCTGCCGGATGAGTTATAAGGAAAAGCGCAGGGAAGTAAAGAAGATGCTGGCAAACAAGCGGGTGGCAAAGAGCCTGCAGCTTGCCAGACCACGTTCTTCCTATATGAAGGTCATGTTGATTCCTGTGAGAATGAAGAATGTGACCTTGCTCCTGTTGGAGGCATCGGTGATCACATTCGTAAAGACAAAGAATACAAGGCTTTTTGCCAGGCTGAAGGCAGGGAGGTAAGAGATTTTGTTTTTGTTCAAAGGATTGATGATTCTGCTGTGGCTGTTTATTCTCCCATTTCTGGCTGGCGGAGTTTTTTCAGCGGGTGGTACGGAAAATATCTTTTTTCGCAAAACGTTTTTGAGCGGGTATCTCCTGCTTTTTGCATTATTTGAATTGCTTACGGTTCCGATGACGTATCTTCATCTGCCGTTTCATGTTCTTGTATGGATCTTTGCGGCAGTCAGCATACTTTTGGCGGGAATCGGACTGATCCGGCAGAGAACGGAAATCTGGAACTGTCTGATAAAACTTCCGTCCTCCATTCGGCCGGACTGGACGATGCTGATTGCCTTTGCGGTGATTTTGGTGCAGACAGCCGTCACTGTATTGTGCTGGCATTCGGATGCGGATGATTCTTTTTATGTCGGAACGGCAACGACCACGGTGGCAACCGACCGCATCTTTGAAGTTGATGCTTATACGGGAGAACTGTATGAAAGTTTTCCCTCCAGATATGTGCTTTCGCCGTTCCCGATCTGGGTGGCTTTTATCAGCCGGGTGATTCAGATGCATCCGGCGACAACGGCGCACACGGTTCTTCCGCTGGCGCTGATTTCATTGGCATATGTGGTTTACAGCCTGATCGGAGAGATGCTCTTTCCGAAAGATAAGAAGAAACAGGGTGTGTTTCTTCTTGCGATGGGAGTCATCATGATGAGCTCCTGGTATTCCGTTTATACACCGGGGACATTTCTGTTGGTGCGGATCTGGCAGGGAAAGGCGGTGCTTGCGTCGACGATCCTTCCGGCGGTTTTCTACCTGTGCAGCAGGCTGCTGGTTCTGAAGAACAGTCAAAAGGACTGGGTGGTTCTGGTTTGCGCAATGACCGCAGGATTTATGGTTTCCACTATGGGAATTATGCTGCCTGTACTGTGCGTGGCTGTCGTTGGTTTCCTGTTCGGACTGCTAAAGAAAAACTGGGGCGGTCTGATCCGCAGCATTCTTGCATGTGTGCCGAATCTGATTTTTGCGGTTCTGTATCTGGTTATCAGATAAATTACGATGCAGGAAGGGACATGTTGCCAGTGAAGGAGGAAAGAAAGCTTGAGAGAAGCATTGGATATGGCGGTACAGTGGTTTCAGTCCTATGCAGGCACTGGATTTTACCATGTACTGTATCTGATTTGTCTGATCTGGATTCTCCGGGATCCAAGAATTGACAAAAAGTGGAAATACCTGTTTACAGGATATACGATCCTGTTTTTGATTCTGTATTATTTTCCGGTTACTGCAAAGATCATTGCTTCACTGATCGGGGAAGATGTATACTGGAGAATGTTCTGGATTCTTCCGGTTCCGGTTTTTGCAGCGTTTATCAGTGCGTGGTTTGTTGATGGAGAAAAGCTCAGAGGCTGGAAACGTGTACTCAGTGTAGCGGCTGTGGTGATCGTGCTGGTGGTATCCGGAAGAAATCTGTATACGAACGGCGGTTTTGTAAGGGCAGAAAATTCCCAGAAGCTCATGGAAGAGACGATCATGATCTGTGAGATGCTGGAGGCAGACCGGCAGGAGGGAGAGATCATCCGCGTGTCTGTTCCCGATGAGATTCTGTGTGAACTCCGTCAGTATGATACCGATATCTATCTTCCCTATGGAAGATGGGCAAATGAATATCCGGAAAAACAGGAGTTGAGGGATGCAATGCATGCACAGCCGGTTCAGCCGACGGAACTGGCGGCGGCGTTAAGGAAGTTTGAGTGCAATTATCTGGTGTATCCGGCTGTGGGCGGCATGATTGAGGCGATGGCGGAGGAAGACTTCGAACTTTTGGGAGCAGTGGGAAATTATCAGGTCTATAAGGATGTGAGATGATGGAGAATCAGGTTTCAATGGAAAAAAGGAAAAAAACACGGAACTACATTCAGCTGCATCTGAATATCCTGCTGTTTTCTCTGACCAGCGTGTTTTCCAAATGCGCGTCGGTACAGTTCAACCATGGAGGACTGAAAAATCCGCTGTTGTATCTGTTCCTGTTTTTGATGGCAGCCAACTGCGGGGTCTACGCGATTGCCTGGCAGAAGGTGATCAAAAAATTTTCTTTGTCTACGGCCTATGCCAACCGGAGCGTTTACCTGATCTGGTCTCAGGTGTGGGCGGTGGTGATCTTTCAGGAAAGCCTGAGTGTGAAAAATATCATCGGCCTTCTTGTGGTGCTGATGGGAGTGATGGTGGTGCAAAGGTATGAATAAATATATGCTGCTGATGCTGGTGTGTACCGCGTTTTCTGCGGTCTCCCAGATCCTTTTGAAACAAAGCGCCAATCAGGAACACGAAAGTATCCTGAAAGAATATCTGAATTGGCGGGTGATCACTGCATATCTGATTTTCGGAGCTGTACTGCTGGTCAATACCTACGCATATACGCAGGTGGAACTGAAGTATGGACCGGTGCTTGATACGTTTACTTATGTGTTTGTGCTGATCTTGTCCTGGCTGGTGCTGAAGGAGAAGATCACGAGGGGGAAACTGATAGGGAATCTGTTAATTGTGGCAGGCGTGCTGATCTATACGATGCCATAAAAATAAAAAAACAAGGGTGTGTCAAAATGAAAAAAAGAAACGAAAATGAAAACCATGGGAAGCGAAGAAAGATATTGATCCGGGTCTGCACCGTTATCGTGATCGCTGTGGCTACCATTGCCGTACTCCTTTCACGTTCCTGTCAGTGGATGCTGAAAACATGGACCGGGCTTACCATGGAAGAACTGGTGTACCATCTGAACACCAGTCTCGAGGGGACGAATATGGATATGATCTGGGATTTTGTCCAATACTGTGTGACGATCACAGGCATTGTCTGTGTCCTGCTGATCTTTGCCTGTGCGTTCCTCAGAAAAAAACGGAAGATCTACAATTCATTTTTGTCCGTGATCATGGTACTTTCCCTTATCATGACTGGAGTAAGCGTTTCCAATGTGTGGACGACACTGGATGTATCCGCTTATGCGAACAATCAGTCGGAGTATTCTACGTTTATTGATGACAATTACGTGGATCCGCGAGATGTGGCACTGACGTTTCCGGAGCGGAAAAGAAATCTGATTTACATTTATCTGGAATCCATGGAGAATACTTACAGCAGTACGGAAAACGGAGGGGCGTTTGAGCAGAATGTGATCCCTGAACTGACGGAGCTTTCGCTGCAGAATGAAAATTTCTCTGGTGATGATCAGACGTTGAATGGCGGATATGCGATGCCGGGCGCGACATGGACAATCGGAGCAATGTTTGCGCAGAGCACCGGTCTTCCCATGAATATTCCCATTGAGAAAAATTCCATGAATACGCAGGAGTCCTTCTTCCCTGGAATTGTTTCCATCGGGGATATCCTGGAGGATGCCGGATACAGTCAGACACTGATGATCGGTTCTGACGCTGAGTTCGGCGGAAGAAAATTATTTTATGAGGAACACGGGGATTATAACATTATCGATTACAAGTATGCGCTGGAAAATAATATGATCCCATATGGATATAATGTTTGGTGGGGATATGAGGATAAGCGTCTTTTCGATTTTGCAAAAGAAGAACTGACAGACCTTGCGGCACAGGACGAGCCGTTCAACCTGACGCTGCTGACGGCGGATACTCATTTTGAGGATGGTTATATGTGTGAGGATTGTCCGGATCTGTTTGGGGACAATGTTTATGCGAATGTCATGGCATGTTCAAGCCGGCAGGTGTCTGAATTTGTTCAGTGGGTTCAGGAACAGCCGTTCTATGAAAATACGACCATTGTGATTTCCGGTGATCATCTGACTATGGACAGTGATTTTTGTGAAGATGTGCCTGAAGATTACACGAGAAAGGTATATACTACATATATTAACGCTGCGGCAGAGAGTCAGTGGGAGGAATACCGCACCTATACAACCTTTGATAATTTTCCGACGACGCTGGCGAGTCTTGGAGTGGGAATAGAAGGAGAGCGGCTTGGACTTGGGACCAATCTGTTTTCCGGAAAGTCGACACTGTCCGAGGTATATGGCTATGAGAGAGAAAGCCAGGAAATTTCCAAACGATCTGAGCTGATCAATGAGCTTACTTCCGACATTGGGCTGGAACAGGAAGAACAGACGGAGCAGGGGACAACGGAGGAAGCCGGAACTGCTGCAGAAGAGCCTCTGATAACCGCTGATATCACCGTAGGTGCCTATAATACGGAGACGAATACATTCAGCGTTAATGTTTCAAACATCCAGTCCAGTATTGAGCCCCGATCCATTCTCTGTGCAGTGTGGCCGGATGGGGATCAGTCTGTGATCAAATGGTATGAAATGACCCCTTCCGAAGACGGAAGCTATCAGTATGAAGTTGCGGCAAGTGACTTTGAATATCGAAGAGGTAAATATATAATTCATGTTTATGCGATGGATGCAGAAGAAAATCCGTATCTGATTGGCTACAGCTATCAGATGGTCTGATCATTATAGAGTACTGAGAGGGGAAAAAGAATGGAAAAAGAAGAAACAGGTATGATAAAAGGGTTTGCGAAATTCTGCAGCGAAAGGCGCAATCTTGTGATTTTTTCACTTGTTGTAACCGCGCTTGTCTATGGATGCAGAATTTTCAGTCAGTCGGTTACGCTGGATACAGACTATATGATCAACATGCCAGGGTATATGTATAACTGGCTGGACATTGGCCGATATGGTCTGATTGTTACTGAAAAAATTTTTGGTGTGCGCTGGTATAATCCTTATGTGAATTCAGCCTTTGCATATGTGACGATCAATCTATTTCTGCTTGTGTTTTGCTATGTGTTCGAATTTATCAGTGAGAAGAAAAACAGTAATAATTATTATGTATTCTGTGCAGTTGTAATCACACATCCGGTTTGGATGAACCAGTGGATTTTTAAGCTTCAGAATTTTCAGGTTGCATTTTCTATTTTGCTGGTTGCTGTTGCACTCGGATTGATTTTTCGCTGGATTGAGGGCGGAAGTGTATTGCGCATGTTTCTCGCAGTAATGTTCATGATCTGGAGCTTCGGAAGCTATCAGATGAATGTGATTTTATATATTACAGTAGGAGCCGCAGCGTTGTTTTTGTACAGGGAAAGGGATTTTAAACGCCTGTTTTTTGTGTGCCTGAAGGTTGTTATTCCTTTTGTATGTGCGTTTGTTCTCAATCAGATTGTGGTCAAACTATTCTTTTCCTCAAATACGTATCTTACGGATCAGATCATGTGGGGAAAGGCGCCTATTAGTGACTGCGTGAACAATATCATAACACATTTTAAACAGATTTTTGGAATAGACCAGCTGCTTTTCTTTGACTATACTTACAGCATTCTGTGTCTGATTCTGATTGCAGTGGTTTTGATGAATTGGAAAAAGGCGATTCATACATGTGTCTGGAAATGGCTGGCAGTATTCTTTGTCATGTTCTCTCCGTTTATGATGACGATTGCCACAGCGGCAATTCCAGTGTACAGAAGCCAGTATTCTCTGCCGTTTTGCTGCGGCTGTGTTCTGATGTACCTGACATCACGTAATGTGCGGATGGGCTTTTTTGAAAAGCTGCCTCAGGTGAAAACGGGAATTCGCATCGCCCTGACAGTTTTTGCTTTTTGGGTAGCTATGAATCAGACAAACACGACGCTGAGACTGTGGTATACAGATGATGTGAGGTATGAACAGGACGTTGCCACATACAATGAGATTATGGGAAGGATCCATGAGCTTGGTTATTCTCTGAATGATTACCACGTTGCGGTAATAGGAAGAAAAGCGGCTACGCTGAACAAATCCTGCTATCCTACGATTGATGTCATTGGCTGGTCGTATTTTGATATGTTTGTGGATACGGAACCGCAATATTTTTATTCAACCGGAAAATTCAGAGATTTTGCGGGGACGCGGGGAGTGGAACTGCAGATTGCTTCTGTAGAGGAGATCCAGGTGGCAAAGGCACATGCGGCGTCGATGCCAAGCTGGCCGGCGGAAGGTTCGATTGATGTAGTCGACAATCTTCTTGTGATAAAATTATCAGATGTTTAGAACATTGCTTTTTGATGTCTATGATGCTATAATAGACCAGAAAATAACCGAAAATGGTAAAATGGAGGAATGAAAATGCGTACGTACCTTGTGACAGGAGGAGCAGGATTTATCGGTTCCAATTATATTCATTATATGTTCAAAAAATACGGTGATGAAATTCAGATTATCAATGTGGACAAACTGACTTATGCAGGAAACCTCGAGAATCTGAAGGATATTGAAGACAGACCAAATTACACGTTTGTGAAAGCGGATATCTGCGACAGCGAGGCAATCAACGCCTTATTTGAGAAATATGACATCCAGAGGGTGGTTCATTTTGCGGCGGAAAGCCATGTTGACCGCAGCATTAAGAATCCCGAAGTGTTCGTAAAGACAAACGTGCTTGGAACACTGGTTATGCTGAATGCGGCAAAAGCGGCTTGGGAACTGGAGGATGGTACTTTCAAGCCAGACCATAAATTCCTGCACGTATCGACCGATGAGGTATATGGTTCTCTGGAAGAGGACGGCGGATATTTTTATGAGACAACTCCTTACGATCCTCACAGTCCATATTCTGCGAGCAAAGCGTCTTCAGATATGCTTGTAAAAGCATATATGGACACATACAAATTCCCGGCGAACATCACCAATTGCAGCAACAATTACGGCCCTTATCAGTTCCCTGAGAAACTGATTCCGCTGATCATCAACAATGCGCTTCACGGAAAGAAGCTGCCGGTTTACGGCGACGGAAAGAATGTCCGTGACTGGCTGTACGTGGAGGATCATTGTAAAGGAATTGATATGGTTCAGGAAAATGGCCGTCTGTTTGAAACATACAACATCGGCGGACATAATGAAAAACAGAATATTCAGATTATCCACATTATTCTGGATACGCTTCAGGAAATGCTTTCGGACGATGATCCGAGAAAGGCTCTTGTCAGCAAAGATCTGATTACTTATGTGGAAGACCGTAAAGGTCATGACCGCAGGTATGCGATTGCGCCTGACAAGATCAAAGCAGAAGTCGGCTGGTATCCGGAGACCTGTTTTGAAGAGGGAATTCGCAAAACGATTGCATGGTTTTTCGAACATGAAGAGTGGATGAATAACGTGACAAGCGGAGACTATCAGAAATATTACACGGAAATGTATAAAGACAAATAAAAATGAGTGGGGCAAAATTGCAGTGGCTTGATGTACACTGCATTTTTGCGTAAAATACAGATAATTGAAAATATACAGAAAAGAGGTAATTGCTGTGGGAAAAATAACAGTGGAAACATGTGAAATTGAAGGTTTGAAGGTTATCACACCGACAGTGTTCGGCGATGAGCGTGGATATTTTATGGAAACTTATAATTACAATGATTATAAAGAAGCAGGAATTGATATGGAATTTGTCCAAGACAATCAGTCTGCGTCCAGAAAGGGCGTACTGCGCGGCCTTCATTTTCAGATTAATTATCCACAGGATAAACTGGTAAGAGTTGTCAGCGGAGAAGTGTTCGATGTTGCTGTGGATCTTCGTCCAGGTTCCAAAACATATGGAAAGTGGTATGGTGTCCTTCTTTCTGCGGAAAATAAGAAGCAGTTTTTTATTCCGAAAAACTTTGCACATGGGTTTATCGTACTTTCTGACTATGCAGAGTTTGCATATAAATGTACAGATTTTTATCATCCGAATGACGAAGGCGGCTTATTCTGGGCAGATCCTAAGATTGGCGTGGAATGGCCGATGCCGGATGGAATGACCCGTGAGGATCTGATTATTTCTGAAAAAGATCAGAAGTGGGGAGGTATACAGGAGTATACAGAAAACCGGGAGTTATAATATGTCAAACAAGAAGAAATTTTTTGTACTTGTGCTGGCGGCGGTTGTAGTAGCGCTGAATATCTATATTTTCAGTTATCGAACGCCGGCTTCTGGGGTATTCGGCTTTTTTGTGGAAATGAAAGCTGATCATGAAGATGTGATACAACTTTATTATGGTGAAAACACTGCATTCCAGGAAGCGAACAGTGAGAAAATCGCCTATACAGAAGTGGGAGAATACCAGGAATTGGAATTCCACATTACCTCATGGGCGGCGATGGTTCGTTTGGATCTTGGGACAGACCCGGGAGAATATCAGATACGAAAGATGTATCTGCAGTATGGGGATACGGTTGTTGAGCTTTCGCCTGAAATTTTTTCGGATTCACTGGCGCAGCAGCAGATTGCGTCTGTTCGGTCAGAAGACGGTCAGACTGTGATAGAAACATCGGGAACAGATCCATTTCTGGCGGTTATGGTAGATTCTTCCGCACTGTCAGAGCCATTGGAACGAGAGGCAGCGCAGAGCCAGATGATGAGAAATATCGCGGTTCTGGCAGTTCTGGATCTTGGAATACTTGTGCTGTTTCTGCTGCGGAAAAAGCTCATGGTTCTGCCTATGGAGCTTCTGCAGAACAGGAGACTGATCCTTAAGCTTTCAGTGAACGATTTCAAAACCAAATATGCCGGTTCCTATTTGGGAATTGTCTGGGCGTTTATTCAGCCGATTGTTACGATTTTGGTCTACTGGTTTGTATTCTCTGTCGGACTGCGGTCGGGAAATGTGGATAATTACCCTTTTGTTCTCTATCTGACAACAGGTATCATCCCATGGTTCTTTTTCCAGGATGCGTTGAATGGCGGTACGAATGCACTTCTGGAGTATAATTACCTGGTAAAAAAAGTTGTGTTCAAAATTAGTATACTGCCGATTGTAAAGATTATTTCTGCAGGTTTTGTACATGTGTTTTTTGTTGCCTTTGCGCTGGTTTTGTGCAGCGGATACGGGTATTTCCCAACTCCGTATGTCCTGCAGTTGATTTATTATGCATTCTGTGGATTCTGCTTCGTACTGGCGCTTGTCTATGCCACAAGTGCGATTGTTGTTTTCTTCCGCGATCTGACGCAGATTATTAACATTTTGCTTCAGGTAGGTGTTTGGCTTACACCGATTATGTGGGATATTAATTCAGTGATGGCGGATCATCCGCTTGTGATAAAGCTGTTTAAGCTGAATCCCATGTATTATATTGTCACTGGGTACAGAGATTCTATGCTGGGACATGTCAGCGTGATGGCTCATGTGAGCTGGGGGCTTTACTTCTGGGTTGTAACAGCGGTACTTTTTGGGATCGGAGCGTTTATTTTCAAACGTTTGAAACCACATTTTGCCGATGTGCTATGACAGTTCGGTCAGCCGGTCAGTTGTCTGAACGGCTGCAGTGTGCAAGAAAACAGGAAGGAAAAGACAATGGCAGAAATTGCAATTTCAGTAGAGCATCTGGATAAGATGTATAAATTATATGACAAACCGATGGATCGGTTAAAGGAGTCACTGGGTCTGACAAGGAAAAAGAAATATCGTGAGCATTATGCTCTCCGTGACGTATCCTTTGATGTACATCGGGGAGAAACCGTGGGAATCATCGGTACGAATGGTTCCGGAAAATCAACAATTCTTAAAATTATAACAGGCGTACTGAATCCAACGGCCGGAGAAGTTCGGGTAAACGGACGAATCTCTGCGCTGTTGGAGCTGGGCGCCGGTTTCAATATGGAATATTCTGGTCTGGAAAATGTGTATCTGAATGGAACAATGATCGGATTTTCCAAGGAAGAAATTGACGCCAAGCTTGACGCCATACTCTCTTTTGCAGATATTGGAGATTTTATCCATCAGCCTGTAAAAACATATTCCAGCGGTATGTTTGTGCGTCTTGCGTTCGCAGTTGCAATCAATATTGATCCTGAGATATTGATTGTCGACGAGGCACTTTCCGTAGGCGACGTATTTTTTCAGGCAAAGTGCTATAGAAAATTTGAAGAGTTTAAAAAGGAAGGAAAAACAATCCTTTTTGTCAGTCATGATCTGGGAAGTGTCAGCAAATACTGTGATAGGGTTGTACTTTTGAATCAGGGAGTTAAGCGTGCGGAAGGTTCAGCGAAAGAAATGGTGGATCTCTATAAAAAGCTTCTTGTTGGCCAGGATGGTGACGAAAAGGAAGCGGCGGAACAAAAGGAAATGCCGGATCCAGCAGAGAAAAGTACATCAAGCTGGGAGAGATCTTTTGCTCTGAATCCTCAGGTACTGGAGTACGGGAATAAGGATGGTGAGATTGTGGATTTCACAATCCGTGATGAAAATAATGTGGTGACAAATACGATTGAAAAGGGAACAGATTTTACGATTCATATGAGAATCAAATTTTCTAACCGTGTAGAATCACCGATTTTTGCATACAGTATCAAAGATCTGAAGGGAACGGAGATTACAGGAACCAACACGATGTATGAAGAGGCGGATGTTAAGCCGCAGAATCCGGGCGATGTTGTAGAAGTGTCTTTCCGGCAGAATATGTCTCTGCAGGGAGGGGAATATCTTTTGTCGCTTGGATGTACTGGTTATAAGGACGGAGATTTTCAGGTGTTTCACCGTCTGTATGACGTATGCAGTATTACAGTGCTTTCCACGAAAAATACCGTTGGTTTTTATGATATGAATTCGAAAGTGGAAGTTCATTAATATGGAGGGGTTATGCAGGAGAAGATAGGAAATGTCGTATTGGAGTATGAATACTATCCGGGGGAAGATTTTTACAGCGACGGTCCGGTGGAAGAGGAGTTGCTTGAAATGGCCAAGCTGCATCTTGACGATTACAGCATGGTGATTTCTCAAAAAAGCAGTTGGTCTGCTTTGTATCATTTTTCAAAGATCCGACAGAATATTATTGAGTGGTTTCCGATAGAGCCCTGCGCTCAGGTACTGGAAATCGGTTCCGGATGTGGTGCGATTACCGGAGCGTTGGCTGAAAAAGCTGAAAAGGTGACATGTGTCGAATTGTCAAAAAAGAGGAGCTACATTAACGCTCACAGAAATTACCGATATTCCAATATTGAGATTATCGTGGGAAATTTTCAGGACATTGAGCCGAATCTCTCCGAACGTTACGATTATATTACGCTGATTGGCGTGTTTGAGTATTCCAGGATGTATATCAGCAGTGACAGACCGTTTCATGATATGCTTCGCAAAATAAGAGGCCACCTGAAGCCGGGCGGAAAAATTCTTCTGGCAATAGAAAACAGGCTGGGTATGAAATACTGGGCAGGATGTACGGAAGATCATAACGGCCGCTATTTTGAGGGGATCGAAGGTTACACCCATGTTTCAGGGGCACGTACGTTTTCCAAAAGGGAACTGGAAGGAATGTTTCAAGAAGTTGGCGGGCTGAAGGCGGAGTTTTTCTATCCTTATCCGGATTATAAATTTCCTCTGGCGGTCTATTCCGACGAATATCTTCCGAAACGAGGAGAACTGCATAATAATCTGTGCAATATGGATCGGCAAAGACTGTTGCTTTTTGACGAAACTCGCGCATACGATTCTCTTGTGGATGAAGGACAGTTTCCGGAATTTTCCAATTCATTTCTGGTGATTCTGGAGAAGGTGGAGATATGATGAAAACAATTTTTGTAAAATACTCAAATGAGCGTTCAGCAGAATTTTCCATACGGACTGCCATATGTCTGGATGGCGGAAAAAAGAAGGTTATAAAAACACCGTGCAGCGAGAAAGCGGACAAACATGTAAAAAATATTTATCGATGGTTCGAAGAACTGGAGAAGCTTTATACGGGAAAAGGGCTGAAAATTAACCAGTGTTGTTTGACGGATCACGCTGTGGAAATGGACTATCTGGAAGGACAGACACTGGAAGAAGTTATGGATGGGTATGTAGAACGCAAAGAGTATGACAAGGTAGAAGAAACCTTGGATCAATATCTTTCGCTTATTCTGGACTCAGCTCAGGAAGATTTTTATCTGACTTCGGAATTTCAGGAAGTGTTTGGCTTTGTTCCGGAATTTGAACATATGAAATCCGCGTCAGTCACGGATATAGACATGGTTCTGAATAATGTTATTGTCTGTGACGGATGGAATCTGATTGATTATGAGTGGACATTTGATTTCCCGATCCCAGTGGAATTTGTCGTATACAGAGTTCTTCATTATTATTTTGAGACGACAGGAGCGAGAAATGAAATTCTGCGGGATCGGAAGATCTATGAGCGGTTTGGAATTTCTGAGGAAAGACAGGCGGCGTACGCACAGATGGAAAAGATGTTTCAGCAATACATCATTCAAGGGTATGAGCCGCTGCGTATGATGTATCCAAGGATTACTCCGGGAGTGATTTCTGTGGAAGATGCGCTGGAAGCATATCGCGGCCAAATTTGGGGACGCCTTCAGCTTTTCTGGAGTACAGACGGTGTGATCCGTGAAAGAGATTCCAGATTTTTTTCCCCACGGGATGGAAAGAACGTTGTGTGCAATATGGAGTTTCAGGAGCCGGTCAGCAGTATTCGACTCGATCCGGGAGAACGTCCTTGTGTAGTGGAGATCCACCGCTTTTCGGTCAATGGCAGAGAACTTCAGCCGGGAATGTATGCATTGAATGGAAAGGATCTTGGAAATGGGCTGCTGATTTTTGAACAGAATGACCCTAATATACTGTATGAAGAGAATGCGGTTCATAGCTTAGAGCTTGAGTGGCTGGTGATGCCGCTTTCAGAAGAATTGACAGGAGCGTTCAAAACATTGACAAAGAAAAGTCAGGAGCAGGAGCAGCTGATTCGTGAGGAAAGGGAAAAAGCTGAGATACTCCGTGAGACGATTGCTGAAAGGGACAGAACAATTCGGGATAAAAATCAGGTTATCGAACAGAAACGGTTGCTGATTCGTGAGATGGAGAATACAAAAGTCTGGAAGGCATACAGAAAATATCGCCGGCTGAAAGAAAGGAATAAAGAATGAGTAAATTTTACTGGAGTGTTGATTTCGATAACTGTAATGTTGAAGATAATTTCAGCTATGAAATAGAAGGCTGGGTTCTAAGCGAGAGCGGAAGAAAGGTGACAGTATCTGTCCGGACGGATGCGGATCAGGAACTTGAATATTGCGTAAAACGGAAAAACAGAGTAGATTTGAGAAACGTTCTGAAAACACTGGAAATTCCGTCGGATGCCGGATTTACGGTGAGTATTGAAAAAATCTATAAACTGCGGGATCTGGGATGCACGTTTCTTGAACTAATCGCTGACGATGGGGAAGAAAAGCAGACGATTTTCCATAAGGAGATTCAGAAGATTCTCGAAGAAGGCGGAACCACTACGCTGGAAGGAAATCTTGACATTCAGGAGAAGAAGGACGACAGAATGATTCTCTGGGGCTGGGCTTACGATAAGTATGACAGTGCCAAAATCGAGGTTTTGGACAGCAAAGGACAGCCTGTGCCTTTTAAAATGAAACGCGAAGTGAGGAACGATGTGAATCGTCTGTTCCATTTGGACAAAGAGCGTAAGTGCGGTTATATCCTTTCCATCAGGAGAGAAGATGTAAAGGCAAGAAAAATCATTGTCAGGATCAGTAATAAAATGACTGCAAAGGAATTCCCAATCGATATGAAGAAATTTGATCGTGATAATACGACGATCGGAAAGTATCTGAAAGTATTGGGACCTTCCAGATTCGCGGAGAACAGAAAGAGAATCAGGGAAACAGGTCTGAAGGATTTTCGTTATTATGCGATTAAAGAGATGAACCGGCATATTTCTGACTATGATATCTGGCTTGCAGACCATAAGCTTTCCGAAAAAGATCTGAAAAAGCAGAGGAAACACAGGTTTGCGTATGAGCCTAAGATCAGCATCGTGATTCCCCTTTACAATACTCCACTGGATTTCCTGAAAGCATTGATTGACTCTGTTCAGAGTCAGACGTACAGGAATTGGCAGCTGTGTCTGGCGGACGGAAGCAATAATGGCCAGGTAGGACCGTTTATTCAGAGAATGTATGGAAAGGAAAAGAGAATCTCCTATGTTCTTCTGGAAAAGAATGATGGGATTTCCGAGAATACCAACGGGGCAATCAGAATTGCGGACGGAGATTTTATTATGTTCTCCGACCATGATGATACCCTGGCGCCAAATGCTCTGTATGAGATTGTAAAAGCAGTGAATGAGGATCTGGAAACAGATGTTGTCTATACAGATGAAGACAAGATCACAATGGATGGAAAAACCTATTATGATCCGCATTTTAAACCGGATTTTAATCTTGATCTGCTCAGAAGCAATAACTATATCTGCCATATTTTTGTTGTGAAAAAAGATATTGTGGATCAGGTCGGTCTGCTCAGAAAAGAGTATGACGGAGCGCAGGATTTTGACTTCATTCTGAGATGCTGCGAAAAAGCACATAAAATTAAACATATCCCCAAGATTTTGTATCATTGGAGAAACCATCCGGCTTCCACGGCGGGAGATCCGACCAGTAAAATGTATGCGTACGAGGCGGGAAGAGCCGCAGTGGCTGCACATTTTGAGAGAATTGGGATGAAGGCGGAGGTTACAATGACAGATCAGTTCGGCAGATACCGGACAAAGCTTCTTGTGGAAGGGGAACCGCTGGTTTCCATTATGATTCCGAATAAGGATCACAGGGAAGATCTGGAAAAGTGTATTCACTCTATTTATGAGAAATCCACGTATAGGAATTTCGAGATTCTGATTATTGAAAATAACAGCGAGACAGAGGAAATCTTTTCTTATTATAAAGAACTGGAACAGAAACACTCCAATCTTAGGGTATTACGATGGGACAAACCGTTCAACTATTCTGCAATCAATAATTTTGGCGCGGAGCATGCCAGAGGAGAATATCTTGTTCTGATGAACAATGATATCGAGGTGAAGTCAGAAAGCTGGATGGAAGAGATGCTGGGATATTGTCAGAGAGAGGATGTTGGCGTTGTCGGCGCGAAGCTTCTGTTTCCAGACGAAAGGATTCAGCATGCAGGAATTATTGTCGGACTTGGTCCGTCAGGTACAGCCGGACACATTTTCTATACATTCCCCAATGATGTGTTTACCTATGTGGGGAAAGCATCGTCCACGCAGGATCTGAGTGCGGTGACAGCAGCCTGTATGATGACAAAAAAATCCCTGTATCAGGAAATTGGCGGGATGGATGAGTCCTTCGTGGTTGCTTTCAATGACGTGGATTATTGTCTCAGGGTGAGAGAACAAAACAAACTGGTTGTGTATCATGCTTTTGTGGAGATGTATCACTATGAATCGGTTACGCGTGGTTACGAGGATAAACCAGAGAATGCAAAGCGATTTGCTCAGGAGACAAAACGGTTCAAGAAGAGATGGGAAAAAATATTGAAAGCAGGAGATCCGTATTACAATCCGAATCTTACGAAGACAAGGAACGATTGTGTGATACGTTCCTAATCAAAACAGGAGAAAAACATGCAGCGTCAGATATATGAAGTCACCAGAGATCGATTTTCTCTGAAAGATAAAAATGTATATATCCTCCAGGGAACCTGGCCGGAGGACTACAAAGCTGAAGCGTGGCTGGATTCCAGACAGCTGAAAACAGAAATGAAAGATCAGGAGCGAGTCAGTGCGCTGGAAAGGTTTAAAGACAGAGATCTGGTTGGCGGATGCAGGAAACAGATAACGGTATATTTTCCTGAGGATTTGTCCGGCTACCGGAAGCTTACCGTGTATGCGTCGGCAGATGGAAGAAGAAGACCGTGGTATACGACGAATGTCGACAGACTTCGGCGTATACAGAACAGAATTCAGTATTTTCTGGAAGATGTGATTATTTCCGAGGAAAATAAATGCTGCCGGATCAGGGGATGGTCCGCGTATAGTTCGCCGGTGCGTGTCCGGGTAGAGGATGCCTCCGGGCATCCAATCGACTGCGAGGTGGAATATCAGAACCGTGTGGATGTTCAGAAGCAGTTTGATGAGATCACGCTTCCTGAAAAAACAGGCTTTTTTGTCGAGATTCCATATGAGCGCAGAACGCAGATTTTTTTGATCTTTGAGACAAAGGGGCAAAGGGTTCGAAGGAAGGTATATCTGCAAAAGTGGCGGAGGATGGAAGAAAAGCTGAACGATTACTGGAAAAAAGGAGTCCGGTATTGGAGGTTATACGGTGTCGGGGGATTGGCTGCCAAGTGTGGAGATAAGATAAAAAATTATCATCTGCGTCCGATCCCCTATGATAAATGGATTGAAAAACACCTTCCTTCTAAAAGCGATCTGGAGATGCAGCGGAGACATTCGTTTAAATATTCCCCGAAAATCAGTATTGTCGTGCCTCTTTACAGAACGCCGGAAAAATATCTGCTGCAGTTGGTCGAATCTGTGCAGCAGCAGACATACAGAAACTGGGAGTTATGTCTGTCTGATGGAAGCGGTTCAGATTCTCCGTTGAAAGAGATTCTTTCGTCTCTTGAAACGCAGGATACCCGTATCCGGGTGGTCCGAAATGCAGAGCCGCTTCAGATTTCAGAAAACACAAATCAGGCGATTCGAGCGGCGTCAGGAGATTTTATTGCGTTTGCAGACCATGATGATAAGCTGACGCCGGATGCTCTGTACGAGTGTGTGAAAGCATTGAATGAACATCCTGAGCTGGAAGTTCTCTATTCTGATGAAGATAAGATGACGATGGATGGCAAGAAATATTTTCAGCCGCATTTTAAGCCGCAGTATAACATTGATCTGCTCTGCACCGTGAACTACATCTGCCATTTGTTTGTGGTGAAGAGGAGTGTCATTGAGCAGGTAGGAATGCTCAGGAGCGAATTTGACGGCGCACAGGATTATGATTTTATTTTCCGATGTACGGAGTATGCGGGAAGAGACAAAATTTACCGTATTCCCAGAATCCTTTATCACTGGAGAAGCCATGAGGAGTCTACTGCTGAGAATCCAGAGAGCAAAAGGTATGCGTTTGAAGCAGGGCGAAGAGCAATCGAAGCGCATTATCAGAGAAGCGGAATCGAGGCGGAAGTGTTTCCGGGCGAGTATATGGGACTGTATCGGACCCGTTACAGGAGAGCTTATGATCCCTTGATTTCTGTGATTATTCCCAACAAGGATCATACGGATGACCTGGAGAGATGTCTGAGATCACTGGAAAAGGTAAATACGTATCAGAATATGGAGTATCTCATCATTGAGAATAACAGCGAAAAAGAGGAAACATTTGCCTATTACAGGAAGCTGGAAGAAGAAAACCCAAAAGCCAGAGTCATCTATTGGGACGGAGTGTTTAACTACTCGGCAATTAACAATTTTGGTGTTCAGCACGCGAAGGGAGAATATCTGCTGCTGCTGAATAATGATACGGAAATCATCAATAAAGACTGTATTGAGGAACTTCTGGGGTATGCAATGCGCCCGGATGTAGGGGCAGTAGGCGCGCGACTTTATTTTGAAGATGACACAATTCAGCATGCGGGCGTTGTTATCGGGTTTGGCGGAGTGGCAGGTCACTGCTTTGTTCAGCAAAAACGAAATGAGACGGGATACTGCCACAGGATCATCTGCGCACAGGATTACAGTGCGGTTACGGCAGCGTGTATGATGGTAAAAAGGGAAGCCTTTGAAAAGGCAGGCGGACTGAGCGAGGCTCTTCAGGTGGCATTCAACGACATTGATTTTTGTCTGAAGCTTCAGAGGGTCGGATATCTTGTTGTTTACAATCCCTACGCGGAACTGTATCATTATGAATCCAAATCGCGCGGATTGGAGGACACGCCGGAAAAAATCGCCCGTTTCAACCGTGAGATTGCCGTGTTTGAGAAGCGATGGCCGGAGATCCTGAAAAACGGAGATCCTTATTATAATCCGAATCTCACGCTGGACAGCCAGGACTTCTCATTGAAAAGGATATAAAAAGGAAAAAGATAGGATGTTACTATGAAAAAGAAAGAATATGTGCCGGAGATTCTCTTTCTGGCTGCACTGTTTTTCTTTATTTTGATGTGGACGGTTGTTCAGCCGTTCAACGTTTCGCCGGATGAGCACATGCGATATCAGATCGTGGAGTATATTATGAAGCATGGGACACTGCCGGAGGGCGGAGATCCGGAGGTCCGGAATGAACTGTGGGGAATCTCCTACGCATTTTCTCCGATCACCTCCTATATCATCGGCGCGGTCTTCGGAAAAATAGCGATGCTTTTCTCTTCGGCGGAGATGGCGCCGGTCATCGGAGCACGGATGGTAAATGTGATTTTTGGCACGCTGACCGGATTTCTGTGTCTGAGGATCGGAAAGCGTATGATGAAGCCAGGGGCAGCGTGGCTGTTTGCGACAATGGTCTGTTTTCTGCCGGGAACCGTGTTTATCAATTCCTATGTGAATATGGATTCCATCGCGGTGTTTTCTACCGCCTGGATCCTGCTGTGCTGGTGCAAGGCTCTGCAGAATGGCTGGAGCGGAAAGCTTTGCGTGGAGCTTGGTCTGGCGCTTTCGGTCTGTGCGCTTTCTTATTACAATGCTTACGGGTTTGGCCTGTGCACCGTTTTCTTTTTCTGCATCAGTATGCTGATGTGCAGGGAAAAGCGGTGGGACTGGAAGCCGATGGTGAAATTCGGGCTTTTGATTACGGCGGTTGTCCTGGTGTTTGCCGGATGGTGGTTTATCAGAAACGCAATTCTCTATGACGGAGATTTTCTGGGGAGACAGGCATCCTCCATGTACGGAGAACTTTATGCCGTGGAAGAGCTGAAACCCTCGAATATCATGACGCCGAAGAAAATGGGAAAATCGATTATGGATATGCTGATCTGGGTTCCGGGAGACTGGAATTATAACTGGCTGTCCACGGTCGTTGTGAGTTTTATTGGTACCTTTGGATATATGGATATTTTCATGCCGAAGTGGTGGTCGTATCTCTATGTGTTGTTTTTTGCGGCAGGAATCATCTGCCTGCTTCCGCTTCTTCCAAAACTTCTTGCTGTGAAGGATGTAAGAAAAGAAGTGACGGATTATCAGGAGGATGCGGAGGGCTCCACGACCCGGATGACCGTTTACCGGAAAAAACGCTGGAGGATGGAAGGTGTCTTTCATGTCTGCCTGGTGGGAACGGCAGTGATTCCAGTCATTCTCCTGATTATCTACGCATACTCGGTGGATTTTCAGGCACAGGGACGTTACCTGATGCCGATGCTGATTCCGTTTATGTATTTCCTGTGCAAAGGATTTGAGAATCTGATCGAGAGGATCAAAGGAAATCCGAAGATCCGAATGTTTATTTACGGAACGCTCTGCGTTCTGTATGTATTGTCCGCTGTACTTGTATATGCGCTTGTTTTCCTGCCTAATTACAGGTAGAAAAAACCCGCTCCGAATGCTCAGGCAAAGGTTTGCCGGAGAATCCGGGGCGGGTTCTTTATCTCCGACGTCTTCTGTTTTTGCGTCTGCGGCGGCGTCTGCGTCTTTTTACGGCAAATACGATGATCAGGATCACTCCGATCAGGTCGACAATGATAAACGCAAGGATCAGAGGATTGGAGAAAAAGGATCCGGTTTCATCGGAAGCATCTTCTGACGGAGTATCTGTGACAGCTGTGGTCGGTGTCGGAGTGGATGTAACCGTCACCTGGGCGGTGCCCACCGGCTGTGAGTTGTAGTAGTACTGGCGTGTAACAGTTTCCGCGTTTTCGGATGCTGTATCTCTGTTCTCCGTGTCGGAGAATGTGGTGTCGGAGGCGGAAACACCGTTCGGCAGAGTCAGCATGACAGAACCTTCCCCATCGGAAGAACCCTCCAGTGTTGCATGAGAAAAGTTGTTGAAGCCATAGTCCAGCAATGTCCGTGTGTCATTGATATAATCCAGATTGTCACAGAGCATCACAACACAGACAAGAGTCATGTCGTTTCTTTTTGCCGCGGTGACGAGGGTGTTGTGTGCCTCGTCGGTATATCCGGTCTTTCCGGCAAAGGCGCCTTCGTAATACCATTCGCCTTCAAACAGCATTGCGTGATGGTTCCGCAGCTCCCGTGGAGTGGATGTCATGTTTGTGGGCGGAATCGTGTACAGAAGATCGGCTTCGATGGCGCAGAAAGTTTCATTTTTTACCGCTTCTGACAGAATCAGCGCCATATCGTGGGGCGTTGTATAATGGTCAGGATCGGGAAGTCCGCTGGAATTGTTGAAATGTGTGTTGGTACATCCAAGCTCTTTCGCACGTTCATTCATCATGTTCACGAAATTTTCTTCACTTCCGGCTATGTATTCCGCTACCTGCCGGGTGACGCCATTGGCTGAGGCAAGAAGGATCGCGTGAAGACACTGCTCCATGGTGAAGACTTCTCCTTCCACCGCGTCGATTCGTGAATTGCCTGGGACTTCCAGGCTGGCGGCTTCCGCACCCATGGTCACCTGATCGGTCAGAGAAGAATTTTCAATGGCCAGCAGCGCAGTCATGACTTTCGTGATGCTCGCAGGATAACGCACTTCGTCCATTCCTTTATTGTACAGGATCGCACCTGTGTCGGCATCCATGACAACGGCATTGGGGGTGGGAACCTCGGGCCCGGCCGGCCAGTTTGCAATCTGGTTGGTCGATATTTCTGCTGCAAGGACAGGCTGAGCCTGTGGGATCAGCAGAAACAAACATAGGATTACAGCCAGCATGCGGGAGAATCCTGCTTGTATTCGGGTATTCATTTGGAAAAACCTCCTTTTGTGAAATGGTAAAGACTGCTTTCTTAGTATATCATAGGTTTTTCGTAAGAAACAGTAGGATTTTCTTAATTTGCAAAATTTCATGTTTCGGAGTATAATAAAGCAATATTACTGCTGGCGCCGCCGGACAGACAGATGCGAGTGGTTTCTGATCCGCGGTTAAAACGTACAGTACGTGGATCAGACGGCGGCGAACGGCGAAAAAACCAGAAAAAAGAGGTTTCCAGATGATTGAATTCAACAGGGCCCCTCATGTGGGTACGGAAGAAGCTTATTTGAAGCAGGCGATTGAGGGAGGAAAGCTGTGTGGGGACGGCCCGTTCACAAAAAAGTGTTCTGCCTGGATGAAAGAACAATTTCATTCCAGGGAGGTGCTCCTTACAACCTCCTGTACACATGCGCTTGAGATGAGCGCATTTTTATGTGATATCCATCCGGGAGACGAGGTGATCATGCCGTCGTACACCTTCGTATCCACCGCCAATGCGTTTGTTCTTCAGGGAGCAAAGATTGTGTTTGTGGATATCCGGCCGGATACGATGAATATCGATGAAACAAAGATTGAGGCGGCGGTGACGGAAAAGACAAAGGCAATTGTGCCGGTGCATTACGCCGGAGTTGCCTGTGAGATGGATACGATTCTCGCGATTGCAAAAAAGTATGGACTGAAAGTCGTGGAGGATGCGGCCCAGGGTGTGAATGCCTGGTATAAGGGAAGAGCGCTGGGAACCATCGGGGACTTCGGCTGCTACAGTTTTCATGAGACGAAGAATTATACGATGGGAGAGGGCGGCGCGCTGCTGTTCCAGGACCAGAAATATCTGGAGCGGGCGGAGATCCTCCGGGAGAAGGGGACCAACCGCAGCAAATTCTTCCGGGGGCAGATTGACAAGTATACCTGGATGGATTACGGTTCTTCCTATCTGCCAGGAGAACTGAATGCGGCATATCTGTACGGGCAGCTGGAGGCATGCGGCATAATCAATGACAAACGGCTGGAGCTGTGGGACCGGTATTACCAGGGGCTGAAGGAGCTGGAGGAGGCAGGAAAGATCGAACTGCCGGTTGTTCCGGAATACGCGGTACATAACGCTCACATGTTTTACATCAAGGCGCGGGATCTGGAACAGCGGACCCGTCTGATCAGCTGGCTGAAAGAGCATGGAATTATGAGTGTCTTCCATTATATTCCTCTTCACAGCGCGCCGGCAGGCAGAAAATTCGGCCGATTTTCCGGGGAAGATGTCTATACGACAAAGGAGAGTGAGCGTCTGATGCGTCTTCCGATGTTCTATAACTTGTCCATGGAAGAGGTTGATACAGTGATCCGTACGATACGGGAATTTCCGGATTTTCGAATTTGACGAACTGAAAGAACAGCAAGGAGAACAAAGAGTGGCTTCCAACAGAGTGATACGTTTTCTGAAAAAACTGAAACCATATAATATACAGAAGGGACTCAGATATCTGAAGCACTTCGGGCTGAAGGAATTTCTGGTACGTCTGTCGGAGCGGATGGAGCCGGAGGAGGTTCCCTACGGTCCCTGGTACGAAGAGCATCGGGCAAAACCGGAGGAACTGGAGCGTCAGAGAAAACAGTCTCTGGCATGGGAGAATTTCTCCGGCGGTGAGGAATCGGCCTGCGTATTCAGCATTGCCGTTCCTGTTTTTCGGACGCCCGCAAAATTTCTCTGCGAGATGATCGAGTCGGTGAGAAGCCAGTCTTTTCCTTTCTGGGAACTGTGTCTTGCAAATGCGGATCCTGAAGATCGGGAAGTGGCGGAGATTCTCGAGAGATACTGCCGGGAGGACCGGCGGATCCGTGTAAAAAACCTGAAGGAAAACAAAGGGATTTCCGAGAACACCAATGCGGCGCTTGCAATGGCCCGCGGGGAGTTTGTCGGGCTTCTGGATCATGACGACCTTCTGTCGCCGGATGCACTGTATGAGATGGCAGCCCGGCTGGAGAAGGACGGAGGGATCGACGTATTCTATACCGATGAGGACAAGGTCACAACGGATCTCTCGGAGCATTTTCAGCCCCACTTGAAGCCGGATTTCAATCTGGATCTGCTCCGCTCCAACAATTATATCTGCCATTTTTTTGTTGTGCGCAGAGAGATTGCGGAGAGAATCGGGGGATTTCGTCCGGAATTCAACGGAGCGCAGGATTATGATTTTATTTTCCGGTGTACGGAAGAGGCAGAAAAGATTGTTCATATTCCGAGGATTTTATATCACTGGCGGGTACACAGCGCGTCCACGGCGGACAATCCGGCAAGTAAAATGTATGCCTACGAGGCTGGAAAACGGGCCATCGAGGGCAATCTGGAGCGAAGCGGCGTCAGGGGAGTGGTATCCCTGCGGCAGGATTATGGATTCTATGATGTACACTATCCCGTTGAGGGCGAGCCGCTGGTATCGATCCTGATTCCGAACAAGGACCAGAAAGAGACACTGATGCATTGCATTCATTCGGTTCTGGAGACTTCCACATGGAAGAATCTGGAGATCCTGATCATTGAGAATAACAGCGAACAGGAGGAGACTTTTGCCTGTTACCGGGAACTGGAAAAAGATCCGCGGATCCGGATTCTCACTTATCCCGGAAAGACGTTCAATTATTCCGCGATCAACAATTTCGGTGTGCAGCAGGCGAAGGGAGAATATCTGCTGTTTCTGAACAACGACATTGAAGTGATCACGCCGGACTGGATCGAGCAGATGCTCGGAAACTGCCAGCGTCCGGAGGTCGGCATTGTGGGGGCAAAGCTTTATTATCCGGACAATACGATCCAGCATGCGGGGATCATTATCGGCATCGGAGGAATCGCAGGACATGCGTTCCTCGGACTTGCCCGGGCTAAGAGCGGGTATCTTCACAAGGCATCTCTGCAGATGGATTACAGTGCAGTGACTGCCGCCTGCATGATGATGAAGGCAGAAGCATTCCGAAAGGCCGGAGGCTTCGAAGAAAAGCTGACCGTAGCGTTCAATGATGTGGATCTTTGTCTGCGCACGGTGGAGCAGGGCTGGCTGGTGGTCTATGATCCCCATGTGGAAATGTACCACTATGAGTCCAAGTCCAGGGGAGCCGAGGACAGCGAGGAAAAATTGCGTCGCTTCCAGCAGGAGATTGAATTCATGCGGACGCGGTGGATCCGTCTGCTGAAAGACGGGGATCCGAACTATAATCCGAATCTGACGCTTTCCAAATGGAATTATTCGCTGAGGGGACGAAAGAAATAAGGGAGTATTATAATGAAAGAAACAGCAATCATTATTCCCAATTATAACGGGATGCAGTATCTGGAGACGTGCCTTTCGTCTCTGGAAAAGCAGACCTGCAGGGAATTTACCATATATCTGGTGGACAATGGTTCCACCGACCAGAGCCGGAGCTATGTCAGCGCCCATTTCCCCGAAGTGCAGTGGATCCAGCTGGATCAGAACTACGGCTTCAGCCGGGCGGTGAACGAAGGGATCCGCCGCACCAGGGAGCCTTACGTGATCCTGCTGAACAACGACACGCAGGCGGAGGAAAGATTTGTGGAGGAAATGCTGGAGGGGATCCGGCGCCATCCAAAGGCATTCTCCGCCGGCGCAAAGATGCTTTCCTGGCAGGAGCGTGATAAAATCGACGATGCAGGGAATTACTATAATATGCTTGGCTGGGCGTTTGCCAGAGGAAAGGGAAAACCTGAGACCGGTTATCAGAAAGAACAGAAGGTGTTTGCAGCCTGTGCCGGCGCGGCAATTTACCGCCGGAGCCTGCTGGAAAAGACCGGTTTGTTTGATGAAGAACATTTTGCCTATCTGGAAGATCTGGATATCGGCTACCGCGCCAGGATCCTTGGGTATGAGAACTGGTTTCTGCCGCGGGCAAGGGTTTACCATGTGGGCAGCGGAACCAGCGGTTCCAGATACAATCTGTTCAAGATCCGGTATTCTTCCAGAAACAATATTTATCTGATCTACAAGAACATGCCGCTGCTTCAGCTGATCTTCAATCTGCCCGCCCTGTGCCTGGGATTTCTGGTAAAACTTGTGTTCTTTGCTTCCAAGGGCTATGGGAGAGAGTATGCGGCGGGGATCAAGAATGGTTTTTCCATCAGCCGGAAAAAGGAGAATCGTGCGAAAAAAGTAAGATTTTCCCCGGGGCATCTGTGGAATTACCTCTGTATTCAGTGGGAATTGTTCGTCAGCATATTCCGGCGCTTTTTTCGGTGAAACAGAGGCATACAAAGAATTTTGTTGCTCTTTTGGGGAAGTTATTGTATAGTATTGAGAAAAGAGAAAAAATATTGTCGGTCGCACAGAGAAGCGTGGCTGGCTGGTAACAGAGAAACAGACAGACAGGTGAAATGATTTGATCAACGATAATCAGAAATATTTTAACCGGATGCAGGTGCTGATTGATGGTGCCGTGATCGTCATATCCTATGTACTTTCATGGTATCTGTATATCGAGAAGCCGCAGGACATACCGCCTGTGGAGCGTGGAGTGCTTCCGCCGCAGACGTATATGATGGCGCTTCTTTTTATTGTACCCTGTTATCTGATTTTGTACTATGCGTGCAATCTGTACACCTCCAAGCGCCTGGTCGGGCGGAGGCTGGAGATTGCCAATATCATAAAAGCAAACACCATAGGCATGCTGATCCTCAGTATGTTGATCTATATGCTGAAGATCATGCACTTCTCCCGTGGAGTGTTTTGGGTATTTTTCGTGACCAATCTGGTGGCGGAGATCATTGTCAGAAATATTATTTACTACTGCCTCAGCAATATGTGGAAAAACGGAAAGAACCAGAAACAGATTCTGATGGTGGGATACAGCCGTGCGACGGAGGAATATATTGACCGGATCATCGCAAACCCTGAGTGGGGATATGTGGTCCGGGGAATTCTGGACGATCATGTGAAAGCAGGAACGACATACCGCGGCATTAAAGTGCTGGGAAGGATCGGAAATCTTATGGTGATCCTTCCGGAAAATAAGCTGGATGAGATTGCAATCACACTGGGACTGAACGAATACTACCGTCTGGAGGAGATCGTTGCGATGTGCGAGAAATCCGGCGTCCATACACAGTTTGTGCCGGATTACCATAATATCATTCCGACGAAGCCGTACACAGAAGATCTGCAGGGGCTTCCGGTGATCAACATCCGGTATGTGCCTCTGAACAATACATTTCTGGCAGCGATCAAGCGGGGAGTGGATATTATCGGTGCGCTGGTTGCCATCGTTCTGTTTTCACCGGTGATGCTTTTTTCCTGCCTGGCGATCAAACTTACATCGCCTGGTCCGCTGATTTACCGACAGACACGGGTGGGACTGCACAATAAGCCCTTTGAGATGTATAAATTCCGTTCCATGGAAGTGCAGCCGGAGGAAACGGAGAAAAAAGCCTGGACCGTGAAGAATGATCCCCGGGTGACCGGATACGGAAAATTCATGCGGCATACCAGCATCGATGAGCTTCCGCAGCTTTTCAATATTCTGAAAGGCGACATGAGCCTGGTGGGACCGAGGCCTGAGCGTCCGTTCTTTGTGGAAAAATTCCGCGAGGAAATCCCAAGATATATGGTGAAACATCAGGTACGTCCGGGCCTTACCGGATGGGCGCAGGTGAATGGATACCGGGGGGATACTTCCATCCGAAAGCGGATCGACTGCGATCTGTATTATATTGAGAACTGGACACTGGGACTGGACTTCAAGATTCTGTTCCTGACCTTTTTCAAAGGTTTTGTTAATAAAAATGCCTACTAAAGAATAATAAGGGGAATGAAACCATGTCAAAAAAAAGTGTAAACAAAAGGAGCCGGAAATATAGGAGACGCCGCAGAAGACGGATTCTTTTTGGCGTTGAGATCTTTGTCCTTGTGCTTTTGGGGGTTGGATTGTTTGGATATATGTGGCTGAACAACGTCATGGAACGGATGAGACCGGAAGAACTGGACACCTCCAAAATTCAGGTCAACAGTGAAGTTCAGCAGAATATTGAGGCGATGTCCGGAAGCCAGATCATAGCAGTGGCAGGTCTGGATGCCCGCGGAGCGGCGATCGACCCGGAGGACGACGTGAAAGATCTGAGAAACAGCCAGAATAGCGATACGATCATTCTGGTCTGCATTGACCATGACAACAAGGAGATCCGCATGGTTTCCATTATGCGTGACACCTGGATGAACATGGAAACGCCGGGACAGGGTTATGATTTCGCGAAAGCCAATTCCGCATATAACCGGGGAGGCCCGGAAGCGATGCTCTCCATGCTGAACACCAATCTGGACCTGGCGATCGAGGATTATGTTTCCGTGGACTGGAAGGTGCTGGCAGATGTCATTGATGTGCTGGGCGGACTGGATATCGAGATGCGGAATGCGGAATGTGTCTGGGCAAACGACTACAACAAGGAGGTATCTGCCGCTCAGGGCGTGGAATACGAACCAATTGAATATAATGAGGAAGAAGACAATGAGTACCGGGAGGTGCATCATCTGACCGGTTCCCAGGCGGTTTCTTACGCCCGAATCCGATATGGAGGAGGAGATGACAGTTTGAGAACTGCCCGCCAGCGTCAGGTGATCAATCTGATGATGGAAAAGGTAAAGAAGAGTCCGGATAAGATCCCGGCAATCATTGATACGGCAGCAGATAATATTACCACAAGCCTGTCCAGCAGTGAAATGCTGCAGCTTGCTTATAATGCTGTAACATACACGATGGGTACTTCTTATGCTTATCCGTTTGAACTGGTTTATGGAGAACATGTGAAAGATGCGCTGGGAGAGGATGTGGTTATTCCAGTTACCCTGTACAATAATGTGACAGAACTTCATGAATATCTTTATCCTGGTGTGTCGTATACGCCTTCTTCCGTTATCGAGGATTATAACTACTATATTGTTCAGGAGAGCGGATACGGAGAATCTAAAATCGATTCTGTGATGCATCAGGGCCCTGACACAACTGCTTATTCTCAGGTATCAGGGACAGGGGAATAGAAACAGCCAGAGCAATGGAGACATACTGATGAACAAACCGATTGTTGATATTTTAATACCGACATACAGACCAGGGCAGGAGTTCGCAGAACTTCTGCTTGGTCTTTTAAAACAGACGTATCCGGTGCGGAACATTCTGATTGTGAATACGAATGCTTCCCTGTGGGACTCACGCTTTGAACAGATCGTCCCGAATTTGTATGTGGATCATGTGGAACAGAGACAGTTTGATCATGGAGGAACCAGGGCAGCGATGGCAGATGCCAGTGACGCGGATCTTCTGCTGTTTATGACGCAGGATGCGATTCCGGCGGACGAAATGCTGGTGGAACATCTGGTCATGCAGTTTTCGCTTCCGCAGGTGAAGGCGGCCTATGCCAGGCAGCTTCCAAAAGCCGGATGTTCGATTCTCGAGGCGTATACCAGAGGATTTAATTATCCCCCGGAAAGTGATATCAAAGATTACGGTGATCTGCCGAAACTGGGGCTGAAAACCTTCTTCTGTTCCAACGTCTGTGCGATGTATGACCGAAAGGTATATGAAGAATTGGGCGGTTTTGTCAGCCATACAATTTTTAATGAGGATATGATCTATGCGGCGGGCCTGATCGAAGCAGGGTATTCCATCGCCTATGCGGCGGATGCACAGGTTTATCATTCTCACAATTACGGATGCATTGCCCAGATGAAGCGCAATTTTGATCTGGGGGTATCCCAGGCTCAGTATCCCGAGATTTTTGAAAAATATCCCTCGGAGGGAGAGGGAATCCGTATGGTCAGGCAGACGGCTGCCTATGTATGCAGGATTCAAAGACCGTGGCTGCTGGTGCCGCTGTTTTTCCAGAGCGGTTTCAAATATCTGGGCTATCTTCTGGGAAAAAACTACCAACGCCTTCCACGGGGAGTGATCAGGCACTGTACCATGAACAGAAACTGGTGGAAGTTTCCGGCAAGAAAGAGGCGGAAAAGATAAAAGGATAGACATAAAACTTCAACAGAATTCAGGAGGAAACGAATACATGTGTGGAATTGTAGGATATATTGGGGAGAACCAGGCGGCGCCGATCCTGCTGGACGGATTGTCAAAACTGGAGTACAGAGGATATGATTCGGCAGGAGTGGCTGTGTATGATGGGGAAAAGATCCAGATGGTGAAGGCTACAGGCCGTCTGAAGGTGTTGGAAGAACTGACTCAGGACGGAGCGGTCCTGCCGGGAACTTCCGGGATTGGTCATACCCGCTGGGCGACTCACGGCAGCCCTTCCGATGCCAACGCCCATCCTCATTTCAATAAAGACCAGTCCATCGTTGTGGTCCACAACGGAATCATCGAAAATTACGTAAAACTGAAAAAGAAAATGGAAAGCCGCGGCTATCAGTTTGTATCGGAAACGGATACGGAAGTTATTGCCCATATGCTGGATTACTATTACAACGGAAACCCGCTGGACACCATCGTGAAGATCATGCACCGGGTGGAGGGGTCTTACGCCCTTGGAATTCTGTTCAGAGATCATCCGGATGAGGTTTATGCGGTGCGGAAAGACAGCCCGCTGATCGTCGGAGCAGGAAAGGAAGGCAATTTTATCGCGTCTGACGTTCCGGCGGTTTTGAAATATACCCGTGATGTATATTTTATGGAGAATGAAGAAATTGTAAAGCTGACCAGAGATTCCCTGACCTTCTATAACATCGACGAAGAAGAACTGGAAAAGCGGCCGACCCACATCGACTGGGACATTAACGCGGCGGAAAAAGGCGGATACGAACACTTCATGCTGAAAGAGATGCATGAACAGCCGGGAGCCGTCAGCGATACTCTGAATCCACGGCTGAAAGAAAACGATATTGTCATTGAGGAACTGGGAATGACGGACGAGGAAATCCGTTCCATCCGCAAGATTTATATTGTTGCCTGCGGTTCCGCTTACCACACGGGAGTGACTGCCAAGTACGTTTACGAGGGGATGGCAAGAATTCCGGTGGAAGTGGATCTTGCCAGTGAGTTCCGTTACCGGAACCCGATCTTTGAGGACAACACACTGGTGATCATTGTCAGCCAGTCGGGAGAGACGGCGGATACGCTCGCGGCGCTTCGTGAGGCGAAGGCAAAAGGTGTCCGTACCCTGGGCATCGTCAACGTCGTTGGAAGTTCCATTGCCCGGGAAGCGGACAATGTGATGTACACCTGGGCAGGACCGGAGATTGCGGTTGCAACAACAAAGGCATACAGCACCCAGCTGATCGCCCACTACCTGCTGGCAATGAAATTCGGAAAAGTGCGCGGTACACTGTCCGACGCGGAGTTCCAGGGCATGCTGGAGGATTTGAAGCAGATTCCGGAACAGATTTCCCTGCTTTTGAGCCATAAGGAAAATGTACAGCGTTTTGCCAACCGTTATCTGGCGGCAGAGCATGTCTTCTTTATCGGACGGGGCATCGACTATGCGATTTCCATGGAAGGCTCTCTGAAACTGAAGGAAATTTCCTATATCCACTCTGAGGCGTATGCGGCGGGCGAGCTGAAACATGGAACCATTTCCCTGATCGAGGAAGGCCGGCTGGTTGTGGCGGTTCTGACTCAGCCGTCGCTGTACAAGAAGACGTTGAGCAATGTGCAGGAAGTAAAGACCAGAGGCGCGTTTGTGATGGCAGTTACCAATGCGGGAAATACAGAAGTGGAAAAGGTCGCGGATTACGTGATCTATCTGCCGGAGACCAACCACTATTTCACCAATTCACTGGCGATCATTCCGCTGCAGCTGTTCGGTTACTATGTGTCCATCGGAAAAGGACTGGATGTGGATAAGCCGAGAAACCTGGCAAAATCCGTGACGGTGGAATAACCTGGTTTTCGGGGAGTCTGCCGGGCTTTCAATCTTTTTTTAAACTTTTATCACAGAATGAACACATTTCGCCGTTAAAATATGCTTTGTAAGATAAAGCAGGGAATGAAACAAAAAGATTTCACGTAATTATTCAGTCAGGTCTGCGCAGAGCGTATGGAAACGTAGCATTTATGGGTTCTGCCCCATCGCGAAGCGATTTTTCATGGGCGGAGCCGTAATCGTTCAGCTGGCTGAACGGTTACGATTTCCCGAAGGATTCACAGACCGGAATGAAATTCCGGCAGGAAGAACGAGGAAAAGAGGTAAAAGCGATGAGCGATGAATTCAGAAAAGAAACGGAGCAGGGATTTTCATCTGAGCAGAATACCAGTGCTTCCGAAGCAGCGCAGCAGCCGGAGGAGGCAAAGACATATATGGAGCAGGAAACACAGCAGAGCGAAGGACAGGAATCTGTTTCCAAGATCCATGAGACGGCAAACGAAGAGACAGCGAAAGAGAAACCGGCATCAGGAACTACTTACAGCTGGGTAAACCCGAAGCTGACCGGAGAAGACCGGAAGGAAGACAACAGCGCTTCTTATACAGGACAGAATCATTTTCAGAATGATCAGCAGCGTCAGGGATTCCAGAACGGTTCCCAGGAAACAGGGGATGCGCACAAAGGCAGCGGCTATCAGCCGTATCACATCAATGTGCCGCAGCCGGAAGAATCCAGGCAGAACAGAAAAAAAGACAAGAAGGTGAAAAAGCCGATGTCTCTTGGAAAAAAATGGGGCATGGTCATTGCAATGGGCGCCGTTTTCGGACTCGTTGCCGGAGGCGTTTTCACAGGAACCAGTATGGTGGGAATGCAGCTGACAGGAGCGGGATCCAGCAATGAAGTAACGATCCCGACCACCGTGACCAACGCTACAGCATCAGGCACCACGACCAATACCTCCGGTATGACCGTAAAGGATGTCGCTGCGAGTGCGATGCCGTCACTGGTGGCAATTTCCACCACAACCGTTGAGGAAGTGCAGACCTTCTTCGGAACTGCAAGCCAGGAAGTGCCGGCCAGCGGAACCGGAGTGATCGTCGGACAGAACGACGAGGAACTGCTGATTGCAACCAATAATCATGTGGTTTCCGGCGCCAGCCAGCTGTCCGTAACCTTCAATGACGATACCACCATTGAAGGACAGATCAAAGGAACCGATGAGGCCAACGATCTTGCAGTTGTGTCTGTAAAATTAAGCGACATTCCGGAAGATACTCAGTCACAGATTAAGATCGCGACCATGGGAGATTCCGACGCGCTGGAAGTCGGAGATCAGGTGGTTGCCATTGGAAATGCACTGGGTACCGGACAGTCTGTAACCTCCGGTTATGTAAGCGCGGTAGACCGTGACATCACCAGCACAGACGAGTCCACCGGACAGGAGACGACCTCAGAAGGACTGATCCAGACCGATGCAGCCATCAACCCCGGCAACAGCGGCGGTGCACTGCTGAACATGAACGGAGAACTGATCGGAATCAACGAAGCGAAATACGCATCCGCAGAGGTAGAAGGCATGGGATTTGCCATCCCGATCGCAAAAGCAGAGCCGATCCTGGAGAACTTGATGAGCCTGACCACCCGCTATAAGGTGGATGAAGCAGATGCCTCCTACATTGGAATTACCATGCAGGATGTAGAAAGCAGCGTCAGCGAAGCCTACGGAATCCCGGCAGGCGTCCGCATCGTAGAAGTAGTGGAAGGCAGCCCGGCAGATGAAGCAGGAATCAAGAAAGGTGACATCCTGACCGAATTTGACGGAAGAACCGTAACCAACTCCAGCGGACTGCAAGACATCCTGTCATACTACGCAGAAGGAGAGACGGTAGATATCGTAGTACAGCGCGCCGACGAAGGAGAATACAAACCAAACACCCTGACCATCACCCTCGGCTCCGCTGATGATATGCCAACCCAGACCACCGAAGAGGAACAACAGAACAGATTGAATCCATTCGGAAACTAAATAACGTGATGCCTACAAAGAGGATATTTTCAAAGCCCGACTTTGAAGTATCCTCTTTTTAAGTCTCAAAACATTCGGTATGAACCTAGCAGCACCCACCGCCCCCCACTTTATAAAATCTTCACTTGTCCAGGCATAGGTATTAGGCTATAATAGTGACATACAATAGAAAGGAACACAGATCAATGGCAGAAGATAGAGAAAAAAACGGAGATACAGAACAGAGCACAGACATGACCGAACACACCGGCAGCTCTGAGCAGAATTCCGTCAGGGAAGACGAATACGAAAAGGTCTGCTTCATGTGCCGGCGTCCCGAGAGTAAAGCAGGAAAAATGATCAGCCTGCCCGGAGGGATCAACATCTGTACGGAGTGTATGCAGAAAAGCTTCGATACGATGAACAACGGCAATATAAACTATAACGATATGCTGAACAACATGCCGAACATAAGCATGGTAGATCTGTCCAGCCTTCAGAATCAGATTCCCAAAAAGCAGCGGGTGAAGAAAAAAGAAGAGAAACAGACCCCGAAGAAGGAATTTTCCATCAAAGACATCCCGCCGCCCCATGTGATCAAAGCCCGTCTGGATGAATACGTCATCGGACAGGAGCATGCGAAAAAGGTCATGGCGGTAGCGGTTTACAATCATTATAAAAGAGTGTTTGCCCCATCCAGCGATGATGTGGAGATTCAGAAATCCAATATGCTGATGATCGGACCTACCGGTTCCGGAAAAACCTACCTGGTGCAGACCCTGGCACGTCTTCTGGATGTGCCACTTGCGATCACTGATGCGACCTCCCTGACAGAAGCAGGTTATATCGGAGACGATATCGAGAGTGTGGTATCCAAGCTTCTGGCTGCGGCAGACAATGATGTGGAACGGGCAGAACATGGAATTATTTTTATCGATGAGATTGATAAGATCGCCAAGAAAAAGAACACCAATCAAAGAGATGTAAGCGGAGAGGCCGTACAACAGGGAATGCTGAAACTGCTGGAGGGAAGCGATATTGAGGTTCCGGTGGGCGCCAACAGCAAAAATGCGATGGTGCCGCTGACAACGATAAATACCAGGAATATCCTCTTTATCTGCGGCGGAGCATTTCCGGATCTTCCGGATATTATCAAGGAACGTCTGAACAAACAGGCATCCATCGGTTTCCAGGCGGATCTGAAAGACAAGTATGACGAGGATAAGGACATTCTCTCCAAGGTGACGCTGGAAGATCTGAGAGTCTTCGGAATGGTGCCGGAGTTCCTTGGGCGCCTTCCGATCGTGTTTACCCTGCAGCCTCTGACCGAGGAGATGCTGGTGGAGATCCTGAAAGAGCCGAAGAACGCGATTCTCAAACAGTATAAGAGACTGCTGGAACTGGACGAGGTGAAGCTGGAATTTGAAGACGATGCGCTTCGCGCGATCGCCAAAAAAGCGCTGGAGAAAGATACGGGAGCCCGTGCGCTCCGCGCGATCATAGAGGAATTCATGTTGGATATCATGTATGAAATCCCGAAGGATGACAGCATCGGTGAAGTGCTGATCACCAGAGAATATATTGAACATACCGGAGGACCAAGAATCTTTCTTCGCGGTCAGGGGATTCCGCTGATCGGGTCCGAAAATGGAAAAAATTGAAGACAGGAGGAAAACAGAAAATGAATATGTCCGATGATTTTTTGAAAAATCTCAGTAAAACTTTCCGTGAGACGATGGGAACGGTAGGAAAGAAAACCGATGAGTTTGTGGAGATCCAGAAGATCCGCAGCCGTCAGGGCCAGCTGGAGAGCAGAATCGAGAACAGCTATCTGGAGATTGGCCGTAAGATTTACTGCCGCTACAGAAATGGCGAGGCGTTCGATGAGCAGACTGCAGGACTTTGTCAGGAGATCCTGCATATGGAAAAAGAGATCGCAGTATGTAAGGAGCAGGTAGCAGAGAAAAAAGGCATGACCATCTGCCCGTCCTGCGGGGCAAGTGTATCAAGAGAATCTTCTTTCTGCATGTACTGCGGCGCGCCTGTTCCGGAGAAGAAGGAAGATAAGGCGGAGGACGCAGAGTTTACGGAAGTTCCGGAGGATGCGTTTGAGCCGGAAGACGGTATGGAAGGAAAAAAACCGGAAACGGAATGGAAAGAGACACAGGAAACATCCGGGGCAGATACAGAGGCTGTTGCAGAACGCGAAGAAGAGGCAGAGGATGAAGTGACTGCAGATGAAAATGCTTCAGAGCAGACTAAAGAAGAAAAAACGGCAGAATAAAGCATACAGCCGGAATAGAGGAAGCGTATGGGATACCTGAATATTTTTCTTGGAGCATTTCTCGGGGATTTGCTGATCAAAAAATATGCAGAGGAAAAACTTCCGATGGGGAAGAAATACTCGATTCTGGGAGACAGGATCTGGATCCGAAAACTTCATAACAGCGGTGCGGCGGGAGGATTTTTGTCCGACCGGCCGGAAATCCTGCTGAAAGGCACACTGGCAATGCTGGGAGCTGTTTTTGGCTACGCACTGCTGTTTCTGAGAGGCGGGCAAAGAAAGATGGAAAAAACCGGAGCAGCATTGCTGCTTGCCGGCGGTGCCTGCAACTGCTTTGACCGTCTGCATCAGGGATTTGTGACGGATTATTTCAGCATCAACTGTAAAATTGAAAAGATCCGGAAACTGGTGTTCAATCTTTCGGATTTCTTTATTTTTATTGGAACCTTCCTGATGGTAATAGGATCTGTGTTTCCGGGAAAAAAGAAAAAGTAAAAACAGATAAAAAGGCAGAGAGACGAAGAAGCTTAAGAGTATGTTTGTGCATTGCAGGAAAGAACTTTCAAACATGCTGCAGAACAGGGAGCGGCGTTTCTCTGTTTTTTTGTAAGAAAAATTTTATCGGGAAACAAATACGATATCAATGATTTGATTTTTGTATAGGAAAAAGTAAAAGAGGAAACATCAAAAGAGAAGTAAAAATTGAAAAATTATAAAATGGGAAAATTTATCGAAATGTCTTAGAGCGTGTTTAAAAATAAAAAAAGATGCAGGAGATGGGACTTGAACCCACACGATCTTGCGACCACAGGCACCTGAAGCCTGCGCGTCTGCCAATTCCGCCACTCCTGCATACTTATGTTTTACGGGACAACAAACAAAAAAGTGAGAATGCAGGAGATGGGACTTGAACCCACACGATCTTGCGACCACAGGCACCTGAAGCCTGCGCGTCTGCCAATTCCGCCACTCCTGCATATTCGGTTTTCTCAGTTTCTTGCGGGCCGTGCCGCTCAACAAGATGTATCATACCAGCATTCATTCCAAAAGTCAACACCTTTTTTCAGATTTTTGAAAAAAATTACAACAGTTTGGATTTTGCGAAAAAAAGGTTGAAATGGGAAGAGGTCTGTGATAAACTTTTGAAGATTAGAGTATAGAGTCCCTTACCATGCCCTGCAAGGAGATAAAAGGGAGATATACGGATACAAAGAGAAAAAAGAAAGGAAAACGGTGGAATGATGAAAGCTTTTCTAATATTGGAAGATGGACACGTCTTTACGGGAACCAGCATTGGTTCACAGAAGGAAATTATCAGTGAAATCGTATTTAATACGTCCATGACCGGATATCTGGAAGTGCTCACTGACCCATCCTATGCAGGACAGGCGGTATGCATGACTTATCCGCTCATCGGTAATTATGGAATCTGTTATGAGGATCAGGAGTCCCTTCGGCCATGGCCGGACGGATATATTGTAAGAGAATTGTCCAGAATGCCGAGTAATTTCCGTTCACAGGATACGATTCAGAATTTCCTGAAAAAATTCGATATTCCAGGGATCGCCGGAATTGATACCAGAGCTTTGACGAAGATTCTTCGCGAAAAAGGCACCATGAACGGTATGATTACCACCAATGAAAATTATAATCTCGATGAAATCATTCCAAAGTTAAAAGCATATAATACCGGAAAAGTAGTAGAAAAAGTAACCTGCAGCGAAAAGAGCGTGCTGAAAGGGGACGGTTACAAAGTAGCCCTTCTGGATCTGGGAGCAAAGAACAACATCGCACGTTCTCTGAATGAGAGAGGATGCCAGGTTACGATTTATCCTGCACTGACAAGCGCGGAGGAGATCCTGGCGGATCAGCCGGATGGAATCATGCTTTCCAACGGCCCTGGAGATCCGAAGGAATGTACGACGGTCATTGAAGAGATCAAAAAGCTGTATCAGTCTGATGTGCCGATCTTCGCGATCTGTCTGGGACATCAGCTGATGGCGCTGGCAAACGGCGCGGATACCCATAAGATGAAATACGGACACCGCGGAGGCAACCATCCGGTGAAGGATCTGGAGACCGGACGCGTCTACATTTCATCTCAGAACCACGGTTACGTGGTAGATACGGACAACCTTGATCCGAAGGTTGCCGTACCTGCATTTATCAACGTCAACGACGGTACCAACGAAGGACTGAAATACACCGGAAAGAATATTTTCACCGTTCAGTTCCATCCGGAGGCATGCCCTGGACCACAGGATTCCGGATACCTGTTTGACCGTTTCTTACAGATGATGGGAGGTAATCAGTAATGCCAAAGAATCCTGAGATTAAAAAAGTACTGGTCATTGGTTCCGGTCCGATCGTTATCGGACAGGCTGCAGAGTTTGACTACGCAGGAACACAGGCCTGCCGTTCCCTGAAAGAGGAAGGCATCGAGGTTGTGCTTCTGAACTCCAATCCTGCGACCATTATGACCGACAAGGATATCGCAGATCGTGTTTACATTGAGCCGCTGACCGTAGAGGTTGTGGAGCAGCTGATCATCAAGGAACAGCCGGACAGCGTTCTTCCCACCCTGGGAGGACAGGCGGGACTGAACCTGGCGATGGAACTGGAAGAATGCGGATTCCTGCGTGAGCACAACGTCCGCCTGATCGGAACCACCTCTCAGACGATCAAGAAAGCAGAGGACCGTCAGGAATTCAAGGATACGATGGAAAAAATCGGTGAGCCGGTAGCGGCATCTCTGGTGGTACATGATGTGGAGACCGGTATTGAATTCACCAATAAGATCGGCTATCCGGTTGTGCTTCGTCCGGCTTACACCCTGGGCGGAAGCGGCGGCGGTATCGCTTATGATGAGGAGCAGCTGATCGAGATTCTTTCCAACGGTCTGCGTCTCTCCCGTGTGGGCGAGGTTCTGGTAGAGCGCTGCATAGCCGGATGGAAAGAAATCGAGTATGAAGTAATGCGCGACAGTGCAGGAAACTGCATCACCGTATGTAATATGGAAAACATTGACCCGGTCGGCGTTCACACCGGAGACAGTATCGTAGTGGCTCCATCCCAGACCCTGGGCGACAAGGAGTACCAGATGCTGCGTACTTCTGCGCTGAACATTATCACCGAGCTGGGCATCACCGGAGGATGTAACGTGCAGTACGCACTGAATCCGGACAGCTTTGAATACTGCGTCATCGAGGTAAACCCGCGTGTCAGCCGTTCTTCCGCGCTGGCTTCCAAGGCGACCGGATACCCGATCGCAAAGGTAGCGGCAAAGATCGCTCTGGGATATACTCTGGATGAGATCCCGAATGCCATCACAGGCAAGACTTACGCAAGCTTTGAGCCGATGCTGGACTACTGTGTCGTAAAACTCCCGCGTCTTCCATTCGATAAGTTTATCAGCGCGAAACGTACGCTGACCACACAGATGAAGGCAACCGGTGAGGTTATGAGTATCTGCAACAGCTTTGAGGGCGCGCTGATGAAAGCGATCCGTTCCCTGGAGCAGCATGTGGATTCTCTGATGTCCTACGATTTCACAGGACTGACTGAAGAAGAACTGGTGAAAGAACTGTCCATCGTCGATGATATGCGAATCTGGAGAATTGCAGAGGCAGTGCGCCGCGGCATTTCCTACGAACAGATCCATGCCATCACAAAGATCGACGTATGGTTTATTGACAAGATCGCGATCCTGGTAGAGATGGAGCAGGCGCTGAAGACAAAGGAACTGACCGAGGATCTGCTGCGTGAAGCGAAACGTCTTGAGTTCCCGGACTATGTGATCGCAAATCTCACCGGAAAGACGGAGAATGAGATCAAAGCCCTGCGCAGAGAGTATGATATTACCGCTGCCTACAAGATGGTAGATACCTGTGCGGCAGAGTTTGCTGCCACTACACCGTATTATTATTCCGTGTACGGCGGTGAGAACGAAGCGGTTGAGACCCATGACAGAAAGAAAGTTCTGGTACTTGGCTCCGGCCCGATCCGTATCGGACAGGGAATCGAGTTCGACTTCTGTTCCGTACACTGTACCTGGGCATTCAAGAAAGCCGGATATGAGACGATCATCATCAACAACAACCCGGAAACCGTCAGCACGGACTTTGACATTGCAGACAAACTGTATTTCGAGCCGCTGACACCGGAAGATGTAGAAAATATTGTTAACATTGAGAAACCGGACGGTGCAGTGGTACAGTTCGGCGGACAGACTGCGATCAAGCTGACGCAGGCACTGATCAAGATGGGCGTTCCGATCCTTGGAACTTCTGCAGAGAACGTAGACGCCGCGGAAGACCGTGAGCTGTTCGACGCGATCCTGGAGAAATGTGAGATCCCGCGTCCGTCCGGACATACCGTATTTACCGCGGAAGAAGCAAAGAAAGCTGCCAATGAGCTGGGTTATCCGGTACTGGTACGTCCGTCCTATGTACTTGGAGGACAGGGCATGCAGATCGCGATCAGTGATGAAGATATCGATGAGTTTATCGGAATCATCAACCGGATCGCACAGGAGCACCCGATCCTGGTAGACAAATACCTGCAGGGCAAGGAAATTGAGGTAGATGCTGTATGCGACGGTACAGATATCCTGATTCCTGGAATCATGGAACACATCGAGCGCGCCGGCGTACACTCCGGAGACAGTATTTCCGTATATCCTGCACAGTCCATCAGCGAGAACGCTAAGGAAACCATCGTAGAGTACACCAGAAGACTTGCGAAATCCCTGCATGTCATCGGAATGATCAATATCCAGTTTATCGTATGCGGTGAGGATGTCTACGTGATCGAGGTAAATCCACGTTCTTCCAGAACCGTGCCTTATATCAGCAAAGTAACCGGAATCCCGATCGTACCGCTGGCAACACAGGTGATCCTGGGCAAAACCATCCGTGAGATGGGATACGAGCCGGGACTGCAGAAAGAAGCCGACTACATCGCCATCAAGATGCCGGTATTCTCCTTCGAGAAGATCCGCGGCGCAGACATCACCCTGGGACCGGAGATGAAATCCACCGGAGAATGCCTGGGAATCGCCAAGACCTTCAACGAAGCGCTGTACAAAGCATTCCTTGGCGCAGGCATTAATCTTCCGAAGCATAAAAATATGATCATCACCGTCAAAGACGAGGACAAACAGGATATCATCCCTATCGCACAGCGGTTCCAGAAAATCGGCTACCGCATCTATGCGACCCGGGGCACAGCCAAAATACTGCAGGAAAACGGCGTAGACGCAGTCCGCACCAACAAACTGGAACAGCCGTCCCCGAATCTGATGGACCTGATCCTGGGCCACAAGATCGATCTTGTCATCGACACCCCGTCCCAGGGAATCGAACATGCAAAAGACGGCTTTATCATCCGCCGAAATGCCATCGAGACAGGCGTCAACGTCCTGACTTCCCTGGATACCGCAACCGCGCTGGTAACCAGTCTGGAAAACACAGACGTCAAAAAACTGACCCTGATCGATATTGCGACCATCGACAAACGATAACTGATTGAAGATCAGGAAAACAGATACAGATTATAAGTAACAAAATAATCAGCGTAAAAAGAAGAAACAGGCAGGACACCTCCAAGATGTCCTGCCTGTTTCTGTATACAACCCAAAATCAACCGGAGAGACACCCCAGAAGCGCGCTCTTTGCCCCGGCGAACACCCCGCCCGCATCGTCCGAATGTCGGAGTGAGCACGCATTCCAGAACGCCCCCGCCTGCCTGCCCGGTCTTCCCACGGTCTTTTCGTCCCCACCTATTGTAATTTTGGGAAGAATGTGATAAGTTGTAAATAGCGTCAAAAGAGAAAAAGAGAGTAAGAGAGGTACAGCAAATGGAATTTATTGAATGGCTGAAGGTTGTTCTGCTTGGTATCGTAGAGGGAATCACCGAATGGCTTCCAATCAGCAGCACCGGCCACATGATACTGGTCAATGAGATCTTTCCGCTGAAGGCGGACGCGGATTTCATGAATGTGTTTGAGGTAGTGATCCAGCTGGGAGCGATCCTGGCCGTTGTCGTAATCTATTTCTGGGACCTGTGGCCGTTCCACACAAAGGCAAAAAGGAGAGAGAAGAGCTATTTCGCAAATCCAAGTGATGTTCCGGCTCTTGCAAAATTCCAGAATTTTGCCGATAATTACTTCTATATGAATAAGATCGTGATGTGGCTGAAAATTGCCGTATCCTGTCTGCCGGCGGCTGTGATAGGCCTTCTGTTTAACGACTGGATCGAAGCACACTTGATGAACTATGTAGTGGTTGCGCTGACGCTGATCATCTACGGCATCCTTTTCATCGTGATCGAGAACTATAACAAAACCAGAAAGCCGCGGATGAAGAAAATCCGTGAGATCGACTGGAAGACAGCTCTTCTGATCGGTGTGTTCCAGCTTCTGTCAATCATTCCGGGAACTTCCCGTTCCGGCGCGACGATCATCGGAGGAATCCTGCTGGGAACCTCCAGAGAGCTCGCGGCTGAGTACACGTTTTTCCTGGCAATCCCGGTTATGTTTGGGGCAAGTCTTCTGAAGATCCTGAGCCATGGATTTTCTTTCACAGGAGTGGAAGTGGGTATGCTGGTTCTTGGAATGGCGGTCGCTTTTGTGGTTTCCGTATTTGCGATCAAGTTCCTGATGAAATATATCAAAAAGCATGATTTCAAAGTGTTTGGATGGTACCGGATTGTTCTTGGAGCCATTGTATTGATCTATTTCGGCATAAAAACACTGATAAATTAAAGAAAATGACCGATTCACATTCGGGCGGCTTCTGTGCAGGTATAGGACTTTGCACATGGCGTCCGGATGAAAAATCGGTCATTTTGCTTTTTTCTGTGATTGAACGATTATGTTATTTTTACTGTATAAACAGTCAAAAAAGTTGAAAAAATATAACAAATCACAAAAACATATTGTAAAAACTGCTGGCACTCTGCTATAATACCACTAAGCGCATCATGCAAATGTAACAGGAGGTCGTACATTATGAAGAAAAAAAGAAATATTATCGTAGGACAGTCCGGAGGACCGACATCCGTGATCAATTCCTCATTGGCCGGCGTATATAAAAATGCGAAGGAACGTGGTTTTCACAAAGTATACGGTATGCTTCACGGCATTCAGGGACTTCTGGATGAAAAATATGTGGATCTGTCCACCCAGATCCATTCGGAACTGGACATTGAACTCCTGAAGCGGACGCCTTCCGCTTTTCTCGGTTCCTGCCGTTATAAACTGCCGGAGATCCATGAGAACCGGGAAATCTTTGAGAAAATCTTCGAAATCCTGAACCGTCTTGATATTGAGGCGTTTATCTATATCGGCGGCAATGATTCCATGGACACGATCAAAAAGCTGAGTGATTACGGAATTCTGACCGGACAGCCGCAGAAATTCCTCGGTGTGCCGAAAACGATCGACAATGACCTGGCGCTGACAGACCATACACCGGGATTCGGAAGCGCAGCCAAATACATCGGAGCATCCACCAAGGAAGTGATCCGCGACGCACTGGGCCTGACCTATGACAAACCAATGATCACGGTGATCGAGGTCATGGGGCGCAATGCGGGATGGCTCACCGGAGCTACGGCGCTGGCAAAAACGGAGGAATGTGAAGGACCGGATCTGATTTATCTGCCGGAAGTGGATTTCGATATTCAGAAATTCCTGAAAAAGGTAAAGGAACTGCTGAAAAAGAAAACCTCCATTGTGATAGCGGTATCGGAAGGCATTCACCTTGCGGACGGCAGATACGTGTGTGAACTTTCCGGAGGCGGAGATTATGTGGACGCGTTCGGACATAAGCAGCTTCAGGGAACGGCCGCATATCTTGCAGGCTTCCTGGCTGCGGAGATTGGATGCAAGACCAGAAGTGTGGAATTCTCCACGCTGCAGAGAAGTGCGTCCCACATCGCATCCCGTGTGGATATCGATGAAGCGTTTATGGTAGGCGGAGCGGCAGTCAAGGCGGCAGATGAAGGGGATACCGGAAAGATGGTTGTCATCGACCGTATCGCCGATGATCCGTATATGAGTTCCGCGGGAATTTATGACGTTCACCGGATTGCTAATGAGGAGAAACTGGTGCCGAGAGAGTGGCTGAACCGGGAAGGGGATTATGTGACCAAAGACTTTATCGATTATGTGAAGCCTCTGATCCAGGGAGACTACCAGCCGATTATGGTAAACGGTCTTCCAAGACACCTGGTATTAGACACAAAGCACAAGAAATAATGTAGAAAATTGGCAGTTTTTTCATTGACTAAAGACGTACTTATGGTAAAATAAATGTGTGCGATGCTAGGGCTGTCGGTAACGTCAGCTCTGGTGTGTGTCTGCGAATCAAAGAGTGGATTTCAGGCACAGAAAATGGCCCGGTCAGGCAGTGGGACAGGCTGGCAGACCGTTTCGCATCAGGCAGGATCGGGGCAGTACATAGAGAGGATACTCTACTATAATCAAATCATTATTTAGGAGGAAAAGTAACTATGGCAAAATGGGTTTACTTATTCAATGAAGGTAACGCCAATATGAGAAACCTTCTTGGTGGTAAAGGTGCCAACCTGGCAGAGATGACCAATCTTGGCATGCCGATTCCGCAGGGCTTCACAGTTACAACAGAGGCCTGCACAAATTACTATGAGAGCGGAAAGAAGATCACAGAAGAAATCCAGAATCAGATCTTCGAGGCAATGACATGGCTGGAGCAGGAGAACGGAAAGAAATTCGGAGACACCGAGAATCCGCTGCTGGTATCCGTTCGTTCCGGAGCTAGAGCATCCATGCCTGGTATGATGGATACTATCCTGAACCTGGGTCTGAATGACGTATCCGTAGAAGGCTTCGCAAAGAAGACCGGAAATCCGAGATTCGCATATGACTCTTACAGAAGATTTATCCAGATGTTCTCAGACGTAGTTATGGAAGTTCCGAAATCTTTCTTCGAGAAGATCATCGACGAAGTGAAAGAGGCAAAAGGCGTTCATTACGACACCGAACTGACTACCGACGATCTGAAAGAACTGGTTAAGAGATTTAAAGCTGTTTATTCTGAAAATATGAACGGCGCTGAGTTCCCGCAGGATCCGAAGGAACAGCTGATGGAGGCTGTAAAAGCCGTATTCCGTTCCTGGGACAATCCGCGTGCTATCGTTTACCGTCGTATGAACGATATCCCGGGCGATTGGGGAACAGCCGTAAACGTACAGACCATGGTATTCGGAAACATGGGTGATACCTCCGGAACAGGTGTTGCATTTACCCGTAACCCGTCTACCGGTGCAAAAGGTATCTTTGGTGAGTACCTGATCAATGCACAGGGCGAGGATGTTGTAGCCGGTGTCCGCACTCCGCAGCCAATCAGCAAGCTGGCTGAGGATCTGCCGCAGTGCTACAATCAGTTTATGAGCCTTGCCATGAAACTGGAAAACCATTACCGCGATATGCAGGATATGGAATTCACCATCCAGGAAGGCAAACTGTTCTTCCTGCAGACACGTAACGGAAAGAGAACTGCTCCGGCTGCTATCCAGATCGCTTGTGACCTGGTAGACGAGGGAATGATCACACCGGAAGAGGCTGTATGCCGTATCGATGCGAAATCCCTGGATCAGCTGCTGCATCCGACCTTCGATGCGGCTGCTCTGAAAGCAGGCGAAGTAATCGGTTCCGCTCTGCCGGCATCTCCGGGAGCTGCGGCTGGTAAAGTATACTTCACCGCTGATGAAGCAAAAGCTGCTCATGAGAAAGGTGAAAGAGTTATCCTGGTTCGTCTGGAGACCTCTCCGGAAGATATCGAGGGTATGCATGCATCGGAAGGTATCCTGACCGTACGCGGTGGTATGACCTCCCACGCAGCTGTTGTTGCACGTGGTATGGGAACCTGCTGTGTATCCGGATGCGGTGAGATCAAGATTGATGAAGAAGCAAAATATTTCGAACTTGGCGGATATACTTTCCATGAAGGAGATTACATTTCTCTGGATGGAACCACAGGTAAGATCTACAAAGGCGATATCAAGACTGTAGAAGCTTCCGTAGGCGGAAACTTCGGACGTATCATGCGCTGGGCAGATCAGTTCCGTAAACTGCAGGTTCGTACCAATGCAGATACACCGGCAGATACCGAGAACGCTGTAAAACTTGGTGCAGAGGGAATCGGCCTTTGCCGTACCGAGCATATGTTCTTCGATCCGGAGCGTATTCCGAAGATCCGTAAGATGATCCTGTCTGATTCTGTAGAAGAGAGAGAAGCAGCTCTGAACGAGCTGATCCCTTATCAGAAAGAGGACTTCAAGGCAATGTACAAAGCTCTGAAAGGCCGTCCGATGACTGTACGTTATCTGGATCCGCCGCTGCATGAGTTTGTTCCGACTGCTGCAGAAGATATCAAAGCTCTGGCAGAAGATATGGGTCTGACACCGGAAGAAGTACAGGCTAGATGTGATGAACTGCATGAGTTCAACCCGATGATGGGTCATCGTGGATGCCGTCTGGCAGTTACCTATCCGGAAATCGCTAAGATGCAGACAAGAGCAATCATCGAGGCTGCTATCGAAGTGAAAGAAGAGATGGGATACGATATCGTTCCTGAGATCATGATTCCGCTGGTTGGCGAGAAGAAAGAGCTTAAATTTGTCAAAGAAGTTGTTGTAAATACAGCAGAAGAAGTTATGAAGGAAAAAGGCGAGTACATCAACTACCATGTTGGTACTATGATCGAGATTCCGCGTGCTGCACTGACCGCTGATCAGATTGCAGAGGAAGCAGAGTTCTTCTCCTTCGGAACCAACGACCTGACTCAGATGACCTTCGGCTTCTCCCGTGACGACGCTGGTAAATTCCTTGGTTCTTACTATGAGAACAAGATTTACGAGTCCGATCCGTTTGCGAAACTGGATCAGGAAGGCGTTGGCCAGCTGATCAAGATGGCAGCTGAAAAAGGACGCGCTACAAAACCGACCCTGAAAATGGGAATCTGCGGAGAGCACGGCGGAGATCCGTCTTCCGTAGAGTTCTGCCACAAAGTAGGACTGAACTACGTATCCTGCTCACCATTCCGTGTGCCGATCGCACGTCTGGCTGCTGCACAGGCTGCTCTGAATAATAAGTAAGCAATCGCTGAATAAAATTTATATTGTTCAAAGATAAGAAATGCCTTATCTCCGACAGAATGCCGGAGATAAGGCATTTTTTTTGGAAAACTTCTCCGGACAATCTCATAGATAAAAAATCATACCGGCAGATCTGTCGTTGAAATTTGTTATCATTTTGTTTCACTTTGTGTACTTCCTGCCAGGTTGTAATTTCATACAAATTTGTGTATAATGAAAAAAGATTGTAACAGTTCAACTGACTGAGCTGTTACAAAATATTCACAGGTGCAGGAAGATTGTGAAGGATTTTTACAATAAATCAATGAGAAAGCAGGAGGTAGACAAGTGAGAGGAGTAGAGACGAGAATTCAGGGAATCCGCCATTCTATTTTTACAGAGATTGCCCGGATGGCGTACGAGACAGACGGTTATGTGGGAAAAAGGATCGAGGAGCTTCCCTACGAGATTATTCCGGGAGAAATCGGAAACTTTCGAAATGACGTTTTTCTGGAGCGGGCGATCGTAGGAGAACGTCTTCGTCTGGCGATGGGACTGCCGTGCAGAGGCGCCGGTGAACACGCGCCGCTGTCGGACAACATTGAACTGGCGGATCAGACGGAAACCTATTATACGCCGCCGCTGATCAATGTGATCAAGTTTGCGTGCAATGCCTGTGCGGAGAAGCGGGTGTTTGTGACGGACGGATGTCAGGGTTGTCTGGCGCATCCCTGTGTGGAAGTCTGTCCGAAGAATGCGGTGACGCTGGACCGGACCAACGGACGTTCCTACATTGATCCGGAAAAATGTATCAAATGCGGAAAATGTGCGGAGGTATGTGGTTACAATGCCATCATCGTGCAGGAACGCCCCTGTGCGGCTGCCTGTGGTATGGACGCGATCCATTCCGATGAAAACGGAAAAGCGGACATCGATTACGACCGCTGTGTTTCCTGCGGCCAGTGTCTGGTCAACTGTCCGTTCGGCGCGATTTCAGACAAGTCACAGATTTTCCAGGTCATCCGCGCGATCCGTTCGGGAGAGCGGGTATATGCAGCGCTGGCGCCGGCGTTTGTCGGACAGTTCGGACCGAAGGTAACGCCCGGAAAGCTACGTGCGGCGATGAGGGAGCTGGGATTTGCCGATGTCTTTGAGGTGGCGATCGGAGCGGATCTGTGCGCGACCCAGGAGGCAAACGATTTTCTGGAGGAAGTTCCGGAGCATCTGCCTTTTATGGCAACGTCCTGCTGCCCGGCATGGTCATCCATGGCGAAAAAGCTGTTCCCGGATTACGCCAACTGTATTTCCATGGCATTGACTCCGATGACGCTGACTGCGCGCCTGATCAAGCACCACAATCCCAATGCGAAAGTGGTCTTTATCGGACCGTGTGCGGCGAAAAAGCTGGAAGCGATGCGCAACGATGTCCGCAGTGAAGTGGATTTTGTCCTGACCTTTGAGGAAATGACGGGTATTTTTGAGGCGCGTCAGCTGGATCTGGAAGCTATCGAAGAAGATCCCAACGGCGTCAATGATGCTTCTGTGGATGGACGGAACTTTGCCGTTGCCGGCGGTGTGGCAAAATCCGTGGAGGATGTGATCCACCAGAGATATCCAGACCGTGAGGTGAAGATTGCCAACGCGGAGGGGCTTCGGGAGTGCCGGAAGCTGCTGACGATGGCGAAAGCAGGAAAATACAACGGTTATCTGCTGGAAGGCATGGCATGCCCGGGCGGATGTGTGGCAGGCGCAGGAACCATGCAGCCGATCAAAAAGTCTCAGGCGGCGGTCAACAAATACGCGGCTCAGGCAAATCATAAGGTTTCCAGTGAGACCGAACATGTCAAGGAACTGGACAAGCTGGTAGACTAACGGTGGCAATCGTTCAGCCAGCTGAACTGTTACTGACGATGCAGCCGTGAACAGCAACCGGCAAAAGACTGGACAGGGACACCGAAAAATTTTTCAGGACAGAAAAAACGTACAACAGGAGGATAGTGAAAAATGAAACAATGGAAAAAGTCAGGCGGCAGATGGTCTGCGCTGTTGATGGCGGCATTATTGGCGGCATCCGCGCTTATGGGATGCTCCGGCGGCGGGGAATCTTCCGTGTCCGGAAGTTCCGCATCAAACACTGAGAGTCAGGCGATTTCGGAATCGGGCAGCCAGGCGAAGACGGACTCTGAATCAGACGGCCAGGCGGTTTCGGAAAGCGAACCGGAGTCATCGGAGCCGGTGGAGGTTCGGATTGCCGCGCTCAAGGGTCCTACGGCGATGGGCATGGTGAAATTCATGGATGATGTGGACCAGCAGGCGGTCACCGATGAAAATTATACCTTTCAGATTGTGGCGTCTCCCGACGAAGTGACGCCGCAGATCGCCCAGGGCAATGTGGATATCGCGGCTGTGCCGGCAAACCTTGCAAGTATTCTGTACAACAATATGGACGGCGCTGTTCAGGTGCTTACGGTCAATACGCTGGGCGTTCTGTATCTTGTTGAGAACGGCGATACCGTGCAGTCCCCTGCGGATCTGAAAGGAAAGACCATCTATGCCAGCGGAAAAGGCTCCACACCGGAGTATGCGCTGAATTATGTACTGGAACAGAATGGACTTGTACCGGGAACGGACGTGACGATCGAGTGGAAGAGTGAACATTCCGAATGTGTGGCTGCGATCACAGCAGACAGCTCCGGGATCGCCATGCTTCCTCAGCCGTTTGTGACCACCGCGCAGACCAAGAATCCTTCCCTTCGCGTTGCCCTTGATCTGACGGAGGAATGGGAAAAGGTACAGGCAGACGGTGAAGAAAAGAGTACGATGATCACCGGCGCTACCGTGGTGCGCACGGAATTTGCACAGGAGCACCCGGAAGCGGTGGAAAACTTCCTGAAACATTACCAGGAGTCGGTGGAATATGTCAATGGAAATACAGAGGAAGCCGCAAAGCTGGTGGGCAATTATGAGATCGTTACGGAGGAAGTGGCGCTGAAAGCGCTGCCGGAGTGCAATATCGTCTACCTTGCCGGGGAAGAGATGAAAGAGAAACTTTCCGGTTATCTGTCTGTATTGAACGAACAGAATCCGCAATCCATAGGAGGGACATTGCCAGGAGATGACTTCTACTACATCGAATCGGAAGAATAAAATAAAAATATGGGCTGTGGCTGCCTGGCTGATCATCTGGCAGCTGGTCAGCATGTGGATTGGACAGGAGATACTGCTGGTATCTCCTGCCGCTGTTTTCCGGCGTCTTTTGACTCTGCTTCCCACAGGGGAATTCTGGAGCAGCGTGCTGTTTTCTGTGGTGCGGATCACAGGAGGCTTTCTTTTTGCGGCAGCGGGGGGCGTGGCGGGAGCCGGTTTTGCCGTAAAATTCCGCCGGGTGGAGGAATTTCTCCGGCCGTTTGTTCTCACGATCAAGGCGATACCGGTAGCATCCTTTGTCATCCTTGTACTCATTTGGGTGCCGTCGAGAAACCTGTCTGTGGTGATCTCCTTTCTGATGGTATTCCCGATCATTTACACCAATGTCCTGGATGGAGAAAAGCAGTTGGACCGGAAGCTGATGGAGATGGCGGATGTTTTTGATCTTTCACGGCCGGTGCGCCTGAGATATCTGTATCTGCCGCAGATCCTTCCGTATTTCCGCACCGGATGTTCGGTGGGGCTTGGGCTTTGCTGGAAGGCGGGGGTGGCTGCGGAGGTCATCGGCATTCCAGATAATTCCATTGGGGAACAGCTGTATCAGGCGAAGGTGTATCTGAACACGCCGGATCTGTTCGCGTGGACGATCGTGATCGTACTGCTGAGTTTTGCCTTTGAGAAGCTTTTTCTGTATCTGATCGACCGCGGCGTATCCCTTTTGGAAAGAATGAGGTGAGACAATGACAAAACAGAACATCCATGAGGGGGAAAAGAAACAGAAAGGATTTCCGGCAGGAAATGAAACGCCTGTCGTGATAGAAAATCTGACAAAGGCTTACGGGGAACATGTGGTATTCCGGGATTTGTCCCTAACGTTTCCGGCCGGAAGAACCACCTGCCTGATGGCGCCCTCCGGCGCGGGAAAGACGACGCTCCTTCGGATCCTGATGGGACTGGAGACCCCTGACCGGGGAACGGTGACAGGGCTGGAGACAAAGAGGATCAGCGCGGTATTTCAGGAGCCGAGACTCTGTGAAAACCTGAGCGCTTTTGCCAATATCCGTATGGTCAGGAAGAAAAAGCTCTGGGAGAAAGACAAAGGGAGCTGGGAAGAGATCAGCCGCGGCATGCAGGAGCTGGGACTGGGCGGATGTGAGAGACAGCCAGTCAGGGAAATGTCCGGCGGCATGCGGCAGAGAGTCGCGCTGCTCCGGGCGCTGTACGCCCGGTGGGAGGTCCTGTTTCTGGATGAACCTTTTCAGGGACTGGACCAGGAGAGCCGGGAGCGGACCATGGCTTATACCAGGAAACTGTGTGAAGGAAAAACGGTGATCCTTGTGACCCACAGCATGGAAGAGGCAGAGCAGATGGGGCAGATCGTCCGTCTGCCGCTCTAATGCAATTTCCGGAATTCCAGCGGAGTATATCCGGTGGCAGTCCGGAAGACGGAGATAAAGTGGCTGGCGTCCTGAAAGCCCACCTGGTGGGCAATGTGCTGGATCTCTGTCTCCGGGCGGTTCATCAGCAGCTCTTTTGCCTTTTGGATGCGGTAGTTCATCAGATAAGTATAGACAGAGCTGCCAAGGAAACGTTTGAACAGCCGGGAGAGATACTGGGGTGTGACATAGACCTGGTTGCACAGGCCGGTGACGGTCAGCGGCTGGCTGTAATTTGTTTCGATTTCTTTTATTACCGGAAGGACGTATTTCTGATAAAGGGGCTGGTCCGCCAGTTCCCGGCTCTGTTTGCCGTAGACGAAGCTCATCAGGAAGGCATAGCACTGTCCGGAAAGTTCCGCGGCGTCCAGCTGGCGGTGTTCGTGGGCCTGGATGATCTTGCTGACCCAGCGGCTGTATTTCTGGCCTTCAGCGGCAGATACCAGGGTGAAGGGAGCACTGCCGGTGATCTTGGGGATTTCCTGCCGCAGGGTGCCGGTGAAAGTAGCAAAGGAAGTTGTCCAGAGTTTGCCGGTCCGGTAATAAAGGTGAGGAATATCAGGAGCGATCAGGATCCCTTCGCCGGGTTTCAGGGAAAAGACGGAAGTGCCGATCTCTATGGTGCCGCTGCCCTGTTCGGTCTGGAGCCAGTGGTACAGAGGATAGCCCTCCGGACGGGAGATGGTCTCCTGGGCCCAGTGATTTCCAATACTTTCCAGGGTGAGGGGAAGATCAAAGGGAGAGAGTCCGAAATAGATTGCCATGCAGATACCTCGCTTTCTGTGTTCTGTGACAGGATAGTTTCAAAATCTTATATTATTTAGTTTAACATCTTATACATTTCTCTGTCTACCGGTAGTATAATCAAATTATCAGAAAGGGTAACCGTTCAGTTGACTGAACGGTCACAGAAAGGGAGCAGTTTTGTTTTTGCTTCCGGGGAAACGGAAACCCGGAGACGCAGACAGACTGCCGGAAAGAGAGGACACAGTAAAATGAAAAAACCATTCAAGAGGATCCTGTATGGAGGAGATTACAATCCCAACCAGTGGCCGAGAGAGGTATGGGAGGAAGACATGCGGATGTTCCGTGACGCAGGGATCAACAGTGCAACCATCAATGTATTTTCCTGGGCGAAGATCCAGCCGTCTGAGGAGCAGTACGATTTCCGTGAGCTGGATGAGATCGTGGAGATGCTGGAGAAGGAAAATTATGACATCGTGATGGCTACTTCCACAGCAGCTCTTCCGGCATGGCTGGTGAAACGGTATCCGGTGGTTGCGCGTACGGATTATGAAGGCCGGCATCACAAATTCGGACAGAGGCACAACGCCTGCCCCAACAGCCCGGTTTACCAGAAATATGCAGCCGCCCTGGTGGAAAAACTGGCGGAACGGTATGGAAAGACAGGCAAGGTTTCCTGCTGGCATGTGAACAATGAGTACGGCGGAGAGTGCTACTGTGAAAACTGTGAGAAAGCCTTCCGCGTATGGCTGAGAAAGAAATATCACACCATCGAAGAACTGAACAAGGCATGGAATCTGGAATTCTGGGGCCATACGATCTACGACTGGGACGAGATCGTTCTTCCCAATGCCCTCAGTGAAGGAATCGGCGAGGATAAGACTGCGTTTGCCGGAATTTCCATCGATTACCGCCGGTTTAATTCCGACAGCATTCTGGAGAACTTCAAGATGGAGCGGGATATCATCCGCAAATACGATCCGGATACACCGATTACCACCAACCTGATGGGAACCTATAAAGGACTGGATTATTTCAAATGGGGCAAAGAGATGGATATCGTTTCCTGGGACAATTATCCAAGCTACGATACGCCGTGGAGCGGAACCGCTATGTGCCATGACCTGATGCGCGGCCTGAAAAACGAGCCGTTCATGCTGATGGAGCAGACGCCGAGCCAGCAGAACTGGCAGCCGTACAACTCTCTGAAAAAGCCGGGACAGATGCGGGCACAGAGTTATCAGACGATGGCGCACGGCGCGGATACGATCCAGTTCTTCCAGCTGCGCCGTTCCGTGGGAGCCTGTGAGAAGTTCCATGGAGCAGTGATCGCCCATGCGGGAACAGAGAATACGAGAGTTTTCCGCGAGGTTGCCCAGCTTGGTCATGAACTGGAGCAGCTGGGAGATACGATCCTTGGTTCCATGCCGGATTCCCGGATCGGTGTGATCTTTGACTGGGACAACTACTGGGCGCTGGAATACACCAGCGGACCGAACAAAGATCTGATGTATGTGGATCAGATCCATCAGTATTACCGCAGTCTGTACAAGAAAAATTACTCTGTGGACATGATCCCGACGGACGGGGATTTCAGCAAATATCAGGTAATCGTGGCTCCGGTTCTGTATATGGTAAAGGAAGGTGTGGCAGAGGCGCTGGAAGCGTTTGTAAAGGCCGGAGGTACTTTGATCACAACCTTTATGAGTGGAATCGTCGGACAGTCCGACAACGTATATCTGGGCGGATACCCGGGACCGCTGCGCAGTATGGCTGGCGTATGGGTGGAAGAGATTGACGCCCTGGCTCCGGAACAGGAGAATACCGTCCGCTTCCAGGATGGAACTACCGGTACCTGCCGTCTGCTGTGCGATCTGATGCATACGGAAGGCGCTGAGGTGATCGCGGAGTATACCAGCAATTTCTATGCGGGCCTGCCGGTTGTGACGAAGAATTCCTATGGAAAAGGTACGGTCTACTATGTAGGCGCAAATCTGGACGAAGCTTCGCTGGATCGCGTGATGGAGCAGGCGGTTCAGGGAGCGGGCGTGGCTCCTGTGATCGGAGAAAAAACCGATCTGGAAGTCGCTGTCCGTGAGAATGACACCACAAAATTCTACTTTATTATGAATTTCCAGGGAGAGGATCTTGCACTGCCGGAACTGTTTGCGGGAAGCGTCGATCTGCTCACCGGCGAGAAGCTGGAAAGCGGACGCATCATGAAGCCGTATGATGTGGCAGTGGTGGAAATAGAGAAATAGTCAAAAACCCCGCAGCAAGCTACGGGGTTTTTGACCCTCGCGGCAGTCGCCAAATGGACATGCGAGCATGTCCGCTTGGCTCGTTGCCCGCGGGAATAAAAGCCGACAGAAACGGAAGAGAAGACGGAAAAATCCGGCAGACTCCCGAATTTCAGATAGTCATCAGGAAATTCAGGGAGCCTGCCGGATTTTCTGTGCCTTTTTCCAGGAGGGTCACCAGTCCGGCGATGGTGTCGCGGATCTCCTCGTGGGAAGAGGGGACAAGTGTATTGTCCAGCTTTACGGTCAGGACGATCAGCACGATCTCCGCCAGTGCTTCCGGGCGGTCAAAGTGGATTTCTCCCTGCTGGATTCCCTGACGGATGATCTCTGCGAGCACCGGTTTCATCTCGGCGATCATATGTGAGACGTATTTTTGGTGAAGGAAGGATTTTTCCTGAGCCCCTGCGATGGAATTGCTTTCCGATTTCAGAAATTCGGAGGAAGAATTCCGGCATGCCTGAAAAATCATTGCCATACGGGTAAACGGAGAAATGTCCGGCTGCCCGGCAAGCTGCTTTGCGGTTTCCAGGGGCTTTTCGTAGTTTCGTTCAATGAGCGTCTCAAGGATGGCTTCCTTGGATGGAAAATAATAATAGATGCTTCCCTTCCCGATCCCTGCCGTCTGTGCGATCTCGCTGACGGAGATCGTCTGAAGGTTGCGGTCCTCCAGAAGTGTCTGGAGGGCATCAAGGATTTTTTCATATTTGTCCTGTCTTGCCATGAGATTTCCTTTCTGTTCGGTCTGCTGTAGGATCTCTGTAAAGAGTCAATATTATCATTTAGTATAACATAAAAAAGACAGAAAAAACAACGGAAAAACTATACGGAAAGCATCCGTTTTTTTCTGCATTTTTGTAAAGATAGAACTATTGACCAACGGTCGGAAAAATGATAATTTAACAGAAGAAACAGTTGACCATCAGTCGAAAAAGGAGGAAATATGACGTACGCGGAGATGTTTTCGAAAGTAAAGGGAATGTTTATGGGAGCGGATGTGAGCGATGTGACGGAGCATCTTGCTTACCAGTTCAATGTGACAGGGGAGGCAGAAGGTATCTTTTATGTGGAAGTAAAAGACGGATGCCTGAATGTGGAGCCTTATGAATATTATGACAAAGACGCAGTCTTTACCTGTTCGGCGGAAACGCTGTTTAAGATCGCGGAAGGAAAGAAAGATCCGATTCTTGCGGTGACGCTGGGACAGCTGAAAGTGGAAGGTAACATTGACAAGGCGCTGAAACTGAAAACTCTGATTGAAAGTAAGAAAGTTTGAAAGTAAACTTTCAAATCTCCCTTAATGACGCAGCGAGTGCGTCAGGAAAGAGGAAAAAATGAAGAGGAAAGCAATGATCAAGGGAGCTGCTGCGGTTTTGGGAATCTGTACGGCGGCGGAGCTGGCAGGCTCCGCGTATTTCTACCGGCGAACGATGAAGCGCAGCAGAGCGAAACGGGAGCGCACGATAAAAATGTCGGGAACCGACTGGGCACAGTATTTCCCGCTGATGGAAGAACGAAAGAAGTGGATGATGGAACAGCCGCACCGGGATGTGTGGATCACGTCAGGGGACGGACTGAAGCTTCACGGCACGTACTTTGAAGGAGAAAAAGGCACACGGGCAGTGATTTGTTTTCACGGTTATACCAGCGATGGCATGAGCGATTACATTGGACTGTCCGACTACTATCTGAAACATGGATACCGGATGCTTCTGGTGGATGAACGCGCCCATGGGCAGAGTGAAGGAGAGTATATCGGGTTCGGATGCAAAGACCGGCTGGATGCAGTCCGGTGGATCCATTGGATGCTGGATCAGGCACCACAGGGACAGCAGAGGGATATGGAGATTCTTCTCCACGGAACCTCCATGGGAGGCGCAACGGTTCTTATGACCGCAGGGCTGGATCTTCCGGTTCAGGTAAAAGGAGTCGTTTCCGACTGTGCCTTCACCTCGCCGAAAGAGGTGTTTACCCATGTACTTCATACGATGTACCATTTGCCGGCATTTCCGATGATCCAGATTGCTGACCGGGTAAACAGAAAGAGAGCCGGTTACGGGCTGGACGAATGCAACGCCGCGCGGGAGGTGCGCAAGGCTGTGATTCCTGCGCTGCTGATCCACGGAAGCGCGGACACGTTTGTTCCGTGCCGGATGTGTGAGGAAATCTATCAGAATTACGCAGGGCCAAAGACAAAGCTGATCGTGCAGGGAGCCGGTCATGCAGAAAGCTATTACAAAAACAGGGCAGCCTATGAAAAGGCTTTGGATACATTCACAGGGGGAATTCTAAAATGATGAGGAAGAGAAAAGGATATCCGGTATATCCGCTGACTGCCGCGCAGAAATTTCATTTTTTTTACCAGAATTTTTGTCCGAAAAAAGAAGTTTTGAATATTGGGACAAGTCTTACTATTGAGGTGGAAATCGACTGGGAGCTTTTGAGACAGTCTATTTATAAAGCATACGAGCGCTGCGAGGCGATGCGTGTGCGGTTTGCCAAGGATAAAGAAGGAAATTGTTATCAGTATGTGGTTGACAAAGAAGAGCGGGAGATCGAATTTGTGGATTTCTCCGGGATGTCCATGGAAGAGGCAGAGAAAACGATGAGGAAATGGACGGCGGTTCCGTTTAAACTGGAGGATTCTCCTATGAACCGGGTCGTGATGATTCAAATGCCGGACGGTTTCAACGGTCTTTATCTGTTGGCGAGCCACCTGATCCTGGATGCCCAGTCGCTGATCTGTTTCCTGAAAGACATCATCGAGCTGTACTGTAATGCTAAGTATGAAAACGTTCCGTATCCAAAGAATATGAGCTCTTATATCGAACAGCTTCAGAAAGATCTTGCCTATGAGGCGGGAAGCCGGGCACAGCAGCGTGACCGGGAATTTTTTGAAAAGCTGATCGAGGAATCAGAGCCGATCTATAACGGAATCCGCGGAACCGGACAGCTGGAAGCGGCGAGAAAGAAATTTAAGGATCCGGAACTGAGGGCGGCGTACAATACTTCAGATTCTGTGGATTCGGAACTGGATATTTTCCATCTTGAGGCGGAACCCACCAGGAGACTGATGGATTTCTGTGAAAAGTATCATGTGTCCCTGGTATGCCTTTTGCTGATGGGGCTTCGTACCTTTTTCCAGAAGATGAACGGACACGACGATGTGAGCATCCATACAGCGATCGCCCGCCGCGCAACCCTGAAGGAGAAAAAATCCGGAGGCACGAGGATCCATTCCTTCCCGTTCCGGACGATCATATCAGAAGATAAGACTTTTCTGGAAGGTATTTATGAGATTCGGGACAAACAAAATGAAATGTTCCGCCATGCCAACTATGATCCGGTGGAATACTTCGCACACAGAGCGAAGGTTTATCCTCATGAGCCGGGGTTGACCTATGAGCCCATGTCATTGACTTATCAGCCGATGACGCTGCAGGAAAAGGGACTGGATAAGCTGGGAGGAATCCGCTATAAAACCAAATGGTATCCCAACGGAGCGACCACACAGGCGATGTACCTGACCGTTATGCATCGTCCGGAGGACAACGGCCTGGATTTCAACTTTGAGCATCAGGTGCATGCCGTTTCCAGGGAAGATCTGGAGTTTCTGTACTATTATCTGTGCCGGATTATGTTCAAGGGCGCGGAAAATCCGGATCTGCCGATCGGAGATATCATCAAATTGGTATAAGGACAGGAATGTCTTTTTGAAAAAGGCAACGGAACAGAATTTTGGAGGATAGATAGATGTTTGAAAAACTGGTAGAGATTATCTGTAATTATGTGGAAGTGGAGCCGGAGCAGGTACAGCCCGAATCCAGATTTATGGAGGATCTGGGATTTACTTCCTTCGATTTTATGAGCATGCTCGGTGAGATCGAGGATACCTTTGATGTGGAGATCGATGAGACAGCGGCTGCAGACATCCGGACCGTACAGGAGGCCGTGGATTATCTGGAAACCCTGAAGGATTGATGCGGGAGGGCAGAAGTTTGGAAGTAAACTTCCAAATCTACCATGATGACGCAGCAAGTGCGTCAGGAAGGAGGAAACGATGACTTACAGCACCATTCGAGAGATACTGGTACAGGCGGAAGATCGGTTCGGGCCGGAGGATGCGGTCCGTTATAAAATCGGAAAGCATGAGATCGAGACAAAAAGTTACTCGCAGCTTCGCCGGGACAGCGAAAGTTTTTCCCGTGCCGTGGAAGCGCTTGGACAGCAGGGGAAACATATTGCAGTGATCGGAGCCACCTCCTATTACTGGCTGTCCGCTTATTTCGGGATTGTGAACAGCGGAAGTGTTGCGGTGCCCTTGGACGCGTCCCTGCCAGCGGAAGAGGTCTGTGAACTGCTTGACCGTGCGGACGTGACAATGCTGGTGTTGGATGAAATCCGTGGGGATGTTGCGGCAATCGTGAAAGAGCGGTGCCCGAAGCTGAAGATTCTGGTCTCCATGCAGAAAGAAGAACATGACGGACACTGGCTGTCTATGGAACGTTTGCTGAGGGACTATGAGGGCGGTTTTTCCTATGAACCCTCCCCGGATCAGCTGTGTACGATCATGTATACATCGGGAACGACGGGAAAGAGCAAGGGAGTGATGCTCACCCACAGAAATATGGCGGAGAATGCCACCTGTCTTGATATGAAGATTCCGTCGAGAACCGTGATCCTCTCTGTCCTTCCGATCCACCATGCCTACTGTCTGAGTATGGATATCCTGAAAGGCATTTCTCTTGGAAGCGTGATCTGTATCAACGATTCCCTGATGCGGGTGGCGAAGAATATCAAGCTGTTCCAGCCGAATATGATCCTGATGGTCCCGCTGATGATTGAGACACTGGCGAAGAAGCTGGAGGAGGCATCGATGCTGCCCGCCGGTCTTGTGAAAAATCAGGTATTCGGAAAACAGTTTCACACAATCTGCAGCGGAGGCGCCTATCTGGATCCTTCCTATATCGATCTGTTTGAAAAATACGGGATCACAATCCTTCAGGGCTACGGCATGACCGAATGTTCCCCGGTGATCAGTACGACGGTGAGCTGGAATATCCGGAAAGATTCCGTCGGCCAGCTGCTGCCAAACTGTGAGGCGAGGGTCGTGGATCAGGAATTGTGGGTCAGGGGAAGCAGCGTGATGCAGGGATATTACAAAATGCCCCGGGAGACGGAAGAAACGCTGGTGGACGGCTGGCTGCGAACCGGAGATCTTGGCTATGTGGATGAAGATGGTTTTGTCTATCTGACCGGAAGAAAGAAGAATCTGATCATCACAAAAAACGGCGAGAACGTATCACCGGAAGAACTGGAAAACCGTCTTGGCACTGCAAGGCTGATCCAGGAAATCCTGGTGCGGGAAAACAACGGCGTGATCGAAGCAGAGATTTATCCCGACTACGAATATGCGAAGAAGCAGCGGATCCACGATATTCAGGCGGAACTGCAGAAACTGATCGATGATTACAACAGGGAAGCTCCGGTGTATAAACGGATCTACAGCCTGAAAGTAAGGGAAACGGAATTCGAAAAAACCCCGTCAAAGAAAATCAAGAGATTCTGATGTTGAATCAGGTGCATCGAAAAAGAAATAGCCGGTCAGACGACGCAGGAGCAGGAAAAACAGGACGAGCTGCGGCTGACCGATAGATCAGGCGGAGATACTCAGATTTATGGAGTGTCTCCGCCTGATTTTACGTGTGGATGATCACATGCTCTTGCAGAACGGTTATGAAGGGAGAACTGGTGCGGGCACGACAAACGCATGAATGAATAAATTGTGACACCCATCCTGATTTTCTGGTATACTCAAAGAAAAAAAGGATGGGGTTCTTCTATGAAAGCACTTTTAGATTATGTAAGCACAGTAACAGACTGCAGACAGGAAAAAAA
>JACJJN010000109.1 GCA_016899975.1 Lacrimispora saccharolytica | reverse complement strand
AATGAAAAGCCTAATCCCCCAGCTATGCTGGGGTGAATGGAGTAAGCAGGAGCGTGTAGGATATCAATAAAAAGCCTCCTATGCTAAAATGAGAATGGTGTCGCAAGCCAAACTCAAAAATTAGCATAGGAGGCGGTCCCAAATGGACAATAAGAGTTTATCACATGTACGATGGAAATGCCAATACCATATCGTTTTTATTCCGAAATACAGAAAGAAAATATTGTATGGAAAGTTGAAAGCAGATGTAAGGGATATTATTTCCACGTTATGTAAGTACAAAGATGTCGAGATAATAGATGGTGCAGTATGCGAAGATCATGTGCATTTAAGTGTAGCAATTCCACCGAAATACAGTATTTCAAAATTCATGGGATATTTAAAAGGAAAAAGTACACTAATGATATATGATAGACATCCCGAATTGCAGAGTAAATGGGATAAAGCATTCTGGGCTAGAGGTTATTATGTTTCAACCATTGGTAATATTACAGAAGATGCAATAAAGAAATATATAAGAGAGCAAGCAGAAGAGTCGAGAAAAGAAGATTCAAGAAGTACCGCTTTATAAGCGGACCAGTAACACCGCTTGCGATACCCGCCCTTTTGGGCGTGCATGTAACCGGCCCTTATGA
>JACJJN010000108.1 GCA_016899975.1 Lacrimispora saccharolytica | reverse complement strand
AAATACTTTTCGCAGATTCCCTGGGCGATCGCGCCCATCTGGTTGGCAACCATATGGTTTTCATATGCCGCCATAAAGAACTGGAAATCATTTTCAGCAAAGTCAAAGTAACTCTCCAATCGGCTTACCATAATTTCTTTCCTTCCCTGCGTATATTTTGATAATACAACATTTGACTCGTTTTCCAAGCGTCTCCATACAATACCTTCAGATCCACCTGCACATCATCGATTCCATCCTGTGATACTTCTGCTTTCAACTTTATAATTTCTTTTTTCAGGTTTGGAGCATTTCCATCCAGAGTAAGCAAAAGGTCCACATCGCTTTCCCATGTCTGCGTTCCACGAGCATAACTTCCGTATAGATATAGTTCATTGACATAAGGCGCAAGCGGAGAACGGCTGATTTTTTCCATTGCATAACGCAGTGCCTGTTTATGCCGGCTTTCTATCTTTGTGCTCATATTCTCTCCTTCCTACTCAAAAGCTGAAAGCGATGTTTCAAGCGATAGTCCATTTTCTCGACTCCGATCATTTTTCTGTCTCCATCATACCATACTTTTTCTTTTTTTCCAACGCTTTATCACGGTCTCTGCCCTGTAACAGGTAACAGTTCAGCTGAGCGAACGGTTACTTTCCCCTATATTTTTGACATGACAGAT
>JACJJN010000107.1 GCA_016899975.1 Lacrimispora saccharolytica | reverse complement strand
ATTACACGTTCACTTACAATCATGAAAATGATATTTTTTGTTGAGAGCAGCGCCATATCCTACTGCCCGGTCTGTGGGGAACCGCTTTCCTATCGGGATTCCTGTGTCAGGATCATGCGTCTGGAGGGCGGAATGAAGCGAAGATTCCTGATCCGGAGGCTGAAATGCAGCAACTGCGGCAGACTCCATCGGGAACTCCCAGACTGTCTGGTCCCATACAAACACTATGCTTCCGAAGTGATCTCCGGTGTACTGGATGGGATCGTCTCACCAGACGATGAGGATTCCGCAGATTTTCCCTGCGAAATGACAATGCGCCGCTGGCACTGCTGGCTGGAAGCCAACCGGCTCAGGATAGACGGATACCTGAAATCAACAGGATACCGTCTGCTGGGATTCTCCACAGAACTTCTGGGATCCCGGGTGTCGCTGCTCGATAAGCTGCGAAGTTCACGTCCGGAATGGCTGGAAACACTGCTCCGGTTCCTTTATAATTCCGGAGGTTTTCTTGTCCACGTTTAACATTCCGGCTTTGCACCGACTTTGTTTTGCTGTCACCACTGCCCTGTGGTACCCTCCCTGCAAAGGAGGTTATACCAATGAAAACAAACGAAACTATAAAGTGGCAGGAAGAACAGGCACTGCGGCGGTACCAGCTGATCGCGCC
>JACJJN010000106.1 GCA_016899975.1 Lacrimispora saccharolytica | reverse complement strand
GGATGCGGATATTCCCAGGCGATGCGGGATGAAGAAGGATGGTATGACTGTTCCTCCTTGGTGTACCGCTGCTATGCGGAAGCGGGGATTACGTATCTGAATGGGAAGACCGCCGCAGATGAAGCGAAATATCTCGTAGAACACGGTATGACAGTGAGCGCATCTGAGCTGCAGCCCGGAGATATTATCTTCTATTCCTATGAAAGCAATGGGAGATACCGGAATATCAGCCATGTTGCAATCTATATCGGAAACAATGAAATGGTTCATGCAGCAAATCCGTCAAGAGGTGTTGTAAGAGATCCTTTTAACCCATCGAACCTGACGGAGCCATTGTATGCCCGTCCGCAATAGAAAGAAGGTGATAGCACATGGAAGTGAAGAAAATAAAAGCCGAGGAACTGAAGGATGTCGTGGATGCAATGGAAGAACGGCAGATGCTGGCCGTAACTTTTGAAGATGAGGAGGAAGAAGATGAATCACGAACTGGATGTTGTACAGATCAGGCTGATTAAGGAGCGGACACTTTATAGCGAGAGTGCTTTAAACTCGCCGGAAAACGTTGTCCAGTTTCTGACCGATGAATTTGCTTCCTTTGACAGAGAAGTATTCGGAATACTGAATCTTAACACCCAGAATCAGGTGATTAACATGAATATTGTTTCCGTCGGAG
>JACJJN010000105.1 GCA_016899975.1 Lacrimispora saccharolytica | reverse complement strand
TGTCACAAAGAAAGTAGGAAATGACCGGCGCAGCGGGAAGTTCTTCCGCGATCTCCTGTACAATCTGGATCTTTGATCTTGATTTATCGTACAGGATGACTGCATAATTCAGGGTAATCCCGTTGCAGGAAAGCATAACAGCGACAACCTGATGCCCATAATCCTGACAGCCTTTTAAATGCGATTGATGAAAATACGCAGCTTCGATTGGATGAACCGCCTGTGACGAAGGCCGGGTATGTGAAGCAATCGTATCATCCACAATACAGTAAATCGGTTGTCCGGAACGCTGTGCTTCCCTGTAAATGGCTTGGAGGATGCTGCTTTTTAAAACATCCTGCAATGCATCGTCCTTCCATTTTCCGTGATTCAGGAAATAAGCGGTCGTTGTCCTGTGGCAATGGCTGACTTCTTGGAAATCAACTGTTTTTCCCCGGTATCCCCGGAGAAAAACAGACAGGATGATGGTCAATAAGTGGTTCAGATACACATCGGATAAAAATAATCCGAGATTTAATGCTTTCAGGTAATTGTAAATATGTTTGGAATGATGTATACTGTTTGCAACGGACACCCCCTTGTTTGAGTGAGTATGTTGTTTGTTGGTACTTCAATTATACATCATTCTACAGAGGGTGTCTTTCTTTTGTGCAATATTTTGGATTTGCTCATT
>JACJJN010000104.1 GCA_016899975.1 Lacrimispora saccharolytica | reverse complement strand
TACAGCCGAATGAAAAAGGCAGATGCCTGTACCATCGTCTCGGCGCTTAAAGTGCTGGCAGAGCATGGATGTATGAATAAGGGGTTATCTCGCCCCTTATTTGTCATTTGAAAATAAATATAGAGACACCTCATCATCTCCAATTAGTTCCGTTACCTCTTCAATTTGCATATATATTTTTCTTTGGAAAGTAATAACGAGCGGACGTGTGCTCACTCATCCTCTTTATTGACAATTTCCATTCTTTTTCTTATTTTTCACGAACTAATTACTTACCCTAAGTTCACATACACATTTTACCTGCAAAAATTCCAGTGTCAAAATCTGACACACTTTCTCACTTTTTACTCTCTAATCTCTTCTTCAGATTTTACATAATCTTTCAACACCAATGATATCCGACTATCTTACTCAGTTTCTCTACTAAAATTTGTATTTCGTTTGCCTCATGATATATAAATGGCCCCAGGTACAATCTAGTACGCATTGGGGCCCCATACAATCCGAGAATATAATCCCTCTCGGTGGAAGATGCCCGACCCTGGTGCTAGAATATAAATAGTGCAAGTCAAAATGAGAAAATTCCAAATAGACAATACATGATACAATAGAAGTATCGTACTGAAGGAGGATCTCATTATGGCAAAGCAACATGACAAACAGTTTAAATTGGATGC
>JACJJN010000103.1 GCA_016899975.1 Lacrimispora saccharolytica | reverse complement strand
AAATACTTTTCGCAGATTCCCTGGGCGATCGCGCCCATCTGGTTGGCAACCATATGGTTTTCATATGCCGCCATAAAAAACTGGAAATCATTTTCAGCAAAGTCAAAATAACTTTCCAAACGACCTACCATAATTTCTTTCCTTCCCTGCGTATATTTTGATAATATAACATTTGGCTCGTTTTCCAGGCGTCGCCATACAAAACCTTCAGATCCACCTGCACATCATCGATTCCATCCTGTGATACTTCTGCTTTCAACTTTATAATTTCCTTTTTCAGGTTCGGAGCATTTCCATCCAGAGTAAGCAAAAGATCCACATCGCTTTCCCATGTCTGCGTTCCACGGGCATAACTTCCATATAGATATAGTTCGTTGACATAAGGCGCAAGCGGAGAACGGCTGATTTTTTCCATTGCATAGCGAAGCGCCTGTTTATGCCGGCTTTCTATCTTTGTGCTCATATTCTCTCCTTCCTACTCAAAAGCTGAAAGCGATGTTTCAAGCGATAGTCCATTTTCTCGACTCCGATCATTTTTCTGTCTCCATCATACCATACTTTTTCTTTTTTTCCAACGCTTTATCACGGTCTCTGCCACGACAAACGCATGAATGTGTTTCCCAACTAAACCTATCGATTTTCGTTTTTTTACAAATTCATAAGTTCATCCAGATATTTTTCCGGATTTGTTCCGATCGCATACCTTTTCTTTTCATACT
>JACJJN010000102.1 GCA_016899975.1 Lacrimispora saccharolytica | reverse complement strand
GCAGCGCCTCGTTCGAAGAAACTTTTAAGCTTGTGGGATAAGTTTGTGCAAAATTCGATATTTGCTCATTTATAGTTTATATAATATTTTGTTTGAAATGATAATTTATAAGAATATACATTAGTAAAATTCTCTAGTTACAAATTTGTTTGTTAATATTATTTGTAAAGTACGATTATTATGAAACATCCAAGTTATTATCATACGGACGAAGCCACTTCTAGGCGTATGTCAAGAGTAAAATTAAAACATGGTGATGCAGAAACAAAAATTGCTAAACGTTTATGGCATGAAGGCTATCGTTATAGACTCAATTATAGGAAATTGCCAGGTTCTCCAGATATTGCACTACTTAAATATAAAATAGCAATATTTGTAGATGGAGAATTTTGGCATGGCTATGATTGGAAGAACAAAAAATCTAAATTGAAAAGAAATCGTCAATATTGGATAGAGAAGATTGAAGAAAATATGGAAAGAGATAGCCGTGTTGATAAACAATTATTGGCATTAGGGTGGATACCTGTTCACTTTTGGTCAAGAGAAATAGAAAAAAATTTAGAATGTTGTATTGTTACTATTAAAGAAATAATATTTGATAGTTTGCTTGCGGAAGATAGCGATACATAATTTGTTTATTGATTATTTCGGTGTATAGTGGCTCAGTTGTCAAGACAAAAATCTAAGATTTTTATAATGAACTGATATGGTGGATAAGTTACAGGGAGCA
>JACJJN010000101.1 GCA_016899975.1 Lacrimispora saccharolytica | reverse complement strand
CAAACGTATTCATAGTCATTGCGATTATATGTCGCCAAATGACTTTGAAAAACTATATGAGCAGACACAGACAAACGGACAGCTCTTAGTAAGTTAAGATGAGGATAAATTTCTCATTTTAACTTGCGCTAAATCTTGACATAGGACCACCATCTACACGAACGAATGGTGAAAGTAAAATAATTACCCACTGGTACGGTACAACAGAAATATATTTATTTTGACTATTCTTCATGAAGTAAATCCAAATCATGTGACAACAGCTGCATCAGTCGTGGTCAGTGCATTTTGGCTTCAAGCTGTTTTGAATTTGAATTACTTTCAGAAGATTGCTAGTTTAAACAGGGGAATTGTAATATATATATATATATATATATATATAACGAACTTACCAGCAGATAACGTTTGCGCAATGTCTGTTTTTTCACAATAAATTACGGAGGTTTCAGATATGGACCAAAAACTTCGTTTTGTACGTAAATTGGGTCTGGCTGCAGGGCTATTAATTTTAGGATTTCGTTTGGCAACCCCTTATTTGGAGAATGAAACTGCAGGAATTTATATACAAGGGATTGGAATTGTTATTTTAGGAGCAGCTGTTTTAATAGAAACTGGAATAAGATATGATGCCAGATTAGAAGCGGAGGACGAAGAAGAACCTAACGATGAAAAACCAGAGGATGAGGAAAGACCCAACGATGAATGAAAAGCCTAATCCCCCAGCTATGCTGGGGTGAATGGAGTAAGCAGGAGCGTGTAGGATATCAATAAAAAGCCT
>JACJJN010000100.1 GCA_016899975.1 Lacrimispora saccharolytica | reverse complement strand
GGATGTTTTTCTCTTAGAAAAACAATTCGCAGAAACAGCTGCTTTTAAAGTGACTGATATCCCTATGGGAGTCGAAATGAGCATAAAACAATCTGCTTGATAGAGCATCATTTAATTTGCGGGACAACAACGCTGAAAAGTCAAAATTGCATGCTTTATTATACACTTTCTTTTCATCCCCAGATTTATATAATAGAATGTATTTTTTTTCATGCATTTCTCGCTTTATTTAGAAACATATTCTAATAAATCATTTATGCTACATTCCAACGCAGCACATAATCTTGCTAAAACATTGAGATCAATCCTTACTATTTCCCCTCGACAATAGGCATTTAATTGTTTTCTTTCCAGCTCTGCAGCATGACACAGTTTATTCTTACTGATTCCCTTTTTAATCCGCATTTCTTCAACCTTTACTTTGATATATCCATACTTCATAAAATTCGCCCCTTTTATTCTTTATCATTCGTCATAAACTCAACCAGTTCTCTTCATTCCATCGAAAAGCAAGTACAGCGGCTGTTTTTCGCTTTCCATTCACAATCTTATTATAAAGAATCTTAAACCTCAAAAAATAATTAAAAACACCTTGTCTTTATTTTTTTCGAAGAAACATGAAAAAAACCGCACCCGCCATATATAGCCAGTGCGGTCTTTTAATTTCTTTCAAACAAAAATATTTCTGCCTTACGATTTTTCCCCGTCACTTTCAATCAGAACTTCTCCTTTTCAAGGCATGTACGAATATTACTTAACCTTGTCCCACCATTTTTTTCCAGAAAAATCGCCAAAAGAATCAATGCAGTTCCAC